>CACMQH010000001.1 GCA_902615805.1 Rhodospirillaceae bacterium
TAATAGAATAATTCTTACTGCCTCAACCTCAGAATTACAATTTGATGGATATAAAAAAATCTATCAAGATGAAGAAACAATTAATGTAAATAAAAATAAAGATATTGATAAATTAAATAAAGAAACATTAATTAAAAAAGTTGAAACAGAAAAAAAGCAACACTTCACTGAGCCTCCTCCAAGGTATTCAGAAGCCTCACTAATAAAAAAACTTGAAGAATATGGTATAGGGAGGCCTTCTACTTATGCAAATATTATGAAAAAGAATCAGTTAAGAGGCTATGTTACCTTAAATTCTAAAAGGTTTTTTCCTCAGCCGAGTGGTAGGATTGTTACATGCTTTTTAGAGAATTATTTTCAGAAATATTTAAACTATAACTTTACAGCAGAAAAAGAAAATGAATTAGACCTTGTATCACAAGGAGAAAAGGATTGGAAATCAGTTCTTCATGAATTTTGGAATGATTTTAATGACAGTGTAGAGTCAACTGTTAAATTATCTAATACTAGTGTTTATGACTATATAAATGAAGCTATGAAAGATTATTTATTTCCTCATAAACAAGGAAATAAATGTCCTTGTAAAAAGGCTAATTTATCAATAAAAATGCGAAAAAATGGAACCGGCCCTTTTGTTGCCTGTACTAATTATCCTGATTGCGATTATATCAGAAGCGAGGTTTTTCCTAATGAAAATGAAGAAGAAATAATACTTGAAAATAAAGTTTTAGGAAAAGAAAATGATATTGAAATATTATTAAAAAAAGGTCCATATGGACCTTATGTACAACTAGGTCAAGACGATAAAGACAAAAAAAAATTAAAAAGAGCTTCTATTCCCAAAAATATTGCTATAAATGAAGTAGATTTAGAGATAGCTAAAAAACTATTAGCCCTTCCTCGTGAAGTTGGAGAACATCCAGAAACTGGAGAAATAATAATTGCAAACAATGGTAGATATGGCCCGTATTTGAAATACAATAATACTTTTTATTCTATACCTAAAGATGAAAGCCCTCTCACTATAGGAATTAATAGAGCTGTTGATATTTTATCAAAACCTAAAAAAAGTTCAAACAGATCAGTAAAACCTCTAAAAGAATTAGGCACTCATCCTGAAAATCAAGAAAAAATTTCTCTTTTTAAGGGAAAATATGGCTTTTATACTAAATATAAAGGAGTTAATTTCGGTTTACCAAAGTCTATTGATCCTGAAGAAGTCAAGTTAGAGGATATTCTTAAAATAATTGAAAAAAAGCAGAAAAGGTAGTCCTTGACAAATACTCTTTTATTATTGTATTAATAATCATGGCAAAACCTTCTTCTATAAAAATAAGGCTTAATAGTACTGCAGATACAGGTTTTTTTTATGTTACTAAAAAAAACAATAAAACTATGACCGAAAAAATGCAAGTGCGCAAATACGATCCAGTAGCTAAAAAACATGTCTTGTTTAAAGAAGGTAAAATTAAGTAGTTAAGTACTTAAGTTGCAGCCCTTAACATTTCCAAAGCTCATTTCATATAAAATAAAAAAAGATAAGCCTTTAATAGTTTGCGATGCTGATGAAGTGATTTTTGATTTTATGTATAGTTTCGAAAAGTATTTACATACTAAGAGTTTATATTTTAATTGGAAAAGTTATGCGTTAGAAGGCAATATTTTAAACAAGAAGAATGAAGCCTTAAACAAAAGCCAAATTACTAATATAATCAATAATTTTTTTATGCACGAGACCGAAAGTATGAGTTTAGTTGAGGGTGCAGCAAATAGCCTGAAGATACTATCAAAACAAAATAGTATAATAATTTTATCAAATATTCCTTTTAAATTTTATGAAAAAAGAAGAATAGCTTTAAAAAAATGTGGCATTAATTTCCCTTTTTTTGCAAATACAGGGCCTAAAGGAAAAGCAGTAAAATACCTATCTGATATTCATAAAGGAAAAATTTGGTTTATTGATGATAGCCCTTATCAGATAAAATCAGTTAAATTAGAAGAAAAAAATATTAACACTATATTATTTGTAGGTAATAGTAAACTTGAAGCGCTTATAAAAAGTAAAAATAAATATTGTGATCATTTTTCTAATAAGTGGGAAGATAATATTAAAACTATTTTAAATTAAAGGAGATATATGATTAATATTGAAGAAAATTTAAGAAAATATAATATAACTATTCCAAAGGCTAATAAGCCTGTTGCTAATTATAGCCCTTATGTTAAGACAGAAAATCTCTTATTTATATCAGGACAAATTCCCATAGTTGATGGAAAAATGCTTTTTACTGGAAAAGTCAATAAAGACGTAGAAATACCTTCTGCAGTAAAGGCTGCAGAATTATGTATGTTAAACTCTTTCGCTATTTTAAAGGATGCCATACAAAATAACCTAAATTTAGTTAGAAAATGTGTAAAAATAAATGTATTTATTAATAGCGATGATTTATTTATTAATCAGCCTGAAGTTGCAGACGGAGCATCCAATTTGATAACTAAAATAATGAGTCCTAATAGTGATCATGCTAGATCTGCTGTAAGTGTTAATTCCTTACCAAAAAATGCAACAGTTGAAATAGATTCAGTTTTTGAGATTGCATTTGAAAAATAAAATAAATATCAAAGTAGTAAACTCAATAAATAAATTTAAAGCCAAAGATTGGGATAACTGTAATAAAAATGGAAATGTTTTTTTAAGTTATAATTTTTTAAAGCTATTAGAAGATAGTAAATCTATAGGAGGTAATACTGGATGGCAGCCCATTTATTTTTGCTTAAAAGTCGATGATAAAATTACTGCTGTTGTTCCTTCTTTCATTAAATACCATAGTCAGGGTGAGTTTGTATTTGACCATTCATGGGCTCAAGCGTATCAAAGCTTAGGTTTAAACTATTATCCAAAACTTTTAATCGCTTCACCTTTTTCTCCTGTTACAGGTAAAAGAATATTAGTTACTCAAAATATTAATGCTCTAATTAAAAAAAAATTATTCGATTTCATTAAAGACTTTTGTATAGAAAAGAAAATATCTAGTATTCATATTAATTTTTTTGAAGAACATGAATTAGATTTTTTAAAAAATGAAGGTTTTTTAATTAGATATGGAGAACAATTTCATTTTACAAATAATAATTATAATACTTTTGAAGATTTTTTAAATAAACTTTCTTATAAAATAAGAAAAAGTATAAATAAAGAGAGACAAAGTATTAAACATCAAGGCATTGATATAGAAATAATAAAAAATGAAAAATTCAATAAAAATCTTAGCGAAATTATGTATCAATTTTATATATCAACTATTAAGAAAAAGTGGTCATACAACTATTTATCTAAGGATTTTTTTATTAAACTTCCACAATATCTAAAAAAAGAAAGTATGTTGATATTAGCGAAGAAAAATAAAAATATTATTGCCGGTGCTCTTAATTTTATTTCTAATGATATACTTTATGGTAGATACTGGGGATGTAATTCTGATATAAAGAATCTTCACTTTGAAGTTTGCTATTATCAAGCTATGGAATACGCAATAAAAAATAAATGTATAAAAGTAGAAGCTGGAGCTCAGGGTGCTCATAAAATAAAAAGAGGTTATTTACCTAAAATAACTTACAGTGCCCACTATATTTTTAATGAAAAACTTAAATTGGCTATTAAAAATTTTTTGGAAGAAGAAAGGAGAATAATATTAAATGATATAAATCATATAAATGATAATTATTCTCCCTTTAAAATTATTTAGTAAGGTTAATTTTTAACTGTTCTTTATTGAATTCTACAATAACTTTTCCTCCCTTTTTGAGTTTTCCGAATATTATCTCATCAGCCAAGGGCTCTTTAATTTTCTTTTGTATAAGTCTTTCTAAAGGTCTAGCACCAAACTTTCTATCGTATCCCTCTTCTATAAGATAATCTTTGGCACTATTTGATAGACTAATAGAAATATTTTTTTCTGCTAACTGCCCATCAAGTATATTAATTGCCTTATCTACTATACTTTTCATAACCTTCTTTGATAAAAAATCAAATTGTATTATAGAATCTAATCTATTTCTAAATTCAGGTGCAAACATTCTATTTATTTGTGTCTCATTATCTCTATCAATATTTGAATTAGTGAAACCTACACTATTTTTTTCTAAAGCCTCTGCACCTACATTAGAAGTCATTATTAATATTGTATTTCTAAAATCAACTGTTCTAGAGTTATGATCTGTTAATTTACCATAATCCATTATTTGCAATAAAATATTAAAAATATCAGGGTGCGCTTTTTCTATTTCATCTAGTAGCACTACACTGTTAGGACTTTTATTCACTGATTCGGTTAAAGCCCCTCCTTGATCAAAGCCTACATATCCTGGTGGGGAACCAATTAACCTAGATATACTGTGTCTTTCCATATATTCAGACATATCAAACCGTAATAAATCAATATTTAAAACACTAGATAAAACCTTTGCTATTTCTGTCTTACCTACTCCAGTAGGTCCTACAAATAAATATGACCCTATAGTCTTGTTATCATCCCTTAAACCTGATCTTGATAATTTTACAACTCTACTAAGCTCATCTATTGCTTTATCTTGACCAAATATAGACAGTTTTAGGTTGCGTTTTAAATTAACTAATACTTTAGTATCATCAGAAGAAATATTTTTAGAAGGTATCTTAGCTATTTGAGCTACCGTATCTTCTACATCTTTAACCTTAATATCTTTTTTATTATTATTTAAATTAAATTGTGCTCCTATCTCATCTATTATATCTATAGATTTATCTGGTAATTTTCTGCCATGAATAAACTTAGCAGACAACCTTACTGCCTCCGAGATTACTTCATCGCTGTATTTTACTTTATGAAACTTCTCAAAATTAGGAATAATTCCTTTCATAATTAATACAGCTTCTTCCTGACTGGGTTCTTCTATATCCACTTTTTGAAATCTTCTAACTAAGGCGGAGTCTTTTTCAAAATATTTTCTATATTCTGTATAAGTGGTAGAACCAATACACCTTAATGATCCATTAGCAAGTGCAGGTTTTAATATATTTGAAGCATCTATTGAACCACCAGATGTAGCTCCAGCACCAATAACTGTATGTATTTCATCAATGAATAATATGTTATTAGTATCTGAAGTAACAATTTTAAGTATACCGTTTAGTCTTTCCTCAAAATCTCCTCTGTATCTTGTCCCTGCCAATAATGTTGCCATTTCTAAGGAGTAAATTTTAGCTTCTTTAAGAATCTTAGGTACTTTACCATCTACTATGTTTTTTGCTAAGCCTTCAGCTAATGCCGTCTTACCTACACCAGGATCTCCAACAAATAATGGGTTATTTTTAAGTCTTCTACATAATATTTGTACCGTTCTATTTATTTCTTTTTTTCTTCCAATTAAAGGATCAATTTTTCCAAGTTTTGCTTTTTTATTCAGGTTAATGCAATATTTTTCTAGCAAATTATTTTGACTTTTAGCTTCTTGATTAGATTCTTCAGATATATTTTCTTTAGTTTCATTATTATATTCATCCTTATCTTTTTCATGACTAATATATGAAACTAAATCTAATCTTGTTAAATTTTGTTTTTCTAAAAAATATACTGCAAAGCTATCTCTTTCTGAAAACATTGCTACTAGAATATTTAAAGTTTGAACTTCTCCTTTTCTTGAACTTTGAACGTGTTGTGCTGCTCTTTTTAATACTCTTTCAAATGACATAGATGGAACTGGCTTCACATCTTCTTTTACTACTATAGTCTTTAATTTTTTTTCTATATAACCATTTAAATCGTTTTTAATAGATTGAATATTTACCATCTTGTAACTAAAAAATTTTTTCACATCCTCAGCATCACATAACTCTAGCAAAAGATGTTCTAATGTTAAGAACTCATGTTTTTTATTTTTTGCTAGCTCAAAAGCTTTTTGTATTATAATTTCTAATTGCTCTGATATCATTACTGTTTTTGAACCTTACATTCTAAAGGGTGTTGATTAACTCTTGAAAATTCAATTACTTGGTTTGCCTTAGTTTCTGCAATATCTAAGGAATATACACCACAAATGCCCTTGCCCTCATTATGAACCAGTAACATAATCTTTTTTGCTTCTTCATAACTTTTTTTAAATATTGTTTGTAATACATATATCACAAATTCCATAGGTGTGTAATCATCATTAATTAGCACAACGGCATACATATTCGGCTTTTTTACTTTTGGTTTTTCTTTAGTAATTACGCCTAGCTCTTGTTCTAATATATCATTTTTATTTTTTTTTGGCATAACACAATATAACAATAAAAATTAAAGTTTATATATATTAATTTACATCAATAATTTAATTTCAGATCAAATTTTAATAAAATAAGTTCTACTTCTTTAATCAAAGTAGTGAGACTTTTCTTCGAATTTGCCTCACATCTAACAATTATAGCAGGTTGTGTATTCGATGCCCTGATTAACCACCAACCATACGATAAATTTACTCTTACTCCATCAATATAACTAACATCTCTATATTTTTTAGAAGTAATTTTAATAATTTTATCAATAATTTTAAACTTATAACTATCTTCACAAAATACTTTAATTTCAGGAGTTGAATAGAGATTTTTAAACTTTTCTAAAAACCCTTTTATATTAAAGCCTTGAGACATAATGTTTAATAACCTTATAGAAGCATATATAGCATCGTCAAAACCATAATACTCATCTGCAAAGAATATATGTCCGGACATTTCTCCTGCCAAAAGTGCCTTTGTTTCTTTCATCTTAGTTTTTATTAGTGAGTGACCTGTTTTACTCATTATTGCCGTACCACCTAGACTTCTTATAGTTTTAAAAATTAAATTACTAGCTTTCACATCTGCAATAATTTTTGACTTAGGTTTTTTCTTCAGAATATCCATAGCAAATAATAATAATAATTTATCTCCTGAGACGAAGTTTGCCTTAGAATCTAAAACACCAATTCTATCTCCATCTCCATCAAAAGCTATACCTATATCTGCATTATATTTTTTTATGGTTTTCTTTATCTCAACTAAATTTTTTTCTTCTGTTGGATCAGGGTGATGAGATGGAAAAGTACCATCAACCTCAGAGTTAATTAAAATATGTTCTCCTGGTATGTGCTTTATAAGTTTCTTAATAATATTTCCTGTAGAGCCATTACCTGGATCCCAGACTACCTTAAGGTCGTTATTTTTAAAAGATATAGCACTTACTAAATTACTAATATAAGAATTACTAATATCATAATAGTGAATTTTACCATGTATCAAAGGCATAGCTTTTATCTTCATAAGACTTGATAATTCTTTTCCAAAATAGCTGCCTTCCTTAGTTAATATCTTAAAACCATTATAATTTGAAGGATTATGTGAGCCTGTTATCATTATCGCACCTTCAGCTCTTAATCTTATTGATGCAAAATATAACATAGGAGATGGACAAAGTCCTATCCTGATAATATTTGCACCATTATCAAATAAACCTTGTATTAAACTCTTTTCTAAAATAGGAGAAGATAGTCTCCCATCATAGCCTACAACTATATTTACAGATTTGAACTTATCCCTTATTTTTTTTGCAAAATTATAACCAATATAATAAGCATCCTGTACGGATAATGTATCTGCAACTATGCCTCTTATGTCATAAGCTCTAAATATGCCTTTATTGAATTTGTGTCCTTTCATATTCTTTTAGCTTTTAAACCCTATTCCATAGTATTTTATATTAAATTTCTTTACGTCGTCTAGGTTAAAAATATTTCTTAAATCTAAAATAATTGGATTTTTTAATTCTTTTTTTACTTTTAATAAATCTAATCCTCTATATTCATTCCATTCCGTATGTATTACCAAAAGGTCAGCATTTTTCATTGCATCTAAAACATTACTGTACCATTTAACTTTATCAAACTCCTTGATCTTAAATTCTGAATTAAATGCAGGGTCATGGGCATGAATTTTTATACCTAGCTTTCTTAATCTAGGAATAATTTCTAAACTAGGTGACTCTCTCAAATCATCAGTATTAGGCTTAAATGTTACACCTAAAAAAGCTATAACTTTATTTTTAATATTAGGTTTTAATAAATTTTTAATTTTATTTACTATGCTTATTTTTCTATCTTCATTAAAGTTGATTACTGATTTGACTAAAGTATTTTTAATTTTATTTTTTTTAAATGAGGCATAAAGAGCTCTTGTATCTTTTGGAAAACAACTTCCTCCAAAACCAGGGCCTGGATGTAAAAATTTTGGACCAATTCTATTATCTAACCCCATACCCTTAGCAACCATTTGTACATTTCCTCCAGTCTTTTCACAAAGATTTGCTATCTCGTTTATAAATGAAACCTTTAGAGCTAGAAAAGCATTAGAAGCATACTTTATAATTTCTGCACTCTCTATATCAGTAAAAAGAACTGGAGCCTCCCTTAGGTTTAAAGGCCTATATAATTCTTTTAAAGTTTCTTCTGCTTTCTTATCTGTCACTCCACAAACTACTCTATCTGGTCTCATAAAATCTTCTATCGCTGACCCTTCTCTCAAAAATTCTGGATTAGATGAAACAAAATAATCTTTGTTATTAATTAATTCTGGTCTTAATTCACAGATTATATCTTGTATTTTTTTACCAGTACCAACAGGAACAGTTGACTTAGTTATGACTAATTGTTTCTTTCCTTTTTTTAAAAATTTAGAAATATCATTAACTACGCTAAATACAAATTTTAAATCTGCTTCTCCATCCCCTCTTCTAGAACTGGGTGTTCCTACAGCAATAAATATAATATTAGCATCCCTAATTTTGCTTATACTGTTACTAAATAAAAGATATTTTGATTTAGCATTTTTTTTTACTAAGTCAGAAAGTCCTGGTTCATAAATTGGAATAATGTTTTTCTTTAATTTTTTAATTTTATACTTATCATTATCTATACAAATTACTTCGTACCCAAACTCTGAAAAACATGCTGCTGTAACTAACCCTACATAACCTGCACCAATAACAGCTATTTTCATAGCTAACCTCCTAAACTCTTAATAAATTTTTTAATTTCTTTTTTGATATCTTTATCTTTAAATGCAGTGGCTATTTGTGCTTTTAAAAATCCTATTTTATTTCCACAATCATAACGTTTGCCACTAAATTTGTAACCCCAAACTTCATTAATTTTGCTGCTTAAAAATATTGCATCAGTTATTTGAAGTTCTCCACCACTTCCAATTTTAGTTTTCTTGATAAATTTATATATGTCATTATGTAAAATATATCTACCTACTATAGCAATATTAGAAGGAGCATCTTTGACTTTTGGTTTCTCAATCATATTTTTAATTTTATACATATTTTTCATAAATATTGAGCTTTCTATAATCCCGTAACTGGAGACGTCTTTTTTGTCTACTTCCATTACTCCTATTACAGTTGATTTTTTTTTATTATAAACATTTATTAACTCTTGAGTGCAGTTTGAACCTATAATTAGATCATCTGGTAAAATTACACAAAAATCTTCTTTCTTAATATATTTTTCTGTTCTAAGAATTGCATCAGCTAACCCGGAAGGCTTATCTTGAAAAATAATTTTCATATTTTTTTTCTTAATATTCAGCTTTTTTATTTCATTTAATAAATCAATTTTTTTCTTTTTTTTCAAAAAGCTCTCTAATTTGGTGTTTTTTGAAAAATAATCTACAGGCTTTGTGTTTTCTTTATTTGTTACAAATATAAATGTTTCTATTCCTGCTGCTTTTGCTTCCTGTACTGCATAATCTAGTAAAGGTCTATCCAAAATATTTAACATTTCCTTTGAAATAGTTTTTGTAATAGGTAAAAACCTTGTCCCCATACCTGCAATAGGAAATACTGCTATTTTAATTTTTTTGTTATGCCTCATCTATATTATTCTCAAATCTTCAATAAAAAATTGTGGAATTTTTTTATTTTCCCAAATGTTTAAAGAAACTTTACCTATAACATCGAATTCTCTTTTTTCTTCTATTACACGAAGAATAGTGTTTTCAAAATTAAATATAATAGCATTTATGCGATATCCGTAAATATCTTCCAGCGTACAAGATAAATGAGTTTTATTTTTACCAATTATTTTTGAATAAACAGAACTAACTTTTTTTATTAGTATTTTGGGTTCTGGATAACCCATACCAAAGGGTTCAAGCTGTTCCATACTGTTTATCATTTCCAAGTTTAAATCAGAAATTTTTGCTTCTAAATCAATGTTTATAGTACTGTTTTCAGATTTAAAAAATTCATAACTATTTTCTTTAAGATAATTTTGCAACGAAGACAGTCTTTCTGCTTTTAATTTAAACCCTCCTGCCATTGCATGACCACCTCCTGATTCCAAAAAACCTTCATTAACCAGTTTAGCTAATATCTTACTTATATCTATATTTTTAATAGACCTTACTGATCCTACAACTTTATTTTCATCTATGTTCATCACAAATGCTGGTACTTTAAACTCTTGCACTAATCTACTAGCTATTATACCTATTATTCCTGGGTGCCAGGTTTTACTATATAAAAATATAAATTTCATATTATTTAAATTCTGTAATAACATTTTAGCTTGATTATATGATATATTCTCTAAGGTTTTCCTCTCATTATTACTATTTATTAACTTTTCTGCTATGATTTCTAATTCTTTTTTTTCATTTTTCACTAATAAATTAAAACCTAGAAATGGATCTCCTATGCGCCCAGAAGCATTAATACAAGGACCTATGTAGTACGCTATATCCGTACTTTTAATTTTATTTTCTAATTTCAATTTACTTTTTAAGACACTTAATCCGATATTTGGTTTAAGATTTATTTTTTCTAAACCCTTTTTTACTAATAATCTGTTTTCATTATGTAAAGGGACTAAGTCACATATAGTCCCTACTGCTACTATATCTAAAAACTCCTTTAAGTTTATTTCTTTTTTATTCTCAAAAAATTTTTTTTTTCTAAGTTCTCTATTAAGTCCTATTACAAATAAAAAAACTAAACCTGCTGTACATAGATTATTTAAATTACTTGTGTCATCTTTTAACTTTGGGTTAATAATAGATAATGGTGACCCTAAACTTTTAACCTCATGATGATCAATAACAATAATTTCTATACCTTTTTCTCTAGCATAAGCAATAAACTCTGCGTCATTTGTTCCACAATCTAAAGAAACTAAAAGGTTAACTTTTTTTCTAAAAAAATGATCAATACTATTCTTACTTATACCATAACCATCTTTTATTCTATCAGGAATGTAAATCTCAGCATTAACTCCAATAAACTCAAAGTATTTAAACAAAATTGCTGTTGAAGTTGCACCATCTACATCATAATCACCTAATATACCTAGAGTGTTGTTTCTAAATATTTTTTCTAATAAAATTTTTATACTACTGTTCATATTTTTTAGAGTACTGGGATCAGGTAAATTATTTTTTAATGTGGGATTTAAAAAATAATCTAAATGCTTATCATCAATATTTCTATTTGCTACTATATTTGCAATAATATTAGATAAGTTAAATGATAATTTGATTTTTTCTACAAAATTTATTGATGGCTTTTGATAAGCCCAATAATTACCCTTAATTGATTTATTTTCTTCAATTAAGCAATTAGATTCATTCATTATTAATTTTTTGAATTAAGATTGTGCGTTGCTTTTATTGTTCTAACTGTCCCAGTAGAAGACCTCATCACTATGGACTCAGTAATTGCTTTATTTTCAATTATTTTTACTCCTTTTAGCATTGAACCATCAGTTACTCCTGTGGCAGCAAACATTGAGTTTCCCGAAGCTAAATCACTTAATAAATATTTTTTATTTAAATCAGTAATACCTAAATTTTTCGCTCTTAGTTTTTCATCTTCATTATAAAACTTTAACCTTGCTTCCATTTGTCCACCAATGCATCTCAATGCAGCAGCTGCAAGAACTCCTTCAGGCGCTCCTCCTATACCTAAATACATATCTACTCCTGTATCAGGATTAGCAGTTGCAATAATACCTGATACATCACCATCTGGTATCAACATAATTCTTGCTCCAACGTTTCTACACTTTTCTATGATATTTTTATGTCTTGGTCTATCTAGAATACAAACTACTATGTCATTAACTTCTTTTTTTAAAGCTTTTGCCAAATTTTTTATATTAATTTCTGGTTCTTCATCTATATCAATAATACCTTTAGGCAGATCGCCTCCAACAGCTATTTTGTCCATATAAACATCAGGAGCATTTAAGAAACCTCCTTTTTCAGAAAAAGCTATAACAGTTAATGCGTTATTCCCTCCAGTTGCACAAATTGTAGTACCCTCAAGTGGATCTAGAGCTATATCAACTTGAGGTCCTTTTTGTGTTCCTACTTTTTCGCCTATATACAACATTGGAGCTTTATCTCTCTCACCTTCTCCTATGACTACTTCACCATCAATATCTAGAGTATTTAAAGATTCTCTCATTGCTTTGACTGCAGCTGCATCTGCTTTTTTTTCTTCCCCTAGCCCTATCCAGCTACTTGCTGATAATGCTGCTGCTTCGGTAACTCTAACTGCCTCTAAAGCTAAATTTCTTTCTTTAATTTCTATTGTCTTTTTATTCATATGTTATTCTCTATTCTTATAACATTAACTTTAGTTTTAACTTTATCAAGTTTCTCAATTTTTTTAATAGTTAATGTTAGTTGTCTTTCTAGAATATTGTGTGTAACAAATATCAATTGCACATAACCTGATATTTTTTTTTCTAACTGAAACATATTACTTATAGATATTTTTTGCCTTTTAAAAAAACTAGTTATATCAGCTAATACACCTGGTTTATCAAGCACACCTATTCTGAGATAAAATTTACCTTTTCTATCATTAATATTTGCTTCAATAAAAGACCAATTTTTTTCTTTTATATAATCAAGCTTCCTTTTTTTGTAATTATCAAAACTAATTATATCAGAAATTACAGATGCTGCAGTAGGCTTTTTCCCTGCTCCTTTTCCTATTAAAAGAGTTTTTCCAACCATATCTCCCTCTATAACCACGGAATTTAACTCGTTTTTTACTTTTGCCAGTAAACTTTTCTTTGAAACTAAACAAGGATGAACACGTAATTGAATTATTTTTTTTTTAATATTAGTTATTCCTAAAAGTAATATTGTATACCCTAACTTATCTCCCATTTCTAAATCTATACTAGATATTTTAGTTATTCCTTCTAAGAAAACATGCTTGATCTTGAAATTAGTAGAAAAAATTAAATTAGTTAATATTACTAATTTATAAGCAGTGTCATTACCACTAATATCGTCATATGGATCAGCTTCAGCAAAACCTGCATTTTGCGCATTTTTTAAGGCTGTATCGAAAGATATTTTTTTCTCACTCATTTGAGATAAAATATAATTACATGTACCATTTAAAATTCCATACACGTTAGAAATATCATCAGATAACATTCTATTTTCTAAAACATTTACTATAGGTATTGCTCCAGCTACTGCAGCTTCAAAACATATATTTACTGAATTTTTCTTTGCTAATTCAGATAATTTTTCACCATGAACAGCTAAAAGAGCTTTATTCGCAGTAACAAGATGTTTTTTTGCGTTAAGGGTTTTATTTGCTATCTCAAATGCAAGTCCTGAAGACCCTCCTATCAATTCTACTATTACATGAATATTTCTAATACCAATAATATCTAAAGGATTATTATACCACTTATATTTTTTTACATTAAAAGCTCTTTTTTTATTTTTGCTTTTTGCTGAAATACCAAAAATATTAATTTCTAAATTATATTTTCTTTTAAAATAATTATTTTTTTTTTCTAAAGTTTCAATAACTCCACTACCAACAGTGCCTAAACCTATTATACCTATATTTAACTGTTTACTGGCCATTTAAAAACTTAAATTATTTTTTATATTTCTTGCTGCCTGCCTGATTCTTTGCTCATTTTCAACTAAGCTAATTCTAACATGTTTATCACCATAGGATCCAAATCCAATTCCAGGTGATACAGCTAATGATGCTTTTTTTAAAAGTACTTTAGAAAAATAAATACTACCTTTACTTAAATACTTTTTTGGAATAGGAGCCCAGGCGAACATAGTAGCTTCTGGGTTAGGAATATCCCAGCCTACTCTTTTCATTGATTCTATTAAAACATCCCTTCTATTTTTATAAACATTTCTAATATTATTTACGTGTTCCTGAGAACTATTTAATGCAGAAGCAGCTGCAACTTGAATAGGAGTGAAAGCTCCATAATCTAAATATGATTTTATTCTTGCTAAAGCAGATATTAATATTTTATTACCACTAGCAAAACCTATTCTCCAACCTGGCATATTATGAGATTTGCTCATTGAAGAAAACTCAACAGCTACTTTTTTTGCATCTTTTACTTGTAACAATGACGGAGGTGGTTTTTCATTAAAATAAATTTCTGAATAGGCAATATCAGATAAAATCCAAATATTATTTTTTTTACATATTTTTACTAATTCTTTATAAAAGTCTAATTCTACTATTTTAGCTGTTGGATTATTAGGATAGTTGATAACAATAGCTTTAATTTTATTTTTATACTTATTTATATTCTTCACTAAATTTTTTAAGAATAATTCTTCCTCTGTCATTCTAATTCGTTTCACTATAGCTCCTGCTATTATAAAACCATATGGATGAATAGGATAACTTGGATTAGGAACTAATATAATATCCCCTTTTGAAGTAATTGCAGAAGCTAAGTTAGCCAAACCTTCTTTGGAGCCTAAAGTTACAACTACCTCATCTTCAAAGTTAAGCTTAACTCCAAATCTTCTTTTATAATAACTACAATGTGCCTTTCTTAAACCTAAAATTCCTTTTGAAACCGAATATCTGTGTGTTTTTCCGTTTTTAATAGTTTCTATTAGTTTATCAACAATATGTTTGGGAGTACTATTATCAGGATTACCCATTCCTAAATCAATGACGTCTCTACCTTTTAATCTCTCCTTAGCCTTTAAGTCATTGATCTCAGCAAAGACATAAGGTGGTAACAATGCTACCCTTTCAAACTTAGTTTTCATAAATCATGACTAATTAGAAATAAAAAAAACTTCTACTCTTCTATTTACTGCCTCTCCAAACTCTTCTGCCTCTTCCTGTAATGGTTCTAAATCACCTTTACCAAATACTTCGATATTATTACTTTCGAAGCCTTTATTAATTAACATATTTTTAATTGTTTGTGCTCTAGAAATAGATATCTCCATATTAATTCTTTTTCCTTCTACTGTTTCACTTCCTGTTTTAGATGCATGGCCAACCAACCTTAGTTTTCTTTCACCTTTAAACTTAACTATTTCTTCTAATACCTTATCCGCACTACTATCAGGTATAATGGCATTATCAGGGAATTGAATTATTGCAACTTTAGTTATTTTAATGTTTTCAGAAGAAGAAATATCAATTATTGGTTGCTGTTTATCGACAGGAGGATCAGAGTCTAGAAACATTTTTGCAAGTTTAAATCTGATATTTTTTCTTACTTCTAAAACTGCAGCAATATTTTTTTTCTTTAACCCATTCTCCTTTTTAATATTATCTTTTTGATTTATTTGACTCACCTCAACATTGTTATCATCTGCATCGCTACCTTCAATTTCTTTCTTTTCACTTTCAAAGAAGTCCTCATCTATTTCCTCAAATTCAGGTTTAATTTGAGGAACATCATTAATATCGGGAAAAACCTCTTCGACTTCAACTCTCTCTTCAGCAAATTCTTTGTCATTAAATTCATCAAGACTAACTTCTTTTTCTTCAGAATTATCTTCTACATCAAATAACCACCTTTCCGTCTTATCTATTATTTTTGAGACATCCCAATCATTCACGGTTGAGCAACTAACCACAAAAAAAGACAAAAAGATTAAGAATAAATTATTTAAATAAAATTTCATTAAATTATATTAAGGCCAGAATGAATGTTGATCAAGTCCTAACTCCTCTGGAAAGCCAAATATCAAATTCATATTTTGAACAGCTTGCCCTGAAGCTCCTTTTAATAGGTTATCGATTACTGAAGTAATAATAACATGATTCTTTTTATTATGTTGTAAAACTCCTATTTTGCATAAGTTAGTACCAATAACATCTGATATTTTAGGCATTTCCCCTAAATTATTGATTTTTATAAAGCTTTCATTCTCATAATGTTTCAATAGAGCTTTTTGAATTTGCAAAGCATTTCCTTTTAAATATATAGTACTTAATATTCCTCTATTAATAGGAATAATATGTGGCGTAAATACTATGTTTATTTTTTTTGTAGTTTGATCATAAATACAGCTCTCAATCTCTGGAATATGTCGATGATTCCCTCCACCGTAAGCTTTAAAAGAATTATAATTTTCACTAAAAAGTAGATCTTGTTTAGTGTTTCTTCCTGCACCAGATAATCCTGACTTAGAATCTACTATTATGTCATTAGTAGAAATTATATTTTTTTTTATAAGCGGAACAATTGGAATTAAAATTGATGTAGGATAACAACCAGGACAAGCAATATATCTGCTACTTTTAATCTTATTTCTATTAAATTCCGTCAAACCATAAGTAAACTTTTTTAAATACTTCGGGTTTTGGTGTTTTGTATAGTACTTCTCAAATAATTTAACATCTTTTATTCTAAAATCTGCTGACAGATCTATTACTACTATGTGCTTAGGTATTAGGTGAATAATATTATCTAAGTTGCCACTAGGCATACAAGAAAAGACGATATCAATATTAGAAAAATTTGCAGTTTTTAGATTTTTTATTTTAGGTAAATCAATTTGAGATAAAGAAGAAAAAATTTCTGAAATGTGCTTTCCCTTACTCTTGTTTCCAATCAATAATTTAATTTTAACCTTAGGATGCTTGAGTAATATCCTAATTATTTCGTATCCTGTATATCCTGAGGGCCCTATAATAGCTGCTTTTAAATCTGTCTTCTCAACAGATTTAGGTTTTATTTTTGAAATCATTTTTTTTTAAAGATTATCTTTTGCTAAATTGATAACTTCTTCTAGCTTTAGCTTTACCGTACTTTTTTCTTTCAACTATTCTAGAATCTCTAGTAAGAAGTCCCTTACTTTTTAAATTTTTTCTTAAATCTGGTTCAAATTTTACTAAAGCCCTTGCTATTCCATGTCTAATAGCTCCTGCTTGACCAGATAGACCTCCCCCTATAACTGTGCATATAATATCTATTTCTGATTTTCTTTGTGATAGAACTAAAGGTTGATTTAGTAATATTCTGTGCGATTTTGAAGAAAAGTATTTCTGTTCTTCTTTACCATTTATCTTAACTAAACCTGACCCTCTTTTTAACCAAACTCTAGCAATAGAAGATTTTCTTTTACCTGTTGAATATGATCTACCTAGTGAGTCCAACTTTTTTTCGTTTGTATCTTCTAAAGAGTTACTTGCTTGCATAATTTTCACCAACTACATTCTTTTTATTTAATGATTTAAAATCTATATTTTCCGGCTTTTGTGCATCATGTGGATGCTTGTCTTCAGAGTATACATAAAGTTTTTTAAACTGTTCTCTACCTAATACCCCTTTAGGAAGCATTCTTTTAACTGATAGTTTAATTAACTTCTCAGGACTTGAGCTATTTAAAATATCTTTATAAGAGGTTTCCTTCAATCCTCCTGGATAACCTGTGTGCTTATATAATATTTTTTGCTCTAACTTATTTCCTGTCATCTTAATTTTTTTGGCATTAACAACCACAAAGTTGTCTCCACAATCTATATTAGGACAATAGTTGCTTTTATGTTTTCCCATAAGCCTTATGGCTAAGAAAGAGGCTAGCCTACCTAAGACTAAGTCAGTAGCATCAATAATGTACCAATTCTTTTGTACGTTTTTTTTATTTACCCAAGTTGTTAACATATTTTTTACAAATTAATATAGATATACGCTTTATTAAAAATAATCAATAGTTTATAATATTTTTTTTAATAAAGTTTGCAATGAAAAAATGGCCTTAATAAAAACTAAATTTGAAAAAAAAAATATCTATATAATAGAATTCAATAATCCAAAAAAAAGAAATCCTCTTTCTTTAGAATTAATAAAAAGTTTGCAAAATGAATTAGATTACATAAAAAAAAATAAACAAATAAAAGTGGTTATTATTCAGTCCACAGGACCTTCATTTTCTGCTGGTCATGATCTAACAGAAGTTAGAAAGTCTTCAAAATCAGAAATAAAACTTTTAAATTTATTTAAAGCATGTAGTAAAATGATGTTATCAATTCAATATTTACCACAACCTGTTATTGCCTGCGTTGATGGAATAGCTGCTGCTGCTGGATGTCAATTGGTGGCTAGTTGTGATCTTGCATTTGCATCTAAAAATTCTTACTTTCAAACTCCAGGAGTAAATATTGGTTTATTTTGCTCAACACCTATGGTGGCTATATCAAGAAAAATATCATCAAAAGATATGATGTATATGCTTCTTTTGGGTGAAAAAATTTCGGCTTTAGAGGCAGAAAAAATCAAACTTATCAATAAAGTGTTTCCCAAAAAGTCTTTAAAAAAAGAGGTTATAAATATTGCTACTAATATTACAAAAAAATCCAACCAATCTATAAAAATTGGAAAATTAGCTTTTTACAAGCAATTAAATATGAGCACAGAAAAAGCATACGAATATACATCAAAAGTAATGACAAAAAATATGGGTTTTAATGATGCAAAAGAAGGAATAGAAGCATTTATTGAAAAAAGAAGCCCGAATTGGAAAAATTAGTGACTTTAAAAAATAATATTTATTATGCTGACGATTATATTAAAAAAATTCTTTTTACTACCAAATCAATAGCTATAGTTGGTCTTAGTGATAAAGAAAATAGACCAAGTAATTTTGCTGCTAGTTATTTAAAAAATAGAGGCTATAAAATTATTCCTGTAAATCCAGTAACAAATAAAAAAACAATTTTAGGAGAAAAAGTATATAAAACCATCTCTGAATTAGAATTTATTCCTGATATGGTTGATTTGTTTGTTAAAAAAGAAAAAATATTAACGTTTGTCAAAGAAGCAGTTAAAATTAAAACTAAAACTATATGGTTGCAATTAGGACTAATTGATAAAAAAAGTGAAAAAATTGCAAATACTGCAAATATTAATTTTATAATGAATAGGTGTCCTAAAATTGAGTATGCTAAGTTTTCAGGTGAATTAGGATGGGCTGGAGTAAATTCTAATGTGATTTCCAATAAGAGAAACCTGCTTATAAAATGACTAAAAAAAAAATATCATATGGTTTTGCTACAAGAGCTATTCATTCCGGTGCTGCTCCTGAACCCATAACGGGAGCAAGAAATACACCTATCTATCAGACTACTTCCTACGTTTTTAAAAACACTGAACATGCTGAAAGACTTTTTAAACTAGAAGATTTTGGTTTCATTTATAGCCGATTAACTAACCCAACTGTTTCAGTACTAGAAGAGAGATTGGCTAATTTAGAAAATAGTAGAGCAGCTGTGGCTTGCTCTTCTGGTCATGCATCTCAACAATTAGCTTTTACAACTTTATTAGGTAATAATGATCATTTCATAGCTTCAAATAAATTATATGGTGGATCAATTAATCAGTTTAATAAAACATTCAGAAAATTTGGTTGGGATTGCTCTTTTGTAGACCCTGATAATGTAAAAAATTTTGAAAATGAAATAAAAAAAAATACAAAATTAATTTTTATAGAAACATTATCAAACCCTGATGGATCAATAGTTGACATTGAAGCTGTTGCAAAAATAGCTAGCAGATATCATATACCACTAGTTGTTGATAATACTTTGGCCACTCCTTTTCTTCATAACCCTGCAAATTGGGGAGCTAATATAATAACTCATTCTTTAACAAAATTTATTTGTGGAAATGGTACTAGTATGGGAGGAATTGTTATAGACTGTGGGAATTTTAATTTTCTAAAAGATGACAAATATCCTAGTTTAAGTGAGCCTGATCAATCTTATAATAATATAAGATTTTCAGAAACCTTCGGAGATTTTGGTTTTGCTATGAAAGTAAAAGCAGATACATTAAGAGATCTTGGCTGTACTTTATCTCCTCAAAATGCTTTTTATATATTAAATGGTATTGAAACCTTAAATTTAAGAATGAAAAAACATTCAGATAATGCATTAATAGTAGCTAAATATTTGCAAAATCATTCAAAGGTAAGTTCAGTATCTTACGCTGGTTTAAAAAATAATAAATATTATAATTTGGGAAAAAAATATTTTCCTTATGGAGTAGGATCAATTTTTACAATTAAACTAAAAAATGGCTATAAAGCATGTGTATCTATGGTAGAAAAAGCTAATTTATTATCACATGTTGCTAATGTAGGAGATACTAGAAGCTTAATTATACACCCTGCATCTACAACTCATAGTCAGCTTTCAGATGAGGAAAAAATTAAGGCTGGAGCAGGACCAGATATAATACGCCTCTCAATTGGACTAGAAGATGTTGAAGATATTATATTAGATATAGATAACTCTATTAACTAATTAATCCTTTCTCCATATACCTTGATCTTTTGCAATAGATCCTCCGTCTATTAGCTCTATAAATCTATCTGGTTCAAGACTAACCCAAAAAACAAAACAGTCATCTTGAGCTGCAAATATATACCATTCATTCCTATCTAATAATGCTAATAAAACTACCTCATCAGCTATTAATTCTTCTTCTTCCTTTGAAAATTTATTATAATTTTTTATAAATGCATTTCTAAGTGAATAATTCAATACTATTTCATTAAATATAGGAAAATATTCTTTAGCTTCTTTTAACTTAGCATCAAAATTTTGACATTCTTCAGAATATAAATTGACGAAGGAACTAAATAAAAAAAATACTAGATTAACTATAATAAATTTTTTAATATTTAAGTTTATAAATTTATGCATGAAAAAAATATAATCATAAAAACAAAAGATGGCAATTTAGATTGTAAAACTTTTATAAACAGCAATTTAAATGCTCCTACCGTTATCTTTTATATGGACGCCCCTGGAATTAGGGAAGAATTAAGAACTATGTGTAGAAGAATTTTAAAAAATGGTTATAACGTTTTACTTCCTAACTTATTTTATAGAGTAGGTACAGAAAGAAATTATCCTTTTAACCAATTACTTTATAAGAAATCAAAAAAAGAGTTAAATAAAATGATTTCTACTATGAATAATACAACTAATAATATGATTATAGATGATACAAAATATATTATTAATTATATAAATAATAATTTTGATAATAGTAATGGAATTGGTATCGTAGGATATTGCATGAGTGGAAGATTTGTTGTTAGCTGTGGAGCTTTATATGCTGATAAAATATCAGCAGTTGCATCTTTTTATGGAGTAGATATTTTTACTGAGAAGGATGACTCTCCTCACTTAATAGCTGATAAAATAAAAGGAGAATTATATTTAGCATTTGCAGAAAAAGATAAATGGGTACCTAAAGCTACATTAAGCAAAATAAAAAAAAATTTTTCTAAATATAAAAAATGTTCTATTGAAGTATACCCTTCAACAGAGCATGGTTTTGCATTTCCAGAAAGAAATACTTATGTAAAAAAAGCAGCAGAAATGCACTGGGAAAAATTGATTCATTTATTTGAAAGAAATTTAAAGAAAAAGTAATTTTATTTTTGGTCGGTGCGGCAGGATTTGAACCTACGACCCCTAGTCCCCCAGACTAGTGCGCTACCAGGCTGCGCTACGCACCGTTTAAAATTTTGCTTATTTTACCCAAAATATTATTGTCTTTTTCATTCGTAGATAAGGTGCCAAAAAAGCTTCCGTTTTTATTAAATAAAAATATTTGAGAGCTATGATCTATTGTATAATTATTATTATCTAGCTGTATTTCTTTTTTGTATACGTACATATATTTTAAAAAATTTTCTATATTAATATTTGAACCCGTCACACCAATAATTTTTGGATGAAAAGCATTTAAATATTCTTTTAAATCTTCTATTTTATCTCTTTCTGGATCCACCGTAACGAAATAAAACCTCATAAGTTCACTTTTATCCTTCAACTTTTCAATTATTTCTGAAATTTTTGTTAATGTGAAAGGACAAACATCAGGACAATTTAAAAAACCAAAAAAAATTAAAGAAGGATAATTAGAAAAAAATTTGTCATCAAATTTTTCATTAGAATGTGTAATTAGCTTATATTTATTAACATTTTTAGATAAATACAGAGTTTCATTATTTTTTGAGCTAAATACACTAATACAAATTATACCTAATACTACTGAGAATATAGCTAATAGAAAAATTTTTAATTTTTTATTATTCATTTATTAAAATACTTCTAGCTTTTTTTAAATACTTTTCAATGTTATCTAATTTGATGTCTAAATCTTCAGATATTTTAATAGCACCTTCTTTTTTAATATTGCTAATTTTATTTTTAGAAAGATATTTTTTTACTCCTTTCACGCTATATCCTTCATCATTTACTAACTTTTTTATAATTCTTAATATATTTATAGTATCTTCAGAATATAATCTTCTTCCTCCTTTTCTTTTTAATGGTTTTACCTGTGAAAAAGACTCTTCCCAAAACCTCAATACATGAGGCTTTACTTTTAAAATTTTTTCTACTTCACCTATAGTTTTGTATGCTTGAACATTTTTCATTTAGTAATCATTATTAATCTTATTTTTTAAATTTTTTGAAAATTTACAAGATACTACTTTTCTTTCTGAGATAATTGCTTCTTGCCCTGTTTTAGGATTACGACCAATTCTTTCTTTTTTACTAATAACCTTGAAAGATGCGAGTTTAGATATTTTAATATTTTCTTTTGTATTAATATTAATTTTTATATAATTTAAAAAAAATTCAATAAACTCTTTTGCTTCCTCTTTTGAATAACCCAATTTCACATTTATTCTTTCTGCTAGTTTATTTCTTGTAAAATTTTTTCTCATATTTACTCTATATTTTGCTTAGAAATGTTCCCAATTATTTTTTTTGCTATATCTTCATAAGCGAATTCGTATGCTATATCGATTGCTGATGCAAAACCTAATGCATCAGCTCCTCCATGGCTTTTAACTACTATGCCATTTAAACCCAAAAATAAAGCTCCATTCCTTTTTCTAGGATCTAGTTTATCTTTTAAAGCAGCTAGTTTTTTTGATAATAGTAAAAAAGAAATTTTTCCTAAAAAAGAGCTTTCAAAAATATTTTTAATATAATTACTACACAATGTTGCTACCCCCTCTGCGGTTTTTAGCGCAATATTCCCAGAAAACCCATCACTAATTACTACATCTACATATCCATTTATGATATCATTACCCTCAATGTATCCTACAAAATTTTTTGATAAATAGCTTTTTTCTAAATTTTTTGCTGTTTCATTAATATAGACTTTTCCTTTATCTGCTTCTGTTCCTATATTTAATATAGCTAATTTAGGGTCTTCCTTTCCTAAAACCACTTTTGCATATTCTGAACCCATAACTGCAAATTGTAATAGGTTATCTTGACTACATTCAGTATTTGCCCCCAAATCTAGCATAACAAATTCACCCTTTTTATGAGGGAATGTAGCTGCAATAGCAGGTCTCAATATGCCATCCAGCATTCTTAACTCTAGTTTAGACATAGCCATTAAAGCACCTGTGTTACCAGCAGAGACTAAAGCTTCTACTTTTTTTTCTTTTAAAAAAGATAATGCTCTCCCCATACTAGTACTTTTCCTTTTTCTTAAAGCTAAGCTAGGTTTATCTTCTGGTAAAACTTCTTCGTCAGTATGTATAATTTCATAGCAGTTAATTAAGTTTTTGTATTTTTTAACATATTTTGATATCAATTTACTATTCCCAAAGTAAGTATACTTTATTTCTGGATATCTAGTCTTACTTATGGATGATGCTTCAATTATGGTTTCTGGGCCTTTATCACTTCCCATAACATCAATAGCTATGTTTATTCTGTTTGTCATAAAGACTAAGCTTGTTTGTCTTCAATACTCTTAGTAAGTGATATAATTTTTTTTTTATTGTAAAAACCACAGCTTGGACACACCTGGTGTGGTAATTTTTCAGCTCCGCAGTTTGGGCACTCTACTATAGTTCGAAAATTTAGAGCATCATGAGATCTTCTATTTCCTCTTCTAGATTTAGAAACTTTTTTCTTAGGTACAGCCATCTTAAATTCCTTTTTATTTATTTATAATATAACGATTTAAATCAATAAATATAGAACTATTTTCTGAAACTTCATAAATTAAAGATTTATCTATATATTCCATAGAATCAATAATATATGATTTAACAATTTCTATATACTTTGCATCAATATTTTCAATAGTACCATAAATATTTCTTTTTATTATTGTTCCCATACTGCCGAAGTTTTTTTTATTATTAAATTTTCTATAGGCAAATAACCTTCCAGAAAAAGCTTCTGTCATTTGATATATTTTTTTTCCTACTGATAAATCGCCTACTCCTATTTCTCTCAAACTCATATCAAAATCTTTATACATTATTTCTAATAATTCTTTGTAAATTAATTGATCATTTTTAATTTTTTTATCTAAAGTCCTTTCCAACAAAAAAAAGTGTAGGATAATTAGTTCAAATCTTCCATCAATGGTATCAGGAATTTTTAACCTTAAGTAGAAGTCCTTTGTTCTAGCCTGCCTTACAATCTGTTTATACAAAGTAATGCTTAGTTCTACTATTTTCTTATTTTTTTTTTTGAAAAACATTTTATTTAAAAATTTATTATGTAGACTTATTTATATGAAAATTATGAAAAAATCTATATTTGTTATTATACCTTTATTTTTAATAACTTTTTTCTCCTGTCAGCCAAGGATTACAAAACACGGTAATTTTTTAAATCCAAAAAATATAGAATTAATAAAAAAAACCAAGTTAAGTAAATCAGAGGTAGTTGAAATATTTGGTCAGCCCACTTTAAAGTCTACTTTTTCTGATAATGTATGGTATTACATTACTTTAGTTCAACACGAAAAGGCATACTTTGAGGTTAAAAACCTTGAAAATAATATACTTGCTGTAACATTTGATGAAAATCAGTTAGTAAAAAAGTATAAAATTTTTACTGAAGATGATACTTCAGAAATAAATATTAGTTATCCTAAAGAGGCATATAACCAAAATAGTGAAATTACTTTAATACAAGAGTTTTTCTCTATTTTCACTAGAAAGTTAGATGCCCCTTAAGATTAATGTGCTAAAAATGCTAATAACAATAAAGCCACAATATTTGTAATTTTAATCATTGGGTTAACAGCAGGCCCAGATGTATCTTTATAAGGGTCTCCAACTGTATCGCCTGTCACTGCAGCTTTGTGGGCTTCTGAACCCTTTCCACCATGATTACCATCTTCAATATATTTTTTGGCATTATCCCAAGCACCTCCACCTGAAGTCATACTAATAGCCACATATAAACCAGTAACTATAACTCCCAATAGCATAGCTCCCAATGCAATAAACGCCTCTGCTCTAGAAGCCACTAACTCAATTATAAAATAAAAAAGGATAGGTGCTAAAACTGGAAGCAATGAAGGTATAACCATTTCTTTTATAGCAGATTTAGTTAATAAATCCACTGTTCTACCATAATTAGGTTTGGTTTTGCCTGTCATTATTCCTTTATTTTCTTTAAATTGTTTTCTTACTTCTAAAACAACTGAAGAAGCAGCCCTACCTACTGCTGTCATTGACATAGCGCCAAATAAAAAAGGTAATAAACCACCAAAGATTAGACCTATTATTACAAAGGGATTATCAAGGGAAAAACTAATTTCAAGCCCTTCAAAATAAGGATAGGACCCAGAATTAGAAATAAAATAATCTAGATCTTCTCTGTAGGCTCCAAATAAGACTAGAGCTCCTAATCCAGCAGAGCCTATTGCATATCCTTTTGTTACAGCCTTTGTTGTGTTACCAACAGCATCTAAATTATCTGTAGTTTTTCTGACACCTTCTGGGAGATCCGCCATCTCAGCTATACCGCCAGCATTGTCTGTTACGGGCCCATATGCATCAAGGGCAACTACCATTCCTGCGAGAGCCAACATACTTGTTACAGATATAGCTATTCCAAACAAACCAGCTAATGTATTAGATACAATAATTGCTACACAAATTATCAAAGCAGGAACAGCAGTAGACTCCATAGAAATAGCTAAACCCTGAATTACATTAGTTGCATGACCTGTTTCAGAGGCCTTAGCAACTGATCTAACTGGTCTGTAATTAGTTGAGGTATAATATTCAGTTATCCAAATAAACAATGCTGTTACAACTAACCCTACTATTGAACAAAGAAAAATATCCATTGATGTAAAGTTTCCACCAGAATAAGTAAAGACAGTATCCATACCCACAAAAAATTCAATTACTAAATATATTCCTATAAAAGACAAAATAGCTGAAGCTATAAAACCTTTATAAAGTGCTCCCATTACTGAGCCATTTTTAGATATTTTTACAAAGTATGTTCCAATTATTGAAGAAACAATACAAACACCACCAATAGCAAGAGGTAAATTCATTAGTAAAACTTCTAAACTTCCATTAAAAAATATTGAAGCTAGTACCATAGTAGCAACCACTGTTACAGCATAAGTTTCAAATAAATCCGCTGCCATTCCAGCACAATCTCCTACATTATCTCCTACGTTATCGGCAATTACAGCAGGATTTCTAGGATCATCTTCTGGAATACCTGCTTCTACTTTTCCTACAAGGTCAGCTCCTACATCTGCTCCTTTAGTAAAAATTCCTCCTCCTAATCTTGCAAAAATTGAAATTAATGATGCTCCAAATCCTAAAGCCACTAGTGGATCAATAAGTTCTCTGCCAGAAGCCCCGCTATTGATTAAAAAGTAATAAGTTAAACAAATTGATAATAAAGCTAACCCTGCAACTAGCATTCCAGTTACAGCCCCAGATTTAAAAGCTACCCCTAAGCCATCATTTAAACTTTTCTTGGCAGCCTCAGTAGTTCTAACATTAGCTCTTACAGAAATATGCATGCCAATAAAACCGGCCATTCCAGATAAAATCGCACCTACTAAAAACCCTAAAGCTACACTAAGATTTAAAAAAAAAGCAATTATAATAAATATTATTACTCCTACCAAAGCAATAGTGTAATATTGCCTTTTAAGGTATGCAGAAGCTCCCTCTTGAATAGCATTAGAAATTTCCTGCATTTTTTTTGTACCAGCTGACATACCTAAAACTTGTTTAGCAGTTATAAAGCCATAGATAATTGCTAAGGCACCAGCTATACATGAAAAAATAAAAATTTGTTCCATTTCTTACCCCTATTTTGTTGATTTTTTTGTACAATGGCAGATGATCTACTTTATTGCAATATCTAAATAATTTTTTTGCTAAAAGTGAGAGTAACCTCCAGAAAAAACTTTACCATCTAATAAAAATTTTTTTTCTTTAGTAAATTTCCCTATAACCGAAACTTTTACTTTTTTAGTTTTTCCAGCTTTTTTAATAAACTCTAAATTCTTTTCACTTACAGAAAAGGCTAACTCATAATCATCTCCAGCAGTTATCATATCATTCAAAGAGAGATACTTTCTCTTTAATAAACTTCTCGCTTTTAAGGATATAGGAATTTTACTTGAACTTATTTCTACTCCACATTCTGAGTTTGATGCTAGTTTAAAACTATCAAAAATCAAACCATCTGATATATCTATACAAGAAGAGACTTTATGACTAATCATTCTAATAAAATCATTTCTTATTGGTGGATTAATAAACTTTTTAATAAAATAATTATTTTTAAAATTTTTACTTTCTTTTTTATTTTTTAATAATACATCTAAACCAATCTTAGCATCACCAATATTACCAGAAACACAAAGCAACTCATTAGGCTTAGCTCCTTTTCTATATAATAAGTTTTTTCTATAGCCTTTCCCAATAACAGTAACTGAAAAAGATACTGCGCCTGAAGAGGAACATAAATCTCCTCCTGCTAAAAAAGCTTTAGAATTTTTCAATGCTTTTCTTATTCCCTGTTTTAAGCCTTTAAGTAATTTTATTGAAATATTATCTTTGTTTAATGTTATAGAAATAAATATACAATAAGGCTTTGCTGCCATAGCTGACAAATCACTAATTGCAGCTAATATTGCACGATTAACCCCACTAGAAATATTAATATATTTTGGACAATGAATTCCATATATAAAATTATCCACACTAACAACTAAATTTTTATTTTTCAAAACTTTTAATACCGCTGCATCATCTGATAGATTTAAAGCTTCTTTAAAATTTTTAGATAATGGTTTAAGATATTTATTAATTATAAAATTTTCATCCATTTTATGATTTTCTAATATTTTTAGCTATATTATCCAAAATTCCATTTATAAACCCCGTATTACTTTTATCTAAATATTGATTAGCTATTGATACATATTCATTAATGATTACTTGTAAAGGTATATTCTCATAAATCATTAATTCATATATTGCCAAACTTATTATAGCCTTCATAGTTAAATCCACTCTATCAATTAACCAGTTTTCTGATAAATTACATTCTATCATTTCAGTGATTTTTTTCTCATTATGATAAACTCCAACAACAACTTTTTTTAAAAAATCAATATCATACTTTTTTTTATAATTTTTAAATTCTTTTATTCTATAATTACAAAATTCTTCTAAAATTTTGTTTACATCTTCTTTAGAAAAAAAAAATTGGAATACAGCTTGCACAGCAATTTTTCTAGTGTTTCTTCTAGCTTCCATCTGTATATTTTGCTTTTAAGCTCATCTGATTTATGCAAGCTAACGCCGCCACCTTTCCTTTGCCTATACTTTTATTAGCAATAGTTTTAGACCTAATTAATGCTTGATTATAATTTTCAACTGTTAATATCCCATATCCAATTGCAAAACCTTCTAATGATATATTCATTAATGCTCTAGCACTTTCACTGCATACATAATCGTAGTGTGTAGTCTCACCTCTAATGACACATCCTAATGCAATATAGCCATCAAACTTATATTTACAAAAGGTTATTATGGATGGAATCTCAAAAACACCTGTAACTGTTTCAAGATGGCAAAATAAATTATGTTTTTCTACTTCTTCTCTAGTTTCATCAACAAGATTTTGAAATATTTCTTGATAATAATTACTACCAACTATTAAGATGTTTTTTTTTTTATTCATTTCTTAATTCCTTATGACCTACTATTTTTAAATCGAAACCTTGCAATCCTATAATTGCTCTTTTTGAATTAGTTAAAAGCACCATTTTTCGAACTCCTATATCTCTTAAAATTTGAGCTCCTACACCATACTCTCTAAATTCCTGACTGTCTGTATTATAATTTTCCTTTTTATGGTTATTCCATTCAAATATGCTTTTGTTTTCTTTAATTATAACAATAACACCTTTCTTAATATCTTGCATTTCTAATATTATTCTATTTATAGATACCTCTTTTTCGTAAGAATTATTTTTTGATAAAGTACCTTGAAATAAGTCACTAATATAATTAAGCTTTTGCACTCTTACTAAAACTTCATCATCTTCTTCTATATCCCCTTTTACTAATGCAAAATGTTCTGTATCGTCTATTTTATTTGAATAGCAAAAAAATTTAAAGTTACCAGCTATCTTAGTAACTAGCTGATCAGTGTATTTTATTTTTACAATAGGATCATTTCTAACTCTCCACCTTATTAGCTCTTCAATAGTTGCAATGTTAATGTTATGAGATTTACAGAACTCTTTTAAGTCTTCCAGTCTAGCCATACTTCCATCATCATTCATAATTTCACATATAACTGCAGCTGGTTTTAAACCAGCAAGTCTGGCAATATCTACAGCTGCTTCTGTATGACCGGCTCTAGACAGCACTCCTCCATCTCTTGCAATTAATGGGAAAATATGCCCTGGAGTACTAATGTCTTCCTTACTTTTATTATCATCTATAGCTGTTTGAATAGTTGTAGATCTATCTGCTGCTGATATTCCTGTTGTAATACCTTCTTTAGCTTCAATAGATGTCGTAAAAGCAGTATCAAATTTACTTGAATTTCTTCTATCCATCTTTTTTAGGTCTAATTCTTTAGCCCTATCTTTTGTAAGAGCAAGACATATTAAACCTCTTCCATATTTTGCCATAAAATTAATAATATCTGGAGTTATTAATTGAGCAGGAAAAATTAAATCACCCTCATTTTCCCTATTTTCATCATCAACTAAAACAAACAATTTTCCATTTCTAGCATCTTCTACAATTTTTTCAATATTTGAAAGTTTTAACATATTCCTACTTTATATTTTTAATATTATTCTCTATGTATCTAGCTAAAATATCAATTTCTATATTTACTATATCATCTTTTTGTATATTACCTAAAGTTGTGACCTTAGAAGTATGAGGAATTATGCTAACGGAAAAGCTTTTTTCTTCAACACTATTTACTGTGAGTGAGATTCCATCTAATGCAATTGATCCTTTTTTACAAACATACTTTTGCAGGTTATGTGGTAATTCAAAAATTAATTCTGATGACTTTTTTAATACTCTTTTTCTAAGCAGTCTAGTTGTATCATCAATATGGCCTGTAACAATGTGACCACCTAACTCATCTCCTACTTTTAATGACTTTTCTAAATTTAATTTAGTACCTTTTTTCCAATTTATTGCATTAGAAACATTTAAAGTTTCCTCAGACACATTAACCGCAAAACTTTTATTGTTCTTATTGATTACTGTTAGACAAATACCTGAACACATAATAGAACTTCCAATTTTAACTTCTGATAGATCAATATCACTTTCTATAGTGTATTCATTGCTTCTTTTTTCTTTAATATTTTTTATTATTCCATAATTTGTAGCTATTCCTGTAAACATATATTACCTGTGCCATTTTTTTATATTTTTATTTATCCAAATTTCTAACTTTTCGTTACTTAAATCAACTGTATTAAAAAGTTCAAAATCATCAATATTTTTTATTTTATCAACTACATTTAAAGACTCTTTCCCTGTAAATTTATTAGATCTATACAAGTAAATTATATCAATTAAATCTTTATTTAAAAAAGAAGTTGCAATCTTAGATCCGCCTTCCAATAAAATAGACTTTATTTTACTAATCTTAATTTTTTTAAGAAAAGCATCTAGGCAAAGGTTTTTTTTATTATTTAATTTTATCTCATTAATAATAGCCCCCAATGATAATAATTTTTTATATTTCTTTTTATTTGTAATTTTTTTTGTAAAAATTATAAGCGGATTTTTTTTTATGTTTTTAAATAAATTACTTTTGGGGTTTATAATCAAATTTTTATCAAAAACTATTCTATGATTATTTTGCTTATATCCAAAAATTCTAACATCTAGTGATGGGTTATCTGATAACATAGTATTAGTACCAACCATAACTGCATCATAAAGACTTCTAATTTGATGGACATGCTCTCTTGAAAACTTTGAGGTAATCCATTGATTTTCAGTTATTGTATTTGTGATATTCCCATCTAAAGATACTGCCATTTTTAAACCTATCATAGGTCTATTATTTAAATGAGTGCTAAGCTGTGAGAAGTTTATTAAAAAATTTTGAAATGAAACTTTTTTTAAAACTACATTTATACCGTTTTTAATTAATTCATTATAACCTTTTTTATAAGTTAAGGGGTTAGGATCGAGTGCTCCTATTACTACTTTTTTAATACCTGAATTAATAATTATTTTTGTACATGAAAAACAATTATCAGATAAATTGCAGGGTTCTAATGTTATGTATATTGTAGAACCTATTACTTCTTTGCCAGCCATTTTAATAGCATTTTCTTCTGCATGAGGTCTACCATTTTTAGATGTAGAACCTACACCTACTACTTTATTATTATTTACCAGTATGCATCCAACAGCAGGATTTTTTCCTGTATTTCCTAAGGAGCAATGTGCTTGGTAAAATGCAGAATTTAACCAAAATGAATCCATAATAATTATTTTTTATGGTCTTTTAATTCACCCAAAAAGTTCTCGAAGTCTTGTACCTCTCGAAAATTTTTATATACGGAAGCAAACCTAACGTAAGCTACTTGATCTATTTCAGATAAAGACTCCATTACTAATTGTCCAATCATATGCGATGGGATATCTACTTCCCCTGAGCTCTCCAACCTTCTTACAATACCACTTATTAATTTTTCAACTCTTTCAGTATCAACTTTTCTTTTTCTTAATGCAGTTAATATTGAGTTAGCTAATTTGTCTCTATTAAATACTGCTCTTTTACCATCTTTTTTTATTACCGTTAGGTCCCTTAATTGTACTCTTTCAAACGAGGTGAACCTTGATCCACATGCGGGACAAAGCCTCCTTCTTCTTATAGCTGAACCATCTTCAGTAGGCCTTGAATCTTTTACTTGAGTTTCAGTATTATTACAAAAAGGACACTTCATATTAAATTACTAGTAAAGAGGAAATTTATTACATAAATCAAGTACTTTACTTCGCACTAAATCTGCAGTTTTTGATATTTCATCATCAGATTTTTTTAAAGAATCAATTACCTCACTTATAAGATTTCCAACATATTTAAATTGTTCCTCCTTAAATCCTCTGGTGGTTCCAGCTGCTGTTCCTATTCTTATTCCTGATGTTACAAAAGGGGACTTATTATCAAATGGGATAGAATTTTTATTGCAAGTAATACCTGCATCATCTAAAGCCTTTTCTGCTAATTTACCAGTAACTTCTTTATTACTCAAATCTATCAATAGCATATGACAAGATGTTTCTCCTGATACCACTTCAAAATTATTTTCTTTTAATGAACTACAAATAGCTTTAGCATTTAGAAGAGTTTGTTTGCTATATTCTTTAAAATCGTCTGATAATGCCTCCTTAAATGCAGCAGCTTTAGCTGCAATAACATGCATAAGCGGACCTCCCTGTAACCCAGGAAATACGGCTTTATCTATTAACTTTCCTAGATCCTCATCATTACTAATTATAATACCACCCCTAGGACCCCGTAAAGTTTTATGTGTAGTTGATGTACAAACATCAGCATAAGGTATTGGGTCAGGATAAACTTTACTTGCAATTAAACCAGAATAATGGGCCATATCTACTAGAAGGTAGGCCCCTACTTCATTAGCTATTTCTCTAAAAAGCTTAAAATCAATTTTGGAAGAATATGCTGATGCACCCGCTATGATCATTTTTGGCTTATGTTTTTTACTTAATAATCTAACTTCATCATAATCAATTTTTCCATCATCTTTTTTAACACCATAGTGCACTGAATTAAAATATTTTCCTGATTGATTAGGTCCTGCACCGTGAGTAAGGTGTCCTCCAGCCGATAAAGACATTCCTAAAATGGTATCTCCTGGCTTTAATAAAGCTAGAAAAACTGCTTGATTTGCTTGTGATCCTGAATTAGGTTGAACATTAGCCCAGGCACATCCAAATAACCGCTTTAATCTATCTATAGCTAAATTTTCTGCAACATCTACAAATTCACATCCACCATAATATCTTTTTCCTGGATATCCCTCTGCATATTTATTAGTTAAAACAGACCCTTGATATCTCATAACATTTCTGGATGCAAAGTTTTCAGAAGCTATAAGTTCAATTGTATATTTTTGTCTATTTAACTCATTTAGTACTGCATTTTCTAAATCTATATCTTCCTTATGTAGTGTTGCCTTTTCAATCTTTTCCAACCTATTTATATGTCTTTCTCCTTCAAACTCTGTGTTCAAAAAAGCGTCTACGCATTTATTTGCACATTGAAGATCTATGCTTCTTGCTCCTAAAGCAATTATGTTTGCATTATTGTGTTTTCTAGCTTGTACTGCCATTTCCTTATTACTACATAAAGCAGCTCTAATACCTGTAAATCTATTAGCTGCAATAGAAATACCAATCCCTGTACCACATAAAGCTATTCCCTTTTTAACATTTCCTTTTAAAATATTTTGAGCTAGTACTTTTCCATAATCTGGATAGTCAACTGCCTCTTCGCTATTAGTACCTAAATCTAAAACTCCATATCCATTTTCTTCTAGATTAAGTTTGATTTTCTCTTTAAGCTCAAATCCAGCATGATCAGACGCTATTGCAATTTTTTCTTTAACATTATCCATAATAAATCCTAATAATTAAATTACAATTGTTATTATAAATATCAATTGTTTATTCACTTAATTTAATTTTTAAATATGTATTTAGTTCTTTTTTAACCTTTGATGCTAATAAATAGACTCCTACAATATTAAATAAAGCCATTAAGAACATCATAGAGTCAGATAAGTCAATTACTGCTCCAATACTTAAACTTGATCCAAAAATTACAAATAAACAATATATAAACTTAAATATATTTTCATTATTTTTACTTTTACCAAATAGATAAGTCCATGACTTTAAGCCATAATATGACCAAGATATCATTGTAGAAAAAGCAAATAATATAGCAGCAATTGCCAAAATATAGGGGAAAAATGTAATATCTTTTTCAAATGCCCTTGAAGTTAACTCTATTCCACCTAATCCCTCACTCTCCAAGTGCATACCGGTAATTATTATCACTAGAGCAGTCATAGTGCATATGATTACAGTATCAATAAATGGTTCTAACAATGATACAAATCCTTCTGTTACTGGATAATTTGTTTTAACCGCTGAATGTGCTATAGGCGCTGATCCTAAACCAGCTTCATTTGAAAAAGCTGCTCTTCTAAAGCCCTGAATTAATACTCCTACAAATCCACCAGCAACTCCTTCTCCAGTAAAAGCACCATTTATTATAAGTTTGAAAGCATCAAAAATTAAATCATAATTTAATATTATAATTATTAAAGCAGCAGAAACATAAATCAGTGCCATAAAAGGTACTAACTTTTCTGTTACTTTAGCAATACTTTTAATGCCTCCTATTATTACAGCCCCTAGTAATACAGCCATAATTAAACCATAAAGCCATGCTTTATCTGAAAAAAAAGACGTCTCTCCTCCAGTTATATTTAAAAATTGCTGAAAAGATTGATTAGCTTGAAACATATTCCCACCACCTAAAGCACCCCCTATACAACAAATGGAAAAAAATATAGCTAAATATTTTCCTAAATTTGCTAACCCTATTTCCTTTAGTCCAGCTGAGAGATAATACATAGGTCCTCCAGATATTGAACCATCCTCATTAATTACTCTATATTTTACACCTAAAGTACATTCGCAAAACTTTAGTGACATTCCTAGCAAACCTGCAACTATCATCCAAAAAGTTGCTCCAGGCCCTCCTAGGCTAACAGCTATTGCTACACCTGCAATATTTCCCAACCCTACTGTAGCAGCACATGCTGTCCAAAGAGCTTGTTTGTGAGATACCTCTCCGGGTGCATTTTTTTCATTAGACCTAAATATTTTAATTGCTGTTCCAAAATGCCTTATATTTACAAAACCAAAATATATGGTACAAAATACAGCTGCAACTATAAGCCAAACTACAATTAGTGGTACTTTAATTCCCTCAAAAATTTCTACTGAAAAGAAAACTATACTTACTACTATAGCGGATACTGGATTTAAAATTTCATTTATTTTTTCATCTATCTGAACTGCAAAAGATGAGAATGTGAAGCTAATCGTTGCTAGCAAAACAAGGAGACTAGAAAGAAGTTTTCTCATTACAATTTTTCTTATTTAAATTTAGATTTGACCAAACTTTTTTAATTGAGTCAATAAAGTAATTAATCATCTTTGTATTATGTAAAGGAGTGGGAGTAACCCTTAATCTTTCAGTTCCTCTAGGAACAGTAGGATAATTAATAGGTTGAACATAAATATTATATTCTTCTAAAAGTAAATCAGAAGCTTTTTTACATAAATCAGGATCACCAACTAAAATTGGTATTATGTGACTGTTGTTTTGGATTATTGGAATTTCAGTATCCGTTAATTTTTGTTTTAATTCCTTAACTGCTTCTTTTTGTTTAGTTCTTTCTATATTGCTTATTTTTAAATGTTTTACTGATTCAATCGCTCCAGCTGCTATTGTCGGAGGTATTGAGGTAGTAAAAATAAAACCTGATGCGAAAGATCTAACTGTATCAACTAAATATTTATTACCTGTAATATAACCGCCCATTACACCATATGCCTTAGCTAAAGTACCCTCTATTATGTCAATCTGATTACTTATTCCTAACTCTTGTGAAATACCACCGCCCCTATCTCCATACATCCCCACTGCATGCACTTCATCTAAATAAGTTAATGCATTATAGTTTTTTGCAACCTCTGCTATATGTTCAATTGGAGCAATATCACCATCCATAGAATATACAGACTCAAATGCGATAATTTTAGGAGTATCTTTATCTAATTCCTTTATTTTCTTTTGAAGATCCTCCACATCATTATGCCTAAATATAATTTTTTTAGCACCACTAGCCCTAATACCTTGTATCATCGAAGAATGATTTAACTCATCTGAAAATACATAACAATTTGGAAGTGTAGAAGCAAGAGTTGATAATGTAGCTTCATTTGAAATATAACCTGAAGTAAATAATAATGCTGATTCTTTATTATGAAGGTCTGCTAATTCTTTTTCTAGTAAAACATGATAGTGAGTTGTCCCTGAAATATTTCTAGTACCACCAGAACCTGCGCCACAAGTATCTAATGCTTTTTTCATTGCATTTATTACATTAGTATTTTGTCCCATTCCTAAATAATCATTACTACACCAGACTGTTACGTTATTTATTGCTTCATTTTTATCATTATATTTTGTAGCATTAGGAAAATTTTGAACATTTCTTAATATATCTATAAATATTCTATACCTTCCTTCACTTTTAATCTTATTTATAGTTTCTTCAAAATATTTTTCGTAATTCATCTGTCCCCTTAGATTAAACTTGATTATCCTATAGAATAGCCGCCATCTACACAAATGGTTGACCCTGTAATATAAGAAGAGTTTTTTGAAGCTAAAAATATTATTGCTTCTACAACTTCTTTAGGATAACCAAATCTTTTGAATGGTATTCTATCTTTAATATTATTTATATTGTCCTCTTCTTCTAAAATTTTATTAAGAGTCTTACCTTCTATAAAGCCTGGGGCTATACAATTTACTCTAACTTTATGTTCTGCCCAACAAGATGCCATTGACTTTGTTAAAGATTCAACAGCACTCTTTGTAGCAGTATAGGAGGGTGCATTTTTCATTGTCGATTTTGTAAATATTGAACCAATATTAATTATATTTCCTTCTGACAAGGCCAATTTTGGTAAAAAAGTATGACAAATTCTCATTAAACCCATTAAATTTACGTTAACAACATCAGAAAAGTTTTCTATTCTGTATTCAATTCCTCCTTTCAATAAAGTAGCATTATTAATTAATATATCTAGCTTATCTATTTTCTGATGAAGAATATCTATAGAAATTTCATTAGTTAAATCTAATTTTTCTAATTGAATATTCTCTTTCGAAGAATTTTTTTCAAAAAAATCATAACTAGCTTGAGATTTACAAGTAACTATTACTTTACTGCCAAAAGACTGAAACTTTTTTGCACACTCAAAGCCAATACCTTGAACACCGCCTGTAATTAGAACTGTTTTATTTTTAAATTGTTGTTTATTCATATCGCTGTAAAGTTTTATTTACCAAATTATCTTTAACATTATGTAACAAGAAGTTAGTTATATTTTTACATGCAAGTTCTACCATAGATCTTCTAGTTGTATATGTTGCGCTTCCTGCATGAGGCATTAAAACAGTATTTTCCATACTCATTAATTGCTTACTAACTTTAGGTTCAAATTCAAAAACATCTAAACCTGCACCTGCTATAACTTTATTTTCTAAAGCTTCTACCAAATCATCTTCTTTGATAATTTTACCTCTGGCTAAATTTATTATAAAAGCATCTTTTCTCATTAAAGCAAATGTTTCTTTTTTCATTAAATGTCTTGTCTGATCAGTTAACGGACACAATAATAAAACAAATTTACTTACATTCAGTAAATGCCTTAAGCTTGAATAAGATGCATTAAAACTAGTTTCATCTTTATGATTAAGTTTTTTTCTATTATGATACAAAATTTTTAGATTAAATGCGCTCGCTCTGGTGGCAACTTTTTTTCCTATATTACCCATACCTATTATCCCAAGTATTTGTTCGTTTAAATCTTCTCCTAAAAAAAGTGGCCAAGAATTTTTTTTCCACTTTCCTGCTTTTACATAATTATTACCTGAGCAAATTTTTCTAGCTGATGCTATCAGTAAACCCATAGCTAAATCAGCCACAGCATCATTTAAAATATTTGGGGTATTAAAAATTGCAATATTGTATTTAGTTGCAAACTCTACATCAACATTATCATAACCTACTGAAACATTAGATATAACCTTCAATATATTACAATTTTTTTTAATATATTCATTACTTATAATATTACCCTGACTTATGACTCCTTCAAAACCACTAGCGTGTGCAATTAATTCTTCAGGTGATAATATTTTTTCATTAGCATTATGCACATTTACAAAAAAATTATCTTCTAGAAATTTTTTCTGACTTTCATCTAGAAAACAATGAGCAAATATTTTTGTCATCTATTTAAAACTATAATTTATTTTTTCCAAGTAATTACTTTTTGTATTTGTACACCTAAGCCATCAATGCCTAATTTCATCTCGTCGCCTTTTTTTAAGTACCTTGGAGGCTTCATTCCCATACCCACTCCTGGAGGAGTACCAGTTGCTATTATGTCCCCCGGATAAAGCGTCATATAATGGCTCACATAAGAAATTAATTCTTTTATGTTAAAAACCATAGTCTTAGTATTTCCATTCTGCATTTTTTTACCATTTAACTCTAACCATATAGACAAATTCTGAGGTCTTGAAATTTCATCTTTAGTCACTAGCCAAGGCCCTACTGGACAAAAAGTATCACACCCTTTACCTCTAGTCCATTGACCTGCAGCAGCATCAAGTTGATAAGCCCTTTCTGAAACATCATTTACAATGGTATATCCTGCAACATATTGCATAGCTTTAGACTCTGGTACAGATCTAGCTTTATCACCAATTACTATACCAAGTTCGACTTCCCAGTCAGATCGCTTGCTATCTACTAGTCTTGAAGGAGTTTTTCCCTTTTTTGGTATTATTCCTTTAGGTAGCATTACTTCATCATTTGGCCCAGATAAAGAAGATGTAGGCTTTAAAAAAATGATTGGTTCTTTGGGTAGTGGTGAACCCACTTCTTTAGCATGATCTACATAATTTAAGCCTATACAGACAATTTTACCTATATCAGAAACAGGGACACCTAACCTAGGTTTCCCTCTAACAATATTAAGTTTTTTTAAGTTTACTCTTTGTACAAGTTTTAGAGAGTTTGGGTTAATAGCCTTGCTATCTATATCTTTTAACTTTGTAGATAAATCTCTTATCTGCCCCTCTTCGTCTATTATTCCTGGTTTTTCTCTACCTAGTTTTCCAAACCTTACTAACTTCATAATTCTTATCTCCAATCAATTTGCTAATTTGTATAAATAAATTATATTACTGTAAGAATGATAAAATAACAATTAACTTTAAGGCATAGGAATTACACTTTGAAGCTTAGAACTATAATTAAAAAAAATAATAATAAAAATATCTCAGAAGTTGTAGCAAGATTAAAAGCAGGGGAAGTGATCGGATTGCCTACTGAAACTGTGTATGGGTTAGCAGGTAGATGTGATAGTAAAAAGACAATTGAAAATATATATAAAATCAAAAATAGACCAAAAAGTAACCCTTTAATCATTCATTACTCAAATATAAATGATGCCCTGAATGATATACATAAAGACTCAAGAGCTGTAGACTTAGCTAATAGATTTTGGCCTGGCCCTTTAACTTTAGTAGCCAAAGTAAAAAATAGGTCTATTTGTAAATCTGCTTTATCAAACATGAATACCATAGCCGTAAGGGTCCCATCTAATAGCGTATTTTTAAGAATTTTAAGTAAACTTAAAATACCGTTGGCGGCTCCAAGCGCTAATCGATATGGTAAAATAAGTCCCACAAGTGCAAGTGATGTTTATGAAGAATTAAATGGAAAAATATCCGTTATTTTAGATGGGGGCGACTCATTAATTGGTTTAGAATCTACTGTTATTGACTTAACAAAAAAAAAAGCAAAGATTATCAGACATGGTGGTATAAATAAAAAGGAACTTAATTCGATTATGCCTCTATATGATAATGATAATAAAGAAAAATTAAAAGTGTTCATTTCTCCAGGACTGTCTAATTCTCATTATAAGCCTGATACCTCGTTAAGAATAAATGCCCTTAGACCTAGGAAAAATGAGGCATGGCTTGCTTTTGGAACTATTCCAAAAAGTTTTAAAGGTATAGCTCTAACTTTAAGTGAAAAAAAATGTTTGAAAGAAAGTGCTAAAAATTTATATAAAATGTTAAGATCTTTAGATAAAAAAAAATGTAGTAGAATTGCAGTGCAAAAAATACCTAAACTTGGTTTAGGAATAGCTATCAATGATCGTTTAAAAAGAGCTGCCTTTAATGATAAAACCAATGTCAAATAAAATAAAAAAACTTAAAGATAAATTAAACAAGACTATATGGACAGATAACATTGAAAAGTTAAAGTCTCATTTATATGAACAAAGGGGAAATATTCAAGGAAAATCATCTTTACTAATGCTCCCTAAAAATACTGCAGACGTAGTAAAAATTGTAAAATTTTGTAATAAAAATAAAATATCAATCGTACCTCAAGGTGGTAGAACAGGTTTATGCGGAGGAACCGTGCCAAATAAAAATGGTAGAGAAGTTCTTCTTTCCACAGAAAAAATGGATAAAATTATTGAAGTTAGTAAAGATGGCTTTTACATGATAGTTCAAGCAGGCTGTCCTTTATTATTAATTAAAAAAATAGCTTTTGAAAATAATAGATTTTTTCCTCTTTCTTTGCCTTCTGAAAGTTCTTGTACAATAGGAGGAAATATTTCTACTAATGCTGGGGGAGCAGCTGTTTTAAAATACGGGATGACAAAGGAATTAGTTGAAGGCATTGAAGTTGTCCTTCCTAATGGAGAAATCATTAATTCTATTAAAAATATAGAAAAAGATAATAGAGGGTTTGATCCAAAATATCTTCATATCGGCTCTGAGGGGACCTTGGGAATAATAACTAAGGTTAAAATAAGGCTATTTCCAGAAATTAAGAAAAAAACAATGGCTATTGTAGCAACTGATACAATTAATAATTTAATAAACTTCCTTAAAATCATAAAAAATGATTGCTATGAATATTTTAGCTCTTTTGAAATTAATACAAATATTGGCCTAAATCTTATCAATAAATTTTACAATGACATACCTATACCGTTTGATAATCAATACAATTGGTATGCAATAGTAGAGTTATCTTCTTATGACAATGTAAATTTAGAAAAAAAAATAAGTGATATCATTGGTAAATCAATTAAAAATAAAATAATATTTGATGCTATTATTCCTCAAAATTTAAAACAATATAATAATATTTGGAAAACAAGAGAACTTTTATCAGAAGCACAAAAACTTAATGGTAAATCTATTAAACATGATATTTCGATACCCATAGAAAAAATTCCATTATTTATTAAAAAAGCTAGAAAATTTCTTACTGACTTTCGTAAAAATAATATTTTGATATTTGGACACCTTGCTGAAGGTAACCTTCACTACAATGTTTCTAAACCTAAAACAATGTCTATGTTAGTTTTTAATAAATTGCATAAAAAGGTTAATAGTAATATATTTAAATTGGTACATGATTTAGGAGGAAGCTTCTCTGCTGAACATGGTATTGGTTTAATCAAAAAGAAGGAATTTAAAAAATATACTTCTAAGGAAGAGTTTATAATAAAATATAATTTAAAAAAATTGTTAGACCCCAACAATATAATGAACCCCGGGAAAATATTTAATTAAAGGAAAATTATGGAAAAATATACAGCTCCTGTAGAAGATATGTCTTTCATTCTAACTAATCTATTGGATATTGATAATTATTTAAAAAATATAAATAATAAGGAACTATCTTTTGATAGTTTAAAAATGATTATTGAAGAAGCAGGTAAGTTCGCTTGTGATGAATTAGATACAATAAATCAAGAAGGTGATCAAAAGGGAATTAAACTAGAAAATGGTGTGGTAAGAATGCCTGAAAGCTTTATTAAAGCTTATAAAAAATTTGTTAATACTGGTTGGTTTTCAATCATAGGTGAAAAAAAATATGGGGGTCAAGATTTACCTTTAGCAGCAGTAGTAATGATTAACGAAATTTGGCATTCAACTAATATGAGTTTCGCTACTAATAATATGTTAACTCAAGGAGCAGTGGAACTTCTAGAAAGTCATGGCAATGAAAAGCAAAAAGAATATTATTTACCTAATCTGATTTCCGGTAAGTGGAGTGGTACCATGAACTTAACTGAACCACATGCTGGATCTGATCTATCTTCAATCAAAACTAAAGCAATTGAAAAAGATAAAAAATTTTTAATCAAAGGAACAAAAATTTATATTACTCACGGAGATCAAGATATGAGTGATAATATTATTCACCTTGTATTAGCTAAGTTGCCTAATGCTCCTGAAGGAGTAAGAGGTATTTCTCTTTTTTTAGTTCCTAAATATTATTTTAATGATAAAGGAACCAAAGTGAAAAACGATATTAAGGTTGTTTCTGTAGAACATAAACTAGGTCATCATGCAAGCCCTACTTGTGTTTTAAGTTTTGGAGAAAATGAAGGCGCAATTGGTGAGCTTGTTGGCGAACCTAATCAAGGTTTAAAAGCAATGTTTACAATGATGAATAATGCTAGATTAAATGTGGGGGTGCAGGGTTTAGCTATATCTGAAAGAGCTTATCAAAAGGCGCTAAGTTTTTCTAAAGAGAGGATACAAGGCTATTCATTAAATAAGAACATCACAGGGCATGTTGAGATAATAAAACATCCAGATGTAAAAAGAATGTTAATGGAAATGAAATCTCAAACTGAAGCAATGCGTGGACTTGCAGTTACAACTGGTAATTTTATAGATAAATATAAAAACTTCCCAAATTCTCCTGAAGGAAAAGAATGCCTTTTTATTTCTAATTTGTTAACTCCTATTGTTAAAGCATGGTGTACCGATCAATCAATTTATATTACCTCTTTAGGTGTGCAAGTTCATGGAGGTATGGGTTTTATAGAAGATACAGGAGCTGCGCAATATTATCGGGATTGTAGAATATTAGCAATTTATGAAGGGACTAACGGAATTCAAGCATTAGATTTATTAAGAAGAAAACTTTTCCAAGAGAATGGTGAAACTTATAAAAAAGTATTACAAATAATTAAAAATACCGCAGAGTTAGCTATAAATAGTGAAAATAATAATTTAAGAGAAATGGGAGAGTTATTATTTAAAAGCCTTGATATTATTGAAGATTGTAGCGTTTGGTTAATTAATAAGTATGAAGAAAATCCGGAAATTTCAGCCGCAGGAGCTACACCATTTTTAAATATGTTTGGCTGGGTATTAGGTGGTTGGGTAATGTTAGATTCTGCTAACAAAGCACAACTTATAATTTTAAAAGACAAGAATAACAAATTTGCTAAAGAAAAAATTAATACAGCATCCTTTTTTTGTAATACATATCTGCCTTTAGCCTCTTCATTGCAAAACACAATAAAAAAATCTTTTTATGCTATAGAAAACTTTAATTAACTTATTAATTGTATTTCAGATGAAAAGGCAATATCATTTTTCTCTTTTAATACTTTAGCAACTATCACTGACTTGTCTAATCTCGACCTATATAACTTTAAGGTTATCTTTTCATTTACATAAATAGGCTTTAATAATGAAAAACTATATCTGCTGATATCTTTTTTTATGAAGCTATTTATTTCATTAATAACGAAAGTGGCTGTTAAAGGGCCATGCACCAATAAATTTTTATGTCCCTCAACATTAGTAGTATAATCTAAGTCATAGTGAATCCTATGACTATTATAAGTTAATGCTGAATATCTAAATAAATCTATGTTATTAAATTTAAATTTTTTTTTATGTAACAATTTTAAATTAATATTATTAGATTTTTTTTTACCTTTATTAGAAACATGATTATTTTTAACAAAAACAATTGTTTGAGTTTCTTGTAAAACCTCTAAGTTATCTCTGAAAAAAGTATTTGCTAAATTTAAAAAGTAAATATTTTCATTATCAGACTTCTTTTTAATTAACGGTTTAATTACCGTTATTTTTTTTATTTTATCTTCAAAATAAATTTTTTTCTTAAAAACTAAATTGGCTCCTGCAAACATTCTTTTATACCCTTTTAGTAAAGGAATATTTTTACCTCTTTTAGGGTGCCCATCAAAGCCTAAATCTTTTTTATTAAAGTTTTCATTAAAGAATATCCAATGTGCTCCATATGGAACTATTTTTTTTTTATACAAAAATTTACTACCAAGAATATTTTCAAGAAAATTAACTTTATTTTTATCAATAAGATCAAAATTTGTATTTGTCTTCATTGTGTTTTGAACTCTTTTCTTATCTTTAATGAATGTTCTCCTAATTCAGGGATCTTACCAAAGCTTTTTTTATTTTCTATAGTCACTGGAGGAACAAAAACAAACTTTTTATTTTTTTTTGTAACATAAGATTTTTTTAATTGCGGATGATTAGAAAAATCTTTGATAGAATTTAAAAGCCCAAAAGCTATTTTTAATTTTTTAAATTTTTTAATTAAAATATTAGAACTTAATTTGCTGAACTCTCTAGTTATTAAACTATTTAAACTTTCTTTATTAATTAATCTTAAGCTAGGTGTTTTATATTTAGACTCTGATATTTTTGAAACTTTAATTATTTCTTTTGAAAATGCTCTCCATTCACGTTCATTTTGAATAGAAAACAAAATGTTTTTATTATCTTTAGTTAAAAAAGCTCCGTAAGGTACTATTGATGGATGTGATAAACCTACTCTTTTAGGAGCACTTTTAGTATAGAAATATTGAAGAAAAGGTACATTCATCCATTCACTTAGACTCTCAAATAAAGAAATTTTTATAGCTGATCCTTTACCAGAAAACTCTTTTTTAATAAGCGCTTCTAAAATTAAACTATAAGCATTCATTCCACAGGCTATATCACATACAGACACTCCCACTCTTCCTGGAGCATCTGGTGTGCCAGTTAAACTGCATAGTGCTGTTTCAGCTTGTACTAATAAATCATATGCTTTTAATTTTGAATAGGGTCCTGTTTCTCCAAAACCTGAAATGTCACAAGTAATTAAAGAGTGATACTTCTTTCTTAAAGTAGAACTATCTAGCCCTACTTTTTTTAAAACACCTGGCCCTAAGTTTTGAACAAAAACATCAGCTTTTGAAATTATTTTTTTTAGAAGTTTCACATCTTCATTATTTTTTATATTAGCAACTAAACTTTCTTTACCCCTATTTAGCCAAACAAAGTAAGTACTATCTCCCTTTACAAAGTCATCATAATACCTAGCAAAATCTCCTTCTTTGCGCTCTACTTTTATTACTCTTGCTCCTGCATCCGCAAGCTTTGCTGTACAATATGGAGCTGCTACTGCCTGTTCAATTGAAACTATTAATTTATCTTTAAAGTAATTTTTCACCTTTTAATAAGACCTCGGAAAACCTAAAACTTTATGTGCAACATATGCTAATATCATATTTGTAGATACTGGGGCAATTTGATAAAGTCTAGTTTCTCTAAACTTTCTCTCGATATTATATTCTTCTGCAAAAGAAAAACCGCCAAATGTTTGCATTGCAGCCTCCGCAGCTTCCCAAGAAGCTTCAGCTGCTAATAATTTTGATATATTTGCTTCCTTACCACAATCTTGTCCTCTATTAAATAAATTACATCCCTCAATTAAAACAAGTTCAGCGGCAAATGTTCGTGAATATGCTTTAGCAACCGGAAATTGAATACCTTGGTTTTTGCCTATTGGTCTTCCAAAAACTTCTCTCTTATTTCCATATTCTACACTTTTATCAATAAAATATTTTGCATCTCCAATGCATTCAGAAGCAATTAATAATCGCTCGGCATTAAGTCCGTTTAAAATATATTTAAAACCTTGCCCTTCTTCACCAATTATACAACTCTCATCTACTTCTAGGTTATCAAAAAATATCTCTGTTGTAGAGTGATTTACCATTGTCCTTATTGACTTTATTATAATTTCTTTTCCTATATGTTTTCTCATATCTATAAGAAAGAGCGATAAAGAATTTTTACTATCTTTAGCTTCTTGGTTGGTCTTTACTAAAAGCATAATTAAATCTGAGTATTCTGCTCTACTTGTCCATACTTTTTGTCCATTGATGATATATTTATTACCTTTTTTTTTAGCTCTAGTTTGAATTGACAAAGTATCAGTACCACTAGTTGGTTCAGTTACTCCAAATGCTTGAAGCCTCAAATTACCGTTAGCTATATCAAACAGATATTTTTCCTTTAAAATATCAGATCCATATTTTAGTAATGAACCCATAATATACATTTGTGCGTGACAAGCTGCACCGTTTCCTCCATTCCTGTGAATTTCTTCTAAAATTACTGAAGCAGCCCTTATGCTCAAACCGCTACCACCATACTTCTCAGGTATTAAGCAGGCTAAGTATCCAGCTTCAGTCAAACTTTTCACAAATTTACTAGGATATTCTCTTTTAATGTCTAAATCTCTCCAATAAGTCTCAGGAAATTTCTTGAAAATAGACCTTATGCCATCTCTTAAATCCTTCCAATCTGATTTAGTTTCAATCATATTTATTATTATATAAAAAAAAATATTTTAATCAAAAAAGATTGAATTAATTATGCACAAGTGTATATAATACACATATGTTAATAGATCCATATAAAAGACCTGTAAATTATCTTAGAGTATCGGTAACAGATAGATGTGATTTTCGTTGTCAATATTGCATGGCAGAAAATATGAAGTTTCTTCCAAAGAAAGACCTTTTAACTTTAGATGAGCTAGAAAGAATCTGTATTTCATTTATTGATTTAGGCACCAAGAAAATTAGAATAACCGGAGGCGAACCTCTAGTAAGAAAAAATGTTATGTCATTATTTAAAAATTTAGGATCCTATATTAAAAAAAATCAATTATCAGAACTCACATTAACAACTAATGGGTCTCAATTAGAAAAATATGCAGAACAACTATTCGATTATGGAGTAAGAAGAATTAATGTATCAATTGACACTTTAAAACCAAAACTTTTTAAGTTTTTAACAAGACGTGGTGATCTGGATCAAGTTTTAAAAGGCATTGATAAAGCATTAGAAGTTGGTCTAAAAATAAAAATAAATACGGTAGCACTTAAAGAGACTAATGAATTTGAATTAAATGATATTTTAAAATGGGCTCACTCTAAAAAATGTGACATTACATATATAGAAACTATGCCTTTAGGGGAAATTGATGTAGATAGAACTGACCAATTTTTACCATTATCTAAAGTAAAAGAAACACTTTCTAAGGAATATACTTTGAAATCAAGTAAGTATTATACAGGAGGTCCCTCTAGATACTTTAGTGTCCAAGAGACTGGACACAAAGTAGGCTTTATAACCCCATTAACACATAACTTCTGTGAATTATGTAATAGGGTGCGTTTAACCTGTACAGGAAAACTTTATATGTGTTTAGGTCAAGAAGATTCAGCTGATTTTACAAACGCTGCAAGATCAGAGAACTGGAGAGTTGAACTTAAAAATGCTATAACAGAAGCTATTTCTAGAAAACCTAAAGGACACGATTTCGTTATAAGAAGAAAGCATTCTCCATCGGTTAATAGACATATGAGCGTCACTGGCGGCTAAAAAAGATGAAAAAAATTAAACCTTTTTTCTTAGCTGCTAAATCAAAAAAGGCTCAACACACATTAAAAGTTTTATCACAAAAATATAATAACTATGACCTTAAAGTAGCTAACATTGTTGTTGTATTGGGCGGTGATGGCACCATATTGTCATTAATTAATGATGAAGTTTATTTAAAAAAAAAGATATTTGGTATGAATAGAGGAACTATAGGTTTTTTAATGAATAATTATCAACCTGATAACCTGCTTCACAGAATTAGTATTTCAAAAGAAACAAGATTAAACCCTGTACAAATGAAAGTAACTGATATCAATAATAAAACTTATAATGCTTTGTCTTTAAATGAAGTATCTTTGCTAAGACAAAATAGGTTTGCAGCAAATGTTAGGGTAAAAATAGATAATAAAATGAAAATAAATAATCTAGTTTGTGATGGTATATTGGTTTCTACTCCTGCTGGAAGTACTGCTTATAATTTATCAGCTCATGGTCCAATATTACCTCTTAGTTCTACCTTATTAGCTTTAACCCCAATTTGTCCTTTTAGACCAAGAAGATGGAAAGGTGCTTTACTTCCTGAAAAAAGTAAAATTGCATTAGAAATTATAAACCCAGAAAAAAGACCTGTAAGTGCAACTGCAGGACAAGTAGAAGTTAGAAATGTAAAAAAAGTTGAAATTTCTTATAATTTCAGGAAAACATTAAAATTATTATTTGATAAAGATCAAAATTTAGAAGAAAAAATACTCAATGAACAATTTATATTATAGGTGATATATGATTAAAAAAATTAATGCCATCGTAACTGGAGGATCTTCAGGTTTAGGTGAAGCTACTGCAAGAAAAATATTAGAAAGAGGAGGTAATGTATCAATATTAGATACACAAGAGGATAAAGCAAAGGTTTTATCTGAAGAGTTTGGAGAAGCTTGTACATTTTTTTATACTGATGTTACCAATGAGAAAAGTATAAATGAAGCTTTAACGTCTGCTATTTCGAAATATCAATTTATAAATCTGCTAGTGAATTGTGCTGGTATTGGAATAGCTAGTAAAGTGATAGGAAAAGAAAAATTACATGATAGCAGTATTTTTCAAAAAATAATAAATGTAAATTTAGTAGGAACTTTCAATGTTTTAAAACTAGTTGCCGAAAAAATGATAGAAAATCAACCAGACGATGATAACTTTAGAGGAGTTATCATAAATACTGCCTCTATAGCTGCCTTTGACGGTCAAATAGGGCAAGCAGCATATAGTGCTTCAAAGGGAGGAATAGTTAGTTTGACTTTACCTTTAGCAAGAGAGTTTGCAAGGTATGGGGTCAGAGTATGCACTATTGCTCCAGGTTTATTTGAAACTCCTATGATGTCTGGACTTCCAGAAAAAGCTTATCAAGCGCTAGTTGATTCTACTTTGTTTCCAAAAAGACTAGGGCATCCGAAAGAATTTGCAAAATTAGTACTATCTATATTTGAAAATAATATGCTGAATGGAGAAGTTATAAGGCTAGATGGGTCATTAAGGATGTCTCCGAAATAACTATAAATTAAAACTAAATATTTTTAATAATATCATAAGTTGCTTTAGCCAAAGGGACTACATCATTACCAATATCCTTAGCGTTTGGAGAACTCTCATTTCCATTTACATACCTAGCATATACACCCTCTAAAATTGAAATAGATCTGAACAAAGACAAGACAACATAAAAAGTAGGATCAAAAACTTTAATATTTCTTACCTTACAATATTCATCAACTAATTCCTTAACTGAGGGAATATTTAAATCATCAAGATCAGCTCCCTTTAGACCATGTCTTTCACCATAAGGAATAAAGTGTGCATATAAAAAATAGCCAAGATCTGCAAAAGGGTTGCCTAGGGTAGATAACTCCCAATCTAATACTACTTTAACTAAAAAATTATTTTCCTCACAAATAGTATTTCCTATTCTATAATCTCCATGAACTATAGTAGTTTCATCACCCTCAGGAATGTTGTTGTTTAACCAATCAATAATTTTTTGCATTTCGGGAAGCTCTCTTTGTTTTGACAAGTGCCATTGCTTTTCCCATCTTATAATTTGTCTAGTAGCATAATTTCCTATTTTTCCAAAATCACTCAAGTTTATAGAGGAGAAATTAACATTATGGAGATTTCCTAACATACGTGTTAATTCTAAATAGTATTTTTTTCTTCCAGTCTTATCTTTAATATCTAATATACTTTCAAAAACTCTTCCTTCTATAATATTCATTAAGTAAAAGGGTGTACCTATTATTTTCTCATCTTCGCATAGCTTTATCATCTTAGGGCAAGGTACATTTGACTTCTCTAATGCTTTTTGAACTTTATACTCTCTTTCAATAGCATGTGCCGAGGGCAATAGTTTTCCTGGTGGTTTTTTTCTTAAAATTAACTTTTCTTTATTTTCAAAAAAAAGCACAAAAGTTGGATTTGACTGACCTCCAACAAACTGTTTTACATCAATAATATTTTCATAGTTTTCAAGATGATTATCAACCCACTTATTAAGGCTACTTAAATTAAATTTATGATTTTTCCTAACTTCAACTAAATTATTAGGTAGCATATATTTAATTATATTTTCTTAATTCAAGTTTTGCAATCTGATTTCTGTGTACTTCATCAGGTCCATCTGCCAATCTTAATAATCTTGCTTGTGCATATGCTTGTGATAAACCAAAGTCATCACTAACACCTCCACCTCCATGAGCTTGTATTGCCCAATCTACAACTTTACAAGCAATGTTTGGAGCTGCTACTTTAATCATCGCAATCTCCATTCTAGCTTCTTTATTACCAACAGTATCCATCTTATAAGCTGCATTGAAAGTTTGTAATCTAATTTGATCTATTGCTATTCTAGCTTCAGCAATTCTTTCCTGGGTAACTGTTTGAGCCGAAACTGGCTTTCCAAATGCAACTCTGGCTTTAGTCCTTTTACACATTTTTTCTAATGCAACTTCAGTTAGTCCTATCAACCTCATACAATGATGTATTCGTCCAGGGCCTAATCTTCCTTGTGCAATTTCAAACCCCCTACCTTCACCTAATAGCAAGTTTTCTTTAGGAACTTTAACATCAGTAAAAGATACTTCTGCATGTCCATGTGGAGCATCTGTAAAACCGAAAACTGGCAAATATCTTTCTACTTTTATACCAGGAGTATCCATTGGTACTACTATCTGAGATTGTTGTTTATGTTTATCTGGATTATTAGGGTCTGTTTTACCCATAAAAATCAATACTTTACACCTTGGGTCCATAGCACCTGAAGTCCACCACTTTTTTCCATTAATAATATACTCATTATCCTCTTTCTTGATACTGGCTTCAATATTAGTAGCATCCGAGGAAGCAACTTGTGGTTCAGTCATAGCAAAGCCAGATCTAATTTCACCTTTAAGAAGTGGCGTTAACCACTTTTCTTTCAATTCTTCGCTCGCGTATCTTTCGAAAACCTCCATATTCCCTGTATCAGGAGCATTACAATTAAATACTTCTGGCGCATATGGTGATCTCCCCATTATTTCACAAAGAGGTGCATAATCTAGATTACTTAAACCAGCTCCTTTATCACTCTCTGGCAAGAATAAGTTCCACAGCCCTTCTCCTTTTGCCTTTTCTTTTAGTTCTTCTATGATGCTTGATGGCTCCCATATATTTCCGGAATTAATTTCCTCAGTAATATTACTTTCATTTGGATAAACATTCTTATCCATAAATACTTTTAATTTTTCTTGTAATTCTAAAGATTTTTTTGAAAACTCAAACATCATATCCCCTAAGTTATAATTTTTTTAATAAATAAATTTCTATCCACTGCCCTTTAGCAGCATTAAAACCTATTAAACTTGAAATTTTTTTATGTTCCAAGTTAACTCCCTTTATTTTCTTATTAAACTCTATATAGTAGTCTTTTTCAATTATTAAATAATCAAAAAGGCTAAAGTTTTCCGAAAATTTTTCAATACTTTTAAAAACTTTAATATTTGTACCAACTTCAAAAACTAGGCTAGGTTCATTATAACCTATACTTGCTACAGTACTTTTATTTTCTATATATTCATTATTTTTTAAAGAAGTGGCTATATGACTGCTAGTCCATAACATTGTAAAGCTTGGTATAATTAGTAAATATAGAATTGCTGAAAATATATTAGAATAAAAAACTAAATAATAAAAAGTATTTTTAAGCTGTTTTTTAAATATGAAAATAAAAACTACATTATTGAATAAAAATAATATTAAATAGTATAAAATATTTATTTGTCCGTAAATTTGATTTGCTTTTAAAATCATTAAAAGCAATCCGTTACTTATTAGAAAATAAATAAAGTATCCGAAATACGAATATTTTGTAAAAAATAAATTTTTATAATTATTATGATTAGCGAGCATTAATCCCATTAAAACTGCTATTGCAGGATAAATAGGCAAGATATAGTGAGGTAGTTTTGTAGGAACTAATTCCATAATTATTAAACAGGGTAAAAGCCAGCATAATAAAAAAATTATATTTTTATTTCCAATAGAAACCTTTAAATATTTAACTAGAGGAAAAAAGAATATTGAAAATGGTAAAAAAAAGATAAATAAACCTATCAAATAAAAACCAGGAAAGCCACCATGACTCTCTTGAGTAGAAATTATCTTTCCAAGAAAATCATGAAAAAATGACTCTTGCAGAAAGTTTTTTTGTTCTTCTAGAGGCATAAAAAAATACCATGGTACTGATATAAGTATTACTAATAAAAGACCTAAAAAAGGCTTTGTGTTTTTTATCCACACTATATTTTTTTCTATTAGGATAATACATATAATACTTATACAAAATAGTAATATCAGTATTGGTCCTTTAATTAATATTGATAACCCTATGCTTATCCAAAGAAGGAAAAAGTTTAATATATTTTTTTCTTCAACACGTTTAAAATACTTTAAAAGAGTAATAAAAATTATTGTGCTTAATAACAAAAGGATAGAGTCTGTTTTCGCAATATGAGCTTCCGCTATTACTAAGAGACTGCTTGCTAGAATCAAACAAGCATTAAAGCTAGCTTCTCTACCTAGAATATTCTTACTTAATAAATATAACAATAAAATACATAATAAAACTGCAATTGAAGATATTACTCTATATTTCCAAATACTATCATTTAAAACCTCATACTTTAAATTTTTAATTTCTGAAACACTTGCTAATAAATTTATAGAAAAAGCTTGCAACCAATATATTCCTATTGGCTTTTTACTTCTATATTCTTCTTGAAATTTAATGGATAAATAATTATTATTTTCAACCATTTGTTTAGAAGACTGAACATACCTAGCCTCATCTCTATCTAGAACGGGCAAAGAGTTTATGCTAGAAAAAAATAAACTTACTGATAATAATAATAAAACTATAAGATCTTTTACGTGTATTACTTTCATATAATTTTATATTAAGTATTATTATAATTATGACAAAGAATAAATTTTATAAAGAAAAAGATAAAAATATGCATTTAGCTGTAATAGGTGCAGGAGTCTCAGGATTAACTATAGCTATGCATTTATCTAAAAAACATAAAGTAACACTTTATGAAGCCAATAATTACTTGGGTGGTCATGCTTTAACATTGAATGAAAAAATACTCGTAAATAATAAATTAACTGATATTAAATTTGATGTAGGATTCTTGGTTTATAATAATAAAAATTATCCATTATTCAGTGAGCTACTTAATTTACTTAAAGTAAAAAGTATTGATAGTAGTATGTCATTTAGTGTTGCAAATAAAGTAAGTAATTTTGAATATGGAAGCACAGGAGTTTTGTCTTTAACAAATAACCTAAAAAACATTGTTAAAATAAGATTTTGGATATTACTTAAAGAGATAAGTAGATTTTACAAAATAACAAACAATATTTTAAGTTCAAAAAATATAGATTTTGATAAAACAGTTAATATTTTTTTGCAGGAGCACAAATTTAAAGATGTATTTATAATTGAACATTTTTTGCCTATGTGTGGTGCAATCTGGTCTGTCCCGTTTAAGAAAGTTTTAAAGATGCCTATTAAAACAATTTTAATGTTTTTTAAAAATCATGGTCTATTAAGTTTTTTTGGAAAACCTCAATGGAAGACAATACTAAATGGAAGTAAAAATTATGTCAATGCTATTAAAAAAACAATAAATGGTAATATTTATCTTAACGAAAAAGTAGTAAAAGTAGTAAGAAAAAAAAATAATATAATAATTAAATCACAGAATATGACAAAAGAGTTTGATAAGGTTATTTTTGCTACCCATGCTGATGATACAATGAAACTAATAGAAAGTCCTTCTGCTTTGGAAAAAGCAATATTAACTAAATGTAAATATGAGACAAATCAAATTATAGTTCATCAGGATTATAAGCTGATGCCAACAAATAAAAAAGTATGGTCATCATGGAATGTAATAAATCATAAACAGAATAATAATCATAACATATGCGTTACTTATTGGATTAATAAACTTCAAAGAATAAAGTCTGATAAACCTATTTTAGTTACTCTAAACCCACAGCTCAATAGACTCCCATCTAAACAAGAAATTATAAAAAAGTTATCATTTAGACACCCAGTCCTAGATAAAAATTATCTAAAAGCACAAAATGAAATAAATTCTATTCAAGGTAAAAATAATACCTACTTTACTGGAGCTTGGTTAGGCTATGGCTTTCATGAAGATGGTGTCAAATCTTCATCAGTAATAGCAAAAAAGCTCAACCTGATAAAATAAACTATGCAAAACATATATAATACAAAAAACTGTATTTATTTAGGCAATGTCTTTCATGCTAGGTTAAGACCTAAACAACATAAATTAAATTATAATGTATTTTATTTGAATATTAACCTTAGGGAAATAAAAAATAAAAGCTCTATGCGTTTATTATCATTTAATAAGTTTAATCTATTTTCCTTCTATGATAAAGACCATGGACCTAAGAATTGCAAAAATATTGATATTTGGATAAGAACCCTAATAAAAAAGAATAATATAAAAGCAAAAATTAAAAATATATACTTATTAAGTTTTCCTAGGGTTTTAGGCTATGTATTTAACCCATTATCTGTTTACTCATGCTTAGATAAAAATAATAAAATAATTTTACAAATTTATGAGGTTCATAATACTTTTAATCAAAGATATTTTTATTTAGTAAAAAATTCTTTTGATAAAAAAAATCATGATAAAGTTTATAAAAAAAAGTTTCATGTATCACCTTTTATGAGCATGAGTGGAAAATACAGGTTCAAGAGCTATTTAAATAATGAAAAAATTAAATTAATTGTAGAATACTTTTCTAAAACAGAGAACTTTATCGCATCATTTAGCGGTGTAGAAAAAAAACTAACTAATTATAATTTATTTGTCTATTTTCTTAAAATTCCTTTCATGACAATCAAAATAATCGTAGGAATCCACTTTGAAGCTATTATATTATATTTAAAAGGTGTAAAGTTTTTTAAGTGTCCAAATCCCAACAAGATCAATTTTGTAAAATATATTAGGAACAAAAAATGAATTTAATATACAAAATATTTTTTGATAAATTAAATAAAAATAATAGCCTTGGGTCTAAAGGCTCTATTGAAGTTTATCTAAGAGATAATTTAAAATTTCTAATAGGTCGTAAAAAAAGTAATATAAAAGTATTTATAAAAAAAAAGAAGGTAATTTTAGGATTAATCTTTTATGGATTGCCCTATTTAGGTTTAAGTTATTCTAAAGGTTATTGGACTACAAATAATTTAAAGAAACTATTACAGCTTGGCTTGCTTAATAAAAATATATTTAGAGCTAACACTTCTTTTAACATTTTCTCAAAATTTTATTTTTATTTTATTAACGTATTTGAAAAAAATACTATTTCAAAAAGTAAAAAACAAATATCCTTCCATTACGATCTAGGAAATAATTTTTATAAGCTTTGGTTAGATAGATCTATGACCTACTCTAGTGCTATTTTTACTAAATCTAATAATTTAATCAATGCTCAAAAAGATAAATATCAATCAATAACTAAAATAGGTAAAATAAATGAAAAACACAACATTCTTGAGATAGGCTGTGGTTGGGGTGGGTTTATTAAATATGTGGAAAAAAATGTAGGATCAAATGTAACCGGTATTACATTATCGAAAGAGCAGTTTGAATATATTAACAGTCTAAGTTTAAATGGTTCTACAGTTCAACTAAAAGACTATAGAAATATTAAACAACAGTTTGACAGAATAGTGTCAATAGAAATGTTTGAGGCAGTAGGCAGAAGAAGCTGGGGCATCTATTTTAATAAGTTAAGAGAGTGTATTACTGATAAGGGAAAAATAATATTGCAAATAATAACTATATCTGAGGAAAATTATAATTACTATGCAAATAGAAAAGACTTTATTCAAAAATACATTTTCCCTGGTGGGATGCTACCTACTAAAAGCTTACTTAAAAATTTAGCAAAAAATAATAATTTAACATTTAAAGAGCACCTGAGTTTTGGTAAAGATTATGCTAAAACCCTTTCTATCTGGAGAAATAACTTTCTATTAAATTGGAGTAAAATTAAAAAGCTTGGTTATGATGAAAATTTTAAGAGATTGTGGGAATATTATCTAACATATTGTGAAGTAGGTTTTACAAATGGATCAATAGATGTTAGCCAATTTTTACTAGAGAAAAAAAAGAACATATAATGACTAAAAATAATGCAATTAAAAAATTTGAATTTGAAAAGTTTTTCACTGGCAAAGTAGTAGCTACTGGGTATATGTGTTTTTTTTATCCTAAGACGAGAAAAAAAAAGTTAAAAGTAGTATTTAAAGGTGTTTTCGAAAATAAAAAATTAAAGCTAATAGAAGAATATTTTGAAGATAATTTGAAAACCATAAGAGAATGGCAATTTGAAAAAGTAGATAAAAATAAATTTTTTGGAAATGGTAAAAATATAGTTAATCCTTTTGAGCTTCATATCAAAGACAACTTTTTAGAAATGAGTTATAAATTTAAAACACAATTTAAAAATTTTGATTTTAATGTTAATGTAAAAGATCATATGTACGTAATTAATAACAATACACTTATCAATTATACAAAAATATCTAAATTTCTAATTCCCATAGCTGAAACCCAATTGCTTTATAAAAAGCTATAACCTTTTTATTAATAGCTGAGTTAAACTAAAATACACGCTATTTGGTAATACTCTAAGTATCTTCATAATAAAACAAAATAACCATGGACAATTTATTTCAAACTTTTTTGAAAAAACAATTTTTTTATATATAATATCTGCTGCTTTTTCTGCAGGTATTATCATAGGCATTTTAAATTTGTTCTTATCTGTTAAAGGAGTTTTAACAAATCCAGGATTAATTACTCTAATTGCTATTCCTAAATTTTTACATTGATTGTAAATTGATTCAGCAAATGTAGTTATAGCTGACTTTGATGAACAGTAAGCAGCAGCATAAGGTAACCCCCTATAACCTGCAACAGAAGACATAAAAATAACTTGTGATTTATTTTTTTTTTTCAGGAAGGGTAGTAATGCATACAAACAATTTAGAGTACCAAAAAAGTTAATTTTAAATATTTGCTCAGTTTCTTCTATAGAAAAAATATTTTTTGAATTAGGGTTATTTGTGCCAGCATTTAATAAAACAATATCAGGAATACCATATTTTTTGATAGTTTTATTCATTTGAGAAAATACAGTTTTTTTATTACTTATATCCATTTTTACTGGAATAATTGTATTTAAATTAATACATTCTTTATCTAGCTTTTTTAAGAGATCCAACCTTCTTGCAGAGGCTAATACCTTCCACCCATTATTTGCAAACTTTATAGACAATGCTTTTCCTATACCGGAAGAAGCACCAGTAACAAATATTATTTTTTTCATTTTCTAGAATTTAGTAAGGTTTAGTATGGATCCTAAGAGTCCTTTAAATTGTAGAGAACCAGAATAAACAACTAAACAAATACAGCCTGAAGAAGCTGATACAGGACTATGTACTTCGTCGCAACTAGCTACTACTAAATCTCCTTTATTGTAGTCTCCCTTTTCGTCACAATATCCTCCATAAAGAACTAATGTAGCTTCTAGAGCTTCGTGACCATGCTTTGGCATAGATTTGTTTGCTGGTATTTCAAGCAACTTACCGCTTATATTTCTATCTTGGAATTTTATATCTTTGTATTTAATATTGTTAATTGAAGATTTCCAATTTTTTGTGTCAAAATCTGGTCCTAGATATCCTGAAAGAGTTGATGGTATCTTAATATCTGAGTGACTAAGGTTACTTTTAATAGAATGAGAAGTATAGTTAGCCTGATATTGTTCTTGATCTAAACCATCTACTCTTTCTAAGATGTTTTTCCATAAGTCCTTACTTACACTCAATTCCTTATGATTAGATAAGTAATAACCACCTAATGTCTCATACTTTTTTAATTCTTCTTTACATTCTGCACAATAAGCAATGTGACAAGAAATTATTAAAGATTCTGCTTCCGTAGTATTGCCCATTGAATATTTCAAAAGCATATCTGAACTAGGGTGCAAATTGATTTCTTTTGGCAACATTAATTTACCTCCACTAGGTGTCTCATTTTAGTTAGTGCAAGTCTTATTCTAGACTTAACTGTACCAAGAGGTATTTTTAATTCTGCTGATATATCCGCATGAGTTTTATTATAAAAATATGATAATTTCAAAAGTTTACTTTGTTCTTCAGGTAAATTTGACATATATTTTTTTAAACTGTTTGAAACCTGAGCGGTGAAAATTTCTTTTTCTTGAGTAGAATCTACTGGAATTTCAAGCCCTTCATCACTTTCAGATAAATAATGTCTTTTTTCTTTTCTAATCTTATCTATCCTCTTATTTCTTGCAATTGTGTAAATCCAAGTACTTACAGAAGATTTATTACTATCATATGTAGAAGATTTAGTCCAAACTGCAATCATTACCTCTTGAATTACTTCTTCTGCTTGGGTATCAGTAGAACCTGCTTTTACTAAAAAACTTTTTAATCTTGGTGCAAAATATTTAAAAATAGTATTAAATGCAAGTTTATCTTGGTTTTTTCCTATTAATTCAACACATAATGTTAGGTCATCATTAGTGTCAGCACTAAAAGTATCTGCTTTAATATTTCTAGATTTCATAGCAGTGTTTGAGTTAAAAGATTTTAAATTTAATTGCATTGTATTATAATAACCGTAAATATCAAGTATACGTTTGTAATTTATACTTAGATTACTATATATAGTATAATTTTTAAAAAGTAAGATATAAAATAAATTTATACATTTCCAGTATAAAATTATAAATATTCAAAAATATGAATTAAAAATTAGATTTTATGTCACTTAATTAAAGACAAATTTTTGGATCTCTCATATTTGGTATCAATCCTGTAAATCTCATCTAGTTCTTCATCCATAACATACCTATTAAGGAATTCCATAACTTTTATTAAATCATTAAATATCGTTTCTCTTTCAATCTTCTCTAATTCATAGTTTTTTAAATAAACTTTCCTTATAAAAGAACTATCATGAATAGGAGGACCAATAACTACATCCAAGTTATCAAAATACTTTACAAATTCATCTAAATGCTTTCTATTATTATGAATTTTATTAGGAATAATAACTATGTGAGGATGTATTTTTTGAAATCTTTCTTTAATCTTATCTAGTTTTTTTACAAACTCCAATGTTGGAGGTAACTCTGCCATAGTATTAGAAACAGGAACAATTATAGCATGAGATTTAGTAAATAATTCAATTCCTTCTTGACCAGGTCTAGCTGGAGTATCTATTACCAAAACATTACCTTGCTTCATTCTTGTGTTTTCCATTAATTGACTTAACAGAATTAAATTTAATTTATCATATTCATATGAAATAGGATAATGGCTACAAGGCACATTCTTACAAATTCTTTGCAATAAACTTACCGAGCTACCTTGCTTGTCAGCATCTATTAGTTGGACCATTTCATATTTTTTAGACCATTCTAGCATTGCAGTAATTAAACAACTTAAAGTACTTTTACCTACACCTCCCTTAGGATTAGCAAAAGTTAAAATTTTTCCTCGAGTTGTCTCCATTTCTATTCCTCCCCTTTAATATTATTTATTAAAGCAATACTTTGCTCAAAAAAATTAATATTACTTTTTAAATCACTAATATCTTTCTCATAAGAAGCTTTAATAGACATAATATTATTTTTTACTTTTTCTAACTCTTCATCTATTAGATTAATTTTTTTAGAATAATTATCTCTTTGATTAGTCAATGCTTCAATATTTTTTAATAAAGGTAACAATTCCTTTTTAGCAACAATTGTGACGTCGTTTTTTTTATTTTTGTTATAATCTTTGGTACCTTTGATTTCCTTTTTTAACTTCATTCTTTTTTTAATTTCTTCGGCTAAAATGCCAAAATTTTTGTCTAAAGAAAAATCCTCATCAAAATTATTTGATACTTCCTTTTTAGATTGTTCATTGGTCAAGACACTTTTGCTATTCTTCCATGAACCATTTCTTCTAAGTACTTTTATTACCGAATCATCCATACCTTATTATTATAAATTATTATAAATATGTAAATAATTTCTTATTCTACATTATGCAGTTTTCTAGCTTTTATATACTATATGTTGACAAAATAAAAAAAATATTTTTTTTTTTATTATTTTTAATAAAAAAAAAGTTTTTAAAGACCTAACGTATCATAGGATAATGCTATTTTTTCTAGTGCTATTGACATAGCACTAGTTCTTAAATCTTTAACTTTATTTTTAGCATGCATTCTATAAGACATAGCTATATAAGCTGACCTCATAGTATCATCTAACCCTGATCTTACTAAATCTATCTCATCAGAACCTTTAATAATATTTTCTTTATTACTTAAATTTAATTTTCTACCAGTAATTTCTTCTACAGAGGATATCAAGTTTAAAATCTTATTTTCTTCTCCTCTTTTATGAAGTCTTCCAAATCTTATACGAGATAAATTTTTAACCCATTCAAAATATGAAACAGTTACTCCTCCTGCATTAGCATAAAGATCAGGAATTATTACTTTTTCTTTATTAAGTATTTGATCTGCTTCATAAGTAATTGGTCCATTTGCCGCTTCTACTATTAGATTTGCTTTAATTTTTTTAGCATTATCTTTATTTATTACTCCTTCTAAAGCAGCTGGTATTAAAATATCACAGTTTTCAGTTAATAAATTTTCTCCTGAACTTTTATACCCCTTATACTTCTTTACACTTCCTGTTTTTAAAATATGTTTTTTTAGTTTTTCTATATCTACGCCTTTTTTATTATAGACTGCACCATCTCTTTCTATAACTCCTATAACTTTTGCTCCATCTTCCTCAGATAAAAACTTGGCAGCATGATAACCTACGTTACCTAAACCTTGCACAATTATTGTTTTACCCTCAAGTGTGCCTTGCAATTTTGCTAATTTCATATCTTTTTTATGCCTAAAAAACTCTCTTATAGCATATTGAACGCCTCTTCCTGTTGCTTCAGTTCTTCCTCTAATGCCATGCTTGTTAATTGGTTTACCTGTTACGCAAGCAAAAGCATTTATATCAACTGGATTTAGCCTTCTATATTCGTCAGCAATCCAGGCCATTTCTCTTTCTCCTGTTCCCATATCTGGAGCTGGTACATTTTGCGAGGGATTTATCATATCTCTTTTTATAAGTTCTTGTGAGAACCTTCTAGTTATTCTTTCTAAGTCAAACTTGTTGTATGAGTTTGGATCAATTATTAAGGCTCCTTTTGACCCACCAAAAGGTATATCCACTAACGCACACTTATAAGTCATTAATGCTGCAAGTGCTTCAACTTCAGATTGGTCTGCCAGAAGAGAAAATCTAATCCCTCCTTTTACAGGTTCAAGATGATCAGAATGAACACACCTATAACCAGTAAATGTTTTAATTTGATTATTAATCCTTACTCCAAAATTTACTTTATAAGTAGCATTAGGAGATTTTATTTGATTGGACAATGAAGCAGATAATTTTAATACTTTAGCTGCATTATCAAATACCTTATCAACTGATTCCAAAAATTCTTTTCCAGACACTTTTACCTCTCTTTTTTATAATAATTATATTATAATGAATAAAAATGATAAACAGTAATAAAAAAACTTGGGAACCTGACTCAATTATTTATAATTTGGGGGATGAACCAAAATGTGCTTTTTTAATTGTTACAGGAATAGTCGAGTTTTATTCTAAAAATAATGTCTTATTAGGTAGCGCAGGTCAAACTGAAGTCTTTGGAGAGATTAGTTGCTATTTAAATAAAAAACATTCAGTAACAGCAAAAGCTAAAACGCATCTGGCGGCAAAAATAATACCTAAAAATGAATTTTCAAAAATAATCAAAAATGCGCATCCTGTTATAATGGGTATGCTTAGAAGTACTTATCATAGATTAGCAGAATCAAATATTCAAAGAGAGTATTCTCAAGAAGAAATTGATAAATATACACTTATGTATAAAAATAGTATTGAAAATAAAGAAGAAATTAAAAATAAGATTGACACTATTAAAGAAAAATTAGATAAAAATACGAACACTTAATATGAGTAGTAAAAAAATGTTTAGTAAATTTGATGAGTTAGAAGATATAGTTAGAGAAAATACTATACTAATAAAAAAAAATAGAGCATTAGTAAGTATAAATCATGATAATCTTCACAATGCCTATAGAGAATCCTATGACGTAACTAGAGAATTATTATTGTTACAACTTGAAAGAGCTAGAAAATTCATAGTCGAGTCTCAAAATAAAAAAGATGTTTTTGAATATTTAAAAAAAAGAATAGAAATTAATAAAAAAACTGCACAAGTTACGGAAAAAATTATTTCCTCAAATGAAATAATGATGGAAGCAGTAGAAGATTCAAAAAAAGTTAATGAAGAATTAGTTAAATTTTTAGAAACCTCATTGAAAGAACAAAAGAAAAATAAACCAGCAAAAAATGAATTTGTATTTAGTGACGAGGAAATAAACTCTCTTTTTAATATGCAAAAGGAAAACATAGTAAATATATTTAGAAATAATTCTAGAATTACACATAATAGAAAAGTAATACAAGATAAAATAGTCGAAGTAGATATTATATCAAAGAAAGCTCAGGACTTAGTAGCAAACTTTCACGAGCTTCTTTACAAAGACGATTAATTTATAAGATAATTTAAATATTTAGTTTTTAAATCAACTTTTCTAATTTTACCAGTTGCTGTATGAGGTAATTCATTTAAAAACAATATATCATCAGGCATCCACCACTTTGCTATCTTATCTGCTAAAAATTCATAAACTTCCTCTTTAGATACTTCTTCACTTTTTACAACCAAGAGTAAAGGTCTTTCATCCCATTTTTTATGTTTTACACCTATTACAGCTGCTTCCTTTACTTTAGGGTGAGCAACTGTAATATTTTCTATTTCAATAGTACTAATCCATTCCCCCCCAGACTTAATAACATCTTTCACTCTATCAGTAATTTGCATATATCCATCTTCATCAATATTTGCAACATCTCCTGTCAAAAACCATCCATCTTTTGTATGAACATCACTTTCTATTATATTCATATAACCTTTACAAATCCATGGGCCTTTAACCCATAAATTACCTGCTGTTTTTCCATCTCTTGGTAGATCATTCCTTTCATCATCTTTAATTTTAATATCAACTCCATAAACAGGTCTTCCTTGTTTAGTGGCTAATTCATATTTTTGTTCTTTTGTAAATTCTTTATGCTTATTTAATGGTCTATTAACAGTACCTAAAGGGGAAGTTTCAGTCATTCCCCATGCATGTATTACATTAACATCATGTTTTTCTGCAAAATTTTCTATCATTACTTTTGGACACGCAGACCCTCCAATAGCACAGCTTTTCAAATGATTTAGCTTCTTTTTTTCTGTTTCTAAAAATTGAAATAGCATTAGCCAAATTGTAGGAACAGCAGCAGTAAATGTTACCTTTTCTCTTTCAAGTAAGTTATAAATACTTTTTCCATCCAAGTGTCTTCCTGGAAGAACTAATTTCGCTCCTATCATAGTAGCAACATAAGGAATACCCCAAGCATTTGCATGAAACATTGGAGCGATAGGCATTATAACGTCTAAACTTGATAAGTTAAATGAGTCAGGGTTTGCAGCAGCTATAGTATGAATTAAAGTAGATCTATGAGAGTATAGCACACCTTTAGGATTCCCTGTTGTACCAGATGTATAGCATAATGAGGAAGCAGTTTTTTCTGAAAATATTGGCCATTCATTTAGAGCATTAACATTTTCAATTAAATCTTCATAAGCTATTACTTTTTTACTAATGTTTTTTTTATTAGGTATGTCCTCTTTTTTACCTAATACTACAATATGTTCAACCGTATTAATTTCATTGCTGATCTCAACTACTAAATCAAAAAAATCTAAATCTACAAACAATAATTTATTCTTTGCATCGTTAATTATATAAATAATTTGTTCTTTAAAAAGCCTAGGGTTTATTGTATGACAAATTGCACCAATTCCTGATACTCCATAATAAAGTTCTAAATGTCTAAGGTTGCTCCATGCTAATGTTCCTATTGTATCACCTAAATTAACATTTAGATTTTTTAAACTATTTGCTAGCTTTTTTACTCTTACTAAAGTGTCTGAATAATTAGTTTTATATATTTTACCATCATTATCACAATCAACAATTTCGGTTTGCCCGTGATATTTTCCACTATGTTCTATAAGAGAAGAGATTAATAATTGCTGATCTGACATTAACCCTAACATTGTTATATATTAATTATAAATATTGTTTTAGTCAAACTTACTTGTGGCATAGGGATTGCAACAAAAAATTAATGAAAGTATTTACTATATTTTCCTTTTTTTATCTATTGGCAGGGGCACTGTTAGCAAATAAATATGATTGCATAATAGCTGCAAAAAAGTATGAGGAAATTTATGGTATACCAGAAAACCTATTGCTATCTGTCTCTTTAACTGAATCAGGAAGAAAAATTAAAAATGGAGAATTTATATCTTGGCCATGGACTATTAATAGAAAAGGTAAAGGCAAGTTTTTTGATAATAAAGTAACAGCTATAAACTATGTGAAAGAATATACAAAAAAAGGAAAAAAAAATATAGATCTAGGCTGTATGCAAGTTAATTTTATGTATCACCCAAATGCTTTCAAAAATTTTTATGAAGCTTTCGATCCGGATAAAAATGTTGAATGGGCAGCAAATATGTTAAAGTCTCTTTATGCTAAATTTGGAACTTGGGAATCTGCTGTTGGTTATTATCATTCATATAGAAAATCAAAAAGAAAACAATATTCTCAAAAGGTCTTTAATACTTTAGCTTCTCTTAAAAGTCATAAGAATTTTAACTTTATTCAGGTTACTGAAAATAAAGAGTATCGTGAAGAAGATAGAGCCAATCAAATTAAACAAGAATCACTTTCTTTGGTTAAGGAAAAAATAAATTCTTATGAAAAACAAAAAAAGCCCAATACTAATAGTGATTATATATTAGCTAGAATGGAAAAAGTAAATTTTTTTAGAAATTATTTCCATAAAAAAAATAATTAAAAATATTTTTTTGGAGGCTGAGGGTTATTTTTTGGATTAGAATTATATTTATTTATCTTCAGGATTTTTTTTTCATTAAGTTTTTTAATTTCACTTTCTAAATAGTCAGCAGTTTTTTTTTCATATAATTGTTCCCCTTTTACATATACTGTAAAAGATTTTAAATACTTTATTTTTTTTACATTATTTTCTATTGTATCCTTCGTCCATTTATAAAGAGCATTGTTAGTATTGTTTTCTTTCTCACATTCTATAACAAAATTGTTAAAGGCATCAAATTGACAAATTAACTCTGCATCAACTTTAAGTAGAATTGCATCAATATATTTATTTAACTTAAAATAACTTTTATTTCTGACTTCTTGAGCGATATCCTCTGTCACATCTATTCTTACTTGATATAGTAATTCACTCATATTATTACTTTTCTATATCTTCAATTTCTATTTTTATACTTGAATACCATTTTGATACATTTTTAATATCATCAACAGATAGCATATCAGCTATTAAAGACATTTGATGATGTTCTAACTTTTTACTTTTATAGTCTTTTAGTTTTTCTATTAAATAGAATTCATTTTGAGCAGTCAAATGAGGAACTAAAACTGAGTTTCCACCTGTATTTGCTTGTCCATTAACTCCATGACAAACCGAGCATATGTTTTCGGCTATAACTTTGCCTTTATCTAGATTTTCATCAGCTATAAGTTGCTTAAAAAATAAAAAGAAGCTTAAAATAATTAATAATATGCAGTTTATCATTTTAAAAAGAAAAGTGAGCTAAATAAATTAGCTCACTTTATAATAGATTAGATAACCTATTCTGCTGCTGCGTAAGTTATTCTGTATACAGCACCAGCTTTATCATCAGATACTAAAATTGATCCATCAATATACTGCTGAACATCAACAGGTCTACAAATGTAGGTTCCTCTCTCAGTCATACAACCAGTCATAAATGGTTCAGTCTTTTTAGCATTACCCTTGTCATCTAAATATGTAACCATAACCTGAGCTCCTCTAGGAACTACAGCATTCCATGAACCATGCTGAGCACTAAAGATAGCATTATCATATTTTTTAGGGAACATATCAGCATTGTAGAACATCATACCTAAGTCTGCAGCGTGAGCTTTCATTTCCACCTGAGGCTTAACATATCTTGATGCTAAATCTTGTGGTATTTTGTCATTTTTATAGTCATCTGTTCTTACATTACCACCACCATAATAAGGATGTCCGTACCACATACCCATTTTTGGCATTTTATTAAGTTCTCCTGGAGGAGTTTCATCTCCCATACCATCTACTTGGTTATCAGTAAACCAGAGAGTACCGTCCTTAGGATTAAAAGCATGTCCGCCTGAGTTTCTAATTCCAGTAGCTACTGTCTTTCTGTCAAGTTCACCTGGAAATCTGTTAAAGCTTATCATTCCACCAATACCAACTTCATTATATAGCTTTTGCTTATCTGGAGGTGATACATTAAAAGGTTGTCCCATACTAACATAAAGTTTATTGTCTGGGCCAATTGCACAAACTCTTCCAGTATGGTTATAGGATTCTTCAGCTTCAGGAATTAATTCACCTTGATTAATGATTGGAATAGCAACTGTATCTGGACTTTCCATAAAATACTCAGCTGCTGGGAACCATAAAACTCTATTTCTCTCAGCAATGTAAAGATGTCCATCAGCACTGTAACAAGGACCATTAGGTATATCAAACTTAATGTTTGGAGCAAATTTCTCTACTGTATCTGCCACATTGTCCATATCTCTATCAGTAGCTTGCCATACTCGATCTTTTCTAGTTCCAATCCACACAGCTCCTTTATTTCTACTAATAGCCATATTTCTAGCATCTGGAACTACAGCAAAAAGCTCAACTTTAAAATTAGCTGGTAGCTTTAACTTTGATATAATATTTTTTCTAATATTATCTGCATATTTAGTGTCTTGAGGCACTCTATCCCAACTATAGTCAGCACCGGATGCCTTAAAACTACTTAATTTATCAATCACTTCTTGATCATCTTTAGCTTGAAGACTAAAAACAACACTCAAAGCAAAAAATAAACTAGTAAGTATAGTAATTATTTTTTTCATATTATCTCCCATATTTTTAACTGGTTTATTTTTAAAGTACTTATTTATATATGAGTAAGTTTATCTATGTCAATTGATATTTATAAGAATTTTCTATAATAAGTATAAGAAATATTTATAATTTACTTAATTTTTTTTAGTTCTACATCTATGACTTTTTTTAATAAATTTAAATCTGTAGATATGGTGACCATGTCAAAACCCATTTTAAGAAAAAAAATCCCAATATCTGGGCCTGAACAGTGAATTGCTGTTTTTTTACCAAACTTTTTAGCGATTTTTAAAACTTGTTTATAAATATTTAACATTTTTTTTTCAACAAAAACTTTATCTGGTTTAAAACCGTGACTAATAGATAAATCATATGGTCCTACATAAATCATATCCAAACTCTTATTTTCAAGAATGTCGTGTAGGTTATTGACTGATTCTCTAGTCTCTACCATAGAGATTGATAAAACTTCTTTATTACCTTTTTCGAAATAATTATCTTTATCTATACTAACAAGCGTAGGACCAAAACTTCTATTTCCTTTCGGAGGATAAAAACAAGCATCAGTAAATTTTTCTACATCTGCTTTATTGTTGATTAAAGGGCAAATAACTCCATATGCACCAGCATCTAAAACTTTATTAATAATACCTATATCATTAGTAGGGACTCTAACAATAGGAAAGACTTCGTATTTTTCTATAACTTGAATAATATCTCTGCATTTTTCAAAGCTAAACATTCCGTGTTGTAAATCTATTGTAATTGCGTCAAACCCAGCCTTAGCTATAACTTTAGCTGATGAAATAGAATCAATATGAATCCATGCATTAATAATTTTTTTTTTTTTTGTAAATATTTTTTTTGATATACTCATATTTTAAGACTTATAATAAATAAATATTTTCTTCAGCACTATAGGAATTAAAGCAATTAAAATTAATGAAATAATAACATATTTATTTAATATATCCTCTATAGAATTTATTTTTGCCAGTTGTGTACCAGCATTAATAAATAATAAAGTTCCTAATAACATTCCAATTTGAGAAACTATGTAAAATTGCAAAGCCTTAATTTTAGTAACGGAAAACAATAGATTTATTAAAAAAAAAGGAAATATAGGAGTCATTCTAACAAAAAATAAATAATAGATTCCATCTTTTGCAATGCCCACATTAATAATTTTTAATGCTTTATTAAATTTCCTTTCTATAGAGTTTTTAAACAAATACCTAGATATTAAAAAACAAACTAAAGCTCCTAGAGAAGAAGCAAATGATGCTAAAATAATTCCTTGCACCAACCCAAACAAGGCTCCAATAATTAGACACAAAATGGCGGCAATTGGCAAAGCAAAGACTGCGACTAAAAAATATATTACAAAAAAAAATAGATAATAAGCTAAATAGTTCTCGGAAACTTTATTACTAATTTCGGAGTAAAAATTTGATACATTAGCTATAGAAAAAAAATCAAGATTTATAAAAATTAAAGATAAAGCTACAGCAAATATAAATAAAAAAAAAAATATTATTACGGATTTAATTTTGATATTAGAGGAACTTTGCATCATTAGCTTGCTTTTTTATTAGATTGACATTTCTTAGAACAGTAAACTACATTCTCCCAATTGAGTCTCCACTTTTTTCTCCATTTAAAAGGTCTTAAACAGACTTTACATATTTTTTCAGGCAGTTTATTTTTCATAGCATTTTAAATAGTATGTTCTTCTATAAATTTATTGGCTGCTAAATAAATTTTATTTTTTCTATTCTTATCCATTGTATCAATCATCTTAGTCATAATACCTATTCTAGGATTCACCTTTAGCTTCTCCCTATTTTCATCAATAAATTTCCAATATAAACCATCTACAATATCTGTCCACTCACCCTTTTTATAATCTGACATCTTCAATATATAGCTAGAAGCACAAATATATGGTTTTGTAGCAAAAATTCCACCGTCACTATATAAACCCATTCCAAAGACATTAGGAACCATAACCCAGTCATAGGAGTCTACATAAAATTCCATAAACCACTTATATACCTCTTTTGGGTTTATACGAGCGATATTCATTATGTTAGCTATTACCATTAGCCTTTCGATATGGTGGTTCCATCCAAATTTTCTAGCTTTAGTAATTGCATCATCTAATGGGAAAATACCTGTTTTACCATCATACCAACTTTGTTTCATTTTCCTGCTATTGTGGAAATAATTATTACTAGTGAAATCACTTTCATACTTCTGATATACTCCTCTAATAAATTCTCTCCATCCAATAACTTGTCTTATAAATCCCTCATATGAATTAATTTTTATTTTATTTTGATACTTTTTCACTCTGCTTAAAAGTTCTGCTGGAGTTATTAAACCTAAATTTAAAATAGGACTTAAAGCGCTATGAAATAAGAAATTATGCTCAGAGCTAAGTGCATCCTCATAATCTCCGAATAAAGAAAACTTTGTTAATAAAAAATTATCTAAAAATTTTAAGGCTGTTTTTCTATCTGCTGGCAACCAATTATTTTCAGTAGAGCCTATATTGTTTTCAAATACCTTATTAATAAGTATTGAAAGTTTATTTGTATATTTGTTATTATTATCTAAATTTGTTTTAGGAACTTTTACACCCTTTGGAAGTTTTTTTCTATTTTCTTCATCGAAACTCCATTTGCCGCCTAATGGTTTATCATTATCCATAAGTATATCTAGTTTTTTTCTACTATATTTATAAAAGTTAGCCATCATAGGTTTTTTATTTTTTTTTATTGCTTCATTAAACTCTTTTCTGCCAAAAAGAAACATCGGTGACTTTACAACCTCTATTTCTATATCTTTATTTAATGTTAAAAGCTTTTTTTCAAAAAACTTGTCTTCAATCTCAAAAAAAAATAACTTTTTATATTTATTTTTAGAAAGTGTTTTTTTTAACTTTTCCAAATAATCTTCATAAAAATTTTCATCTTCTATAGAATTATAATGAACTTTAAGCCCCAACGATTTGAGCTCATCTTTATACAAACGCATAGAAGAAAGAACATGTAGTAATTTCAACTTGTGATGCTTTACATAACTACATAAGCCATAATCCTCACATAAAAAAAAATCATATTGATTGATTTGTTTAAAATATAAATTAGGGTTAAAAAGTTGGTTGCCTAAAATTATAAATAGTTTAGTGTTATTCATATTTAATTTTATACGAAGTTTTTTTTTATAAGTTCATATTAATTAGAAAGATATATTTAATGCAACCACCAATACTAAAAAAAAAAAAGTCAGTTAAAATTATTCACGGCAGTAAATTAATTGACTATTATAGCTGGGTTCACCAAGATAATATCTTGGATGTTCTTTCAAATGCAAGTCTACTTAATAAAGATGTGAAGAAATATTTAATAGAAGAAAACAAGTATACAAATAATGCACTTTCAAACACAAAAAAAATACAAAAACTCTTGTTTAAAGAAATTAAAGGAAGAGTCAAACTTGCGGACAAAACTCTTCCTTACATTGATAAAAGATATTCATACTGGTCGAAGACAACCGTAAAGGGTAACTACTCCATAAAGTTAAGAAAACATATAAAAACAGGTAAAATTGAAGAAATCTGGAATGGTGATAATGAATATAAAAAGCTAAAGCCTTCATACTTTGGTGTGGGTGATTTATCTGTAAGTAACAATGATAAACTTCTTGCATACTCATTAGACTTAAAGGGATCTGAATATTATGATATTCATATCAGAAAGATTGCTAATAAGAAAAAACTGAAAGATGTTATCAAGGAAACAAACGGAAGCATATTATTTTCTAATGATGATAAATATATTCTTTATGTTAAATTAGATTCACTTCATAGATCTAAGTCAATTTTATTGCATAAAATAGGCACAAGTCAAAAATTAGATAAATTAATTTATAAGGAAACAATAGAAAGATTCTCTGTAAGCATTTATTCTACTTCTGATGAAAATTTTTTCATCATCTCTTCAGGTGATCATTCTACTAATAAATGTTTTTTGCTAGATGCAAATTTAAAAAATTTAAAATTAAAATTGTTTAAAGATTATAAAGAGAATATAACATACTCTTTAAATTCATGGGATGGTTATTTATATAATCACACTAATGATGGTGCTACCGATTTTAAAATTGAACGCTATTCACATAGAAATATGAAGCTAGCAATTTTGTATGTTAAACCTAAAAAAAATACAATAATAGGCGGTTACTTAATTTTAAAGAATTGGTTTTTATGGACAGAAACAAAAAATGCTAATCAAAAGATATATGTTAAAAATTTAATTAATAATGATATAGAAGAAATAAATTTTTTTGAAGATGATATAAAATCTATTTCATTATCCACTTACCAAAAAGATAAAAATACTGATCTTATATATATTAGCTACTCATCTCCTAAGTCACCTCATAGGACATATTTATATAATATTAGAAATAAAAAAAAGAAAATAGCCAAACGCCAACATATTCCGTCTGGGTTTAATGAAAATAATTATATTACTGAAAGAGTATATGGGGTTTCAAAAGATGGAGTAAAAATTCCTATTACTATTATAAGACATAAGAAAACTAAAATAAATGGTAAGGCTAAATTACTGTTGTATGGTTATGGATCTTATGGTTATCCTTTAGGCAATGGTTTTTCTTCTGCAAAATATAGTTTAATTGATAGAGGAATTATATGGGCTAACGCCCATATTAGAGGCGGTATGGAATGTGGAATGCAATGGTGGAAAAATGGAAAAATGCTCAAGAAAAAAAATACATTTGAAGATTATATTCAATGTGCTAAGGAGCTAATTAACAAACGATATACATCAGAAGGATTAATTATTGGTATGGGAGGAAGCGCAGGAGGTTTATTGATGGGAGCGGTATTAAATATGTACCCTAGACTTTTCTCTTCAGTAGTAATGGCTGTACCTTTTGTAGACTCTCTTACAACTAATTTAGACCACTCTCTTCCTTTAACAGTTGGAGAGTTTAAAGAGTTTGGGAATGCAAAAAAATATAAAAAACACTTTGATTATATTAAATCTTATGCTCCTTATAATAATATTAAAAAACAGAAATATCCTAATATTTTAGTTACTACTAGTCTTTTTGATAACAGGGTACTTTTTGATGAGCCAACTAAATATGTAGCAAAATTAAGACAGTATAAAAAAGATAAAAACTTATTACTACTTAAAACAGAGATGAAGGGTGGGCATGGTGGTAAATCTGGAAGAGACTCAGGGATTGAAGAAATGGCTTTTGACTATTCTTTTATTTTAAAAATGAGTAAAACTAAAGTTTAGAATTTCTTTTTCTTTCTACGGAATTTAAAAATTTTTTTCTGAGCCTCAAACTTTGAGGAGTAATCTCCAGTAACTCATCATCCTTTATAAAAGACATCATATCTTCTAATGACATTTTAATTGGAGGAGTCAGCTTTACTGCTTCATCTGAACCTGAGGCTCTAACATTAGTTAACTTTTTACCTTTTAAAACATTTACCTCAAGGTCATTTTCTCTGCTATTTTCCCCTATAATCATCCCCTGATATACTTTTACTTGAGGGTTAATAAAAAGCTTTCCTCTCTCTTGTATATTAAATAAAGCATATGCAATTGCATTACCTTGTTCAGTGGCGATTAAAACTCCGTTTCTTCGACTTTTTATTATACCCTTAAATACATCGTAGGAATGAAAAATTCTGTTTAAAACCCCAGTACCTCTTGTTTCAGTTAAAAATTGGCCATGGTATCCTATCAATCCTCTAGATGGCACTTTAAATATTAATCTTGTTTTAGACTTACCCATAGGCTTCATCTCTATCATTTCACCTTTTCTCTTGTTAATTGAGTCAACAGTGGTGCTTGAGTATTGTTCATCAACATCAATGATTACTTCCTCAAATGGCTCAAGCACTTGCCCCTGATCATTTTTTTTTAAAAGCACTCTTGGACTAGATACACTCAGCTCAAAGCCTTCTCTTCTCATTGTCTCTATTAAAATACCAATTTGTAATTCTCCTCTTCCTCCTATTTCAAATGCATCTTTATTTGCATTTTCATTAAAAGTAATAGCTACATTTGACTCAGCTTCAGCTAAAAGTCTTTCTCTAATTTTCGTTGAGGTTACTAATTTCCCCTCGGTGCCAGCAAACGGTGAACTATTTACAGTAATAGTTACTGCCATTGTAGGAGGATCTATTGCTGTAGCATGAATAGGAGTATTAATAGTATCATCGCAAATAGTATCTGCAACAGAACTTTTGCTTAATCCAGCAATACAGATTATATCACCTGCATACACTTTATCAACCGGCACTTTTTCTGTTCCTTCATATATGAATAATTTTGTTAACCTTCCTTTTTCTATTTCTCTACCATTTAAATCTATAGTTTTTACATTAGCATTAACACTTATATCACCTTGTTCAACTCTTCCAATTAAACATCTACCCAAATAGGGGTCTGAAGAAAGCAATGTCGCTAACATTGCAAAAGGCATACTATCATTTAACTTTGGCTCTTTTATATGAGAGAGAATTAAATCTAATAAGGGCGAAAGGTCTTTTCTAGGTTTTTTTAAATCATCAACACACCATCCATCTCTGCCTGAGGAATAAAGTACAGGAAAATCTAATTGTTTTTCATTGGCATCTAAGTCCACAAAAAGATCAAAAACCTCATTTACCACTTCTTCGCTTCTACTATCGGATCTATCAATTTTATTAACAACAACAATTGGCATTAACCCTTTAGCGAGAGCTTTACCGAGTACAAATTTTGTTTGGGGCATAGGTCCTTCAGCAGCATCAACTAACAAAACCACTCCATCAGTCATACCTAATACTCTTTCCACTTCCCCTCCAAAGTCCGAGTGTCCTGGAGTATCAATGATATTCACCCTTATACTTTTCCATATTATAGAAGTAGGTTTGGCTAAAATAGTTATTCCTCTCTCTTTTTCTAAATCTCCACTATCCATCAATCTTTCTGAAACAACTTGATTTTTTCTAAAAATACCAGTTTGTTTCATTAAAGAATCAATTAAAGTAGTTTTGCCATGGTCAACATGTGCTATGATAGCGATATTACGTAACATAAGTTATTTTAAATTTAAAAAAAAAATATCATTATTATTGAATTTTAAATATTTTCAAACCTTTTAATTTTTTTAATAAAATTTTCTGGTAATTTTGTAGATTTCATAGTTTTTTGATCTGCATAAACTTGTATAATAGTACCAAGAGTTAATAATGTTTTTTTATTACATTCAAATAAACCTATATTAAAGGTTATACTAGAGTTGCCTATTTTTGAGGTTCTAATTCCTGCGTCAATTAATTGATCAAATAGTAGTGGTTTTTTATATTCTAAAGTTGTTTTTATAACATGAAAGTCTTTTTGATGTTTTTTAACTTCTAGCGCATAGTTATATTTTAATTTTCTATAATACTCTGTTATTAAACAATCAAAATAAGTTAAATAATGAGCATTAAATACAATACCTTGAGCATCAACTTCAGCATACCTAACTCTGAAAGTATATATAAATTTGTAATCTGTTTTTTTCATTATCAAATCTAGTAAAAAGCTATTTCACTTACCTCAAGATTAACTTTATGTTTTTTTCCAAAAGCTACTAAAGCAACTGATAAAATATATTGAGGTTTTATATATTGAGGAAGTAATACTCCTGAACGTTTAAACTCTGATAAATTAATTTTTATTTCTTGCCATTCACTATTTACAGAAAACTTGCCTTGATAATACTGCCAAGGCAATAACGTAAACTTTGTTCTAATATGAATGAAATATTCTTTATCATTTCCTCTAGAATTGATTTTAATACCCTTAAAGTTTAAATTTTTAAGACTTTTAATTTTTTTTCTAACCTGAATAAAACCTCCATTATTTTCTAAACTTACAAAACCAGTCAATTTTAAAAAAGATAAATTTTCTTCATTAAGAATTTCGTAATTTCCAAATGAAACTCCTCCCATAACTTGATCAGAAATAAATTCCCAATTTTCTTGATTGTCATTATTAAAATTATCAATCAACATTTTTTCTGCATAAAGTTTTTTAGTAAATAAAATTAAAATTATTAAAATAAAGGTATTAAATTTTTTTATAAACATTTATATTTATATTATGAAAAAAATTGTACTTTTTATATATTTATTTTTTATTTTAAACTGTGTTTCTTTCGCTCACGATTACAGCAAAGATAATGTAAATGTAGATCACCCTATAATAAAAGTTGTTAAATCAAACTCTAAAGTTGGAGCTGGCTACATGAAAATAGTCAATAAATCTAATAAAGAAGTTAAACTATCTAATATTGAAGCTAATATTGCAAAAACTCAAGAAATACATGAGGTTATTCTAGAAAATGATGTTTTCAAAATGCGCCCAATAAATACTGAGATATTAATTAAACCTGAAGAAACACTAGAATTTAAACCTAAATCCTATCATTTCATGTTTTTCAACTTTAATAAGGAACTTGCAGATAACGAAATGTTAGAAGCTAAACTAATTTTTGATAAAGGTCTAGTGATACCTATTAAATTTAAAGTTGTTGTGGGACACAATAAACACCATCATTAATTTAATTATAAATTAAAATAATTCCTATTATTGAAGCTAACATTTTAAGTAAATATAAAACTACAGAAAACAAATGAAATTTTTTAAAACTCTTAGAGTATTGTTTTCTTTGTTTGTCTTTATCAGAAATAGTATTTATTTTGGGCATAATATAATATAAATTCAATAGAAATAAGCACGTTAAAAAAATTGCAACAATCAGACTAGTATTTTGTTCTAATATAAAAGAAACTAAAATAGCTAATATGGAAAGAACTAAACCAAATAAAAAGTTTCTAGGAAAAACTTTTCTCAATAATTTGGATGCATTTTCTCTATCTAGAGTATTGTTTATGATTGGAGCTATACATAAAGTAAAAAAAATCATATAGCCAATTAATATACTGTATATAATAAGTAACATAAGTTATATACGTATTATTTTTTTTAATGGTTGATATTTTATGAAAAAAACTGAAAGAGTAACATTTATAATGGGTAAACTTGAAAAACTTTATCCCGAAACACCAGTTCCTCTTAATCATTCCAACCTCTATGAATTATTAATAGCCGTTTTATTGAGTGCTCAGTGTACGGATGAAAGAGTAAATAAAATTACACCACAACTTTTTAAAAAAGCAAATTCTCCTAAAAAAATGTGCAAACTAAGCATTGATGAAATTTATGAAATAATTCGTCCTTGTGGGCTTGCACCACAAAAATCAAAAGCAATTTATAACTTATCTAAAATACTAAAAGAAAAATATGATGAAAAAGTTCCAAAAACTTTACAAGAGTTAGAAAGTTTACCTGGAGTAGGTCATAAAACTGCAAGCGTAGTTATTTCTCAAGGTTATGGTATTGCTGCATTTCCAGTTGATACTCATATTCATAGATTAGCACAAAGATGGAAATTAACTTCTGGAAAAAATGTGAAGCAAACTGAAAAAGATTTAAAAAAATTGTTTCCTGAAGAAAAATGGAATAAACTTCATTTACAAATTATTTTTTACGGCAGAGAGTATTGCACGGCTAGAGGGTGTGATGGCACAAAATGTAATATTTGCAAAACTTGTTTCCCAAAGAGAAACAGACCTTTAAAAACTCTAAAAAGTTAAAGGAAATTTTTTGTATAATATTTGTATTTCATCATTAATTTCTGAGTCTAATTTCAAATTGATACCTGCTAAAATTTTTCTAAGCTGTGTAATATCTGTTGCCCCAAAAATAACCGAGCCCATAAATGGCCTTTCATTACAAAAAGCTAAAGACATATGTACAGGATCTATATTATATTTACTTGCTAAACTACAATAAGACTTAACTGCAAGATCAGAGTTTTCATTAACAATTTTTCTAATTTTATCATCTCTAGAAAGCCTAGAACCTTCTGGGATTTTATTTCCTATATATTTACCTGTAAGGAGGCCTCTAGCTAGTGGAGAATAGGCTAATAATGGAATATTTTCATTAATTGATAACTCATTAAAATCATTATCAAATAGTCTACACATTAAGCTATATTCATTTTGTATCGATGCAATACATAGATTTTCTATATCCTTAATTATTTCATTAAGCTTCATAACACCCCAACAAGTTTCATTAGAAACACCAATTGCTCTAATTAACCCTTCCTTTTTAAAGTCATTTAAAGTGTTTATTATATCCAAAAACTCATCTGTAATATTTTTACTATCTTGCTTTTCCGGCTTATAGTTCCAGTATGATCTAAAGTGATAAGACCCCCTATTCGGCCAGTGTAATTGATATAAATCAATATAATCTGTTTTAAGCCTTTTAAGACTTCCGTGTAAAGCAACTTTGATAGTTTCTTTAGTAATTGGTCCTCCATCCCTTATATACTTAAATCCATTACCTACTACCTTCGTTGCTAAAATAATATCTTTTCTTTTATCCTTGTTATTATCAATCCAATTTCCAATTATTTTTTCTGTTTTTCCGCTAGTCTCTTTTCTTATAGGACAGGTAGGATACATTTCAGCAGTATCTATAAAGTTTATACCAGAAGAAAATGCTTCACTTATTTGTAAATGAGCATCATTTTCTTCAGTTGTTTCACCATAAGTCATAGTTCCCAAACAATAAGAAGAAACTTTTAAACCAGATAGTCCTAAATACCTAAAATCCATAATTTAAATTAGAACAATTAATAAATAAAATCAGCTATTTTTTATTCAGATCTATAATTTTTTTTATTTCTTTTCTATTATAACCAATTTCTTCTAAAATTTCTTTGCTGTTTTCTCCTAAAGAAGGTTGATGTTTTCTTACAGGAAGGGATTTATTATTAATTTTAATGCCAGTATCAGGTAATAATATATTCCCTTCTGAAGGATGCTTTATCTTTCTAAAAAAATTTACTTTTTTTAAATGTTTATCAGTTTTTAAAGTATCTAATGTATTTACTTCTCCGTGAGGAATATCATTTTTTTTTAATAATTTACATAGTTGAGCGTTAGTTATTTTTGTTACGCTTTCTTCTACCAATTTGTAGAGAAGATTGATATCTCTAGATCTTGCCTTGATATTTGAAAATCTTTTATCATCCTTTAAATGTTTTTTTTTAATAATTTCAAAAAAATTAAACCATTGCTTATCAGTGTAAGGTAAAATGCAAATATAACCATCTTTTGTTTTATAAGGTTTTCTTCTTTTTGAAAGTAATCTCGGGTACCCAATACTTGCTCTACTAGGAGAAAAAATTTGCCCGTGCTGGTGTTCCAACAAAGTATATGATGCCATACCTTCAAACATTGCAATCTCAACACAACTTCCTTCACCTGTTTTTAAAGATTTAATATAAGCTGCTAAAAGTGCTGTGCTTGCAAGTAACCCAATAGTTTTATCTGCTATTACTGAAGGAACAAATAAAGGTTCTTTTTTTCTTGACTGATAAAGACTAGCTAGTCCAGATTGTCCTTGTATAATATCATCAAATGTTGGCTGTTCTGTATACTCTCCATCTTTTCCGTAACCATATAAACCTACGAAAATCATTTTTTTATTTTGCTTTTTTATTTTCAAAGGGCTAAAGCCCAATTTACTGATCTTAGTAGGCCTCATATTATGAATAAACACATCAGATTGTTTTATTAATTTCCATAATACCTGCTTTGAAATATTTTTTTTTAAATCTAAAACTATACTTCTTTTGTTTCTATTAACTCCTAAATACATTGAAGACATATTAGAAGACTTTTGTACTCCTATATTTCTAGTCATATCTCCATTAATATCTTCAACCTTAATTATATCGGCCCCTAAGTCACCTAATAACTGAGTTGTATAAGGGCCCATAATAATATTGGTAAGATCAACAACTTTTAGACCGGACAATGGTAAATAGTTAGTCATTTTTAATATTATAAATGTATATTTTTAAATTACAAATTGGGTTTCAAGTAGAAAATTATTCTAATAAAAACCTTTATTTTATTAAACTTTTAAGATAATTTTCAATGTTGGTTGCGGGGGCAGGATTTGAACCTGCGACCTTCAGGTTATGAGCCTGACGAGCTACCGGGCTGCTCCACCCCGCGCTGTTATTAATTATAAGGAATATTAATGTTTATTTTGGTACTTAAAAAACCTGGCAGCGACCTACTCTCCCACGCCTTAAGACGAAGTACCATCGGCGCTGAAGACTTTTACTTCCGAGTTCGGAATGGTATCGGGTACGGAATCTTCGCAATAACCACCAGGTTATTTAAATACCAAATTAGTTTATTAAACCATCACAGAGAAAAAAGACTTATTACTGTACAAGATATTTCAAGCCGATCGAGTTATTAGTACCAGTTAGCTACACATATTACTATGCTTCAACATCTGGCCTATCAACGTGGTAGTCTTCCACGACTCTCAAGGGATACCTAGTTTTGAGGCAGGTTTCCCGCTTAGATGCTTTCAGCGGTTATCCTTTCCATACTTAGCTACCCTGCGATGCCACTGGCGTGACAACAGGTGCACCAGAGGTATGTCCATCCCGGTCCTCTCGTACTAAGGACAGATCCTCTCAAGTATCCTACACGCATGGCAGATAGGGACCGAACTGTCTCACGACGTTCTAAACCCAGCTCACGTACCACTTTAATCGGCGAACAGCCGAACCCTTGGGACCTGCTCCAGCCCCAGGATGTGATGAGCCGACATCGAGGTGCCAAACACTACCGTCGATAAGGACTCTTGGGTAGTATCAGCCTGTTATCCCCGGCGTACCTTTTATCCGTTGAGCGATGGCCCTTCCACATGGAACCACCGGATCACTATGACCGACTTTCGTCTCTGCTCGAATTGTCACTCTCGCAGTCAGGCAGGCTTATGCCATTGCACTCAACAGCTGATTTCCGACCAGCTTGAGCCCACCTTCGCGCGCCTCCGTTACTCTTTGGGAGGCGACCGCCCCAGTCAAACTACCCACCATGCAGGGTCTCGGATCCGGATAACGGACCTCGGTTAGATATCAAAGATCAAAAGGGCGGTATTTCAAGGTTGCCTCCATGCTAGCTGGCGCTAACACTTCAAAGGCTCCCGCCTATCCTACACATTTAATCTCTAATATCACTGCAAAGTTGTAGTAAAGGTGCACGGGGTCTTTCCGTCTGACCACGCGTACTCCGCATCTTCACGGAGAATTCAGTTTCGCTGAGTCGATGATGGAGACAGTGGGGAAGTCGTTACGCCATTCGTGCGGGTCGGAACTTACCCGACAAGGAATTTCGCTACCTTAGGACCGTTATAGTTACGGCCGCCGTTTACCGGGGCTTCAATTCAGAGCTTGCACTCCTCCTCTTAACCTTCCGGCACCGGGCAGGCGTCAGACCCTATACTTCCTCTTACGAGTTTGCAGAGCCCTGTGTTTTTAGTAAACAGTCGCCACCCCCTGGTTTGTGCCCCCTATTTATGGTTGCCCAAAAATAGGGCCCTCTTCTCCCGAAGTTACGAGGGTAATTTGCCGAGTTCCTTCATCATCGTTCTCTCAAGCGCCTAGGTATACTCTACCAATCTACCTGTGTTGGTTTAGGGTACGGTCTATAAGCTAGAGTTATTTCCAGGAACACCTTCATTGCTTAATCAATCCAATAAGATTAAACAATTTACAGTATTCGTCACTTCTAGCAGGTTCAGGAATATTAACCTGATTCCCATCGACTACGGCTTTCGCCCTCGTCTTAGGGGCCGACTAACCCTGCGCAGATTAGCTTTACGCAGGAAACCTTAGATTTTCGGCGACAGTGTCTCTCACACTGTTTGTCGCTACTCGTGTCAGCATTCTCACTTCCGATACCTCCAAATGTTCTCACAAACACTCTTCATCGGCTTACGGAACGCTCCGCTACCGCGCATATAAATATGCACCCGCAGTTTCGGTAAATGACTTTAGCCCCGTTACATCTTCGGCGCAAAATAACTATTAGACCAGTGAGCTGTTACGCTATCTTTAAAGGGTGGCTGCTTCTAAGCCAACCTCCTGGTTGTTTTGGTTACTTCACATCCTTTTCCACTTAGTCATTATTTTGGGACCTTAACTGGCGGTCTGGGCTCTTTCCCTCTCGACATTGGACCTTAGCACCCAATGTCTGTCTGCTACGCTGCACTCAACGGTATTCGGAGTTTGGTAAGGTTTGGTAAGGATTAGCTCCCCCCTAGCCCATCCAGTGCTCTACCCCCGTTGGTGATACGTAACGCACTACCTAAATAGTTTTCGCGGAGAACCAGCTATCTCCGGGTTTGATTGGCCTTTCACCCCTAGCCACAAGTCATCCCCGTCTTTTTCAACAGACGTGGGTTCGGTCCTCCAGTGTGTGTTACCACACCTTCAACCTGCTCATAGCTAGATCACCCGGTTTCGGGTCTACTCCATGTAACTAAATCGCCCTATTAAGACTCGCTTTCGCTTCGCCTACACTTAACAGCTTAAGCTTGCTACATAGAGTAACTCGCTGACCCATTATACAAAAGGTACGCCGTCACCATATAAAATGGCTCCGACTGCTTGTATGCATCCAGTTTCAGGTACTATTTCACTCCCCTAACAGGGGTACTTTTAACCTTTCCCTCACGGTACTAGTTCACTATCGGTCATCAAGGAGTACTTAGGCTTGGAGGGTGGTCCCCCCATATTCAAACAAGATTTCACGTGTCTCGTCTTACTCGAGTACTTATTAGGCACTTTACCCATACAAGGCTTTCACTTTTTATAGCATGCTTTCCCAAACATTTCTGGTTTTACCTAACAAGCAACTGGCCTGATCCGCTTTCGCTCGCCACTACTAACGGAGTTTCGGTTGATATCCTTTCCTCTGGCTACTTAGATGTTTCAGTTCGCCAGGTTTGCTTTTTATATCTATGTATTCAATATAAAATGCCGTAAAAACGGCGGGTTTCCCCATTCGGAAATCCCCGGATCAAAGTTTATTCACAACTCCCCAGGGCTTATCGCAGTGTATCACGTCCTTCATCGCCTCTTGATGCCAAGGCATCCACTAAATGCACTTTCATCGCTTGAATTATCATATGTACAGAAATAAATCTTTATATTGATAAGAATTCTCTGTGTGATGGTTTATTAAACTATATCAAACAGTATTGAATATTGTTACTAGGTTTGGTGGAGGTGAACGGGATCGAACCGATGACCTCCTGCTTGCAAAGCAGGCGCTCTCCCAACTGAGCTACACCCCCTTAATAAAAAAACAGCAAAAAACATGCCATTTTGGTGGGCCCGGGTAGACTTGAACTACCGACCTCACGCTTATCAGGCGTGCGCTCTAACCGCCTGAGCTACGGGCCCATTAGGGCTCCTAATAACTCTAAAAAGGGATTTATAGACGACGATCTGATGTCTATGTAACAACTTAATACAAATTAATGAAATTAAGTTATCCTTAGAAAGGAGGTGATCCAGCCACAGGTTCCCCTACGGCTACCTTGTTACGACTTCACCCCAGTCGCTGACCTTACCGTGGTCGACTGCCTCCGAAGTTAGCACATCGCCTTCGGGTAAAACCAACTCCCATGGTGTGACGGGCGGTGTGTACAAGGCCCGGGAACGTATTCACCGCGGCGTTCTGATCCGCGATTACTAGCGATTCCAACTTCATGTACTCGAGTTGCAGAGTACAATCCGAACTGAGACGTCTTTTTGAGATTAGCTTTAGGTTACCCTATTGCGACCCATTGTGGACGCCATTGTAGCACGTGTGTAGCCCAGCCCGTAAGGGCCATGAGGACTTGACGTCATCCCCGCCTTCCTCCGGTTTATCACCGGCAGTCTCCCTAGAGTGCCCAACCGAATTGCTGGCAACTAAGGACAAGGGTTGCGCTCGTTGCGGGACTTAACCCAACATCTCACGACACGAGCTGACGACAGCCATGCAGCACCTGTACTAAGTCCAGCCGAACTGAAAAGTTTTATCTCTAAAACTCGCGACTTAGCAATGTCAAGAGCTGGTAAGGTTCTTCGCGTTGCGTCGAATTAAACCACATGCTCCACCGCTTGTGCGGGCCCCCGTCAATTCCTTTGAGTTTTAATCTTGCGACCGTACTCCCCAGGCGGAGTGCTTAATGCGTTAACTACGACACTGAAAAATTAATTTCCAACGTCTAGCACTCATCGTTTACGGCGTGGACTACCAGGGTATCTAATCCTGTTTGCTACCCACGCTTTCGAACCTCAGCGTCAGATATGGCCCAGAAAATCGCCTTCGCCACCGATGTTCTTCCCAATATCTACGAATTTCACCTCTACACTAGGAATTCCATTTTCCTCTACCAATCTCAAGTAAGTCAGTTTTGATGGCAGTTCCGGAGTTGAGCTCCGGGCTTTCACCACCAACTTGACTAACCGCCTACGCTCGCTTTACGCCCAGTAATTCCGAGCAACGCTTGCCCCCTCCGTATTACCGCGGCTGCTGGCACGGAGTTAGCCGGAGCTTCTTATACAGGTACCGTCATTATCTTCCCTGTCGAAAGAGTTTTACAACCCTAAGGCCTTCTTCACTCACGCGGCATGGCTGGATCAGGCTTTCGCCCATTGTCCAATATTCCCCACTGCTGCCTCCCGTAGGAGTCTGGGCCGTGTCTCAGTCCCAGTGTGGCTGATCATCCTCTCAAACCAGCTAACGATCGTAGTCTTGGTGAGCCTTTACCTCACCAACAAACTAATCGTACGCGGGCTCATCTAAGAGCGGCCGAAGCCTTTCCCCCGGAGGGTGTATGCGGTATTAGCAATCATTTCTAATTGTTATTCCCCACTCAAAGGTAGATTCCCACGCGTTACTCACCCGTCTGCCACTGTCCACTAAACCGAAGTCTAGCTTATCGTTCGACTTGCATGTGTTAAGCCTGCCGCCAGCGTTCGCTCTGAGCCAGGATCAAACTCTTAAGTTTGATCTTAAAAAAATTTATCGCTGACCCGACACATATCACTAACAAAGCTTATTAGCTTAAAGATTTATATGCATCGGTCGCTATGTTTTGACCGTCGCCTATAAATCCCTTTTTAATATTCAATTTTCAAACATCATATCGTTTTTCAACGACGAAACTTAACTTTTACACCTTAGCCTAGTTCGTGTCAATTAAAAATTAGGTGGACAACAACATTTTTTTGTTTTTTAATTTGGTATGTCTGAGAATGTAATATTTAATGATTCTTTAATAGATAAAATACTCAAAATTGAACTTAATAATTTATCTAAAAAAAATGCATTAAGCCTAGAAATGCTTACAAAAATGACTTCAAAGTTATCACAAAACAATTATATCAAAAATTTTAAATGTGTAGTAATTACTGGTGCAAAAAAAAGTGCATTCAGCTCTGGAGCAGACCTTGATGATATAAGAAAATTAATTGCTTCCCAAAAAATTAATCTTTATCACAAAAAAATGGATAATTTGCTTAAAATAATTACTAAATTAGAAATACCAGTAATTTCAGTTGTGCGCTCTTACTGTTATGGTGCCGGGTTCATAATTGCTATGCACTCAGATATAATCATTGCTGCTGAAAGTTCTTCATTCTGCATACCTGTCTCCAAACTCAATATCCAAATACCAAAAAAACAAATCTTACATTTACTAACAAAAATTAATAAAGGTTTTTTTAAAGATATAATTTTAACCTCTAGAAAATTTACTGCCTCTGAGGCTTATTCTCAAAATGTGATTAATGCATGTGTTAAGGACAAAGAATTAGAGAATTTTACTGAGAATTATTTTAATCAAATTGTAAATAAAGAAAAAAAAATTAATACTTTTTATCTAAATTTATTGAGAAATTAGAAAATAAACTATTAAATATTTAATACTTAAGCTGTATACTAAATATTTATTAGGGTTCATAAAACATGAAGTATTTTTTTCATATATTGCTGATAATAACATTTATCATAAATTTTGTTTCTATAATAAAAGCAAATTCTATAAAAATAGCTGTACTTAAATACGGTTCAGTAAATTGGGAATATAATGTTATAAAGCATCATAAATTAGATATAAAAAATAATGTAAAAATACAAAAAGTTGAGGTTACTAATAAAGATGCCTCTGCGGTAGCATTTCTATCAAAGTCAGTGGATATATTTGTAACAGACTGGATTTGGGTAAGTAAACAAAGAAATAAAGGAAATTTAGTGTCTTTTTTACCATACTCAAACTCTGCGGGAAGTTTGATGATAAAAAAAGGCAATGAAATAAATAGCTTTTTAGACTTAAAGAATAAAAAAATTGGTGTAGCTGGAGGATCCTTAGATAAATCTTGGTTATTTCTAAGAGCTTATGCAATAAAAAAATATGAAAAAGACCCTTTAACATTTTTTAAAACTTCTTTTGCTGCTCCACCTTTGATAAATGGACTTTTAAGAAATAATCAACTAGATGCTGGATATAATTATTGGAATTATACTGCTAGATTACAGGCTCTTGGATATGAAGAGTTTTTAACACTGAAAGATATTTTGCCATATATAGGAATAGAAGGTGAACTTCCACTCATCGGATATGTTTTTAGAGAAGGCTTCGTTCAAAAGAATGAAGAAACTCTCCACGGTTTTATTAAGGCTTCAAATGAGGCAAGAAAAATATTAAAAACATCTGATAACGAATGGCTAAGAATTTCTGAAATGACAGGTGCAAAAAATCAATTAATGCTAGAAAAAATTCGAGATGGCTTTAGAAAAGGTATCCCTAGTGATAATCATCAATTAATGAGAAAAAATATTCAGCATGCTTATGAGATTTTATCTCAAATTGGAGGAGAAGAATTAGTAGGCAGCTCTAGTTCTCTAGCTTCAGGTACGTATTGGAATAAATAAAATGATTATTAAAAATAATTCTTTATTAATAAAACTATTATCCTTTATTTTATTATTGATATTTTGGTTAATTTTAGCATCTATTTTAAATATCGAAACTTTACCATCTCCTTTGGAGGTGTTTTTTAAATTACAAAAAGATCTATCAAATGGAAGTCTTATATACCATCTTAGTATTACTCTGTATAGAGTATTAGTTTCTTTTTTATTGGCTATGTTCATTGGAGTTGTCATAGGTATACTGATGGGTAATAATAAGAAAATAGATAACATATTAGATAGCTGGAATATTATTTTTCTAAATATACCAGCCCTTGTTTTAATAATTCTCTCTTACGTATGGTTTGGGCTTACGGAATTAGCCGCAATAATTGCTGTAAGTTTAAACAAAATTCCTAATGTTATAGTTACAATAAGAGAAGGAGCAAGGGCAGTTAACAGAGATCTTTTACAAGTTGCAGAAGTATATAGAGTAAGCAAATCAAAAAAGTTTACTTTATTTTATTTACCTCAACTATATCCTTACCTTGTAGCATCAGCTAGAGGTGGAATATCTCTTATATGGAAAATAGTTTTAGTTGTTGAGCTTCTTGGAAGAAGTAATGGAATAGGTTTCAAACTTCACGAATTTTTTCAATTTTTTGATATTACTTCAATTTTGGCTTATACATTTGCATTTGTAGTAATAATGATTGCAATAGAAAACTTATTTTTTGTGCCTTTAGATAAAATGGCAAATAAATGGAGAACCTAAAATGAAAAATATTTCTATTAATATAGAAAAAAAAGAGTTTTTTAATTATGAGAATAAAATTAAAACTCACATAGCTATAAAAGACTTTAATTTAAAAATAGCTAAAGGAGAATTTTGCTCAATAATTGGACCCTCAGGATGCGGTAAGACTACTCTATTAAACTTAATAGCGGGTCTTGATAAGGCCTATACCGGTAGTATAAGCTTTGGAAAAAATAAAGCTGGTCGTAATTTAAATAAAGCTTTCATGTTTCAGACTCCAAGACTTTTACCATGGCTAAATGTTCAACAAAATGTAGAAGTTGTTTTAAATAAAAATCAGAATAAAAATGAAATATCAAAAAAGTTTCTATCTATAATGGGACTAGAAAAATTTTTAGATTATTATCCTAATAAATTATCTGGTGGCATGCAAAGAAGAGTAGCCTTAGCAAGATCTTTTGCTACACAACCTCAACTTTTAATTCTTGATGAACCTTTTACTTCATTAGATGAACCTGTAGCAAACTTGCTTAGAAAAATGCTTTTGGAACTTTGGACAAAACAACCAACTACGATAATATTTGTAACACACGACATAAACGAAGCTATTTATTTGTCAGATAAAATTGTTTTTTTATCTAAGCCTCCATCTAAAGTACTTAAAGAAATAAGCATAAATACTAAAAGACCAAGAAAAATGGATAACAATACTATTCAAAAAATAAAAAATAAAATTTTAAAAGCAAATAACTCTATTTTGAAAGGTGAACTATAGTTTATGGTTAAGAATAAAAATATTTTAAGTATTTCTAATCTAAAAAAATCCTATGATGATTTTTTAGCTTTAAATAATATAAACCTTAATTTAGATATTGGAGAATATGTTGTATTATTAGGGCCAAATGGAGCTGGTAAATCTACTTTATTTTCTATTCTAACAGGAATGCTATCCCCGGACCTAGGTGATTGTATTATTAATGGTTATAGTATCAAGTCTCAAAATGTAAGTGCCCTTAAAGCTATAGGAATAGTATTTCAGCAACCTACAATAGATATGGAACTTTCTGTATTAGAAAATCTGAATTTTCATGCTAGATTGCATGGCCTAAATCTACAAAATTTAAAGCAGGAAATATTCAATGAATTAAAGGTAAACAAATTAGACAATAAAACTGAAAATAAAGTCAGAACTTTATCTGGAGGAGAAAGAAGAAAAGTGGAATTAATTAGAGCTCTACTTCATAACCCTAAAGTTTTATTAATGGATGAGCCAACTGTTGGATTAGACCCTAAAAGCAGAAAGGATTTACTACATAAAGTGTTAAGTTTAAAAAAAAATAAAAATCTAACTACTCTGTGGGCTACTCATTTAGTTGATGAGGCAGAAAATGCAGATAAAATAATTGTGCTTAACTGTGGTAAAATATTGTTCTTAGGAAAACCAAATGAATTACAAAAAAAAACTAGGACAAAATCATTATCTGATGCATATTTTAAAATTACGGAGAAAAAAGATGAAAGTTTATGAAATAATAATTTTTATAATTTTAAATTTTTTTATTTTTTTTAGCACTGTGCAAAGTAAATATATTTTTGTTAGTAATGAAAACAGTGACACTATTACAGTACTTAATAAAGATAAGAAAATTGTTAAGACTATTAGGACTGGAGGTAGACCCAGAGATATGAAGTTTAGCCTTGATAATACTTTACTATATGTAGTAGTAAGTGAAGAAAATCATATTGCAGTGATAGACATAAATTCTCTAAAGATTATAAACTACATAAAAAGTGGCGATGATCCTGAGATTTTTGATGTCTCACCAGATGGAAAACTTATCGCTGTTTCCAATGAAGATGATAATGAAATTACTCTTATAGATGTAAAAACCCAAAATAAATTAACTACTATAGAGAATGTAGGAGTTGAACCAGAAGGAGTTAATTTCTCTAAAAACGGAGAATTTATATATGTGACATCGGAAGGCACTAACTCAGTAGTGATAATAAACACCAAAACAAGAGAAATAGTTAATGAAATTTTAGTTGGAAATAGGCCTAGGAGGGGATTATTTATTAAAGATGGAAATGAATACTGGGTAAGCAATGAACTCAGCGGTAGTGTTACTATAATAGATACTAATAATTTAAAAATTATTAAAAATTTATACTTTTCAGTAAAAGGCATTAGAGATCAGAATATTACTCCAGTTGATTTTGCCTACTCATCAAAATTGGATAAGGTATATGTCACATTAGGTAGTGCCAATCATGTTGCAGTAGTTAATGGCAGTAACTATAATGTAGAAAAATATATTTTAGCAGGTAGTAGAGTTTGGGGCGCAGCATTGACTAATAATGATGAAGAACTGATTGTTACAAATGGGAACAGTGATGATATCTCTATCATTGATTTAGTTAAACAAACAGCTGTATCCTCTATACCTGTAGGAAAAACTCCTCATACAGTTAGGGTTATGCAATAATTATGAAGCTCTCATATTTATATATAATATTTTTTTTTCTCATTAATCACTTACAATCAGATGACTTAAAAATTTATAATATCGGTTTTTTAGATATAAAAGAGGATATGAGATATTCAAAATGGGGCATTCACCCTGTTGATATTAGATCTAAATTAAACAAAGAAAAAAGACCAATTCAAGGAGCCTTATTAGCTATTGAGGACTCAGAAAAATTTACTCGACTTACAAAAACAAAATTCTCAATAGAGCATATTACAAAAAAAACTTATGAGGATGCTATTAATTTTCTTAATAGTAAAGATCTAGAAAAATTTGAAACCATATTATTAGATTTAAATTTACAAAACCTAAAATACTTTAAAAATGTTTTAAAAAATAATCCTAATACTATTTTTTTTAATATATCAGATCCCAATAATGATATTAGAAAAAATATTTGTTTAGATAATTTTTTTAATACTTATCCTAGTAATGCTATGTATACAGACTCAATAGCACAATATTTAGTTAAAAAGAAAGCACAAAAATCTTTATTATTAACTGGACCATTGGTTGAGGATGAAAAAATAAGTTCATCTTTTAAAGAATCTGCTAAAAAATTTGGTATTAAGATTTATAAAGAAAAATTTTTTGTAAATAATAATGACCCTAGGGTAAGAGATAAAAATAATTTATTCTATTTAACCAAAGGTAAAAAATATAATAATGTTTTTATTTCTGATACAGATGGTGAGTTTGCTTTAGGTGTGCCAAATGCTACAATGAGTCCAGCAATTGTTTCTGGTTCTGCAGGACTAATGGCTCAAGCATGGCACTGGTCTTATTTAAGGCACGGTGCCCCACAACTAAATGGAAGATTTGAAAGGATGAATAATAGAAGAATGGAAAGTAAAGATTGGGCTGCATGGATATCAATTAAAACAATTGTTGAGAGCGTGCTTAGAATACAAAATATTTCAAACAAAGAAATTATTAAATATCTAAAAGGTCCAGATTTACAAGTTGATGGCTCTAAAGGTATTGGGCTTAATTTTAAAAAAACTACTAACCAACTAAGACAAACAATTTTATTAATATCTTCAAATAATTGGACTACTAAGGTTGCTCCTTTAGAGGAATTTACTGATAGTGAAAATAACTTGAACACACTGGGCCTATCTTATAATCAAGCTGAATGTAAATTAGAGGAATAAATGTATTTTTATCATTTCTTTATAGCTTTTATTGGACTTTCTATTAGAGAAATTAAAAAGTTCTCTATGCAAAAAGGAAGACTTTTTTCAGCAATAGTTAGGCCTGCTCTGTGGTTATTTGTTTTTGCTGCAGGAGTAGGGTCAGCTAAAGGAGTAGATCCGGGAATATTAAATTTTTATCCTATCCAAAATATAAATTATTTTGAATATATAACTCCTGGTTTATTAGGTATGGTATTACTTTTTAGTGGTATGCAATCATCCTTATCTATGGTTTATGACAGAGAAATGGGAGTTATGAAAATATTATTAACAACCCCGTTACCAAGGTGGTACCTTTTAGTTTCAAAGTTATTTGCAGGAACAATTCTTTCAGTTATTCAAGCATATTGTTTTTTAATAATCTGCCTACCTATAATATATTTAACTACTCCTTTTGTTACAAATATATCTGGGTGGATTATTGCTTTTCCATGTATTTTCATATTTTCACTTATGTTAGGTGCTCTAGGTTTACTTCTTTCTGTTTATATCAAGCAATTAGAAAACTTTGCAGGAACTATGAATTTTGTAATTTTTCCAATGTTTTTTATATCCTCAGCATTGTATCCCTTATGGAGACTATTAGATAATGGAGCATTGTTTGTGTATTATTTAGCTAAAATTAATCCCTTTACATATGGGGTAGAAATGGTTAGAGCAGCCTCACAAGGGAAAATTTATTATGAGGGTATTCTTGTAGTAATATTATGTACTTTAATTTTTATATTATTATCTATTTTTGGCTATAATCCACAAAAAAGTATTTTTAAAAAATCTAAAAAAAGATAAGTATTTTGTTGAAATATAGTAATATAACTAATTTAGTAGGAAATACCCCATTAATTAAATTAAAAAAAGCATCAGAAATTACTGGTTGTAATATTTTAGGCAAAGCAGAATATCTTAACCCTGGGCAATCAATAAAAGATAGAGCAGCTTTGTATATGATAAAAAATGCTAAGGAAAATAAAAAGTTAATTGTTGAAGGAACAGGAGGTAATACAGGAATTGGTCTGACTGTAATAGGAAATGCTTTAGGCTATAAAACAAAAATAGTAATGCCAGAAAATCAAAGCATAGAAAAAATAAATTTACTGAAATACCTTGGAGCCGAAGTTGTATTAACTAAACAGTTGCCCTTTACAGACCCAAACAACTATATCCAACTAGCTAAGAGAATAGCTAAAGAGGAAAATGCTATATGGACTAATCAGTTTGATAATTTAGCAAACAGAGAAGCACATATCAAAACTACTTCTCAAGAAATTTGGAGTCAGACAAACGGAACTATTGATGCATTTATCTGCTCAGTAGGAACCGGAGGAACTCTGGCAGGAAACTTTATTGGTTTAAAAGAAAAAAATAAAAATATAAAAGTGTTTTGTGCAGATCCTTATGGCTCAGGAATGTATTCTTGGATAAGAAAAGGAATACCGAAAGCGACTCTAATGTCCATAACAGAAGGTATAGGACAAAGTAGGATCACAAAAAATCTAGAGGGTATAAAATTCGATGGCGCATTTAAAGTACATGATAAGACAGCTTTGAAAATAGTTTATGAATTGATAAATTCAGAAGGCTTATTAGTAGGACCGACCTCAGGCATTAACGTAGGTGGAGCCATAAGATTAGCTAAACATTTAGGACCTAATAAAACTATTGTAACAGTATTATGTGATGGCGCAGAAAGATATAAAAGTAAAATTTTTAATGAAAAATTTTTACAAGAGAAAAACTTAAATTTTAAAGAGTTAAATAAAAAGCCATTATGATAAAAAAAGCCTCATGGTTAAAAAAAAATAGCCATAAAAAAAATATTAAAATAATTGATGCATCATGGTATTTGCCTAATGTTAATAGGGATGCATATAAAGAGTATAAAAATGGTCACATAGAAAATGCTTTATTTTTTGATATTGATAGGATTTGTGATAAAAAAACCTATTTACCTCATATGCTGCCATCAGTTAAAAAATTTGAAAAAGAGATTAGTAAACTAGGAATAAATAAAAAAGATATTATTATAATATATTGCAAGGAGGGGATTTTAAGCTCTCCTAGAGTTTGGTGGTCTTTTTATCTATATGGGCATAAAGAAGTATATGTATTGGACGGGGGACTAAAGGCTTGGAGATTAGCAGGTGGCAAACTTACGGCCAAAAAAACAAAAATTAAAAAATCTTACTATAAGTGTAATATAATAAAAGATAAAATTATATATTATTATAAACTAAATGCATTTTTAAAGAAGGATAAACCTAACTTAGTTGTTATTGATGCGAGACCTGAATCAAGATTTTTAAAAATTGAACCTGAGCCAAGAAAAAATATTGGTAAAGGTAATATTCCAAAAAGTATAAATCATCCCTCTACTTTGTTTGATAGAAAAGGGTTTCTGAAAACAAAAACTGAAATTAAAAAACTTTTTTCAAAAATTAAAAAAAACAAACATATTGTTTGCAGTTGTGGATCTGGAGTAGCAGCTTGTAATATTGCTATGTCTTTAAATTATATTGGCAATAAAAATTGGTCAGTCTATGATGGCTCATGGACTGAATGGTATCTAAATAAAAAAAACTATTCTTTATAATTATAATTTATCTTTTTCTCACTACTAGCCACAACACACGATATTGCAGCATCCCCTGTAACATTTACCGCTGTTCTTGTCATATCTAATAATCTGTCAATACCTATTATTAAAGCAATACCTTCAGATGGAAGGCCTACTTGGTTTAATACCATTGCAAGCATAATTAAACCAACTCCTGGTACTCCTGCGGTTCCTATAGAAGCCATAGTAGCTACCATTATTACAGAAATAAAGTCTGAGATTTCTAAATTAATTCCGTAAGCATTGGCTATAAATATAGTTGCCACTCCTTGCATAATTGCTGTTCCATCCATATTTATGGTAGCGCCTAAAGGAACTGAAAATGAGGCTACAGACTTTTCAACTTTTAGCTCTTCTTCAACCGTTTTTAGAGTAATAGGAATAGTGGCCGCACTACTTGCAGTAGAAAATGCAAATAAAATAGCGTTTTTCATTTTAGAGTAAAAATAAACTAACTTTACTTTAGTTAGTAAGAATAGTAATGATCCATATGTTAAAAAAAAGTGAATAATTAAAACAAGTAAAACTGTAAAAAAATAAGAAGCCAGTTCTAATATTGTCGAAAAGCCCTGAGTCATAAAAGTTTTTAAAATTAAAAAAAATACTCCAAATGGAGCAAAAAACATTATTATATCTATCATTTTTAAAAATAAATCATTAAGAGATGTAAAAACAGCTTTTAGTTTTACCTTTTGACTAATTTGCATCTTTGTAATAGTAATTCCCACAATAATAGCAAAAACTATAATTTGAAGCATATTACCTTCAGAGAAAGCTTTAACTGGGTTTTTTGGTATTAAATTTTCTATTACGGAAGTAATAGGTGGAGGAGAATTTATTTTAAAATCTTTTTCCAAAACAAAATTAGCATTTTCTCCTGGATTTATTATGCTTGCTAAAATTAAGGCAAAAGAAATAGCAATAAAAGTAGTGAATAAATATAAAAAGATTGATTTACCACCTATCCTGCCTAATGAGGTGGTATCATCAAGGTTTGTAACACCACTAACTATAGAGAAAAAAACAACCGGAACTATTAGCATTTTTAAGGCTGAAATAAATAAAACCCCTATTACATCTATTGGATCTAATAAAAATTGGCTTGCTTCAGGTATAAGGTTATTAAATAAGCTACCAATAACTATACCTAAAACTAATGACAAGAAAATTTTATTAGTAAGTGTCATATATTTAATATAAAACAAATGTAATTATGATGCACTTTAAATCTATATATTTAATTTTTAATTTCTTCCTAGTTTCATTTTATACATTTTCAAATGAAAAGATTGAAGTAAATATTTATAGTAAAAATATTACATTCAATGTTGAAGTAGCAAAAACTATAGAAGAAAGAAGAATTGGACTTATGTATAGAAAAAAACTATTAAATAACGAAGGAATGTTATTTATCTTTCCACGTGAAAAGATAATTCAATTATGGATGAAAAATACTTATATTCCTCTAGATGTAATTTTTATTTCAGAAAATAAAGTAATTGTAGATATAAAAAAAAATATGGAAAAACTATCAGAAACTATTGTAAAGTCTAAAGTAAAGTCAAGATATGCTTTAGAATTTAATGCCGGATTAATTAATAAACTAGATATAGAAATAGGAGATAAAGTATTATTCAATGAGTAAAGATTTATCAAGGTTTTTAAAAATTAAAATTGAAGTTCATGATAATTTCAATATCGGTCCAGGTAAAATAGCATTAATGGAATCAATAATTTCTTGTGGCTCTATTTCTTCTGCAGCAAAAAAAATGGGAATGTCTTATAGAAAAGCTTGGAAGCTAGTAAATGAAATTAATAATGCTTCTAATTCAAAAATTATACTTACGAATACTGGGGGCAAAGGAACTGGAGGCACTAAAGTTTCTCCTGATGGTATATCTTTTATTAAAGCTTTTAGAAATATTGAAAAAAAAGTTTTTAAAGAAGCTATAAATCAGCAAAAATATATAAAGAAAATATTTTCTAAAAATAAATAGGAGTAATATGCTTAAAAATAATTATAAAACGGCATTAGTTACAGGAGCTTCTAGCGGAATAGGAGAAGAAACTGTAAAGTTATTAGTAAAAAATAATATAAAAGTTTATGCTGTAGCCAGAAGAAAAAATAAACTTACTAAATTAGAAAAAACAACGGGTTGTATACCAATAGTAATGGATATCAGAGATAGAAGTGCTCTAGAAAAATTAAAAAAACTTAAAATTGATATACTTATTAATAATGCTGGGCTAGGCAGAGGTTTTACAGAAATTTTTAATACAAAAGCTAAAGATATAGATACAACGATAGATACTAATGTAAATGCATTTTTGCAACTTTTAAGATGTATTACCCCCTATATGGTAAAAAATAAAAAAGGACATATCATTAATATAGGTTCGATAGCTGGACTTTACCCTTTATCTAGCTCTGTTTATGGTGGTTCTAAAGGAGCTGTACATCTAATTAATCAAAACTTAAGAATAGAACTATCAGGTACAGGGGTGAGATGTACTGAAATAAATCCAGGAAGAGTAGCTACAGAATTTTTTAAAGTAGCTATTGATAATCTTAAAGACAGAAAAAAAATGACAACAGGATTAACAGTTTTGCAAGCTACCGATATAGCTGAATGTATTTTATTTGCAATAAAAGCTCCAGCTCATGTCAATGTATCAATGATTGAAGTAACACCTACAGAGCAGTCTCCCGGAGGAGTTATAATTAAAAAAATAGAAAATTAATTGAAAATATTTATTAAAAGATATATCGATAATCCTGAAACTATTAACGTAATAATCGATACTACTGTTACACTTCCATAATTTTTATTATCTTCTTTACTCATTTTTCACCTATTGTTTTTTGGGAGACATATTAACTGCGCACAAAGTTTTACCGTATGAATTAGTAATTTGAATAGTAACAACTCTATTTTCCTTTTCATAAGAAAGAACACTGCTAGTAGACCTAACATTAGTAATTTCCTTCCAGTTGAGATTTGGCATTTCATACCTAAAAAAATCAAAAGTTTCAGCATGGCTTAGGTTTGGCATTAATGAAAGTCTACCAAACCATTCATCATCACTACCAAAAATAACTGTGTTGTTCATATCCATAACTGAGCCATCTGGTATTGGTATGTCTTTAAATTTAGCAAAACTTAATTGTTCTGCAGGTAATCCCTCAGTACCTGAGACTCCCGTGCTTAACATAGGAACTCCTGTTCTATTACAAGAAGTTAATATTAAAGTTGTTAGTACTAATAAACTAAAATATATTTTGTTCATACTTAAAAATTATCACATACTTAGTAAAAATTCTATAACCAAATTGGCGTCCTCGATAGGATTCGAACCTATGACCCTCTGCTTAGAAGGCAGATGCTCTATCCAGCTGAGCTACGAGGACACTTAAAAAAAATATAAACTAATTAAAAAAAAATAAAAAGCATAAACTTATTGTAGTATTTATTTTTTATAAACAGTTTCTATAGCACCACCTTTTTTAAGCCATTCATTAAATCCTCCTTCTAAATGGACTACTGGACTTAGTCCCATTTCCATTGCTGCTTTTGCAGCTAAGGCTGATCTCCAAGCACTTGCACAATAAAAAATATAAGTTTTATCCTGGTTAAAAAATTCTTTATGATATGGGCTATCTGGATCTATCCAAAACTCTAGCATTCCTCTAGGGCAAGAAAATGCACCCGGTATTTTACCTTCTTTTAATATCTCTCTGTAATCTCTTAAATCTACAAACACAAAATTTTTATTTTTTTGTACTGATATACATTTTTCAACACTTACAGTTGTAACTATTCGATTGGCATCACTCAGTAAATCTTTAATGCCTTTACTAATTTTTTGACTCAACTTAATTTTCCTTAACTAAATATCAGTCCTAATCCTTTTAAATTTAAAATTATCAGCATAACTTTTATTGCTAATTTCTTTGTTTAATTCTCTTAATATTTCAAATGCTAATTTATTTTTTTTAGCATATGAAACTGCTTCTTCTTTATTTAAAAATTTCATTTTTTTCGTTAAATTAGTCTCAGTTGTTTTCCACCCTGTTAACAAATCAGTTTTATAACCTTTTTCATTTATATGTTCTAAAATCCAAAAATCTTTATGTAGCTTTCCTGACTGCGTAGGTGATTTTTTATTTTTATAAATAATGTATTTCATATCAATATGGTCGGGGCGGAGTGATTCGAACACTCGACCCTCTGCTCCCAAAGCAGATGCGCTACCAGGCTGCGCTACGCCCCGAATCATTTATTTTTACTATAAATTTAGCTATAGCACAATAGGTATGTTATCAAATTTATCAGCGTTATAAATTAAATGTATATATATTGAAGCTGCATAACCTATAGCAATCACAGGTGTCCACTTTAAGTGTCCAAAAAATGTGTAATTACCTTTAGATTGTCCCATTAAAGCAACGCCAGCCGCAGAACCAATAGATAACATACTCCCACCTACACCGGCAGTTAATGTTGCAAGAAGCCATTGCCCCTCATCCATTCCAGGAAACATTGTCAAAACTGCATACATAACTGGGATGTTATCTACTATTGCTGAAAGAATTCCTACTAATACATTTGCAATAGTTGGACCTAAATCTATATAAGTTACTTCTGCTGTATAAGCAAGATATCCAAATGCAGATAACCCTCCAACGCACATTAAAACTCCATAAAAAAATAAAAGCGTATCCCATTCAGCTTTACCCACTTGAGTAAAAATATCGAATTTAGTCTTTCCAGTATTATCAGTTTTCTTTAGATAAAACCCAAAAAGAGATAATACTCCTAGCCCTGTGATCATTCCAAAAGTTGTTGGCATATGGAACTTCTGGTGACTTATTACAGTTAAGGTTATAGTTCCTAAGAAAAGAAAAATAGACACTAATGCACCTTTTTTTAATCCTACTTTCTCATCTGATTGTTTAGGACTTTCCTTTGGTATTGCAAAATACATAATTACTGCAGGCACAATATAATTCACTACAGATGGAACAAAAATACTAAAAAAGCCAGTGAAAGGAATAACTCCTTTTTGCCATACCATCAAGGTTGTGATATCTCCAAAAGGAGAAAATGCTCCTCCAGCGTTAGCTGCTACTACTATATTAATACAGGCCAAACAAATGAATTTTTTATTACCTTTTGCTACTGCCATAACTACAGCACACATTAATAATGCTGTTGTTAAATTATCTGCGATTGGTGATATAAAAAATGAAAGTACACCCGTAATGATAAAAATTTTCCTAAAGTCAAAACCCATATTTACTAACCAGGCCCTTAAGACTTCAAATACATTTCTTTCAGTCATAGTATTAATAAAAGTCATCGCCACTAATAAGAACATAAATAATTCGGCAAACTCAAGAAAAACGTGTCTAAAAGTAAAGTTTATATCATTATAAGGTACTCCATTAGAAGTAGCGGTTATAGCAACTACCATCCATATAATTCCAGAAGCAACTACAACAGGCTTGGACTTTCTTAAATGACTAAACTCTTCAGTCATTACAAAAAAGTAAGCAATGACAAATGTAACTAACGAGAAAATAGCAGGACCACTTAAAATCATTTTAAGATTTAAAAGCTCGCCACCAGAGGCTGCAAATGATACAGAAGTTCCCATTGTAGCTAATATTAAAATTGTTATACCACTTATAATTTTATTCATTGTTAATACCTTATTAATATTTTAAAAATTTTAATTATATCTCTTTTAAAATAAAAAAAAAGGGTAAAGAAAACCTTTACCCTTTTTTAATCTATTATTAAGAAGTTAGATTAAGCTTCTCTCATAGCACTCTTGATTTTCTCTGGAGTGATAGGAAGAGATCTAACTCTTGCACCAACTGCATTGTCAATAGCATTTGCTATTGCAGGAGCCACAACAGTAGTCGCAGGTTCTCCTGTACCAGCTGGATAATGTCCATTTTGAATTAATACAGTTTCAATCTCTGGAACCTGATTTAATCTCATAGGTGTCCAAGTATCGAAATTGCCTTGCTCAATTGAACCATTTTTCATTGTTAAGTTCTCATAAAGTGCTAGAGAAATACCATAAAGAGCTGAACCCTCTATTTGTTTTCTAACACCATCTGGGTTAACAGCAGTACCAACATCCATAGAGACAGTTATTTTTTTAACTTCAACCTCTCCTGAATTTGGATCTACCTTAACTTCAGCTACACAAGCAGTCCAAGTAGGTGAGCCTCTTTCCTGAGATGACACACATGCCATGCCCATACCTTCATTTTTACCTAAAGGCTTCACACCATATCCTGCTCTTCCAGCTGCAACTAATAATGCGTTTCTTAATCTGTGAGCACCACCTACTGAATTAGGAGGTGTACCCGCATTTTTACCAGCAGCAGTTAAATGATCAAGTCTGAAAGCAAGAGGGTCTCTGCCTGCTTTTTTAGCCATCTCATCTAAGTAACTCTCTACAGCCCAGAATGTCCAAGAAGGCGCAACCGCTCTCAAGAAACCTACTGGCAGAGCTCTGTCTGATAACTCATTATTAATAGATCTAACTTTATGGTTAGGAATATCATACCAATGGTCTGATCCATTTGTAGAAAATTGATCCACTTTACCTTTTTTATCTACTGAATCAGGCATAAAACCAGGTGCTGCTCTTTTGGTTGACCAACCAGCTACAACGTCATGGTTCATTGCTGTCATTCTTCCAAATTCCTCTCCACCTTCAATCACTTGATAAGTAGGAGATCTATGGAAGTCAAACATCATATCCTGTTCTCTACTGAAAATAAGTTTTACTGGTCTACCAACATGTTTACATGTTTGTGCAACTAATACGTGTAAATCAGGCTCAGTTCTTCTGCCAAATCCACCACCAGCATAATATTGATGACAAACAATCTTATCTTGCTCAACACCTAATGCAGCAGCAGTATTACCTACAGCAAATGTAAAAGATTGATGTCCAGAATGAATATGCATAATGCCATCCTTCTCGTAAGCGACACCATTCATTGGCTCAAGACAACCATGATAAGCGATTGCTGTTTCATAAACAGCAGTATGCTTATTGGCAGCATTTTTCATACCCTTATCAGTATCTCCTTCAAGCACCCATAAAAAGCCAGCATTAGGATCTTTTTGAAGTCTAATTGATTCATCTCTAATATCATCAGAAGAAATATTCTTGTTTTCTCCTAAATCCCAATCAATTTTCAATGCCTTTGCTGCCTTTTCAGCTGCCCAATATGTTTCACCTATTGCTACAACATATCCTGTATTCACTCTAGTAAAACCTTCTTTATTTACGTAAGCACCTACATAACCGTCAATTTTCTTAGCAGCACTTTCATCAACTGCTTTTGGTATAGCACCGTATCTAGTTGGATTTTGAATAGGTATAGCGTAAACCATATTAGGAACAAATACATCAATTCCGTATTTTGCTGAACCGTCAAGCTTAGCAGGAAGATCTAAAGGCTGCTTAGATTGACCAACTATAGAATATTCACCAAAACTTTTAAGCTTAATTGACTTCATTTCTTCTTCACTGAAAGTTCTGTCAATAGTGTTAGAACTTAAAATTTCTTTATAAGAAACTGACTTACTACCATCTGCAGTATATACTCTGCTATTTTTTGCATAGCAATTTGCAGGCATAGCTTTCATCATTTTTGAACCAGCTTCAATTAAAGCAATTCTAGCTGATGCACCTATTCTAGAGTTTCTGTCAAAAGTCCAGTTTACTGACCATGATCCCCCAGTAATGTGCAGACCCCATTTAGCGTGAGACTCAGGATAATTTACTCTTACATCATTCCAGTCAATTTCTAATTCTTCTGCAACAGCCTGAGCTAAAGCAGTACCTACGTGTTGTCCAATTTCACACTTAGTTACATGTACTGTAGCCTTACCATCAGCATCCATTGATAAAAATTGTTGATGATCCCAATTACCTGCTGCTATTGCCTTAGAAGCACTATCCACAGCATTTGGTAAAACTGAATAACCTATTACAAGACCCGCACCTGCTGCTGAGCCTACTAATACTTCTCTTCTTGAGAGACCTGAAACTTTTTTAATATGTTTTGTCATAATTAAGCTCCTTGCATAATCTCAGACGCTCTTTTGATAGCTGTCTTGATTCTGTTATAAGTGATACATCTACAAATGTTACCTTGCTGTGCGTCTACAATTTCCTTTTCAGACGGAGCTGAATTAGAATTTAAAAAAGCTGCAGCATTCATCATTTGACCAGACTGACAATATCCACACTGAGGCACTTCTATCTCCGCCCATGCTTTTTGCACAGGGTGATGACCATTAGCACCTAGTCCTTCAATTGTCGTAATTTGTGTTCCTTCAGCGTCAGAAAGTTCAATCTGACAGGAACGAACTGCTTCACCGTTCATATGAACAGTACATGCGCCACATAATCCTAAACCACAACCAAATTTAGTTCCAGTTAGTCTTAAGTGCTCACGTATAACCCATAGTAATTTGGTATCACCTGGTGCGTCAACAACCTGGTTACTACCGTTAACTGATAGATTCATATTTCCTCCCAATGTGAGTGTTAATAATTATATGATACTAAAATAATGCACTTGTAGTTATTCGGCAACCCTTTTTTTTTAAATAGTTCTTCCACCGTCAATTTCTAACATAACTCCAGTAATAAAATCAGCTTCATCAGAACATAAATAAAGAGCTGCGTTTGCAACATCCCTTGGTTCTGCTAACCTACCTAATGGAACTGTGGATATAAACTTTTTATGATTCTCTTCTGGATTAGAAGAACCAAGAAAGTCTTTTAACATTGGAGTTTCTCCAGCTACAGGACAAACACCATTTACGCGAATATTAAACTCAGATACTTCTAAGGCTAGTGCCTTAGTCATTGGAATTAAAGCTCCCTTAGTCGAATTATATATAGTTAGACCTGGTCTTGGTCTTAGTGCTGCTGTAGATACAGTATTTAAAATTACCCCCCCTTTACCTTGCTTCTTAAACAAAGGAATTATAGCTTTTGCTCCCAAAAATACTGATTTTACATTAATAGCAAATAATTTATCAAAAAGTTCTTCAGATGTTTCTAACAAGGGTTGGGGTTTCATTCCTATGGCAGCATTTTGTACTAATATATTTACATCAGAAAAATGTTCTACTGACTGGTTAATCATATTATCAACATCACTTTTCTTTGAAACATCTACTTTGACAGCAAAAGCATTTTTACCGATTGATTCTTCTAACTCTTTAGCTAAGTCATAATTAATATCAGCTATAACAACATTCGCTCCCTCTTTTATAAATTTTTCAACAATACCCTTTCCAAAACCTGAAGCTCCTCCAGTAACTATTGCTGTTTTGTTATTTAAACGCATAAAACTCCCTTTACATAATTAAATCAATTTTTTCATTGCCGATTCTATACCTTTTAGATTCATTTGAAACATATTTTTTTTTACTAAGTCTCTTAGGATCATAGTAGAATGCGAATACTGCCAATTTTGTCTTTGTTCAGGATTTAACCAAACTACTTTATCAAAGTAATTAACTAACTTATTAATATAAAAAACTCCTGGCTTTTCATTCCAGTGCTCAACACTTCCACCTGGATAAGTTATTTCATAAGGAGACATAAGAGCATCACCAATAAAGATTAGTTTTGTATTTTTTGAGTAAATTCTTAATAAGTTTTCTGTTTCTAAATATTCAGAATGTCTTCTATTATTATTTTTCCATATATTTTCATAAATACAATTATGAAAATAGAAATAATCTAAGCTTTTAAATTCTGATTTAGCTGCTGAAAATACTTGTTCACAACTTTTAGCATGATCATCCATAGACCCACCTATATCTATCAGCAATAATACTCGAACACTGTTTTTTTTCTCTGATCTATATTTTACATCTAATAAACCAGCATTTTTAGCAGTTGCAGTTATTGTGTTATCTAAATCGAACTCATCTTGTAGTCCTTCTCTCGTTAGTTTTCTAAGTCTTCTTAACGCCATTTTAATATTTCTAGTATTAATTGTTACTTGATCATCTAAATTTTGGTAAATTCTTTTTTCCCAAACCTTAACAGCACTTCTGTTAGTGGATTTTTCCCCTACCCTTACTCCCTTAGGGTTATAACCTGAATTTCCAAACATAGAAGTGCCCCCTGTACCAATCCATTTATTACCACCTTGATGTCTTTTTTTTTGTTCCTTAAGTCTTTTTTCAAATTCTTTTAAAATATCCTTCCAATCTTTATCATTGGACACTTTATCTTTTTCTTTATTAGAAAATATTTTTTTAAGTTCATTTAATACCCAGCTTTCTGGTATTTTTTTATCAACCTGATTAATTATGTTTTTATTTTCTTCATAAAAACTATTAAATGCCTTATCAAACTTATCGTAGTTTTTTTCATCTTTAACTAGACATAATTTAGAAAAATTATAAAAATCTTCTATCTTATTCGAACTACATAAACCTTTGCTTAAACCTTCAAGTAAATCTAAATATTCTCTCAACGTTACCGGTACCCCATTATTTCTAATCGAGCCAAATAACTTTAAAAACATTAGTTCTCTCTTCTACTCATAAAAGCTATTTTTTGAAATAACTCTACATCAGCTTCATTTTTAAGTAGTGCTCCATACAAGGGAGGTAATATATTTTTATTATTTTTTTTAATTAAGTCTTGAGCGTCTATGTCATCAGCTAAAATTAATTTAAGCCAATCTAAGAGTTCAGAAGTTGAAGGCTTTTTTTTTATGCCTACAGTATCTCTAACTGATAAGAAAGAGTTAATAGAAGCATTAACTAAATTTTTTTTAATATTAGGATAATGTACTTTTACTATTTGCTCTAGTGTATTAACATCTGGAAAATTAATATAGTGAAAAAAACACCTCCTTAAAAAAGCATCCGGCAAGTCTTTTTCATTATTAGAAGTAATAATAACTATTGGTCTTTGTTTGGCCTTTATAAATTCACCGGTTTCGTAAACAAAAAACTCCATAGTATCTAATTCTTGCAGAAGATCATTAGGAAACTCTATGTCAGCTTTATCTATTTCATCAATAAGTAATACGGGTCTTTTTTTGGATATAAATGAGTTCCAAAGAACACCTTTTTTAATATAATTTGCTACATCGTTAACCTTATCGTTTCCTAGTTGAGAGTCCCTCAATCTTGAAACAGCGTCATATTCATAAAGTCCTTGATGAGCTTTTGTTGTGGATTTTATATTCCATTTTATTAGTTCAGTATCAAACTTTAGAGCTATTTCTTCTGCTAACTTAGTTTTTCCTGTTCCTGGTTCTCCTTTAATCAACAAAGGCTTTTCAAGTGTGATACTAGCATTAACTGCCTCAATTAGTTCATCTGTAGCTATATATTGATCTGTACTTGAGAAACGTTGCATATTATTATAGTTACTTTATTAGATTTGGCTTTGCAACCAATTTTCTTTTCCAACTTTATCTACTAAGTTTAAGTGCGTTTCAATAACATCAACATGTTCTTCTTCACTATCCAGAATTGATCTAAATAAATCCCTTGAAACGAAATCATTTAATTTTTCACAATCCACAATTGCATTTTTTAAGTCTACTAATGCTTTTTCTTCTAATGACAGATCACATTTTAAACATTCAACAGGCTCTTCACCAATCATAACCTTATTCATATCTTGAACATTCGGTAAGCCTTCTAAAAATAATATTCTGGCAATAATTTGATCCGCATGCTTCATTTCATCTATTGATTCTTTGTATTCATAGTCACCAAGCTTAACATATCCCCAATCTTTAAACATTTTAGAATGCAAAAAATATTGATTTATAGCTGTAAGTTCATTTTTTAAAACTTGGTTTAAATGTTTAATAACAGTCTCATTACCTTTCATTATAATCTCCTCTCTTTCCTACTCTTTATTATAATTGATATACGTCAAATAAGATAGTAAAGTTTAAAATTATGAAACAATTAATATTGATTAGGCATGGGCAAAGTCTCTGGAATGCCCAAAATAAATTTACAGGATGGGTGGATTCGCCTCTTTCTGAACGCGGTATTCAGGAAGCAGTAAAAGCTGGTAAATTAATAAAAGAATTTAACGTAGATGTCGAGGTTGTATTTACATCATTCCTTTCTAGAGCAATTGATACTTTAAATTTACTTCTAAAGGAATTAGATAGGAATGATTTTATAGTAAATAAAACATGGTATCTTAATGAAAGACACTACGGCTCTTTAACTGGACTAAATAAAGAAGAGACAAAGCAAAAAATAGGAGAAAGTCTTTTCTTAAAGTACAGAAGGTCTTGGGACATAGCTCCCCCACGTATGGAAAAAAATGATAAAAATATTTCGTTATTTGGAAGTTTAAATAAAACTATTCCAGGAGACAAAGTTCCTAACACAGAATCTTTGAAAGATACCTATGATAGGGTAATAAAATATTACAACGAAAAAATCAGTGATATATTTAAAAAAAATAATGTAATTATAATAGCAGCTCACGGCAATTCTTTAAGAGCTTTATGTAAATACCTCTTTAAAATATCGGATATAGAAATAAATAAACTAGAAATTCCTACGGGCAATCCAATGATAATTAATTTTTCAGAAAATCTAAGAGTAGATAATGCTAAATATTTGGATAAAGAAAGAGCTAAACCCATAATTAATATTGATTAGCTTCACAATCTTAGTAAGTTTTTAATTTATCACCTTCTTTTTCAACTATGCAATTCATTAAATCAATACACTTTCCACATTTGGGCTTACAGTTGTAAAAAGAATATATTTTTTTTGAAGATGATACTCCTTTTTCTATAGCATAATTTACTTTTTTACTATTTATGTTATTGCACAAACAAATATACATTACATTCTCCCTGAATTTAAATTAATACACTTGCAAATAAATGTCAATGATATTGATAGTCAATCTCAAATAAAATGATTTAGCTTTAAGGTTTTAATTTTGTATTTTTTTTATATACTTTAAAAAGTTATTTTATAGGAAAAAATTTTGAGTAATCGTATAACTATTACAGATCTATATAAAAATAAAGAAAAGTCAAAAATAGTCATGCTTACATGCTACACAGCTCCTATTGCAAAAATTTTAGATAATCACGTGGATATACTATTAGTTGGCGACTCTTTAGGTATGACTGTTTATGGGCATAATAATACATTAGCAGTGACTAAAAGAATGATGATAGATCATGGAAAATGTGTAGTTGATAATAGTAACAATGCTCTTGTTGTAATAGATCTTCCATTTGGATCTTATGAAACTGATAAAATAAGAGCTTTTGATACTGCAGCAGAAATAATTTCTAAAACAAATGCTAATGCCGTAAAGCTTGAAGGAGGAAAAGAAATCTCAGAAACAGTAGATTTTATTGTTAGCAGAGGAATACCTGTTATGGGACACGTAGGGTTAATGCCTCAAAAAATCAATTTAAAAGGTAAATTTTTATCAGTAGGAAAAAACAAAATTGAAGAAAAAAAGATTTTAGATGATGCAAAATCTTTGTCAGAAGCAGGAGTATTTTCTTTTGTTCTAGAAGCAATGAAAAGTGAGTTAGCAAAAAAAATTACAAAGAATTTTGATACTATAAGTTTAGGAATTGGTGCAGGACAACACTGCGATGGACAAGTCTTAGTTATAGATGATTTATTAGGACTTTTTGGTAATTTTACACCAAAATTTGTAAGAAAATACTCAGACCTTGAAAATATTATTAATAAGGCAGTTAAACAGTTCTCTAAAGATGTAAAGGATCGGAAATTTCCTACTAAAAAATATAGCTACTAGTATGAAAAGTTTTTTAATATATGAGCAATTTTAAATGACGCTAGACTTAAGTTCATTATTTCATGCTACAATCGGCTTCGATGATATAGCTAGGATTTTAAATAATTTTGCAAATTCAGAACAAGCTAATACTTATCCACCTTACAATATTAGTAAAATTGATAATTCTACATATAGAATTTCTATAGCTTTAGCAGGGTTTGAAACAAACGATATTGATATAATTTTAGAAAAAGATATTTTAACAATTAAGAGTTCAGGAAAAAAAAAAAGTATCAGTGAAAACTTTTTATATAAAGGTATTGCTTTTAGGGCCTTTGAAAAAAAATTTCAATTAGCAGATAACATCAAAATAAAAGAGGCAACCCTCAAAAATGGTCTACTAAACATAGACCTTCTAAAAATTTTACCTAAAGAAGTAAAAAAAGAAATAATTAATATTATTGAAAAATAAGCAAGTTATTTATTAGCATAAAATTTCAGAACATTTTCTTAAAACTTTTTCTACTGTTAAAGTTTTCATTAATGAGCTGCTATGATGTCTATTATATCCCTTTACATTTACCAAGTCTTCATAATTACTTTCTGTTCTTAAGAAATAAGATCTATCACCCCATGGTCTATAATTAATTTCCTTACTTGGCCCAAAGAGGCCTAATGTATAAATATTAGCTGCCGCAGATAAGTGCATTAGACCTGAGTCATTACCAATAAATAGTCTACAATGTTTCAATAAAGCATAAATTACAGTAATTTCACAGACACCACATAAATTTTTAATATTAATATTATTTATTTTACCTACTAGATGATTGCATTGATCTTTTTCTTTTTCACTTCCCAGAACAATAACACTCTTAAAACTATTTTGATCTTTTGATTTTTTCATTAAACTATTAATAAGCAAAACAAAGTTCTCCAATGGCCAGTTTTTTCTTTGCCAATTAGTTACTGGAGCTATTGCCAGTATTGGTTTAACTAAATTCTTCTCTGAAATTATTCTTAAAGCTTCTTTTTTTGCTGCATTACTATCAGGAATACTAGGAGAAATAACTTCATTTGTATTTATTAATTTACATATACTTTCAACTCTATGTTTATGAGGATTTACCTTGCCTATTCTTAATACATTTTTTTTTCTAATTAGCCTTGATAATATAGAGTTTCTTAAATCTATTACTAAGTCCCAGCACACTCTTTCTAATAAGGAATAAGTTTCTAACCAATGCATTCCTCTTTTTTTTTTATTTACTGCAATAATATCTTTTACATTAGGGAAGTTTTTATAAATATTTTCCGTCAATGGACTACAAACTACAGTAATGCTTAAATTACTTCCTGAATAATAATTCAATATAGAAGTAGATAAGATAGCATCACCTAATCTTGTATTACCTATGAATAATATTTTCATATATTTTTTTTTCAAAGCTTTCTACTTCAGTTTTCCAATCATTAATTTTATTATTTAGTTTTGCATTACTATTCATTCTTAAAAATAAACTGTTATCAGTAAGCAAATCTATAATTTTATTTGCAAAATTGTTTGGATTATTTGTGATGAATCCAGTTTCATTGTGATATACATAGTCAAAGATTACATTATTTTCTCTTGAAACAATAGGCAAACCTCTTGCTTGACTTTCAATTATACTGAAAGGAAAAGAAGAAATATCATCGCTTGGATTTATATGTACTCTATAATTAGATAAAGTTTGAATAAACTCATTTTCTCTTTCAGGTTTTTTAATATGAATGCCATTATTTTTGTACTTAAATAGCTTTAATTTAAGGTTATTGATTTTAATATTTTTAACAAAACTTTTTTTATACAAAGTATGAGAGTAGATATGCATTTCTGCCCATGGTATTTTTAAACTAATTATATTAACCCAAATATCTAAAAGCCAATCTAGCCCTTTAAGTGGGTGAGTAGTAACTAAAGCATTACAATTATTAATATTAAAGTTTTGATTTTTAAAAAAATCATTATTAACTCCTATTTGAAATTTTATTTTAGGTATATACTTAAAGTTATGAGGTAAGCTAGAAATTAAACTATCTGAATTGTATAATAGTATAAACTTATTTTTTAATAAACTAACCAATATATTTTTATAATTAAAAATATTTATATTTGAATTAATCCAAAAAAATTTAAGTTTAGCATTAATTGAAATATCTAAAAAATCAGTATCATTACAGATAATAAATACATCAGGGTCATCTGAAAAGTTTGAAATTTCTGAGAAATGTATCCAATCAATTCCGTCCTCACTTTTATTTATTGAAGTGCTATTAAAAAACGTAATCCTATGATTTCTTCTAACTAATTCTTTACAAAAATGTATTAAAACTCTTTGAAAAGAATCTATAGCTTTTAAATTTAAAGAAGATGAAGTAAAATCACTAGAGATTTCTAAAAATACAAAATGCATTACAAATACTTTTTAATATGAATAATACAGACACTAAAATTATTAAAGTTCATGGTAAAAATATAGACAATTTTTTTCAAAATATAATAACTAATGATATTAATAACCTTAATACAGTTAACCCTATATATACTGCCATGCTTTCACCTCAGGGTAAATACTTGTATGATTTTTTTATATTAAAAGAAGAAAACTTTTTTCTATTAGAGGCTAATGCTAATAAAGTAAATTCTTTAATTGATGAAATAAATAGATATGATATTAGAAAAGATATTTCAATTGAATTACAAGAAAACTTCTATACTAAAGTTATTATAAAAGAAAATTTAATTAAAGATTATCTCGAAAAAATTAAGAAAAATAAAGTTTATAGAGAAGAAAGTTTTTTATTTTTTCTTGATCCTAGATCAAAAGATTTTTTGTACAGGTTTTGGTTTTATAAAAAATCGGATAACCTTTTAAATTTTTCGAGTTATGCAGAAGTAGAAAGAAAAAGAATTACAAACATAATACCAAACTCAGAATTAGATTTAATCTATAACAAGAGCTTTATTTTAAATTATAATTTTGAAAATATAAATGCCTTATCGTTCAATAAAGGTTGCTATATAGGGCAAGAAAACACGGCAAGACAAAAGTTTAGAGGCACTCAAAAATATTCCTTAAAAAGTATCAAAATTATAAGTGGCACTATGCCAGATTTGAATGAAGATATTTTTTATAAAAATGTAAAAGTAGGTACAATGAAATCAAGATGCAATGATATTGGTTTATGTTTGATAAGAAAAGATGTAACTAAAAATAATGCTGACCTTTTACAAACAGATAAAAACTGTATATTAAAAATTTTATGATTCCTGATTAATTTCTGACTGAGCAGCAGCTAACCTTGCAATTGGAATCCTAAATGGAGAACAAGAAACATAATTTAAATTTAAAAAATTACAATATGCTATCGACTTAGGATCTCCACCGTGTTCCCCGCATATACCAAGCTTTATATCAGGGTTAACTTTAATTGCATTTTCTTTGGCTATCTTTATTAGTTTTCCAACACCGCTTGTATCTAAACTAACAAATGGATCAACTTCTAAAATATTTTTTTCTATATAAGCATCAAGAAATCTAGCTGAGTCATCTCTACTTATTCCATAAGTTGTTTGAGTTAAGTCATTCGTTCCAAAACTAAAAAAGTCTGCATACTTAGCAATTTCATCAGCTAGCAAAGCAGCTCTTGGTAGTTCTATCATTGTACCTATTAATATTTTAGGTAATTCTCCCTTTTCCTCTTCAGTGAGTTTAAGTTCTTCATTAATTGAGTTTTTTATGTAACTTAATTCTTTATCTGAAAATATTAAGGGGATCATTATTTCTAAAATTGGACACTTTCCAATCTCTTTTTTAATTTCAATTGCTGCCTCAATAATTGCTTTAGTTTGCATTCTATAAATTTCAGGGAATGTAATACCTAATCTAGAGCCTCTATGTCCTAACATAGGATTCAATTCATTAAGTTGTTCTATTCTATTTGTTAACTCTTCCTTACTAATATTTAACTTTTCTAACAGTTCTTTATTTTCTTCATTAGAATTTGGTAAAAACTCATGCAGTGGGGGATCTAAAAGTCTTATAGTTACGGGTCTGGATTCCATAATTTTAAAAATACTTTTAAAATCATCTTTTTGAAATGGTTCAAGTTTTTTTAAAGCCTCTTTTCTTTCTTCTAAATCTTTAGCTAGTATCATCTGTCTCATAAATAATATTCTATTAGCATCAAAAAACATATGTTCAGTTCTGCATAGCCCTATTCCCTCAGCACCAAATTTCTTAGCTATCTTTACATCCTCTGGTGTTTCCGCATTAGTCCTAATTGATAGTTTTCTAATTTCATCTGACCAATCCATTATAATATTAAAATATTCAGATAACTCTGGCTCAACGGTGGCTATTCTACCTAAAATCACTTCTCCTGTTGATCCATTTATTGTTATTATTTCTTCACTATTTATTTCCTTTTCTTTAATTACCAACTTTCTTGAATTTTCATCTATATTAATTTCAGAAGCCCCAGAAACACATGGTCTTCCCATACCTCTAGCAACTACTGCCGCATGGCTGGTCATTCCTCCTCTAGCTGTTAGGATACCTTTTGCGGCATGCATGCCATGTATATCCTCTGGACTAGTTTCTGATCTGACTAAAATTACATCCTCTCCGTTTGAGGCCAACTTTTCAGCTTCATCAGCTGTAAAAACTATTTTACCAGAAGAAGCTCCAGGCGAAGCTGGTAAGCCTTTGGTTAAGACTTCCTTCTTTGCAGTAGGGTCTAAAGTAGGATGCAATAATTGTTCTAAACTTTCTGGATTAATTCTAATCAAAGCCTCTTTTTTTGAAATTACATTTTCATTTACAAGGTCCACAGCTATTTTAATAGCTGCATTCGTAGTTCTTTTTCCATTTCTAGTTTGAAGCACCCAAAGTTTCTTTTTTTGTATTGTAAACTCAATATCCTGCATATCCATATAGTGCTCTTCCAACTTATTAAATACGGATATAAGTTCTTCATATTTATCTGGCATAACTTCTTGCAAAGACTTTCCATTATTTTCATTTTTATGATCTATTCTAAGTGGTTGTGGAGTTCTAATGCCAGCAACTACATCCTCTCCTTGAGCATTAACAAGAAATTCTCCATAAACTTCTTTATCTCCAGTAGAAGGATTTCTTGTAAAAGCAACACCTGTACAACAGTCGTCTCCCATATTTCCAAAAACCATTGCCTGAATATTTACTGCAGTACCCCATTCTTCAGGAATATCATTAAGTTTTCTATAAGTTATAGCTCTTTGATTCTTCCAACTATCAAATACCGCTGATATAGCTCCCCATAACTGTTCATATGGATCTTGAGGAAAATCTTTTTTTGTTGTTTCTTTAACATATTCTTTATATTTTTTTACTAACTGCTCTAAACTCTCCTCAGAAAGTTCAGTATCTAACATAACATTATTAGAAATTTTTTCCTCTTCTAGAATTTCTTCAAAATCTGAATGCGGTACTCCTAAAACAATATCTGAATACATTTGAATAAACCTTCTGTAACTGTCTAAAGCAAATCTCTTATCATTGCTTGCATTAGACAAATCTATAACGGTTTTGTCATTTAATCCTAGATTAAGTACTGTATCCATCATTCCTGGCATTGATGCTCTACTTCCTGATCTTACTGAAACCAATAAAGGGTGCTTGCCTCCACCAAAATTAAATTTAAGCTTTTCTTCTATATTTTTTATCGAATTATCAACTTGATCTTTCAATTCATTAGGAAATGTTTTTTTATGTGCATAATAATAATCGCAAACTTTTGTAGAAATTGTAAATCCTGGAGGAACTGATATCCCGAGCTTGTTCATTTCAGCTAGATTAGCACCTTTTCCACCAAGGATATCTCTCATTGAAGCATTACCATCTGCATTGCCAAAACCAAAGTCATAAACCCATTTACTCATAATTCTTTCCCCTTGATTATTTTGGAAAAATCTATTTCCCTAACAACATAATTTTTTATATTAAATAATAGATATAATCTGTTTGTTTTTAAAAGTATATTCTTATCATTAATTTGAACTTTTTCAAAAAAAATATTGATAGGTTGACTTAGAGTAACTAGAGACTTCAATAATTCATTAAAATCTAAGTTTTTTAGTTTGAGTCTTTTAAAAGTATCAAATAAATCTTTTTCGTATCTTGACTGCAATAATTCAGGGTTAACATCTGTCACTTCAGTTTTCAATAGCAGTTTATTCTCACTTTCAAGAATGTTTAATACTCTCTTAAATGATTTTAAGAAAACCTCACCTTTTATAGTATTAATAAAATCAAAAATAGCTTCACACTTTTCATAAATATTATTTATATCGATACTACGTTGATCTAACTTTAAAGCTTTATAGATTAAAAATTTTTCTAAACTTTGGCTCTTAAGTAGGTTTTCAAATCGTTCTAGTATAAAAGTAAGAATTTTTTTTTTATATATTTCAAAGTTTTTATCTGATAATAAAACTTTTTTAGAATACTCTCGGATAGATTTTTCAATAAATTGATTTAATTTAATGAAAAATTTTCCTTCTATCATAATTCTTATGATTCCAAGTCCTGATCTTCTTAGGGCATATGGGTCCTTCGAACTAGTTGGCCCTAAATCTATTAAAAAAAACCCAACTAACGAATCTATTTTATCTATTAAGGCAAGTATTTTAGATATTTTAGTTGATGGACAAAAGTCGTTAGGACCATAAGGTTTATAATGGTCCTTAATGGCGCTACATATAACATTATTAAAACCTGACTTTTTCGAATAATAAAATCCCATTATGCCTTGCAATGAAGGAAACTCTCTAACTAATTCAGTAACTAAATCATTCTTGCATATATTGATAGAAACTTCTAAATTTCGCTTACTTTCATTATCTAATTTTATATTTTCATCAAAAAAAGTAGCAATTTTTTTTAATCTTAATATTTTATCATGCATACTACCTAATTTATTATGGAAAATAATTCTTTTTAGTTCCTCGCCCTTATCTTTGAAGTTCGAATTATTATCTTTAATCCAAAAAAAACTAGCATCTTCTAGCCTTGCCTCTATTACTCTTTGATTGCCGTAAATTATTTTTTTTCCATTATCACTAGGTTTAAGATTTGATACTATGATAAAAAAATTAGATAACGTTTTATCTTTATAAAAAAGTGGAAAGTATTTTTGATTTTTTATCATAGATGTAGTCAACACTTCATTAGGAAGTTTTAAATACTTTTTATCAAATTGACCTAAAAACACATTTGGGCTCTCTACTAAATTTACGACTTCATCAATGAGCTGTTGGTTCAAAATAAAATTTAAACCCTTTTTTTTCGAAACTTTCTCTATTTCTTTTAAAATAATATTTTTTCTTTCCTTATGATCAAAATAAATATTTATTCTTTTTAATTTCTGCTCATAGTCATTAAAAGACTTAATTTGAATTTTTTTTTCGCTAAATAAATTACTATGCAAGGTATAGCTTTGAGAAGAATTTCCTAGCAAATCTAAGTTAATTTTTTTTGCGCCATATAAACAAAGTACATTTTTTAAAGGTCTAATCCATTTCAGTGATCCGCTGCCCCACCTCATAGACTTTCCCCAAGGAACTTTTACTAAATTCACTTCCATTGTTTTTTTTAATAATGCAATAGTATCAGAGGAAGTAATTTTCTTTTTTATGATATAATAACTACCTTTTTCTGTTTTCTTAATGTCCAGTTTATCAAATTTGACCTGTTGTGATCTGGCAAAACCCTCTATAGCATTAGTTGGTGCTTTTACATTTGGTCCCTTTATTAAAATTTCATCTACCTCATTTTTAAGGTTAAAAAAAACAAAAATAAGTCTCTTTGGACCATAATAAACATTGTAATTATCATAAATTAATTTATCTTTCTTAAAACTATTACAAAATGACTGCACTATCTTATTAGCAGAATCTTCAATTAGGCTTGCCGGCATCTCCTCTGACATTAATTCTAATAAAAAATTAGTCATTAGTTATTTTCCTGTTTTTTTATATACAATTCGCAACAACTTTTTGATATTTCTCTTACTCTTTTGATGTATGATGCTCTTTCTGAAACACTTAGCACGCCTCTAGCATCTAATAAATTAAAATAGTGACTAGCTTTTATACATTTTTCATAAGCTGGGATTTCTAATTTTTTTTCAATTAAAAACTTTGATTCTTTTTCACAACTTTCAAAATTTGATCTAATAAATTCTGTATTTGCAAAATCAAAATTATAGTACGATTGTTGAATTTCATTCTCTAAAAAAATATCTCCATAAGTATCACCAGTATTACTCCAAACTATATCAAATATATTTTTTTTATCTTGAACTAACATAGCTATTCTCTCCAAACCGTATGTAATTTCTCCACTTACTGGATTACAATCAATACCTCCAACCTGTTGAAAATAAGTAAATTGGGTAACCTCCATACCATTGCACCAAACCTCCCAACCTAGTCCCCATGCACCAAGTGTTGGACTCTCCCAATCATCTTCGACAAACCTAATATCATTATCTTTTAAATTTACCCCTAAACTTTCTAGGCTTTTTAGGTACAGCTTTTGTATGTTATTAGGCGATGGTTTTAATAAAACTTGAAATTGAAAATATTGTTGCATTCTATTGGGGTTCTCACCATACCTTCCATCAGTAGGTCTTCTACATTGTTGAATATAAGCACAATTCCATTCTTTTTTTCCCAGACTTTTTAATAGCGTTGCTGGATGAAATGTTCCTGCACCAACCTCTAAATCTACTGGCTGTACTAATATACAACCCTGAGCTTGCCAGAATTTTTGTAGGTGAAAAATAATATCTTCAAAAGTTAAAAAATTTTTCATTTGTGAGCTTCATTGGCGCATATAGTACACCTTTTTTTTTCTGTTTTACTAACAAAGGTACCACATTCGACGCACTCGGTAAGATCTTCTTCATCATATTGATCTTTTTGCTCATTAAGAACTCTGTTTTTAGATTTTCTTTCAAGAAATTTAAACAAATTCCAGACAATTAATAAAATAATTAATAAAAGCAAAATTTTTGGAATGCTAAAACCGAACATAATTTAGTATTATAGGCCGTATTTAGACCATATAATTCTTTCCTCAATATTTTTTATTAAACTTTCAATTAAATAATCTGAATTTAAAGCACTACCATTTGATAGGAATTTTTGTTTAAACCAAGAAGTTTTTTTTGAAAAATCTTTAAATTTAATATCATCACCAAAAATGTTTTTCATTACATTATAGTAATCACCTATACCATCTATTAGTCCTAACTCTTTAGCTTTAGAACCACTCCAGATTCCCGCATTGAACAACACTTCATCATTTGCCTTAAGTCTTTTACCTCTTCTTTTTTTAACCCAAGCAATAAATTGAGAATGTAAATCTTTTTGTATTGTTAATATCTGTTTAATATCATCCTTTTTTTCTGGAAGAAACGGATCCAAAAGTCCTTTGTTTTTTCCTTGAGAATAGACTCTTCTTTCGATACCAATTTTTTTAATTGCTTCAACTGCCCCAAATCCTGAAGTAATTACGCCAATGCTTCCAATAATAGAACTTTCCATAGCATAAATTTTATCACCAGCACAACTTAACCAGTATCCTCCTGATGCAGCTAGATCTTCTATAAAACAATATACGGGTATTTCTTTTTCCTTAGCTAAATCTCTTATTCTATTGGCAATTAAAGCTGACTGAACAGGTGAACCACCTGGAGAATTCACCAGTAAAGCTATGGCTTTTATGTTTTTAAAAGAAAAAGCTTTAGTAATCGAATCAGATAAGTCATTTAAATTTAAACCTCCTCTACTACCCAATCTGGTCTCTGTGGATATGATACCTGCTAATTTAATTATTCCTATTATTGACTTCTTTGTAATGAACACTTTATAACCTCAGCTTAAAAAATAATGAATTTATAATGATAACTCTTTAACTTTCTTTTTAAACTATTTTAGTGACAATTTAAATAAAAAATATATGTTATTTATTTTAAAGGTAATATTTCCGGTTTATTTACTAATCAGTAGGATTAAAGTTGCAAAATTTACTATTCAAAAACAAAAAAAATTATAGCAAAAACAATAAGACTATAAGTAATGATTCAACTAGTATTATGATGGATCTTATAGAAGATGATTTAAAACTAGTAAATAGTTTTATGATTTCACAAATTAAATCTGAAGTTCCTTTAATTCCACTTTTATCTAAATATTTAGTCAATTCTGGAGGAAAAAGGATAAGAGCAGCATTAACTATTTTGTTTTCTAAATTATTTGGCTACAAATACGGTTCTAGACATATTAACTTAGCAGCATGTATAGAATTAATTCATATGGCTTCCCTATTACATGACGATGTTGTTGATGAAAGTTATTTAAGAAGAGGTAAGAAAACTGCAAATAAAATATGGGGAAATAAGGCAAGTGTATTGGTAGGAGATTTTATTTTTACTAAAGCATTTCAAATTATGGTTGAAGACGAAGATTTAAAAGTCTTACAAAACTTATCGAATGCATCAAAGTCTTTGGCGCAAGGTGAGGTTTTACAACTTAGCCTAAAAAATAACTTAGACATTGATACTGAAAAATATTTTAAGGTGATTAAAGATAAAACAGCTAAGTTGTTCTCCTCATCAGCTATGGTAGGAGGAATTATTTCTAAACGCCCGGAGAAAATTATTTCTAAACTAGATAAATTTGGACATAATATTGGAATTGCATTTCAGCTATTGGATGATGCTCTTGATTATGAATGCTCAGAAAATAATACAGGAAAAAATATAGGAGATGATTTTAAAGAAGGAAAAATAACTCTTCCAGTACTACTTGCATTAAAAAAAGCTAACTCTTTGGAAAAGACTTTTTGGAAAAGAGTAATAGAAGATTTAGATCAAAAAAAGAATGACTTTAAAAAAGCTCAATCTTTACTTAATAAATATAACTGTATTGGTGAGACTAAAACTATTGCTAAAGAATATGCAAAAAAAGCAGAGGAAATATTAAAAATATTTCCACAAAACATTTATAATAGTGCCTTAGTAGATCTTACTAAGTTTGTTTTTACCAGGTCTAACTAAACTAAATTAATATTAGTAACATCATTAATATTTAAGGCTTTGATGATAGCATAGCATTGCATACCTTTTTTTATATTTAATTTGGTATATGATTTTTTTGTTAGAAGAGCCTTAATAGTATTTTTTTCATAGTTTAGAATTAAACAAGCTAATCCTTCCTGAAAGACAACTTCTTCAATATTTGTTTTTAAATAATTTAAGGAACTTAACTTATCAGGAATTACAGTAGAGATTATTATATCAGTAGCTTTTATCTTTACTATTACATTTTGATCTAAATGTAGTGTATTTGAAAATACTGTAAGACTATCTTTTCCTAATTTTATTTTAGTTAGTCCCTCTGATAAATTTGCTTTTATGACCTTTCCTTTAATGTAAGAATCTCTAAAAATAAAATTTTCATTTTTATTATAAAAATTTATTGATTTGTCTCGGTTTCCAGAATATATCAAAGTACCATTTTTAATAAAATGAACACAATTTGCTAATATAAATGTCTCTGATATTGCATGTGAAACATAAATAGCTGGAATACTTAAAATTTCATTAATTTTTACAATATATTTAATTAACTCATCTTTTTTATCTTGATCTAATGATGCTAGTGGTTCATCCATAAGTAATAAATCTGGTTGGCAAAGTAGAGCTCTTCCTATTGCTACTCTTTGCTTTTCACCACCAGATAAATTATATGGAAACCTATGAAGAAGATGGCTTAGACTTAGTAAATTTATAACTTCATCATAATGAAAAATTTTTTTTTTTTTATAGTTTAGTTTTAGCCCATAAAGTAAATTATTTTTAATGTTTAAATGGGGGAAAAGCCTAGAGTCTTGAAAAATATAACCAATATTTCTTTTGTGAATAGGCACAAAAATATTTTTATTTGTATCTTCTAATGTTTTATTATTAATTATTATTTTACTTTCTTTTGCTTTATTTATACCAGCTATACAGTTAATTATGGAGGTTTTACCGGCACCAGAAGGACCAAAAAAACAATTTATACCCTCTTTTAAGTTTATATCAACATTAATAATAAAGTTAGATATTTTTGTTTTTATTGATACTATATTCTTCATTAACCCTCTCTTTTATTTCTTAGAATTCTATCAAAAATAATTTCTGATAATATTAAGGCAGATATAGAAATAAATATCGATATTAAAGTCAACCTCATTGCCATCAACTCTCCATTAGGAACTTGTAAAAAATTATAAATTGCTGTAGACAATGTTTGAGTTTCTCCAGGTATATTTGATACAAAAGTTACAGTAGCACCAAACTCTCCTAAAGCACGAGCAAAGCATAAAGAAAAGCCTGCTACTATTCCTGGTAACGCTAACGGTAAAGTTATACTAAAAAAAACTAATAGCCTATTAGCACCCAAAGTTTTTGCCGCCTCTTCATATTTAATATCTATCATTTCAATTGATGCTTTTATTGCTCTAATCATTAATGGAAATCCCATAATAGCACATGCTAGTGCAGCACCAGTCCATTTAAATGCAAAAGTAAAGTTAAAATACTCTAATAAAAATTTTCCTATAAAACCATTAATTCCAAAAACTATAAGTAATATATATCCTGTAACAACTGGAGGTAAAACTAGTGGTAAGTTTAAAAGACTAATAAAAAACTTTTTAAACAAGAACTCTTTTCTTGCAAATAAATATCCTAAAAGGATTGCTAGTGGCAAACTCGCTATAGATGCAGCAAATGCAATCTTTAAGGATAAATAAATAGCGAGTATTTCTTCTTGAGATAAATCTATCATTTTAATATTTCAAACCCCCACTTTAAAGTTTTAGACAAACTTCTGTTATCCAAAAAAAAATCATATGCTTCTATGGTCTCCTTTTTTTCGTTCAAAGCTGCTATAGGATATACAATTTTTTTGTGTTTTTCCCCTTTAATAGAATAAACTATTTTCACTTTAGTGTTTCCTAAAGCTTCTGTTTTATAAACTATTCCAAATTCTAGTTCATTTCTAGCAACATAATTTAATGCCGTTCTTACATTAGCACTCTCTACATATTTTTTCTTAATATTTTTCCAAATACCAGCATTCTCTAAAAAATCTTTTGCATACATACCAGCTGGAATAGAATTAGTCATAGCTAAAGATATTTTTGTTTTGCTTTTTAAAAAAGCATTTTCAAGTTCCTTAATATTAATAAATTCATTTACGCTATTTTTTTTATTAGTGATTACTACTAATGAATTATAAATAAAATCTTTTCTAAATTTTTTCGATATTATTTTTTTTCTTTCTAAATAATCCATCCACTCAACATTAGCTGAAATAAAAATATCAGGATTTGCTCCATTTTTTACTTGCATTACTAATTGTGATGTTCCCATAAATACTGGTTTTATATTAATATTTTTTTGCAAGGTTTTATATGAATTTATTAATTCCTTAATTACTTCACTCAAACTTATTGGTGCATACAATAGAACAGTTTTTTTATGACTTTTACTTGATAATGAAAAAGTCATAATGAAAATAATTAAAGAAATAAAAAGTATTTTACATATTTCAAATTTTTTTATGTTAAATTTAAAAAAAACTAGCATTGAATATAAATTTCATTCATTATTCTAAGATTAAATTTTAGGTTTAAAATTGAAACTTTTTATTAGTATATACTTTTTCATAATACTCGCAATTATTTGCATAGTAGCCTTAAATGAGTTTAATTTTTAATACGTAATTTTCAATACAATAGTTGACATTTATAAAATCTTCATTAAAACAGTAATTCAATTCGAGGTATTTATGTTAATAGATAAAAATATAGTTAAAAAAAATAAAGAAGATGAATTATGTGAAACCAAAAATTGGCAGAGTAATAGATGGAAAAACGTTTCTAGAGATTATACTGCAGAGGATGTTAAAAAACTTAGTGGTTCACTAAGAATAGAGCATACTATTGCAGATAAAGGAGCAAAAAAACTATGGAATTTGTTAAATTCAGAGGATTATATTAATACATTAGGGACATATACAGGTAATATGGCAGTTCAACAGGCTAAAGCAGGCTTAAAAGCAATATATGTATCAGGTTGGCAAGTTGCTGCTGATGCTAATTTATCAGGTAATATTTATCCAGATCAAAGTTTATACCCAGTTAATAGTGTTCCCGAAGTGGTTAACAGAATTAATAAAGGATTTTTAAGAGCAGACCTAATACAAACTATGGAAAAATGTGAAGGAGTTAGTACAGATAATATTGATTATTTTCTTCCTATTATTGCAGACGCTGAAGCAGGTTTTGGTGGACCACTAAATGTTTTTGAGCTTATGAAAAGTATGATAGAAGCTGGAGCTTCTGGTGTTCATTTTGAAGATCAATTATCATCTGAAAAAAAATGCGGGCACTTAGGAGGGAAAGTATTAGTTCCTACATCTAATTTTGAAAAAATACTCAACACAGCTAGATTAGCAAGTGATGTTCTAAATGTGCCAACAGTAATTATGGCTAGAACTGATGCAAATGCTGCAAAATTATTAACTAGTGATATCGATGAACGTGATAAGCCATTTTTAACTGGCGAAAGAACTCCAGAAGGTTTTTTTAGAATAACAGGGGGATTAGATTGCGCTATTGCAAGAGGTATTGCTTATGCCAAGTATGCAGATCTAATTTGGTGTGAAACTGATAAACCAGACATAGATGAAGCAAAAAGATTTGCTGATGCAATTAAAAAGATATATCCAGAAAAAATGCTAGCCTATAATTGTTCTCCCTCGTTTAATTGGAAAAAACACTTAGATGATTCGCAAATTTCTAACTTTCAAAAAGAACTAGGAGCTATGGACTATAAATTTCAATTTATAACCTTAGCCGGATTTCATAATCTAAACTTAACAACTTTTAATTTAGCAAAAAATTATGCTCTTACAGGAATGTCAGCCTATGCTAATCTTCAAGAAGAAGAATTTGCTAAAGAAGCAGAAGGATATACTGCAATCAAACATCAAAGAGAAGTAGGCGTAAGCTATTTTGACAAAGTATCTGAAATAATATCTTCAGGAGAAAGCTCTACAACAGCTATGCAAGATTCTACTGAAAGTGAACAATTTTAAAATGACAGAAGAAACTAATAATAAAGGTATGCAACAAGCAAAAGGTGGAGTTTTAGCGCAATCTGATATTGAGTTGTTAAGAAAATCATTAGAGTTTTACATTAAAAACTCTGATGACCTAAGTTCTGTAGAAGAGTCTAAAGCAAGCTTGCTATTTCACAGATTAGGAAGAATGGAAATAAAATAAGTTTCTAACTTTTAATTTGCTCTTGTAGAGATTTGAACTCTAACCACAGGTTTCGAAGACCCGTATGCTATCCATTACACCACAAGAGCTAATTTATTTTATATCAAAATATTAACTAACACTATTATTCATAATTTTATTTAAAAAAAAAATAATTCGCTAACTTACATTTTTACCACCAGGTTTGTAAAATTTAATTTTTAATGTAAATTGATATTATGAAAGATTTTATACTTTCAATATTAACAATTCCTGGTCTATTTATATTATTATATTTCTTTGGATTAGTTTCTCAAGGATATAAAAAAAAACTTAAAATTTTTTCATCGTGTTTATTTATAATGTTTATTATCAGTTTACCTTTTTTTGGTAAAATTTTCAGTTATCCATTACTTGGACTTCCTAAGTTTTTTATATCCAGTGATTTAAATGATGTAAAATCAGCTGTGGTATTAACTGGAGGTATATATAAAAATATAATTAATAAATGGCAACCTAGTAAAAATACTGAGGAAAGAATTTTATATGCAAAAAAAATTTTAAATAAAAAAGACATACCTATAATAATATCTGGTGGCATAACTCAAAAGAATGCTCCTAGCGAAGCTGAAGTAGCTAAAGAGTTTTACAATTTAGTTGATGCTGAAGTTGAAACTGAAAGTTTAAATACCTATCAAAGTGCACAAAATTTAAAAAATTATTGTAAAATTTTTGATAATAATTTGATAATTATTACGGATATCTTTCATTCTTTAAGAAGCTATTTATCTTTTAAAAGTCAAGGATGTAATACAATACTTTATAATTATAATAGTTATCTTATTGAGCTCAAAGATTTCATACCTAGCCTTTATGGCTTTTCACTTTTTAATAATGCGGTTTATGAATATGTAGCTATTATTTATTATTTAGTAACATTTAAAATTAATTTATTGAGCCTATTTTAAAATTACTTATTTAAAGACATTGGATATTTTATATTTAAATTAATATTTAAGGGGCTACTCATATTAGAATTTATTTTCTTAGCTATTGGCATATTAATTTCTCCAAAACCATTTACCCCAGCAAATAGGCCAAAGCCCTGAATAATATTTAATTTTCCTGCACAATATGCATCACCATTTATTCCTGCCGTAGTATTGCAATCCCAGTCAAATATTAAAATATCTTCGTTGTTATTATTTTTTATATAACAAAACCCCCTTAAATCTTCAATTACTGCAAAACCACAGCTAAAACCCCTTCCTTTATATGATCTACCTATGAAGTCACATTCTAAGTTTGCATTAGCAAAATTTTTATCTTCTACACTTTCCGTTTTACCATAAAAAGCACCACTAAGGATTTCATCTTCGCCTACACTTTTTGTATTAATAATATTACTTGCACTAAGCTTTACATCAATTTTTACTTTAAGTAATTCATTTTCACCTTTCAAATAGTTTGAAAAAACGAAAATTAAAAATATAACAATTGTTCTGATATACACAGTCATTATTTATATATTAATAAAAAAAAAATTAACATCTACAAAAACCTTTTAATTTATATTTAATAATATAAAGTATTAATAAATTTAATAGGAGAAAAAAATGGGAAGTATACTAACCTCTTTAAACAAAACAATAATAGTAAGTATTTTAATTACTATATTATTTTTTCTTTATTTTTTTGCAGACGGAGGAAATATAGATGTTTATTTTTGGCAATTTCTTTTTAGATACATTCATGTTTTAGCCGGCACCATGTGGATAGGATTACTTTGGTACTTTAACTTTGTTCAAATACCAAATATGCCTAAAATTCCTGATGACCAAAAACCTGCTATTGGGAAAGTGATTGCTCCAGCTGCACTTTGGTATTTTAGATGGGGTGCAATGTTCACACTTATATCAGGATTAATTTTAGCTCATTTAAATGGCTACCTAGCTTCAGCTTTACAATTAGGAATATTATCAGGTAGTAGCAGGGATACAGCTATTGGCATAGGTATGTGGATGGCAATTATAATGTTTATTAATGTTTGGTTTGTTATATGGCCTAACCAAAAAAAAGCGTTAGGAATTGTTGACGCAGATGCAGATACTAAAGCAAAATCAGCAAGAACTGCTATGCTATTTTCTAGAACTAATACTCTTTTATCAATTCCAATGCTATTTGCAATGGTTTCTGCTCAAAATATTTGGGCATAAAAAAAATAAACCTAAGAGTAACCGATTTTTACTCTTAGGTTTTAACTTAAATATTCTCTAATTAATTTTCCTGCTGTATTTTTATTTTTATTAATACCATTAACCCATATTTCTTTTATACCAATGGGGTCTACAATTAGTCTATCCGATTTAGCGGGAAGGTCATCTTTTCTATATGCAGTAGATGTATTTATTTTATTTGGGTCAAACAAAATCATATCAGCAAAGTAACCAGGAACTAATCTTCCTCTTTTAGGAATTCTACATATATCTGCTTGTTTACCCGTTAAATTATAAATTGCCTCCTCTAAAGAAAAAACTTTTAACTTTCTAGTCCATTTAGATAATAACTCTATTGCATATCCTGCATCACATAAGAGAGATGTATGCGCTCCTGCATCCGATAATGCTATAGAGGCATATTGATGTTTTAATAGTTTTTGAACTTGTTTATTGTCTGAGTTTAGAAGTTCTGCTGCAAATAAATCTTCAAATCCATCATTAATGGCATTATCTAATAACCAATCAAATGGTTCTTTATTATAAAAGTTTGCAATTTCTACTAAATTCATTCCTATATATTTTAAAAGACTAGTACGTTTTGTATTTATTAATTTTATTTTTTCCCAATTTCCAACAAATAGTTTATTTTTAGTTGTATCTAAAATCTCATTTAAAACTGCTTTTCTAAATTCTTGATTTTTTAAAACATTTTTTCTATCTTCAACAGTATTTTGAATCATATAATCTTTCCAAGCCAATAAACCTTCTAGCATATAGGGCTCATTCATAGTAAATTCCATAGTTAAAGGTCTACATGAAACTTGTCCCCAAATTTCATAGCCTTTATTATTTGCTTTAGTAATATCTTCTAAAACATTATAAGCCCAACTTTTTTTCATGGGATTATCTAACAGTGCTGCAACCATAGTTGGCCTTTCAACGCTTCCTAATAACTGAATGATGTCTTTAATTTCAGTATCATTAGATTTAGTTAGCATAAATATTCCTCTTCCATCAATTGCCATTGCTTTTATAAGTCTACTAATTTCTTCTCTGCTAGCAAACCTAGACGGCATAGGAATACCATTAGTACCATTATGTCCTTCAAAAGTAGAAGTAGCGAAACCTATAGCTCCACTTCTCATAGCATCAGATACTATTTTTTCCATTTCGATAATTTCATCTTCTCTCGCTTCCCTTTGCATTGCCTCTTCACCCATAGTCCATATTCGCAATGCTGAATGACCAATATAGGAACAAATATTTAAAGCAAGGTTTTTACTTTCTAATAAAGATAAATACTCATGATAACTTTCATAATTCCAATCAATACCTTTTTTTAAAGTGTTATAAGGCATTCCTTCAACTTTTGTTAAATTTTTAATATTTAATTCTCTATGCTGTGGTTTACAAGGAGCAATAGTAAAACCACAGTTTCCTATTATAGCAGTAGTTACTCCTAAGTCTAAAGAAGGAGAAGCAGTCGCATCCCAGGTTAATTGAGCGTCATAATGAGTATGAACATCTATAAATCCAGGGCATAAAACTAAACCCTCAGCATCATAACATTCCTTTGCTGATCCTAAATTTTTACCTCTTTCTACAATAATACCATCAATAACACCAATATCACTGTGAAATGCTTTTAAGCCTGTGCCATCAACAATTTTAGCATTTGTAATTTTTAAATCATACATAACAAAAATTCCTATTGATTAACATATGCTCTTGCTACTCTGCTATTAGGTAACCTTTTCATATAATTACTAATGTACCAAGAAACCTTTATTATTTTTTCAAGTTCAATCCCCGTTTTTATCCCAATGCCGTTAAGCATATATAAAACGTCTTCAGTAGCAACATTTCCGGTTGCTCCTTTAGCATATGGACAACCTCCAAGGCCTGCTACTGAAGTATCTAAAGTTTGAACTCCCATTTGCAACACTGCATAAATATTTGATAAAGCCTGTCCATATGTATCATGAAAGTGAGCAGCTATCTGTCCTATATTTACTTTTTTAGATACTAATTCAAATAGTTTGATCGCATCAAAAGGTGTTCCACATCCGATTGTATCACCTAAAGAAACTTGATAACAACCTTGTTCAATTAAAAATGATGCTAACTCTGCTGTACTTTCATAACTAACTTTTCCTTCGTATGGACAACCTAATACACAACTTAAATACCCTCTTACTTTTATATTATGTTTTTTTACCTCACTAATTATTTCTTCTACTCTTTTTAAAGACTCACCTACGGTACAATTAGTATTTTTTTTTGAAAATGTTTCAGAAGCTGTTACAAAGACACAAACAGTATCAGCTTTTTTTTCAATAGCTTTTTGAACACCTTTTAAATTAGGAGTTAATACTGGAAAAGATATTGTTTCTGGCTTATTAATTTTATCAATAATAATTTCACTATCTGCCATTTGAGGAACCCATTTAGGTGACACAAAAGAACCTATTTCTATTTCTTTAAAATTACAATTAATTAATTTATTTATTAAATTAACTTTAACATCCATAGGTATTATTTCTTTTTCGTTCTGAAGCCCATCTCTAGGCCCTACTTCATATAAATTAACTTTTCTAGGAAATGTCATTTTGCCAATCAGGATTACTTTTATTTAAAAATGCCTTTATACCTTTTTGACCTTCTTCTGAAACTCTAAGGTCTGCAATATTTTCTGCTGCATAACTTATAACATCATCAGATATACTCTTTGAATAAATATTCTGTAAGTAAGATTTAATAGCTGTTTGAGCTTTTGGTCCTCCTAGTAATAACTTATTAATTAGAATGTTTCTTTCATTAATTATATCTTTTGTGCTAACAAACTTATCAATAAGGTTAAGTGTAGCAGCCTCATCAGCATTAAAAATTTCTCCAGTCAAAAATAATTTTTTTGTGTTCGTATAACCTAAATTTCTTAATATATAAGGACCTATCATAGCTGGAATAATACCTAGTTTAACCTCTGAAAAGCAAAATTTTGATTTACTATCTGCAATTTTAAAATCACATACACTGAGCAAACCTAATCCACCTCCAAAAGCATGCCCATTAATTATAGCTATTGTAGTACAATAAAACTCATCTATTTTTCTTAACATTTTAGAAAACTTCAATGCATCATTTTTATTTTCCTCCAGCGTCAAATTTATAGACTGCTTCATCCATTCTAAATCTGCTCCCGCAGAAAATGCTTGACCTTCACCTGTAATAATAAGAATTCTAATTTCTTTTTTCTTGCTTAAATCATCTAAACAATTAATTAGTTCATCAAGCATTATTGTATTTATTGCATTTCTTGCTTTAGGGTTATGAAGAGAAATTTGTAAAACTTTTTCTTTTATGTTTTTAATTTTAATAAAGTTATATTCCATATGAATTACATCCTAAATATACCAAATTTTCCATTTTTTCTTTTAGAGTTTAAACTATTCAACAACCCTAAAGCTATTTTTTTTCTGGTTTCTAGAGGGTCTAATATTCCGTCATCCCATAACCTAGCAGATGCATAATAAGGCGAGCCTTCATAATCAAATTGATCTATTATCTCTTTTTGAAAATTTAGTCTTTTTTCAGCTTTCCATTTTTTTCCTAGCTTTTCGTATTGAGCTTCTTTTACAGAGCTTAAAACGTTTGCTGCTATTTCTCCACCCATTACTGAAATTTTAGAATTAGGCCATGAAAATAAAAATCTTGGACTATAAGCTCTCCCACACATAGCATAATTACCTGCACCGAATGAGCCTCCTATTATTAATGTAAGTTTTGGGACCGTAACTGTTGATACTGCATTTACTAATTTAGCTCCATCTTTAGCTATTCCTTTTTCTTCATAAGACCTACCAATCATAAAACCTGCTATGTTTTGTAAAAAAAGTATCGGAATTCCTCTTTGTTCACAAAGTTGAATAAAGTGAGTAGCTTTTAAAGATGACTCAGAAAATAAAATTCCATTATTAGCTACTATTCCAATTGGTATACCCATTAAATAGGCAAAACCTGTTACTAAAGTAGTTCCATAATTAGACTTGAATTCATCTAACTCTGAATTATCAACTAATCTTGCTATTATTTCTTTAACATCATATTGTTCTTTAAGTTCCGTAGGTAAAATTCCATAGATTTCGTGTGGGTCATATTTTGGGTCAACTGCATCTTTTAAATTTAGATCATATTTTTTCTTATAGTTAAGGTTTTTCATAATTGATTTTATTATATTAAGTGCATCATAATCATCATTTGCAAAATAATCTGCCACACCTGATAATTTAGTATGCAATTCTGCTCCACCTAAGTCTTGTTCATTAGTTATCTCTCCTGTTGCAGCCTTAACTAGATGTGGCCCTCCTAAAAAAATTGTTCCATTTTTCTTAACAATGACTGTTTCATCTGACATTGCTGGAATATAGGCACCACCTGCTGTACAAGAACCTAGAACTGCTGATATTTGTGGAATTCCTACTGATGACATATTAGCCATTTCAAAAAATATTCTTCCAAAACCTTCTTTATCGGCAAAAATTCCTGTTTGCTCTCTTAAGTTAGCCCCTCCAGAGTCCACTAAATTAATACATGCAAGATTATTTTCTTTAGCAATTTCTAAACTTCTAAGATGTTTTTTTAATGTAATAGGAAAATAAGTACCGCCTTTTACCGTTGCATCATTTGCAATTATCATACTATCTCTACCCGATACCTTACCTATAACACATACAATAGAACCTGAAGGGGTTTCGTTGTTATTTAAATCATAACCTGCTAACTCACCAATTTCTAAAGCATTATCTTTGTCATCCAGTAAATGGGCTATTCTTTCTCTTGGTAGAACTTTACCTCTACTAATATGACGTTTTCTAGATTCTAGTGAACCACCAATATTAATAATTCTTTTTTTTTTTTTTAGATCAGAAACTAATTCACTCATTCTATCAAAGTTATTTTGATAGTTTAAGCTTTTTGGATTTATATTAGATTTGATTATCAATTGATTATTTCCAATGTTAAAGCAGTTGCTTCTCCACCTCCAATACATAATGAAGCTACTCCTTTTTTGAGATTGTTTTTTTTCAATGCATTAATTAAAGTAGTAACTATTCTTGTACCTGATGCTCCCACTGGATGACCTAAAGCACAGGCTCCTCCATATATATTGAGAATATCGCTAGAAATTCCTATATCCTTCATTACTGCCATAGGAACTACAGCGAATGCTTCATTAACTTCGAAAAGGTCAACATCAGTCTTTTTCCAACCTGACTTTTCTAATACTTTTTCAATTGCTCCTATTGGTGCAGTAGTGAACCATTTTGGTTCTTGACTATTGGTTGAATGATCTATAATTCTAGCAAGTGGTTTAATTCCTCTTTTCTGTGCTTCGGACTCAAGCATCAAAATTACAGAAGAAGCTCCATCAGAAATAGACGAAGAGTTTGCAGCAGTAACTGTTCCATTTTTTCTGAAGGCAGGCTTTAAAGTTGGAATTTTTGTTATATCTGATTTAAAAGGTTGTTCATCTTTATTAATAATAATTTCATTTTTCCTATTTAAAACTTTAATTGGCACTATTTCTGACTCAAATGTTCCATCTTCATTTGCTTTTTTAGCTCTCTCTAAAGAAGTTATAGCAAAGTTATCTTGTTGTTCTCTAGTAAATTGATAATGTTCTGCAGTGTCCTCTGCAAAACTTCCCATTAACTTACCTTCCTCATATGCATCCTCTAATCCATCTAAAAACATATGGTCTTTAACATCAGCATGTCCCATTCTAAAACCTTTTCTTGCTTTAGATAATATATAAGGGGCATTAGTCATATTTTCTAAACCACCTGCTACAACAATATTATTTTGCTGAGCTTTTATACTATCATGCCCAAACATTATAGACTTCATACCTGATCCACACATTTTGTTAATAGTTGTTGCTCCACTTTCAGAAGGAATACCTGCTCCCATTGCTGCTTGTCTGGCAGGAGCTTGGCCCAAGCCAGCAGGCAAAACACATCCCATTATAGTTTCGTCAATTTCTTTAGGATTAATAGATGCATCATTTATATTTTCCTCTATTACTCTACTTCCAAGTTCTGTGGCTTTTAAACTCTGGAAGTTTCCCTGAAAACTTCCAATGGGTGTTCTCTTCGCACTTACTATTACTACTTTATCATCACTCATTTTCTTCTCCTTTAAATAATTTTAAGTATTTTTTTTAAAAATTTCACGACCAATTAACATTCTTCTAATTTCATTTGTACCAGCACCAATATCATATAACTTTGCATCTCTAAGAAGTCTTCCAGTTGGGTAATCATTAATATAACCATTTCCTCCTAGACATTGAATAGTTTCTAATGACATCCAAACTGCTTTTTCAGATGAGTAAAGCAATACTCCAGCAGCATCCTCTCTTGTAATATTTCCTCGATCACAAGATTTTGCAACATTATATACATATGATTTACATGCATTCATTGTAGTATACATATCAGCAATTTTACCCTGCATTAGCTGAAATGATCCTATTGATTGACCGAATTGTTTTCTTTCTACAATATAAGGTAATACTATATCCCAACAGGCTGACATTATTCCAATAGGTCCACCACTTAATACAGCTCTCTCATAATCTAAACCGCTCATTAAAACTGCTACTCCATCATTAAGTTTTCCAAGAATATTTTCAGAAGGAACTATGCAGTTATTAAAGACCAATTCTGCTGTATTAGAACCTCTCATTCCTAATTTGTCTAATTTTGGAGAAACAGAGAATCCTGGAAAGTTTTTTTCTATGATAAATGCTGTTATACAATTATTTTTTTTGTTAGCCTCATCATTAGTTTTAGCATAAACTACAAAAGTATTAGCATTAGGCGCATTAGTAATCCACATCTTAGTTCCATTAAGACAAAATTCATCTCCTTTTTTTTCAGCCTTCAGTTTCATACTAACAACATCTGATCCCGCACTTGGTTCACTCATAGCTAAAGCACCTACATGGTCTCCTGAAATTAACTTAGGAAGATATTTTTGTTTTTGTTTCTCAGTTCCATTTAATGTAATCTGATTTACGCACAAATTAGAATGAGCTCCATAAGATAACCCAACAGAAGCAGATGCTTTACTTATTTCTTGCATTGCGATTACATGTTCTGTGTAGCCTAACCCACTACCACCATATTTTTCTTCAGCTGTAATACCTAATAAACCTAATTCTCCCATTTTTTTCCATAAATGAGACGGAAAATCATTTTTTTTATCAATATCTTCAGCTAAAGGTGCTATTTCTCTTTTACAAAACTCTTGTATACTATCCTTTAAAACTTCTATATCTTTACCTAAATCAAAATCTAATTCTTTGAAAGTATTGGGAATCATTGCTTTATTATAGTAATTATTATTATATTAACAAGTAGTTTGCTAATGCTAAAAAAATAACAAAACCAAGAATGTCAGTAATAGTAGTCAATATAACTGTAGCTGCTACAGCAGGATCAATTTTAAAATATGATAATATTAAAGGTATAGCTGCTCCAAAAGTTCCTGCTAAAATAAGATTAAAAAGCATTGCAAAAGCTATGATAGAGCCTAATAAATAATCTTTAAACCAAAGCCCTGTAACAATACCAATTAGCAAGGCAAAAAATATTCCATTATATGCTCCAACGAGGATCTCTTTTCCAAATACTCTCAATGAGTTAGAAGATGTCAATTCTCTGGTGGCCATAGCTCTCACTGCTACTGTTAATGTTTGAGTTCCGGCATTTCCTCCCATTGAGGCAACAATAGGCATTAGAATTGCTAATGATACCAACTTATCAAGAGCTGTTTCAAAAAATGCTATTGATATTGAGGCTAAAATAGCAGTAATTAAATTAATAGCTAACCATCCAAATCTACTTCTCGCAGTTTTAAAAGCAGCTAAATAAAGATCTCCTTCTCCTGTTACCCCTCCTAATTTATACATATCCTCATCAGCTTTTTGTCTTATTAGATCTACTACATCATCTACAGTTATCATACCTATCAGTCTTCCTCTCGCATCAACTACTGGAGCTGATGTTAATTCATATTGGTCAAATAAAAATCCAATATCTTCTCGTTTATCATTAACACTTACAATCTTAGGATTGGTAGTCATAATATCTGCAATTTTTACTTCTCTTTTTTTTCTCATTGCTATATAAAGAGGCACTGTTCCAACAGGGATGTGTCTTGAGTCTACTGCAAATAATGCGTAAAATTCATCAGGTACTCTTTTGGACATTCTTAGATAATCAACTACCTGTCCTATATTCCAAGATACTGGAATTGAAACATAATCAGTTTGCATAATTCTACCTGCTGAGTCTTCATCATAAGTTAAAGCTTTTTTTATTAATTTTTGCGATTCCTTAGGTAAGTTTTTTAAAACTTTCTTTCTTAGTGCTTCCTCACATATCTCTAATACATACGTAATATCATCAGTGTCTAACTCAGATAACATTCTTACAAGATGACTTATTTCAAACTCCTCAATTATGTCTAGTAATATGGGGACATTCATAGAAGGTAATGTTTGAGAAGGAAAATTTCTCTTTATAATTTTTACTACTTTTTTTCTATCTTCACTATTTAATGTTTCTAATAAATCAGCTGTATCCGCAGGATGAAGTTCTTCAATTAAATTTATTATAAAAGTAAAATTTTCATTGCCTAGTTCAGAGATGACTTTGGCAATTAAATCACTATTTAAAACAATTAATGAGCTGCTTATTTTATTTTTCATAATTTTTTACTAAATGTTTTCTTATAATTAACATATATTTTATTTATGAAAAATATAGAAATATTAGAGTCTAAAAAAATAATTGATTACAAATTTGCTATAAACTATATGGAAGAAAAACTTTTGGATGTAAAAAATAATACCTCAAAAGAATTAATATGGTTTTTAGAACACCCTTCAATTTATACAAGTGGTAGAGGAAACCCTATAAACCAAAACTATATAAACAAAATTCCAATATACAATTCAGGCAGAGGAGGAAAAATAACTTGGCATGGTCCTGGACAAAGAATTATATATTTTATAATAGATTTGAAAAAAAGAGAACTAGACATCAGAAGATTTGTTAGTAATATTGAAAAATTTATAATAGAGTCACTTGCAGAACTAGATATAAAAGCTTACAAGAAAAACAATATAGTAGGAATATGGACATTGGATAAAGAAAAAAAAGAAGCTAAAATTGGTTCTTTAGGATTAAGAGTAAGTAAAGGTATAATTTATCATGGGTTGTCCTTAAATATATCCTGTGATCTATCAAACTTTTATAAAATTGATCCTTGCGGAATAAAAGGGTCTAGGGTTACTTCAATAAAAAATTTAAAAAATCTTGTTAATAAGAAAGAAGTAGATGAAGTTTTAAAAAGAAAACTTAAAGTTCTTTTTTACTAAGCAAATGCAATAAGCATCTCATCTGCAGATACTGATTGATTTTCTTTTACTAAGATTTCCTTAATAACGCCATTAAAATCAGACTTAATTATATTTTCCATTTTCATAGCATCTAATATTAATAAACTATCTCCTTCTTGTACCTTATCTTTTTCTTTTACTAAAACTTTAGTTACTTTCCCAGGCATTGGAGATAATATATTTTTTTGTTTATTATTTATATTTTCTTTGGGCAATATGCTATACAGCTGATAAGTATTTTTTCTAAAAATATTAATATTAGTTTCTGCACCATTAAAAAAAACCTTAAGCAAATTTTTATGATTATTTACTCTCCCTTTTATTTTTTTTTCATTTATATAAACTTGTATCATTTTATTAATATGATCAATTTGATAGCTGAATTCTTTTAAAGAATTATTAAGCATAATTGAAATAAAGTTATTTTTAATTGAATTTATATTTATTTCAAATTCATCGTATCGCCAACTAACTACCCAATTTTTTGATATATTTTTAATATCTGTATTAACACTGTAAAAATAATTTATGTGATAACTAATTGCTAATAAAATAATTGATTCCTGTTCTTTTTTATTATCTATTTTTCCTTCGTAACCATTATCATAGGTCTCTGTAATAAAATTTGTATTGATTTCTCCCTTAGCAAAGGCTTCTTTTTTATAAATATCCATTAAAAAATCTATGTTGGTTTCAATGCCCTCAACAGCTACATCTCTTAATGCTCTTTGCATCTTACTTAAGGCATCATTTCTATCTTTTCCTTTAGAGATAATTTTTGCAAGCAATGAGTCATAATAAATAGAAACCTCTCCTCCTGATTGATACCCATTATCAACTCTTATGTCACCGACAGGATAGTTAATATTAACAAGCCTTCCCGCTGAAGGTAAAAAGTTCTTTTTTGGTGACTCAGCACATAATCTTGACTCAAAAGCCCAACCTTGAACTTTAACGTCATTCTGTTTAATTTTTAATTTTTTATTATCAGCGATGTGAATCATTTCTTCCACTAAATCTATACCTGTTACTAACTCAGTTACAGGATGTTCAACTTGTAACCTTGTATTCATTTCTAAAAAGTAAAAATTTTGTTTCTGATCAACTACAAACTCTACAGTTCCTGCAGATGAATAATTTACCTCCCTAGCCAAGCTTATAGCTTGTTCACCCATTTTAACCCTTGTAATATTATCAATAAAAGAACTTGGAGCTTCTTCAATAATTTTTTGATGTCTTCTTTGAATAGAACACTCTCTTTCACCTAACCATATCATATTGCCGTGATTATCAGCTAAAATTTGCATTTCTATATGTCTTGGCTTTTCTATATATTTCTCTATAAAAACTCTATCATCGCCAAAAGCATTCAAAGCCTCATTTTTAGCAGCAGTTAATAATTCTTCAAATTCATTTTTATCTCTAGCAATTCGCATACCTTTACCACCACCACCTGCAGAAGCTTTTATCATTACTGGATAACCAATTTTTTTTGCTTCATTTAACCCTTCTCTAACATTCTTAATAGCATGTTCATAGCCTGGAATACAATTAACACCTGCTTTTTTTGCAATTTTTTTTGATTCTATTTTATCTCCCATCAATTCTATAGCTTTATATGAAGGTCCTATAAAAATAATTTTTTCTTTATTTAGTTTTTTTACAAAACCTGAATTTTCTGAAAGAAAGCCATAACCAGGATGAATTGCATCTACAGAGTACTTCTTTGATATTTCAATTAATTTTTCAGTATTTAAGTATGAGCCTTTCAGGGGATCGTCTCCTAATAAATAGCTTTCGTCACAATATGTTAAATGCAGTGAAGCACTATCATCTTTTGAAAAAACCCCTACAGTTTTAATACCTAATTTTTTACATGATTTTGCTATCCTGATAGCAATTTCGCCTCTATTTGCAATTAAAACTTTTTTAATCATTTTATTATAATGGAATATTATCGTGCTTTTTCCAAGGGTTTTTAAGATCTTTATTGCGTAGTATTTTAAAAGCATTTATTACTTTAATTCTGGTAATATCAGGCTTTATGACTTCGTCAATATATCCTCTAGATGCAGCAATATAAGGATTAGAAAATTTTGTCTCATAATCTATGATATGTTCTTTTAAAGCTTTTTCATCTGCATTTTTATAAATTATTTTAGCCGCTCCTTCAGCACCCATTACAGCTATTTCTGCGGATGGCCAAGCATAATTGATATCTCCTCTTAAATGTTTAGATGACATTACATCATATGCTCCCCCATAAGCTTTTCTAGTTATCAAAGTAACCTTTGGCACAGTTGCTTCTGCATAAGCAAATAATAATTTTGCACCGTGTTTTATTATACCATTAAACTCTTGATCAGTGCCTGGCAAGAAACCTGGAACATCTACTAATGTTAATAAAGGTATATTAAAACAATCACAAAACCTTACAAATCTTGCCGCTTTCCTTGAAGAATTAATGTCTAAGCATCCTGCCAATGCCAATGGTTGGTTGGCTACTATACCGATGGAACGGCCTTCTAGCCTTATAAACCCTATCACTATATTTTTAGCAAAATCTTTTTGTACTTCCAGAAAATCTTTTTCATCAGCAACATTTAATATCAATTCCTTTATATCATATGCTTTATTTTTATCTTGAGGAACAAGCGTATTAAGTGAGGGTATTTTTCTATTTATACTATCATTAAATTTTTTAAATTTTTGTCCAGAAATATTAGATTGAGGTAAAAAGTCAAAAAGTCTTCTTAATTGTTGTAATACTGTAATCTCATTATCAAATGAAAAGTCGGCTACGCCAGATTTTGTAGTATGAGTATTAGCCCCACCAAGATATTCTGTATTAACATCTTCATGTGTAACTGTCTTTACTACCTCTGGCCCTGTTACAAACATATATGATGTTTGTTCGGACATAAAAATAAAATCAGTCATTGCCGGTGAATACACCGCACCTCCTGCACATGGACCTAATATTGCTGATATCTGAGGAATAACTCCTGATGCAAGCACATTTCTTTGAAATACTTCAGCATATCCACCAAGAGCAGCTACACCTTCTTGTATTCTTGCTCCACCGGAGTCATTTAATCCAATAACAGGGATTCTATTTTTCATAGCCATATCTAATATTTTACATATCTTATTTGCATGTTCTTCTCCTAAAGAACCTCCATAAACTGTAAAATCTTGGCTATAAATTAAAACATCGGAGCCATTTATTTTACCATACCCTGTAACCACTCCATCTCCTAATATAGCACGTTCCTCTTGAGTATGCTGTGAGCTTTTTCCTTTTACAAACATGCCAATTTCATTAAATGAATTATCATCTAATAAAACTTCAATTCTCTCTCTTGCTGTAAGCTTTCCTTTCTTATGCTGGGCCTCAATCCTTTTTTGGCCACCTCCAACTTTAGCTACTTTAATTTGTTCCAAATAATGATCTATCTTTTTATTCATACTGTTCCCTATCAAAAAAGCTTATAAATTTTATAATATCAGTGAAAAAACTTTTTTTAAGCAAAAAGTTTTTTTTTGATTCACTGTCTTCTCCCCATACACTTTTATTATATTCATACTCTAAGTTACTATCTTTCCAAGCTAACCCTGCATCAGTATAATTAAATAATATATTAAGGGATATTATAATAGAATTAGTTGTTTTTACTAAAAAATAAAAAGTTGTTAAATGGTAATTTGTCATTTTATTAAGAATTTCTTTAACTTTACTATGAATGTTTATTTTTTGCTTTTTTAAAAAAATGCTGTAATTGATATGAAAATCTAAGTAAAAATGTTTTTTACAGAAGTATAGGTAATTATCCCATCTTTTTTTTTGAAGCTTTAATAATTCTGGCTTGTCTTTATCTCTAAAACATACTGTATCAGTATCTATAAAATTTAAAATACTTTCATATATATATTTTTTTTTATTATCATCTATATCATTTGAAAAAAATAGAAATTGCATAAAGTTTGAATTTTTTTTTAAAAATTCTGAATTAACTTTTTTAATAAATTGAGTTTGCGACTTAATAGTAGGTAATAATATTTTATTTCCTTCTGGAGTATTAAATAGTTTTTCTTCGTAGAAAAGATAATATTCATTACTTGATGCTTTATTTAAACTAAATTTATTCATAAGTAGCATTTTCAATATTAATTTTTTTTATAGTTTCCTTAAAAAAATTTGGCAAAGAAGCTTTAAAAAAATATTTGTTATTATTTAATACAAATTGAATTTCTTTTGCATGAAGGTGCATTTTTTCATTTGATACTTCTTTATTATCATTATTAATACTATTATACTTATAATCTCCTAATATAGGATGATTAATACTTTGCAAATGCACTCTTATTTGGTGTTTTCTGCCTGTCTTTGGGTAAACTTCTAAAAGAGATAATCCTTTTTTGTAATCAATTACTTTATAGCTAGTTTCTGCTTTTTCCTTGCTGTAAGGGTCTATAACCATTTTTTCCATACCTGCTATTTTTTTCTTTGTTACAGGTAAAGTAATTTTTCCTATTATTTTATTTAACTTACCTTCAACAATGGCTAAATATTTTTTTTTAATCTTATTTTCTTTAAAAAGCATTGTTATATTTTGAGCTACTTCCTTTGTTTTTGCTAATAGCAATATTCCAGATGTGTTTTTATCTATTCGATGAACTAACCTAATAGAACTATTATTCTCACATAATATAGGTAAAATTAAGTCAATATTAAAATTAACATTATTCCCTCCTTGAACTGGAATTCCATAAGGTTTATTAATGACTAATAAAAAATTATCTTCAAAAATTACGTTTTTTTTTATATCAGCTATTTGCTTTTTATATTTTATTAGTATGCTAGATATATCTTTTTTAAATTTATTCTCAGTTATTGAATTGTTACTATATACAATTTTGTCAGCTTCATTAACTTTGTAATTAGACTTTACTTTTCTATTATTAACTTTAAAAAAACCAATTCTTATAAGTTTTTGTATTTTGATAAAACTTAAGCTATTAAATTTTTTTAGTAAAATTTTATCTAACCTAATTCCTATATCTTCTTTTTTAATATTAAGGGAAGCTAAACTTTTTTTTTCAGTCATAATGAAAAATTAATGGCTAAAATTTTTCTTCACATTCTTACCTAAAAAAAGTTTTACTTAGTTAGAACACCTTCTGTGCTTTTATCATTCTTTACTTCTTCAGTTTGACTTTTTTTGGGAACATCCTGATTTTTTTCTGCAACATTTCTATCTACGAGCTCAATTACTGCCATCGGTGCAGCATCTCCAAATCTCATACCTTTTTTTAATATTCGCACATATCCTCCTGCTCTATTTTTATATCTTTCAGGAAGCTCATTAAATAGTTTACTAATATTAGCATCTCTAGGCAACTTTGATATTAACTGCCTTCTAGCATGGAGTGTCCCTTTTTTAGCTATAGTAATCAATTTCTCAACTATAGGTCTTAAATCTTTTGCTTTTGGAACAGTAGTAATAATTTGTTCATATTTAATTAAAGAAGCTGCAAGATTTTTAAACATAGCTTTCCTATGAGCACTAGTCCTATTTAGTTTTCTACCTTTTAATCTATGCCTCATAATAAACTCCTATAAAAATCAGTATGGGTCTTCTACTTGCTTAGCCAGAGTCTCAATATTATCAGGAGGCCAGTTTTCAATATTCATACCCAGACCTAATCCCATATGAGACAACACTTCTCTAATTTCGTTCAGCGATTTCCTTCCAAAATTTGGAGTTCTTAACATCTCATTTTCTGATTTTAATACTAAATCTCCAATGTATATTATATTATCATTTTTAAGACAATTTGCTGACCTTACTGAAAGCTCTAGCTCATCAACCTTTCTTAATAAATTTGGATTAAGCCGTGGCTCAGTATCTTCAATATTTTCTTCTACTTGCTCTTCCTCTTCAAAGTTTACAAATAATAGAGCTTGGTCAGATATAATTCTTCCGGCCAAAGCTATAGCATCTTCAGGTATAATAGTACCGTTAGTTTCAATATTCATAGTAAGCTTATCATAGTCTGTATCCTGACCGACTCTTGTATTTTCAACTTTATAAGAAACATTTTTAATAGGACTGAAAATTGAATCAACAGGTATTAAACCTATGGGACTGTCAGTTTTTCTATTTTGTGAAGATGGTAAATATCCTTTTCCTTCATTCACCGTAAGTGTCATCTTGAAATCAACATCTTTATTGATATTACATATTGTTAATTCTGGATTTAATATTTCAACATTAGCCACCTCTGTTATCATTGAAGCAGTAACTTCACAGGGACCTTTAACTGATAGCTCTAATTTTTTTTCTCCTGGTTCTAATATTTTGACAGCTAATTGTTTAACATTAAGAGTTATTTCAACTACATCTTCAGCTACTCCAGGGATAGAAGAAAATTCATGTAAGACCTGATCAAATTTTACGGCAGTAACAGCTGCTCCTCTTATGGATGACAGCAATACTCTTCTAAGTGCGTTACCTAGAGTAAGTCCAAAACCTCTTTCTAAAGGTTCAACTACTAATGTAGCTTCTTTATTTTTTTCATTACCGGCAATAAATTCAATTCTTGACGGCTTTATAAGTTCTTGCCAATTTTTCTGTAGCACAATATATCCTCTTAAATAAAGTTTTCAAATTATAATTACGATATTAAACTCTTCTTCTTTTAGGTGGCCTGCAACCGTTATGTGGAATAGGCGTAACATCCTTAATAGAAGTTATAATAAAACCTGTTGATTGTAGAGCCCTTAACGCTGACTCTCTTCCTGATCCAGGACCTCTTACCTCTATTTCAAGAGTTTTAACTCCATTATCTTTTGCTTTTTTTCCAGCATTTTCAGCAGCTAATTGTGCTGCAAAAGGGGTTGACTTTCTAGACCCTTTAAACCCTTCAGCTCCTGCCGAAGACCATGAAATTGTATTACCTTTTGTATCTGTAATAGTAATAATTGTATTATTAAAAGTAGCATTGACATGGGCAATGCCTACAGGAATATTTTTTTTTATCTTTTTTTTCTTAGTTTCAGTTGCCATACTCTTTCCTTTTAAGCTTTCTTTTTACCTGCTACAGGGCTAGATTTACCTTTTCTAGTTCGCGCATTTGTATGGGTTCTTTGCCCCCTTACAGGAAGCCCTTTCCTATGCCTTAAACCTCTATAACAACCCAAATCAACTAAACGCTTTAAATTTACTGCATTATCTCTTCTTAAATCGCCTTCTACTACATAGCTTTTATCTATTAAATCTCTAATTGTAGTTAATTCTTGCTCAGTTAGAGCATTTACTCTTTTCGATGGATCTAGTTTAGCATCTTCACAGATCTTTTTTGCTCTAGTAGTTCCTATTCCAAAAATGTAAGTAAGAGCTACTTGTACTCTTTTTCCACTAGGTATATTTACTCCCGAAATTCTAGCCAATTTTTACTCCTAAAAGAAAAATTTTTAATATGAAGTTCAATATTATAGTCATGCTATCATGCAAGTCAATATTCAAATTGCACCTATAACTTTTTTTATATCCTCTGAGACTTTTTCTATTTCCTGCATTCCATCAATATTAAATAATATTTTTCTTTCTTCATAGAACGGAATTAATGGCTGTGTCTCTGAATTATAAGTTTTAAATCTATTTTTTATTATATCTGGTTTATCATCTTCTCTAGCACGGTCAATTAATCTTTTTATTATCTCTTCTTCATCAACTTTTATTCTCAAAACATAATCTAATTTATTGTTAGTACTTAATAATAAATCTAATTTCTCCGCTTGATTTACTGTCCTCGGAAAACCATCTAATATAAATCCTTTTTTGCAGTCATCTTTTGCTATTCGCTCCTCAACTATAGAAAGCACTATCTGATCTGACACTAAACCTCCACTTTCCATTATATTCTTTGCTTTCAAACCTATTTCTGATCCTGAACTAACTGCACTTCTCAACATATCACCTGTTGACAAATGAGGAATAGATAAAGATTCAGATATAAAAATAGCTTGTGTACCTTTTCCACAACCCGGAGGACCAAATAATATAATACGCAATTAATACCTTCCTCTTAGCTTAGCCTTTTTAATAAGACCTTCATACTGATGTGCAATTAAATGAGAGTGAACTTGTGCAACGGTATCCATAGTAACCGTAACCACAATTAACAAACTTGTACCACCCAAATAAAATGGCACAGAATATTTAGATATTAATATCTCTGGCAATAAACAAACTGCACTAAGATAAGCCGAACCTATAACAGTAAGTCTTGTTAATACATAATCGATATAATTTGCAGTTGGTTCTCCTGGTCTAATTCCTGGTACAAAGCCACCATTATTTTTGAGATTATCAGCAGTGTCCTGAGCATTAAATACTACACTAGTATAAAAAAAGGCAAAAAAGACTATTGCTAACACATACAACAACATATATAAAGGTTGCCCCCTTCCCAATAGTGCGGTTATGTCCATAAGCCAATTTGGGCCACTACCTGCATTAATACTCAAAGCTGTAACTGGTAATAATAAAATTGATGATGCAAAAATAGGAGGTATTACCCCTGCTGTATTTATTTTCAATGGTAAGTGACTAGACTGACCACCCATTATTTTCATACCAACTTGTCTTTTAGGATATTGTATTATTATCCTTCTTTGACCTCTTTCCATAAAAACTATAAAAGTTATAACTAATGCAGCTAATATTAAAAAAAATAAAATTAATAGACCAGATAATGCACCAGTCTTCCCAAGCTCTAAAGTTGAAATTAATGCTGAAGGTAGTTCAGCTACAATACCGGCCATTATTATTAACGATATTCCATTACCAATTCCCCTTGCTGTAATTTGTTCTCCTAGCCACATCAAAAATATTGTTGCTCCTGTTAAAGTAATTACAGTTGATAACTTGAAGAAAATACCTGGATTATCTACTGCTGGCCCTTGTGAATTAGTCATTCCTTCTAATCCTGTTGCAATACCTAAAGCTTGTACAGCAGCCAAGAAAACTGTTCCATATCTGGTATACTGAATAATTTTTTGCCTTCCAGAGTCTCCATCTTTTTTTAATTGTGCTAAATGAGTAGAGGCAGTACTCATTAACTGTATGATAATTGACGCTGAAATGTAGGGCATAATATTTAAAGCAAAAATTGACATTCTACTCAATGCTCCTCCCGCGAACATATCAAACATTCCCAAGATACCCCCAGTATTTTGGTTAAAAATATCATCTAAGGCCCCTGGGTTAATACCTGGTATTGGAATATAAGTACCAAGCCTATAAACTATTAAAGCTAATAATGTAAATATTATTCTTTGTTTTAATTCAGTCGCTTTAGCTATTGCTCCAAAGTTAACTGAGGATGCTAACTGTTCAGCTGCAGATGGCATTGATATCTCCTAATTCTTTTTAACTTTTTCTTCTTTACTTACTTTTTTTTCGGCTTTTTTTTGAACTTTTTCGTTATAATCTATTTTTCCTTTTTTATCACTAATAAGCTTAATTGCACTTTGAGAAGCTTTATCCACTTTCAAATTTAAGGAATGATTAGTTTTTCCATTACCTAGTATTTTTACCAATACATTTTTATTTCTAATTAACCCTGCTTTAAAAAAATCTTCATTAGTTATTTCTTTTTTTGCATCAATTTTTTTATCAGTTATGGCCTTATCTATGTCACCAATATTTATGACCGAATATTCAGTTCTAAAACGATTTTTAAACCCTCTCTTTGGAAGTCTTCTGTGCAAGGGCATTTGTCCTCCTTCAAATCCCTTTATTGCTACTCCTGATCTAGACTTTTGTCCTTTGTGCCCTGCACCAGAAGTTTTGCCAGTGCCAGATCCAATACCCCTGCCAACTCTTTTAGGTTTTTTTATTGAGGCTTTATCTACTATTGTGTTTAACTTCATCGCTAATCCATTATTTCATATTTAACTAAGTGTTTAACTTTTTTTACCATTCCAAATATACTGTCGTTATAAGGCAAAACTCTAGTTCTATTAATTTTATTTAAACCTAATCCAATTAAACATTTTTTCTGATAACCCTGTCTACCAATTGGGCTAGCAATTTGTACAACCCTAATTGTCTTTTGCTTAGACATCCTTTTTATTTTCCTGCTTTTTTTCTATTTTACTTTTACCAAAAATACTACTGACTTTTAAACCTCTCCTAGCGGCAATATTTCTTGGAGACTGTATATTTTGTAATCCATTAAATGTTGCACGCACCATATTATAAGGACTAGAGCTACCAATAGATTTTGACACAACATCTTGAACACCTAATGTTTCAAAAACTGCTCTCATAGGCCCACCAGCGATTATTCCTGTTCCAGGTGGCGCACTCCTTAGAATAACCTTTGATGCTCCGTGTCTACCTTTGACATCATGGTGAATAGTTCTACCTTCTTTTAAAGGAATTCTAATAAGTTTATTTTTTGCCTGGTCTGTAGCTTTTTTAATTGCTTCTGGAACTTCTCTTGCTTTTCCTGTTCCAAAACCAACTCTTCCCTTATTGTCTCCTACAACAACTAAAGCAGCAAAGCCAAAACGTCTACCTCCCTTGACTACTTTTGCAACTCTATTAATTCCTACTAACTTATCAGTTAACTCTTGTCCATCACTAGTATTAAATTCTTTAGCCATACAGTTTTCCTAAAATTTTAACCCTTCTTTTCTAGCAGCTTCTGCTAGAGCCTTTACTCTTCCGTGGTATAGGTACCCTCCTCTATCAAAATATACCTCTTTTATACCTTTTTCTTTAGCTTTTTTTGCTATGTCACTACCTACAGCATTAGCCGTTTTAATGTTACCTGTCTTATCTCCTACTTGCTTTTTTATATCTTTATCTAAACTAGAAGATGCTAAAAGAGTTGATTGTTTTTCATCATCTATAATTTGCGCATATATATTTGAGTTACTCCTAAATACAGAAAGTCTAATATTTTTTGTACAACTATTTTTAAGCCTAAATCTTGTTCTAGCCTTTCTTTTATTGTAAAGATATTTGCTTTTATTACTCATCTATTTTTTCTTACCTTCTTTTCTTCTAATAACTTCGTCACTATACCTAACACCCTTACCTTTATATGGTTCAGGTTTTCTTAAGGCCCTTACTTCAGATGCAAACTGACCAACTTTTTGTTTATCTATTCCTGATATAGATATCTCTGTAGGTTTCTTACAGTTAACTTCTAAATCATTAGGAACAGCTAGTTTTATATCATGACTATACCCTAATTGTAAAGTTAATATGCCATCACCTACTGATGCTCTATAACCTACTCCATTAATTACTAAACTTTTTGTAAATCCCTCTTCTACTCCTACTACCATATTATTAATTATAGTTCTAATTAAACCCCAAGCACCTTTAGCGGACTTGGTGTTATTTTTAGGAGACACTAATATTTTATTATCTTCTTTAACTATTTTGACTGAGTCGGGAAAGCTATTTTTAAGTTCTCCTTTTTTTCCTTTAACCAAAATAGTATTATTCAAAATGTTTATATCTACCCCTTGAGGTAAAAGTACTGGTTGTTTTCCTACTCTAGACATATTAATAAACCCTACACAATATTTCACCACCTAAATTAGCATTTTGAGCAGCAAAGTTTGTCATTACGCCCTTAGAGGTAGATAAAATAGTAATTCCCATATTATTTTTAAATGAAGGCATAGTTTTCACAGAAGAGTAAACTCTCATTCCAGGCTTCGAAACTCTTGAAATCTCTTTTATTACCGGTTTACCATCAAAATATTTTAAAGAAATTTCAAGTTGCTTACCCTTTTCATCTTCAATAATCTCAAATCCCCTAATGTAACCTTCTTCTTGTAAAACTTTAAGTATAGCTACTTTAATTTTTGATGCAGGACAAGCTATCTTTGGCTTCCTAACCATTTGTCCATTTCTAATTCTTGTTAATAAATCACTTATTGGATCTGTCATTGTCATAATTAAAACCTATACTGTTACCAACTTGCCTTAGTCATTCCTGGTATCTGACCAGATGCTGCAAGTTCTCTCAATGCTATTCTAGATAATTTTACCCTTCTGTAAAAACCTCTAGGCCTACCTGATAATTCACACCTATTCCTTACTCTTGTAGAACAACCGTTTCTTGGTAAAGAAGATAGTTTCATAACTGCTTCAAACCTATCTTCCTGACTAGTTTTCTTGTCCATTATCAACTTCTTCAACTCCATCCTTTTATTCCTAAATCTTTCAACTTTCTTAATTCTAGATTTATTTTTTTCTATAGCACTTTTCTTAGCCAAAACCTTCTCCTACTAATTAATTGGTAAATTAAAACTTTTGAGTAACTCTAGTCCTTGCTCATCATTTTTAGCAGAGGTAACTATAGTAATATCCATACCCCTCAATGAGTCTAAGTTATCATAATCAATTTCAGGAAAAACTATTTGTTCTTTTAGACCTAAAGAATAATTTCCTTTTCCATCAAAACTTTTTTTAGATAGGCCTCTAAAGTCTCTTACTCTAGGTAATGCAATGTTCACTAATCTATCCAAAAATTCATACATTTTTTGTTTTCTAAGCGTTACTTTAACACCCACATTAACTCCTTCTCTTAACTTAAAGCCAGCCACCGACTTTCTAGCTGAGGTTATAACTGGTTGTTGACCACTAATTAGTTTCAAATCATTAACAGCACCATCTATTTTTCCTTTATCTTGTGAAGCTTCTCCTACCCCCATATTTATAGAAATTTTTTCTATTTTGGGAATAGCCATATCATTTTTAAAACCTAATTTTTCCTTCAGGTTTTTTTTAATCTCAGCTTCATATAACTCTTTAAGCCTAGCCATTATTTATCTATAACCTCATTAGTTAGTTTACTTACCCTTACTTTCCTACCATCTTCTAATATCTTATATCCTATTTTAGATGGTTTTTGTTTTTTTTCATCATAAAAGGCAATATTTGATATATTAATCATAGCTTCTTTTTCTATAATACCACCAGCTGAGTTTTGAGAAGGTTTTGTATGTCTTTTAACCATATTAGCACCTCTAACTAAAGCCTTATTTTCATTAGGCAACACTTTAAGGACCTCACCTACAGTACCTTTGCTTTTTCCAACGGTTACAATAACTTTATCTCCTTTTCTTATTTTTATTTTGAGATTCATTATAACACCTCAGGTGCAAGAGAAATAATTTTCATAAATTTCTTGGCTCTTAATTCTCTGGTTACCGGACCAAATATTCTTGTTCCAATTGGTTCTAATTGCTTGTTTATTAGTACGGCTGCGTTTTTGTCAAATCTAATGGCACTTCCATCGTTTCTTCTAATTTCTTTGGCCGTTCTAACAATTACAGCTTGATGAACATCGCCTTTTGATACTTTTCCTTTAGGGATAGCTTCTTTTATAGAAACTATAATTATATCCCCAACACTAGCAAATTTTCTCTTAGATCCTCCAAGTACCTTTATACATTGCACTCTCCTTGCTCCAGAGTTATCTGCCACTTCTAAGTTAGTCTCATTATGTATCATGATCTTTTCTCATTGTTAACTACTTTCCATGTTTTTAATTTTGATATAGGTCTAGTCTCTTCAATCAAAACTTTATCCCCCACTCTCAAAGCATCTGTTTCATCATGGGCGTGATATTTTTTAGACCTTTTAATATACTTTTTATAAATTGGATGTTTAAAAGTTCTCTCTACTTCTACAACTACAGTTTTCTTATTCGTTGCTTTGCAGATAGTTCCACTAAGAATTCTTTTAGGCATTTTCCTTTTTCCTCTTTAAATTTAAAAAAGTATTTATTCTAGCTATTTCTTTTCTTACCGCTTTAAACCTTGAAGGCTTTTCTAATTGTCCCATAGACTTTTGAAAGCGAAGGTTCATACGTTCCTTCATATAAGTTTTTAACATTGTTTCTAGTTCATCATGCGTTTTATTCTGTAGGTCTGATTTTGGCATTAAAGTTTTATTCCTCTTGTAATAAATTTAGTTGAAATGGGAAGTTTAGCCGCACCTAATTCAAATGCTCTTTTGGCCAGAGCTTCGTCAATACCATCTAATTCAAATAGTATTCTTCCTGGCTTGATTCTACATGCCCAATATTCAGGAGTACCTTTTCCTTTACCCATTCTAACTTCAGTAGGTTTTTGAGACACTGGAACATCAGGAAAAACTCTAATCCATACCCGACCTTGTCTTTTAATGTGTCTAGTTATTGCTCTTCTTGCAGCCTCAATTTGTCTCGCTGTTATTCTATCAGGCTGCATTGCCTTTAAACCAAAGGCTCCGAAATTTAAAGTTGTTCCACCTTTAGCATTTCCATGAATTCTTCCCTTATGTGCTTTTCTAAATTTTGTTCTTTTTGGTGATAACATCTTTATTTCTCTTTATTAATTTTTTCTACTTTTGTTGCTTCAGTTTGCTTCTCTAAATCAGAACTTTCTTCACCTGTATAAACCCAAACTTTAATACCAATGGTGCCATATGCTGTATGAGATGTGGATACTCCGTAACCAATATTTGCTCTCAAAGAATGCAAAGGGACTCTTCCTTCTCGATACCATTCAATTCTAGCAATTTCTGCTCCTCCTAGCCTTCCTCCAGATACAATTTTAATGCCTTTAGCACCTAGTCTTAAAGCAGATTGTATTGCTCTTTTCATCGTCCTCCTAAAAGAAGCCCTTCTTTCAAGCTGTTCAGCTATGTTGTCAGCTATCAGCTGTGCATCTATTTCTGGTTTTCTTACTTCTACGATATTAAGTTGAACTTCACCTGAGGTAAACTTAGAGACCTTCGATTTTATTTTTTCTATGTCAGTACCCTTCTTTCCTATTACAACCCCAGGCCTTGCAGTATGAATTGTTATTATTGCCTTTTTTGCAGGCCTTTCTATAACTACTTTACTTATAGCTGCAGTCTTTAGCTCTTTAGTAATATATTTTCTAATTTTTAAGTCTTCATGTAATAAATTAGCAAACTCTGTTCCCTTTGCGTACCACTTTGAGCTCCAGTCTTTATTGACACTTAGTCTCATAACAATTGGATTTACTTTTTGTCCCATTATTTACCTTCCTCAATTTCCTTTAATAGAATAGTCAGTTTGCTAAATGGCTTTAAAATACGAGCTGCTCTTCCCCTAGCCCTAGCTCTCATTCTTTTCATTACTAGAGACTTTCCTACGTATGCTTCTGATACTACCAATTTATCAATATCTAAACCGAAGTTATTTTCTGCATTGGCAATTGCTGAATTTAAAACTTTTAAAACTTCTCTTGATACTCTTTTTTTAGAAAAAGTTAGTTGATCTATAGCAACCTTAATGTTACAGCCCCTGATTGATTTAGCGACTAAGTTTAGCTTTTGTCCGCTGGTACGAATACTTTTAGCTTTTGCATAAGCCTGTTTTTTATTATCTGTTTTATCTACCATTATTTTTTTGCTTTCTTATCAGCTGTATGCCCATAATAAGTTCTAGTAGGTGCATATTCTCCAAGTTTTTGACCAACCATCTCTTCTGAAACAAGAACTGGGATAAATTTCTTTCCATTATAAACATTAAAAGTAATTCCTACAAACTGCGGTAATATGGTCGATCTTCTAGACCAAGTTTTAATAGGTTTATTATTATTTTCCTTTAAATGAGTCTGAACTTTTTTTATTAAATGCCCATCAACAAAAGGACCTTTCCAAACTGATCTAACCATTCTTTACCTGCTATTCCTTCTTTTCAAAATTAACGTGTCTGTTCTTTTATTATTTCTAGTCCTTTTTCCTTTAGTTGGAACACCCCAAGGTGTAACTGGATTTCTTCCTCCAGAGGTTCTACCTTCCCCTCCTCCATGCGGATGATCAACCGGGTTCATCACCACTCCTCTGACATGAGGTCTTTTACCTAACCACCTACTTCTTCCAGCTTTACCTGAATTACAATTTTGATGATCAGGGTTAGACACAACACCTATAGTTGCCCTGCAGTTAATGGGCACTAATCTTTGCTCCCCAGAAACTAATTTAAGCATAGCATACTCTTTATCTTTACTCACTAATTGTACGGAGGCTCCAGCAGATCTAGCCATTTGACCTCCCTTAAGTGGTTTAAGTTCTACATTATGAACCAAGGTTCCAGTAGGTATGTTTTTAAGTGGCAAGCAGTTACCAACTTTTATGTCAGCCTTCTCTCCTGAGACAATAGTACTTTGTACCTTTAGTTTTTGAGGAGCTATAACATAATTTAGTTCTCCATCCTCATACTTAATCAACGCTATAAAACAAGATCTATTAGGATCATATTCAATTCTAATAACTTTAGCGTCAATACCATCCTTTTGCCTTTTGAAATCTATAATTCTGTAACTTCTTTTATGGCCTCCTCCTCTCCACCAAACTGTGATTCTACCTCTGTTATTTCTACCTCCAGATTTTGAAAGGCCTTTCGTCAACTTTTTTACTGGCTTACCTTTATAAACTTCAGACTTGTCAACTAGAACTAGAGCTCTTCTTGATGGCGTAGTAGGATTATAATTTTTTAAAGACATCAGCCTACGCCTCCGCTATAATCTAAATTTTCTCCTTTATTTAAGCATATTATTGCTTTTTTATAGTCTGACCTTCTTCCTTTAGTTCCCTTAAATACCTTATTTTTACCCTTAATTTTTATAGTTTTAACGTTTTTAACCTTTACCTTAAATAACTTTTCAATTGCTGTTTTAATTTCTTTTTTATTACTATCTATTTTTACCTTAAATACGAACTGATTCTTTTCAGAAACCTTTGTTGCTTTTTCCGTAATTATTGGAGACAAGATAGTATTATAAAGACTATTCATTGCCATACCTCTTAACTACTTCTTTTACAGCAGATAAAGATACCACTAAATCGTCTCTTTTTATTATCTGGTAAGCATTAAGACCATTGATTGATAAAAGATCTATATTTTTTAAGTTTCTAGTTGAAAGTAAAAAGTTTTTATTAATATCCCCAACATCAATGAATGTCGCTGACTTGATACCCAGTTTCTCAAATTTACCTTTAACTTCTTTAGTTTTAATTTTTTTTAATTCCAATTTATCTATTATCTTTAACTTTCCATCCTTCAATTTAGAGGATAGCAAAATTCTGATGGCCTGTTTTTTTAATTTTGAAGGAATCTTTTTGTTATGAGTTCTTACTTTAGGACCATGAACAACTCCTCCTCCTTTAAATTGAACAACTTTTTTTGAGCCATGTCTGGCTCTTCCTGTGCCTTTTTGCCTATATATCTTGGCATTAGACCCTACTACTTCATTTCTCTCCTTTACTTTGTGACTTCCTTGTCTTTTATTGGAGAGCTGCCAGTTAACAACCTTAGCAACAATTTCCTCTTTAATTTCAGCAGAAAAAATAAAACTTGGCAAATCTATATTTTCTTTAGATTTATTATCTAAATCTATTATTTTATGCTTGATAGCCTTTTCCATTACTTAGTCTCTTTTCCTTTATCTTTAAGTGGTTCATTGGTATTTTGTTTACCTTGTTCTAAATTTTTCGTTTCTGTAACAGCTATTTCTTCTTTTTTTTCTTCATTATTTACTTGTTTAGTATCTATATTTTCCTTTTGGATGTTTTTTAAATTATCTTTTATACCTGCAGGATAGGGAACATTGGCAGGAAGACTCTTTTTTTTTGCATCAGTAATTTCTACCCAACCACCAATAGAACCAGGCACACCTCCTTTTACTAATATTAAACTTCTTTCCTCATCTATTGAGACTACTTCTAAACTTTGTATTGTTACTTTTTTATTCCCCATTTGACCAGCCATTTTTTTTCCCTTCCAGACTCTACCTGGATCTTGACTGTTACCTGTTGAGCCGTGACTTCTATGAGAAATAGAAACTCCATGACTAGCCCTTAGCCCGGCAAAATTGTGTCTTTTCATAGCTCCTGCAAAACCTTTTCCTATTGAATCAGACCGAATATCTACATACTGCCCAACTACAAAATGAGAACTAATTATACTTTTTCCCTTTTCTACAAAATTTTCCTCAGATATACGAAATTCTTTTACTTTTTTAAGTGGTTCTTGTTTTATTTTAGAAAAAAATTCTTTTTGGGGTTTTTTTAAATACTTGGAATTTACTTTTTCAAAACCAAGTATAAGGGCATTGTACCCATCTACTTCAATTTTTCTATGTCCTATCACAATGCTAGAAGGTAGTTTAAGAACCGTAACACTGTTATGTTCCCTGTTTGGAGTATACACCCTAGTCATACCTACTTTTCTAGCTAACACACCAGTTCTCATAACTTAATCTCCACATCAACACCTGCAGCAAGATCTAATTTCATAAGTGCGTCTACAGTTTGTGGTGTTGGACTTACAATATCAAGAAGCCTCTTGAAGGTTCTAATTTCAAATTGTTCCCTTGACTTTTTATCTACATGCGGGGACCTATTTACCGTAAATCTTTCTATTCTGGTAGGTAAAGGTATAGGTCCTCTAACATCAGCTCCAGTCCTTTTTGCAGTATTGACAATCTCATGCGCAGAACTGTCAAGGATTCTGTGGTCAAAAGCCTTTAGCCTTATTCTTATATTTTGATGTCCTACCATTCAATTATTACTCAATTATTTCTGAAACTACTCCAGCTCCAACAGTTTTTCCACCTTCTCTAATAGCGAACTTTAAACCTTTAGACATAGCAATAGGAGAAATTAAATTAACTGTTAGGCCAACATTATCACCTGGCATAATCATTTCCGTTCCACTTGGTAACTCAATAGTACCAGTTACATCAGTAGTTCTAAAATAAAACTGCGGTCTATAGTTTCCAAAAAATGGAGTATGTCTTCCACCTTCTTCTTTAGTTAATACATAAGTCTCTGCTTTAAATTTAGTATGAGGTTTAATAGAACCTGGCGCCGCTAATACTTGTCCTCTTTCGACATCCTCTCTGTTAATACCTCTTAAAAGTGCACCAATATTGTCTCCAGCTTCACCTCTATCTAAAAGTTTTCTGAACATTTCCACTCCAGTACACACAGTTTTAGTAGTATCTTTAATCCCGATAATTTCAATTTCATCATTAACATTAATGACTCCTGACTCTACTCTACCAGTTACAACTGTTCCTCTTCCGGAAATAGAAAAAACATCCTCAATAGGCATTAGAAACGGTTGATCAACTGGTCTTTCTGGCTGAGGCACATATTTATCAACTTCTTCCATCAGCTTCATAATAGCTGGAGCTCCTATATCAGAGCTATCACCTTCTAAAGCTTTTAGTGCTGACCCTTTTATTATTGGTATATCATCACCCGGAAATTCATATTTTGACAACAACTCTCTAACTTCCATTTCAACTAACTCTAACAATTCTGGATCATCTACTTGATCTACTTTATTAAGAAAAACAACTAATGCCGGAACTCCCACCTGTCTTGCTAATAAAATATGTTCTCTAGTTTGTGGCATAGGACCATCAGCAGCTGATACAACAAGAATACCTCCATCCATTTGTGCGGCTCCCGTAATCATATTCTTAACATAGTCGGCGTGTCCAGGACAATCAACATGAGCATAGTGTCTTCCTTCAGTTTCATACTCTACGTGTGCAGTATTAATTGTAATACCCCTTTCCTTTTCCTCTGGAGCTTTATCAATTTCATCATAAGCTATACTAGTTGCCCCTCCGGTTGCAGATAAAGTTTTAGTTATAGCTGCTGTCAAAGTAGTTTTGCCATGGTCTACGTGACCTATGGTGCCTATATTGACGTGGGGTTTGGTTCTCTCAAATTTTTCTTTTGCCATTTTTTTTCTCCGTTTTCAATATTTATAAATCTATTATTAACTTGCAAGCTTTGACTTAAGCTCTTCTTCTACCATCGCTGGTACTAATTCATATTTATCAAACTGCATAGTATAAACTGCCCTTCCTTGTGTCATCGATCTTAAATTATTAACATACCCAAACATTGTAGCTAATGGAACATTAGCTTTAACTAAAGTAGCATTACCCTGAGGTTCCATACCCTGAACCTGACCTCTTCTACTATTTAAATCACCTATTACATCCCCTACAAAATCTTCTGGTGTTACTACTTCTACTCTCATCATTGGCTCTAATAGTTTTGGCTTAGACTTAGAAAGAGCATCTTTAAATGCTGATCTTCCAGCAATTTCAAAAGCCATTACACTTGAGTCAACATCATGAAAAGCACCATCATATAGTGTGACGCTAATATCTATAACCGGATAACCAGCAACTACTCCGTTTTGCATAGCGCTTTCTATTCCCTTTTGAACGCCAGGTATATACTCCTTAGGAATGTTTCCACCAACTACCTTGTTAATAAATTCTAAACCACATCCAGGCTCTCCTTTTTTAACCACCATTTTAACCCTAGCGAATTGACCTGCTCCACCTGATTGTTTTTTGTGTGTATAATCTACATCTGCCTCAGAAGTAATTGTTTCTCTATAGGCAACTTGGGGAGCACCTACATCCGCTTCAACTTTAAATTCTCTTTTCATTCTATCCACAATGATGTCTAAATGAAGCTCTCCCATACCTTTAATAATGGTTTGACCACTTTCGATATCAGAACTTACACCAAAAGAAGGGTCTTCAGCAGCCAATCTTCCAAGCGCCTCAGACATTTTTTCCTGGTCTGCCTTAGTTTTGGGTTCGACTGCTACTTCTATAACTGGGTCTGGGAATTCCATTCTTTCAAGAATTATAGGGTTATTAATATCACATAAAGTATCACCTGTTGTTACAGACTTCAAACCACATATTGCAATAATATCTCCAGCTCTTGCTTCTTTTATATCTTCTCTGCTATTTGCATGCATTTGCAACATTCTACCAACTCTTTCCTTTTTACCTTTGACAGTATTTTCTACCGTTGAACCACTATCAATTACGCCTGAGTAAACTCTAGCAAATGCCAAAGTTCCTACAAAAGGATCAGTCATTATCTTAAATGCAAGAGCAGAGAAAGGTTCTGCGTCAGAGCTATCTCTAGTAAGCTCTTTATCAGCATTTACCTCAACTCCTTTAACTGGAGGTAAGTCTGTAGGAGAAGGCAAGTAATCTATAACAGCATCTAACATTGGTTGAACACCTTTGTTTTTAAAAGCAGTGCCACAGAGCACTGGAACGAAAGCTCCACTTATTGTGCCTTTTCTTATACACTTTTTTAATTCATCTAGAGTAGGCTCTTTTCCGTCTAAATAGCGTTCCATAATTTCATCATCTTGCTCTACTGCAAGTTCTACCAATTTCTTTTTATATTCCTCAGCTTTCGGTATATATTCTTCAGTAAGTTCATTTATTTTAAACTCAGCTCCTAGCGTATCCTGCTGCCATATTATTTCATTCATATTTAAAATATCTACAACACCTAAAAAATCAGCTTCTGCCCCAACAGGTAATTGTAAGACTATAGGAGTAGCTCCTAATCTATCCTCTATCATACCTAAACATCTGTAAAAGTCAGCTCCGACTCTATCCATTTTATTAATGAAGCACATTCTGGGAACCCCATATTTATTGGCCTGTCTCCAAACAGTCTCAGACTGAGGCTCAACACCAGCAACACTATCAAAGACTGCTACTGCCCCATCAAGAACTCTTAACGATCTTTCCACTTCAATAGTAAAGTCAACGTGACCAGGTGTGTCAATAATATTAATTCTATGGTCTTTCCAAAAACAAGTGGTAGCAGCAGAAGTAATAGTAATACCCCTTTCTTGTTCTTGTTCCATCCAATCCATTGTGGCTGCTCCATCATGAACTTCACCTATTTTATGAGAAACTCCCGTATAATATAGAATTCTCTCTGTGGTAGTTGTTTTACCTGCATCTATATGTGCCATTATTCCAATGTTTCTATACTTATTTAATTCTGTTTTTCTACTCATAATATATCAATTACCATCTATAGTGGGCAAAAGCTCTATTAGCTTCAGCCATTTTTCTTGTATCATCATTCTTCTTTATAGCTGCTCCCCTTTTATTGGTGGCATCTAAAAACTCATTAGCTAATCTATCAATCATAGTTTTTTCATTTCTTTTTCTAGCCGCATCAATAAGCCAGCGTATTGCTAAAGCCTGCTTTCGTCTACTGGAAACCTCAACAGGCACTTGATAAGTAGCGCCACCAACCCTTCTAGATCTAGTTTCGATTTGTGGCTGCACATTTTCTATAGCTGTTTTAAAAACATCTATGGGCTTAGAGTTTTTCTCCTTCTTACTAATAACATTGAAAGAGGAATAAATTAATTTTTCAGCTACATCTTTTTTCCCATCTACCATCAATGATCTAATGAACTTTGCTAATACCTTATCTCCATAGATTGGGTCAGGGATTATTTCTCTTATAGTTGACTTTCTTCTTCTTGACAAAATTCTCTCCTATTTTGGCCTTTTTGCACCATATTTTGATCTTCTTTGTTTTCTATTACCTACTCCTTGGGTATCGAGAACACCTCTGACCACATGATATCTAACACCTGGTAAATCTTTAACTCTACCACCTCTGATAATTACCACAGAATGCTCTTGCAAATTATGTCCTTCTCCAGGAATATAACTTGTAACCTCAAAACCATTCGTAAGTCTTACCCTGGCCACTTTTCTTAGTGCTGAGTTTGGTTTTTTAGGTGTTGTAGTATAAACTCTAGTACACACGCCTCTTTTTTGGGGACAGGCCTCTAACGCAGGCACTTTATTCCTTTTTAATTGGGCCTTTCTGCCTTTACGCACTAGTTGATTTACTGTTGGCATTAACAAATTCCTTTATTACTTTTTAAATTACCAGAAAGACGCATATTATTGATAGATAGCACCACGGTCAAGTATAAAAAAAAAAAAAAATTATTTACGTGTTGTAATATTACAACAAAAAAAAGCTTTTCTAGTTAGCTTCTATTTGTTTAGCTTGTTCTGCTTTAATTTTTTCTTCATTTATAGTAGCTAGTTTCTTAAATTTTGACATTGATCTACCAGTTCCCGCTGGTATTAGTCTACCCACTATAACATTTTCCTTTAAGCCTATTAAGTCATCTTTTTTACCAGCAGTAGCAGCCTCCGTGAGCACTCTTGTAGTCTCTTGAAATGACGCCGCAGATATAAATGATCTTGTTTGCAAGCTAGCCTTAGTTATTCCATTTAAAACAGGAACAAATGTGGCCACATTTTTTGATTTTTCTAAAACTTCACGATTAGCTATTTCAATATCTTCCCTATCTAATATTTCACCAGGCATTAGTTCAGTATCTCCACTCTCTAAAACTTCTACCTTTTGAAGCATTTGCCTAGATATTACTTCAATATGCTTATCATTGATTTTCACACCTTGTAATCTGTAAACATCCTGTATTTCATTAACTAGATAATTAGCTAACTCTTCTACCCCTAATACTCTAAGTATATCATGAGGAACAGGATTCCCATCCATCAATAAGTCTCCTTTATTAACTATATCTCCTTCTTGAACCATAATATGCTTACCCTTAGGAATTAGGTATTCGACAATATTATTTTCATCCTCTAAATCAACAACTACAAGTTTTCTATTACTTCTAACGTCGTCCCCAAATTCTACTCTACCTCTCAAATCTGAAATAAAAGAATAATCTTTAGGCTTTCTTGCTTCAAAAAGCTCTGCTACTCTTGGCAAACCTCCGGTAATATCTTTTGATTTTTGAGAGTCTAAAGGTATCCTTGCAAGTAAATCACCTGGATTAACTTTTACTTTCTTTTTTCCGCCTGAAACATATGAAACAGAAAGAACAGCATCAACTGGCAGCTCATATATAGCCTTATTACCATTAGATAGTTTCACAAGCTTTTCATTTTCATCAACTATTTCAATGCGAGGTCGCATAGTTATATTCTTACTCTTTGAAGCAACACCTTTCCATTCTTTAATCAATTGACTAGTCATCCCAGTATCAGCAGAAGTAATTTCTTCAAGTGTCTCTTTATTAACATCAACAAACTTAACGTATCCCTGTTTTTCAGTAATTATAGGCCTAGTATAAGGATCCCATTCAGCAAGTTTTTGTCCTCGTCTGACTGCACTTGCTTCTTTTACTAAAATATTTGCCCCATAAGGCACCCTTTCTCTAAACCTTTCCCTATTATTGTCGTCTTTAATTACCAATCTACAGTCTCTGTCTAAAACTATACCCATACCTTTTTTATCAAAAATCACATTGCCGCCGTCTATAGTTAATTTTCCATCTATCGTAGCCTCTAATCTAGACTGTTCTGATCCAGCCTGAGCAGCACCACCAATATGAAAAGTTCTCATAGTAAGTTGAGTTCCTGGCTCACCAATTGACTGAGCTGCAACTACACCCACAGCTTCTCCAATATTTACCTTAGTTCCCCTTGCTAAGTCCCTTCCATAACATATAGAACAAATCCCTATAGACAAATCACATGTAAGTGCACTTCTTACTTTTACGGAATCAATTTCTGCTTCTACTATTTTATTAGCTAATTCCTCATCTATGAAGTCTCTATTCTTAGCAATTACTTTATTATCTGAAGGACTTATTAGGTCATCTGCACAATATCTCCCTATTATTCTATCATATAAGCTTTCTATAATTTCTCCAGCATCAATAATAGTTTTCTTTATAATACCTTTAGTGGTGCCACAATCTTCCTTAGTAATGATTAAGTCCTGGGCAACATCAACTAATCTTCTGGTAAGATATCCTGAATTGGCAGTCTTCAATGCAGTATCTGCCAAACCTTTTCTGGCTCCGTGTGTAGAATTAAAATATTCTAAAACACTTAAACCTTCTTTGAAGTTGGATATAATTGGTGTTTCTATAATTTCTCCTGAAGGCTTAGCCATCAAACCTCTCATTCCTGCAAGCTGCTTCATTTGTGCAGCAGAACCTCTTGCCCCGGAGTCAGCCATCATAAAAACAGAATTCATATTTTGCCCTTTTCCAACAGACATTTCTGACATCATTTTATCAGCAACGTTATCAGTACACGTAGACCATGAGTCAATAACTTTATTATATTTTTCACCATGAGTAATAAGACCATCAGAATACTGTTTTTCATACTGTTTTATTAAATCTCTAGTTTTATCGACTAAGCCTTTTTTTGCCTCTGGAACAATCATATCATCTTTACCAAAAGAAATACCAGCCATACATGCGTGCTTGAAACCAAGCTCCATTAACCTATCTGCAAAAATCACTGTATCCTTCTGACCACAAAACCTGTATACAATATCTATCAAACCAGCTAATTCTTTTTTACTTAGAACCTTATTAATTAAATCAAATGCTACATACTTATTTTTTGGAAGCACTTCAGAAATTAGAAGCCTACCGGCAGTTGTTTCAACTATTTTGGTTATATTATTACCCGTAGAATCTATAACTGAAATCCTGGCTTTAATTTTAGCGTGCATACTTAAACATTTAGCCTCTAGTGCATGCTTGACTTCAGGTATTCCTGAAAAAGTCATACCTTCACCCAATTCATTGTCACTTTCTAAACTTAAAAAATACAACCCTAAAACTATATCTTGAGTAGGCACTATTATTGGCTTACCATTAGCAGGACTAAGAATATTATTTGTTGACATCATTAAAACTCTTGCTTCCAATTGAGCTTCAACTGATAAAGGAACATGAACTGCCATTTGATCACCGTCAAAATCAGCATTAAAAGCTGTACACACTAATGGATGTAACCTTATTGCTTTTCCTTCTATTAAGATTGGTTCAAAAGCTTGAATACCTAGTCTATGCAATGTGGGGGCCCTATTTAATAAGATAGGGTGTTCTCTAATAACCTCATCCAAAATATCCCATACCTCAGGACGTTCTTTTTCAACCATTTTTTTCGCCGATTTAATTGTAGTAGCAAGCCCTCTAATCTCTAATTTTGAATAAATAAAAGGTTTAAATAATTCTAAAGCCATCTTTTTAGGAATTCCACATTGATGTAATTTTAATTCTGGACCTACAACTATCACTGATCTACCTGAATAATCACATCTCTTACCTAATAAATTTTGTCTAAACCTACCTTGTTTGCCTTTCAACATATCAGCAAGAGACTTTAAAGGCCTTTTATTAGAACCAGTTATTGGTCTGGCTCTTCTTGTATTATCAAAAAGTGCATCAACAGACTCTTGAAGCATTCTCATCTCATTTCTAACAATTATGTCAGGAGCCTTGAGCTCGATTAATCTTCTTAATCTGTTATTTCTATTGATAACTCTCCTGTAAAGATCATTTAGATCTGAGGTAGCAAACCTTCCACCATCTAATGGTACCAATGGCCTTAAATCTGGTGGAATAACAGGCAAAGATGTCAGTATCATCCATTCAGGTTTATTACCTGATGTCAAAAATTGCTCTACCAGTTTTAACCTTCTAATTAATTTTTTTTTCTTTATGTCTGATTTAGTCTCAGAATATTCAACTTTTATATTTTCTTTTTCCTCAGTAAGGTCCATCGTTTCAAATATTTTTCTAATTGCGGCAGCACCTATACCGGCAGAAAAAGAGTCTGCAGAATTTTCATCTAAGGCTTTATTGTATTCTTCGTCTGATAATATTTGTTTAAATTTTAAATTCGTTAAACCTGGCTCGATAACAATATAATTTTCAAAATAAAGAACTCGCTCCACATCTTTCATTGACATATCTAAAAGCATACTAATCCTTGATGGCAATGACTTGAGAAACCAAATATGAGCAACGGGAGCTGCTAGCTCAATATGTCCCATCCTCTCCCTTCTCACTTTAGACTGAATTACTTCCACTCCACATTTTTCACAAACTATTCCTCTGTGTTTCATCCTTTTATATTTTCCACAAAGGCACTCATAATCTTTTACAGGACCAAAGATTCTAGAGCAAAATAACCCATCTTTTTCAGGCTTGAAAGTTCGATAATTTATTGTTTCTGGTTTCTTTACTTCTCCAAAAGACCATGACCTAATTTTCTCAGGACTAGCAATAGATATTTTAATTAAATCAAATTCATTACTATTAGATAGTTCAAATTGTTTCAATGCTTTATTCATTAATTCTCCTGACTATTATTCTTAATTTTTTGTGAACTGTTATCATTAGACAAAGAGACGTCCAAACATAAAGATTGCATTTCTTTTACTAAAACATTAAATGATTCTGGGACTCCTGCCTCGAAGTTAGTTTCACCTCTTACAATTGACTCATAGACTTTACTTCTTCCAGCAACATCATCAGACTTTACAGTTAACATTTCTTGTAGTGTATAAGAAGCACCGTATGCTTGCAATGCCCATACTTCCATTTCTCCAAACCTTTGACCTCCAAATTGAGCCTTTCCTCCTAATGGTTGCTGCGTAACTAAGCTGTAAGGTCCTATCGATCTTGAATGAATTTTATCATCAACTAAATGGTGTAATTTCAACATATAAATATAGCCTACTGTAACTTTTCTATCAAACATTTCCCCGGTTCTACCATCTATCAATCTTACTTGACCTGATTCGTCTAATCCGCATAGCTTAAGTAACTTTACTATGTCATCATTTTTTGCACCATCAAACACGGGAGTTGCCATATTTAAACCTGACTTTATATCCCTTAAAAGCTCAAGGACCTCTTCGTCTTTTAAGTTATTTATTCTTTCATCATAATATTTAGATTTAAAAAAAGACTTAAGGGTCTTCTTGCACTCATTACTTTTAACCTTTAATTCAGTTTTGGTATTATTAATAATATTTTTGATTTTCTTTCCTAACCCAGCTGATGCCCAACCTAGGTGAGTTTCTAAAATTTGACCAACATTCATTCTTGAAGGCACGCCTAGTGGATTTAAAACTATATCTACGGGCACACCATCTTCAGTATGGGGCATATCTTCAATAGGCGCAATTTTAGAAATAACACCTTTATTGCCATGCCTTCCAGCCATCTTGTCTCCTGGTTGAAGCTTTCTCTTTACAGCCACAAAAACTTTAACCATTTTCAAAACACCTGGTAATAAATCATCACCTGATTGAACCTTATCAACTTTTTCAGAAAACATTAAGGAAATTTCTTTCATTTCAGCATCATACTCATTCTTTAAGTTTTCTATACTTGACATAGTTTTTTGATTTTTTGTAGTAATTTTCCAGAGATCTTTTTTTTCTATTTCACCAAATATTTTTTCCGAAATTATCTGTCCTTCTTTAAGACCTTTTTGGCTTTTCAATGATTGTTTTCCTACCAATAAGCCTTTTAATCTTTGATGAATATTGGCTTCAATTATTCTAATCTGATCATCTCTATCCTTAGCTAACCTCTCTATTTCCTCTTTTTCTATAGCTAAGGCTCTTTCATCTTTATCAACTCCTCTTCTGTTGAAAACTCTAACTTCTACAACAGTTCCAGTTACTCCTGCTGGTAGCTTTAATGATGTGTCTCTAACGTCTGATGCCTTTTCTCCAAAAATGGCCCTTAATAACTTTTCCTCTGGAGTCATAGGAGTCTCGCCTTTAGGTGTTACTTTTCCTACTAAAATATCATTTGGCTTAACTTCTGCTCCAATATAAACTATACCTGTTTCATCAAGGTTTTTGAGAGACTCTTCTCCTACATTAGGAATGTCTCTTGTTATTTCTTCAGGCCCTAATTTAGTATCTCTGGCCATTAATTCAAATTCCTCTATATGAATTGAAGTAAATACATCATCTCTAACTATTCTCTCAGAAATTAAAATAGAATCTTCATAATTATAACCATTCCAGGGCATAAACGCCACTAATACATTTTTTCCTAATGCTAACTCTCCCTTATCAGTTGCTGGACCGTCTGCTATTACATCACCTTGCTCAACTCTATCTCCTACTTTTACCAAAGGCCTTTGATTAATAGCTGTGTTTTGATTAGATCTTTGGAATTTTAAAAGATTATAAACATCTACCCCCAGGGTTATGTCAAATTTTTCTTCATCGGTGTGTCTTATAACAATTCTTTTTGCATCTACTTGTTCTACGAAGCCTCCTCTTTTTGCTACCACTGCAGCGGAAGAGTCTTTAGCAACCACTGCTTCCATCCCTGTTCCTACAATAGGGGACTCATTGATAACCAAAGGCACAGCCTGCCTCATCATATTTGAACCCATTAGGGCTCTGTTAGCATCATCATTTTCTAAAAATGGAATTAATGAAGCAGCTACAGAGACTAATTGTTTAGGAGAAACATCCATATAATCTATCTTGTCAGGTGTAGACATAATAAAATCTCCATCTTTTCTACAAGAAACAAGATCCCTAACAAACTGATTTGACTTAGTTAAAGGTGCGTTTGCCTGAGCTATACAGAATTTATCTTCGTCTATTGCTGATAAATATTCCACTTCACTAGTAACTTTTCCATTAATTACTTTTCTATAAGGGCTTTCTATAAAGCCGTATCTATTTATTTTTGAGTAAGTTGCCAAGCTATTTATCAAACCAATGTTTGGTCCTTCAGGAGTTTCAATAGGACAAATTCTTCCATAATGAGTGGGATGAACATCCCTCACTTCAAAGCCAGCTCTTTCTCTTGTTAGTCCTCCAGGCCCTAACGCCGAAAGACGTCTTTTGTGTGTAATCTCAGAAAGAGGGTTAGTCTGATCCATAAATTGGCTTAACTGTGAGCTACCAAAAAACTCTCTTAAAACTGATGTTAAAGGTTTAGCATTTACTAACTCTTTTGGTACCAATTTTTCTTCTGTTACAGAACCCATTCTTTCTTTAATTGACCTTTCCATTCTAATAAGACCCATTCTGAATTGATTTTCAACCAGCTCTCCAACTGATCTTACCCTTCTGTTGCCAAGATGGTCTATATCATCACACTGCCCTATTCCATCTTTTAGGTTAATTACTATTTTTATAACTTGCAATATGTCACTCTTCTGTAATTCACCAAATTCTTCTGGTATTGAAGAGCCTAATCTTGCATTTAGTTTAACCCTGCCAACCGCTGATAGGTCATACTTTTCTGATTCTAGCTTTAGAATATCCTCATTTTTCACCCATAGGTTATGACCAAATTCCTTTCTTGCCAAAGTACCAATGGTAACAAGACTCCATTCTTTTTCTTTTTCTAAAATCCATACACCCTCTTGTTCAATGGCTTCCTTATTCAATGAAAGCTTACTTTTATCATCTTCCTTAGGGTTCTTGTAAAAATTTGTTATATTATTTTTTCCTTCTACTCTTGAGAAAAATAAATCAAAAAAAAGCTTTTCAGAGCTTTCCTCAGTAGGAGGTTCTCCAGGTCTCATAATTTTATAAATGGCTGCTAGGGAATCGGCTCTCGAAACATCATTTTCTACTTGCAAAGTATTTCTGACATAAGGACCAATTTTATCGTTAATAATTATAGTATCAAATTTGTTAATATTTGATTTGATTAAGCTTTCAATTTTAGCTTCATTAATTTCTTCTCCTGCTTCTGCAAATATTTCACCAGTTTCTTCGTTAAAAATGTCCTTAGCAAAAAACTTACCGTATATTTCATCGAATGGAACTAAGATTCTAGCTAATCCGCTTTCAACAAAACTTCTATTGTGACGGTTGGTTAATCTTTCTCCTTTTTCCAGTAATAGTTTTTTTGAAGACGCATCAATTAAATCAAAGCTAAGCTCTCCTTTTAAATCTTCAAAATTATAAGGTATGCTAACATGAGTATTATTTTCTATATTAACTTCATTATGATTATAAAAATAATTTAATATTTCTTCATTATCCATACCCAGAGATTTGAGCAAAAATACAAGGGATAATTTTTTTCTTCTATCAACTCTTAAGAATAATAAATCCTTAGCATCAAACTCTATATCAAGCCATGATCCTCTGTACGGGATTACTCTAGCAGAATAATTAGCGTCAAAGAAAACTCCTGGAGATCTGTGCATCTGACTAACTATTACTCTTTCAGTTCCATTGATAACAAATGTTGCCTTATCTGTCATCAATGGTATATCTCCTAAATACACCTCCTCTTCTCTAGCGTCTTGACCTATTTTATCACCTGTATCTTCATCAATATTTGTTATATCCAATCTAAATATTACTTTAAGAGCAGCAGAATAAGATAGCCCACGCTGCCTACACTCTATTACATCATATTTAGGCCTATCTAATTTATAAGAAATGTATTTTAAACTCATACGTCCTGCATAATCCTTTACAGGAAAAATGCTTTTTAAAGCCTCGTCGATACCAATTTCATTTTTTTTATTTACATCTATTTTTGAATCAAGAAATTGTTGATATGAAGATCTTTGAATTGCTATTAAATTAGGCATGTTAACAGTATCTGATAACACCCCAAATGTGTGGCGTAAACTTCTTCTATTGGTCAGGGATAAACTACTAGACATAATACTCCTAAGTAAAAGCTTCAAGGAGAAGCAAAATTATTTAAATATTAATAAAACTCGACATGAATAGATCATCATACACTTCAAATTTTAAGTTGTGAAGTGTAAAATTAATTATTTAAGATCTATTTTTGCGCCAGCTTCTTCGAATTTTTTCTTCATTTCTTCAGCTTCCGCCTTTGCTACGCCCTCTTTTATAGGCTTAGGTGCAGCTTCTACTAAATCCTTCGCTTCTTTAAGTCCTAATCCTGTAGCTGCTCTAACTTCTTTGATAATATTTATTTTTTTATCTCCGACATCAGTTAAAATAACATCAAAAGCGTCTTTCGCGGCACCTTGATCAGCAGAAGCAGCTTCTCCTCCTGCGGCAGCAACAGCTACTGGAGCAGCAGCAGATACCCCCCATTTTTCTTGAAGTAGCTTAGATAGTTCAGCTGCCTCCATTACAGATAATTTAGATAGCTCGTCTACTATTTTATTTAAATCACTCATTATTTTCCTTTCTAATATATTATTTTTTCTTTTTTGAATAATTTTCTATTACACCTGCAGTTTCCGTAGCAGGAGCATTTAAAACATTAATAAGTTGCTGATGAGGTCCCGTAATATAACCTACAATTTTTGCTCGCAATTCTTCCAATGACGGCAATTTAGCTAATTGTTCAAACTCTTCAAATCCTATTTTTTTCTTATCTAGGCTTCCAGTTATAAACTTTAGTTTTTCATTTTTATCGCTAAAATTTTTTATTACTTTAATGCCTGCTAATGCATCTTCTGAAAAAACGAGTGCCGTTGGCCCGGTAAAAAAATCATTTAAACTTTCATAATCAGTACTTTTAACAGCTAACTTAGCTAAACTATTTTTAGCCACGCAAAATCTAGCACCTATTTCTCTTACCTGGTTCCTTAGATCAGTTAGCTCTGAACTATTCAATCCCAAATAGTGAGTCACTATTACACCTGATGAGTTTTCAAAAGACTCTTTTAGATCTTTAACAATGATTTTTTTACTTTGTTTATCCATAACTAATTAACAATAATTACAGACTAAAGTATTACTACTATCTATACAGGGTTTATAATACCTATAGTCTTTGACAGAAATTTTAAAATAATACCTTAATAATTAAAGTCAAGTGATATTTATTATATTTTATTCAAAAGCTTCAAAGATGGTCCCATAGTAGACGAAATGTATATATCTTTAAGATAATTCCCCTTTGCCCCACTGGGTTTTGCTTTCATTATCGCATCTACGAAATTATCAATATTTTTTTCTAGCTTATCTTCAGCGAAACTGACTTTGCCCAAACCAGCATGAACTGTGCCAGCCTTATCTGCTTTAAATTCAATCAAACCATCTTTTATATCTTCAATGGTTTTCTTCAATTCTGTTGTAACTGTTCCTAATTTAGGGTTAGGCATTAAGCCTTTTGGTCCCAAAACTTTTCCTAACTTGCCTACCACAGCCATCATATCTGGTGTTGCTAAAACCCTATCAACCTTAATTTCACTTTTTTCTAATTGTTTAGCTAAATCCTCTGATCCTACAAAATCTGCTCCTGCATCCTTAGCTTCTTTGACTTTTTCATCTTTTGCGAAAACTGCAATTTTTACTTCTTTACCAGTACCGTGAGGTAACTTAACAACTCCTTTAACAATTTGATCTGCATGTTTTGGGTCAACACCTAAATTTATTGCTATATCTATGGTTTCATCAAACTTTAATTTTTTACTTTTTTTAATTAAAGAAATAGCCTCTTTAACACTATAAGATTTACTAACTTCAATTAAATTCTTGAAATTTTTATACCTTTTACTTCTAGCCCCCATACTATTTAACCTCTACTCCCATAGACCTAGCAGTACCTGCAATTATTTTGGAAGCAGCCTCAGGATCAGAAGTATTTAAATCAGGCATTTTTTCCTGAGCTATTTTTAGAAGCTGTTCTTTAGATATCGATGCTACCGGATCTGCAATCCCTGTTTGTCCAGAACCTTTTTTGATATTAACTTCTTTTTTTATGTAAAAGCTCGCTGGTGGTTTTTTTACTATAAATTCAAAAGATTTATCTTGAAAAACTGTAATCACTACTGGACAGGGCATACCTTTTTCTAGTTTTTCAGTTTGCGCATTAAACGCTTTACAAAAATCCATAATATTAAGCCCTGCTTGACCCAATGCTGGTCCAATAGGTGGAGACGGACTAGCCGATCCAGCTGGGACTTGTAGCTTTACATAACCTGTTATTTTTTTTGCCATATATTTAATTAGCCTCTGGGTATATAACGTAATTTAAAATTAATCAAGATTTTTCTACTTGAGTATATTCTAGTTCAACTGGAGTAGCTCTACCAAATATTGAAACAGCTACCTTAAGTCTTGATCTGTCTACATCAACTTCCTCTACTACTCCATTAAAAGATGCAAAAGGACCATCAGCAACTTTGACTGTTTCTCCCACTTCAAATGAAATTGTAGAAACTACACTTTCTACTCCTTCTTTTACTTGTCCTAATATTCTCTCAGCTTCTTCATCTCTCAAAGGGACAGGCTTATTAGCAGCCCCTAAAAAACCGCTTACTTTAGAAGTTTTTTTAACTAAGTGCCATGCATCATCATTCATAATCATTTTAATTAATATATATCCTGGATAAAATTTTTTCTCTCCTTCAACTTTTTTACCTTTTTTAATTTCCAAAGTTTTTTGAGTAGGCACCAAAAAATCCTCAAAATAATTTGATAAGTTTTTTTTTTTAATTTCTTCCTTGATATTATTAATTACTTTTGCTTCGAATCCAGAATGAGTATGGATAATATACCACTTGTATGATTCAATGTTTTGCTGTTCCATCTTATAAACCTAAAATTAACCGTATGAACCAAGATATGATATTATCAACCAGTAAAAAAAATAAAGAGAATATTAGCACCATAACAAATACCATAGCAGTAGTGATGAGGGTTTCTTTTCTAGTAGGCCATACAATTTTTTGGCCCTCTTGTTTTACCTCTTTAAAAAACTTGCTTGGATTAAATTCTTTCATAATAGTAGAGACATTATGATAAAAAGTAGCATTAGTCAATTATGAAGTCTATTCATATTATACAAAAAAAACTAATTGTAATTAATACCCAAAAGTAGCCCTTATGGCAGGAGTGGAGGGACTCGAACCCACAGCCCCCGGTTTTGGAGACCGGTGCTCTACCAATTGAGCTACACTCCTAATATATATGGAGCGGGTGAAGGGAATCGAACCCTCGTAGCCAGCTTGGAAGGCTGGAGCTTTACCACTAAGCTACACCCGCTTAATATTTACTAACTTACTTCATTAACAAACATATGTAAAAACTAAATCTATTTATTGAAATACACCCATTTCAATAATAAATAATTATATTAATATAACAATATTTAACAAGTTAAAATAGCTTAGATATCAAAGTCCATTGATATAATCTGATCATCAATCTGGTAAGTGCCCCAATGATCCACAACAGTTTTTCTCTGAGTAGAGGTTAATTTATTTATCCTGTTATCTCTATAAACTGAGTCATTTTTATGAGCTGTTGTAGATATCTCTTCAAATATACACCCTTTTTCTGTTTTAAAATTATGCCATACGCCTGGCAGAACTGTTAATTTATCTCCCGGATAAAGCTTATACACTTTGTCATCCAAACTAGAAATAAGTTCTCCCCACAATACAACAAAAGTTTCTTCTTTTTTTTTGTGATAATGTGAGGGGTGATATTGATTTGGAAGCTGTACCAATATTTTTTTCGCATATTCCCTGTTGATTATAGTAATCATTGTAACTCCTACTTGAAAAAAATTCTTTATACCATAATGGTGAGAATATTCTGTAGAGAACTCATTAGGCAAAGAAATTTTAGCATATGATAACATAGCCTTAACCTTATGAATTGCTTTTTTAATAGGTACATCAGGTGAAGCCCCTGGAAACTCAAGATCTTTTTCTAAATAAGGCTCATTCTTTTTTAAATTTTTTAAACTTTTTATATTTGGTTTCCACTTTCCTGAAGAAAGCTGATTTTTTTTAATAGGAAAAGAAAAGTAAATATTCTTTTTATGAAGACATTCACCAGACTCTATGTTTTCTCTTACATAAACTCCCCTTTCTAAACTATTTAAACTTTCCTGTTCTATTTTTGTAGCCGGTTGCCTTTCTTTATTTCCTAATAAAATATTGGTTCTCAGATAGGCTTTAATCCAATTTTCTAAATCTTCCTTATCGGAAGAGTAAGCATTTAATTCGATGTCATTAGTTCTTAACCCTATATGCCTTTCAAATAGAGATGCCCCTAAAGATTTTGCTATTATTATATGTATGTTGTCTTTCGGACTTTCATGAGTAGACCAACCAATTGGTACATTTGGATATCTGTCTATAAAATCTCTTATATTGTTAAGGTTGCAAACATTATCAGGTGTTGGATAAATTGCAACACAATGCATTAATGCAAAATCTTTATTTTTGTGCTTAAAAAAACTAACTAGATCGTCTACTTCTGAAATCAATAAACCACCAGTTGATGCAATGATAGGCTTATTAGTCTTTGCAATTTCTTCAATCAAAGGCCAGTCTTTAGATGAACAGCTAGCAATTTTTATTACATCAAAATTCATTTCAATAATTTTTTCTACAGACTTTTCGTCAAAAGGCGTACATATTGTTATTAAATTTTTATTGTGACAATATTCTTTTAAATCACTATAAGACTCCCAATCGAGTTTAGTTGATAGAAAACGATTAACGTGCTTATTCTCTGATTTTTGCCTATCATTTAAATAAACAAAGTTTGGCAAGTCTCTAAATTGAAATTTAACGGCTACTCTAATATTATATTTTTCCATTAATTCATGAGAATAGTCGATTATTTTCATAGCATGGGGGATAGAGCCTTGATGATTATTAGCCAAATCAAGTACAAAAATATCTTTAAAATTAAACTTCTTTTCTATCATCTTCTCTCCGGTAATAAACTAATAAAACATTTACTTACTTTAAAAAACAGCATTACTATAGTTAACAAAGCCGATTTTACTATCATATTTTTTAGCGATGCTTTGAGCTAATAATAAGTCATCTTTTGTATCAATATCAATAGAATTTTCAACTTCTAGCATTCCCATTTTGTTTAAAAACCTATTTTTTTTTAAAAGAAATTGTTTAACATTTACTAGGTAAAAAGCTCCTGTTTCTCTGAAACTATCAGGTAGTTCTTGCCGTCTTTTTCTCAGCTTTTTTTCATTATGATTGATCCCTCTAGGAGATGAATTAATATAACTCCATAAAAAAGGATTATCTTTTGATACAGAAAAACAACAATTTAAATTTTCTTTCAATAGTTTTTGATAACATTTATTTATATCTTTTGGAAATATAAATGGAGAAGTACATTGCACTAATAAAGATAAGCGAAGATTATGATTTTTATTTTTAATAAAGTTTAAAGCATGTATCCATCCCTCTTCTGAGCTAGCATCATCCCCTGAAATATTTTTAGGTCTTTTTATAACCTCAGCATTATATATAGTTGCTTCTTTTGCAATCTTATCACAGTCAGTAGAAACAAAAACATTTGTAAAATTTCTGCTTAATTTGCAGGAGATTATAGCTCTTGCTAAGAGGCTAAACTTTCCTACCTTTTTTAAGTTTTTCTTCTTTATACCTTTTGAGCCGCCTCTTGCTAAGATGATGGCTATATTTTTTTTTATAATCATTGTATTTATTTATTCTAGAACATTTATCCAGTTATCATTATAACCGTATGCTTTATCATCTATAATAATATCATAATTTGGTTTGCCCATCTTAAGTTCATGAAATTTTAAACCCCATGATTTTAACTGCCTGAAAGTTGAGGAGAAGCCATACTTATATACTTTATCAATGTCACCTTTCTCTTTTCCCATATATCTAGCAGTATAAACCAATATTTTAGCTCCTCTTTCATACAGCTCATTAATCTTTCTAATAGCTTGTTGATCAGGAACTGCATTTTCATAATCAAACTTTCTTTGACTGCATATAGTTCCATCTATATCAACACAAATTAGCTTATTTTTTATTTTTACCATACTAATTAGATGTGATACCATATATCTACATAATTTACACTTTTTACTTTACTATATGAAGATTATTAATATTTACTTGAATAACAAATTAATTTCTTGTGATACAGTACTTCCTTTAATATTAGAAATAGTTAAAAAAAACCCTAGCACCGTAGTAAATTTTTTCGTATTTGATAAAAATACTTTTCTAAGTATAGCTAAAAGCAAAATATTAAATGATGCTATTCATAAAGTTGGAACAATTAAACATTTTGGATGGATTTATTCTTCAAATAGATATTTGAGGAAATTTTTACATATATTTAATATTCTCGAGATAATTTTAAAATCTCTTATTCATAATGTTTATAGCTTTCACTTTAAAGCATTAGAAAGTTTTCCCTATAGTTTAATTTATTATTTCAATAAAAAAAAAACATTTTTAATTGAAAGTAATTGTTGGGGGCATTTCGGTATAATGGATAAAATTTTTGAATTTTTTTTTCAAAAAAAAAAATTTCAGGCGTGTAAAAAATTTAAAAATGTAGTTTATTTTGGAGACGAATGGCCACAATTAAATTATTTAAAAAATATTGATAAAAAAAATATATATAAAATTAGTCCTACTCGTCTAATGAAGACATGGATTCATTTTGTAAATAAGCAAAAAAATGTGACAAAAGAAAAAAAAGTTCTTTTTATTTTAGGCTATTTAGGAAAACATCATGTTTATAGTCAAACTACTTCTGGAGCAGAACTATTAAAAAAAACTTTAGATATTATTCTTAAAAGTACAAATTATACTATTACCTTAAAACCTCATATTATAACTAACAATAAACAGTTAAAAGCTATATTAAAGTCATATAATACTAATAGAATTTCAATAAACTACAATCACGTATCTTTTCTTGCACATAGTCATTTTATAACCATAAGTAATTACGCTAGCCTAGCTATGCCCGACGCTTGGATTACAGGTTCTACAGTTATAGAATATAATAAATATGATAAAAAAATAATGTTGTTATGTAAAAACAAATCACCCTATAATATGTACGTTGATCATTTTATTAATAATAACCCTATGAAACTTAAAGCTTGCTTAAAGACCATAAATGAAAGAAAAACTAGAGTCATAGACCTTCGTAAAACAAAGAAAAGAACTGATGATTTAATTACAAAAATTTGTAGTTAAATACACCTAAATTTAGGTACTCAATTAATCTAACTTCAATTTATAAAAAAAGTTATTGGTTATCTATATCCCTCTTAAATTAAGAAATAATTATAATAGCTAAATTAAACGTTTGGATGAAAAATTAAATTTTATTTTTGTCCTACATACCACCAATTAAAAAATCTTGTTCTATTTCATAGACATAATTGTAAAAATTTGTACACTAAAAAATTAATCATTATTTAACTGTGGCTTAGAGGTTTTAAAAGAATTAGCATTATAAAACATTTAAAATTTAAACCTTTAATTATGTTAAATTAAGGGTTTTAGATGCGGAGGGGTGGCCGAGTGGTTAAAGGCAGCAGACTGTAAATCTGCCCTCATTTGAGTACGTAGGTTCGAATCCTACCCCCTCCACCATTATAATTTAATTTTGGCCTAAACAGTATATGTAATATGTAAGTTTTTATTTATTTAAAATACATTTACAGCATAAAAATTTTTGTTATTTATTTCTTTGCCCATACCACAAACAAGCATTATGAAAATAAATTTATAAATTTTTTTATACTGTATAAATAATCTTTAATAATATTACAAAATCAGTTATACATAGTTATGGTAAAGTTAGTAGCCGAGATAGGCATCAATCATCAAGGTAAATTTTCAAAAATAAAAGAATTGATTGATGGTATATGTGAAGCCAAAGTAAAGTTTATCAAATTTCAATATAGAAGAAATGCAAAAAATTTTTTCACTAATACTCTGGAAATGGGCAGCACACTAATCAAGGATGAACTAAAAAATTTATTTATTAGTGATAAAGATTACATAAAAGCATTTCAATATGCAAAGAAACTTAACTTAAAAATTGGAGTAAGTTTCTTTAGAACAGAAGATGTTAAATATTTAACTAAAAAGTTTAGATTTGATTTTATTAAAATACCCTCTGCTGAGGCATTAAATTTTGAACTTATTAAAACAGCAATGAAAAATTCTAAACAAATTATGTTAAGTTTAGGTGGTGCTAATTGGAATGATATTAATCTTTTAAAAAAAAAAATAAAGTTTAGAAAAAATGACGTAATTTTTTATTGTATTAGTAATTATCCTACAGCAATAGATGCAGTAAATTTTAATTATTTAAAAAGCTTAAAAAAAATATTTAATTGTTATATAGGTTATAGCTCACATGATAGGTATTGGGAGGTTAGTCTAGGATCAATATCTGTAGGAGTTGATTATATAGAAAGGCATATTTGCATTAAAAAAGATCAGCAAGGTCTTGATATATCCTCTTCCTCAAGCATTCAAGAATTTAAGAGACTAAATGAGATCTTAACTTATCAACAATGGTATAAAAATGTAAAAGTATCGGATAAAGTCGCTAATCAAGGAGAAATTCAAAATTTAAAAGACTTAGGTTCGGGTTATTACTATAAATCAAATTATAAAAAAGGAGATACTATTACATCTAATAAACTAACAATAATGTCTCCTTGTAGAGGTGTTAAAGCAGGAACTTTTAACAATTTTGGAAAGAAATTAAAAAGAGATGTTATTGCAGGTTTTCCATTACTTACTGACGACTTTAATTCTGAAAAATATAAAAAAGATTTAAACAAAGAAATAAATAAACTTTCTAATTTCAATATAGGTTTGCCTATAAGATTTAGTGATATGTATTTAATAATGAAGCAGTTCAATTTACCTTTTTTTGAATTTCATATGAGTTTTGAGGATGTATTGTTAACTAAAAATTTAAAAAAAAATTTTTGGAAACAACTTAAAAGCAGTAATGCTGGATATTCTGTTCACCTGCCTGATTATATATCGAGCACAAAACTAATTGATCCGCTAGCAAATAAAAATAGTGTTACTTACATTAAAAGTTTAAAAATTATAAATCAATGTATGCTTTTTGCGCAAGAAGTGGAGGACAAAACTAGTAAATCATGTCCTATAGTTGGTAGTTTTTCTAACCTGCATGTTTCTAAAGAAAGCACCTATTTTAGACTTGCAGAACTTATTGAAAAATTGAGTAAAAATGAAGGAGGTATTGTTCCTCAATTTTTACCCAAAAGGGCTTGGTATTTTGGAGGCGCTGTAGAATTAGATTTATTTTGTAATGTTATAGATAAAAAATATTACGCTAACTTTCCTTTTGGAATTTGTTTAGATACAGCACATTTAATAATGGCATGCAATAGTGTAAAAGGTAATTTAAAAAGTTGGTTCAGAAACCTTTTACAATACGCTAGTCATCTTCATTTAGCAGATGCTACTGGAGTTGATGCAGAAGGTATAAACTTTGGGGAGGGAGAATTAGACTTAAAGTTTCTTAAATCTAATAAAAACAATATTAGATATATTATTGAACAATGGGAAGGACATCTATACAATTTTAAAGGTTTCAAAAATGCTATTACATATTTAGAAAAAGAATTATGAAAGTTTTAATAATAGGTTTTGGACAGGACGCGAAGGTTTTGTCAATTCTTTTAAATAAGAAAAAAATATCCTTTAAACTATTTGTTAAATCTTCATCTAATCTTAGTTTATTTAGTCCAAAATATTTTAATAAAGATGATATAATTTACGGAGATGCAACAGACTTAAATAGCTTATTAGAGGTACTATCTAAATTTCAGTTTACTCATGTTTTTAACCTTGCAGCCAATAGTTTTGTACAGTTTTCTGCAATGCACTTTAATCAATATTTAACATCTAATACTACAATTCTTACTAATCTTATTTCTTTAAATAAAAAAAAGGGTAATTTTTGGTTATATCATCCATTAAGCAGTGAGTTTTTAAATAATAATAATAATAATACAGATAATTATATTATCCCTAGAAATGCTTACGGAGTGTCTAAGACAACTGAATATTTTATTTCAAAAGTTGCTATGCTAGAAGGAATTAAGATTTTCTTTCCTACACTTTTTAATCATGAGTCTTGCTTTCGCCCCAGTAAATTTTTTACAATAAAAGTTCTTGATTTTTTATTGAATAAGAAAAAAAAGAAACTTGATATATGGAATACTCATTCTATAAGAGATTGGGGTAGTGCTTTTCAATATATGGAATTAATATTAGAAAAAGCGATTAAAAATGACTTTGGTGAGGGTGAACTTGGCACCTCTATAGGCTATAAAGTATCTGATTTTATTAATAATTCTCTAGAGGTTTTAGATATTAGTTATGAATTTATAGGAAATAAGAAACATAATTTATGGGAATTAAGCGATGGTAGAAAAATATATGAAATTAGTAGAGACCTTAAAGATGAAAAAAGAATAGTTTTAGCAAATAAAGAAAATGTTGAAAAAACTTTTGGAAAAGTCAACTTGTTACATGGAAAAAAATTAATTAATAAATTAACCTCTGAATTAATAACCTATAAAAATATGTTATATTTATAATATAATTATTTATAAATTGGAAGGGTGGCCAAATGGTTAAAAGTAGCAAACTGCAAATCTATCCTTATTTGAGTATATAGTTTCGTATCCTCTCACTACACCATAATTTCTTTAGATTATAAACTTTCTATAATTTCACTTATATCCATTAAGCACCTGTATTTAATTAGTTTTGATTATAATTTAATTAGATATTATAAAATGCTTTCTTGCGGCATGATCTTTAACGATAGCAGAAATAACATTCACTTTATGTAAGTCTTTTGAATTCTCTGGACTTTTTTCAATAAATCCTGACGATATTTTTTTATTTCTAATACTTCTATAAATTTTATCCCAATCCTCAAATAACAGTCTTTCCTCGTTCTTGGAAATCCATCTTTTTCTTTTACTTCGGAGTGTATCCTTAAAGCTATTAAGGGCATTAAATAAAGCGGTTTGAAGTTTTGACTGATGGGTTTCTTTTTTAAAAAATAAACTAATAAGAGATTTAAAATTTCCAAATATACTAGAGTTATTCTTCTCTCTATAGAAAGTAAATAAAAAATAAACTTTATAAAATAAAAGTTTAAGTTTTGAAATATTTAAGCAGTATTTTTGAGATGGTACGATTGCTAGACTGTCTAAAATGTGGCTAAAATAACTTTTATTTAAAATAATTTTTCCTGAGTCAAATAAATTATTAAAAAGTTGAGTTCCAGGTAATGCCATATAATAACCGACAGATAAATCTGTTACTCCTTGTCTTGCAAGCCTTTTAATAAATTTTATATTTTCTTTTAAATTGTTATTATTATCGTGAGGAAATCCTATAACAATAAATACTGCAACGTTTAATCCTGATTTTGAAGCAGACTCAATACTGTTAAATAGATTTTCAGTTTTCATTCTTTTTTTAATAAATTTCCTTGTTTCTTCTGAACCAGACTCTGGAGCATAGGCCATACTGGTCATTCCTGACTTTTTAAGTAATTCTGCAATCTCATTATCTATAGCTTCAGATCTTGTACCTGTAGGTAATTGCCACGTTATATTTAATTTTCTATCTATTATTTCTTCGCAAAAAGTTTTAATCCAATCTTTTTTAATTATTGCTGTTAAATCTTGAAATGGGAAATTTTTAGCATTAAATTTTTTTTTATAGAGTTCTATTTCATCAACCACCTTCAATGGATCTCTAGGTATCCATCTTGGCAACCACATATTAGGAGCAGAACAATATGTACACTGATAAGGACATCCCCTAGTTGCTAATATAGGTACTGTAATACTATCGGAATACATTCCTCCCACAAATCTATTTTTATGATATTTTTTTACTTCAAAACTATCCCAATCTGGAATAGAAATTTCATCCAAATCTGTTCTTCTTTGTCTTCTAGAATTTATAAAAATATTATCATTAACCTTATATCCTAAACCTTTAATATCTTTTAAAGTCTTGTTAACTTTATATTGTGTGAGCATTAAATCTATAATAGTTTCTTCTCCCTCACCCATAACTATATAATCGGCTTTAGAAGTTGCTAGACAAAACTCTGGCATAGCTGATACGTGTTCGCCCCCTATAACAACTTTTTTATCAGGAAATTTATTTTTAATTAAATCAATTAATTTTACTACTAACGGCCACTCATGTGTAAAAACTACAGTTATTCCAATAAAATTGGTTAGACTACTAATTTTGTTAACTATTTGCTCAAAACTCTCGCCTACTAAATAACCTTTGTAGTATCCTACTCTATTGTTTGGTTGATTACCTACTGCATCTATGACTTGAACTTTAAAATTTTTATTTTTTAAAGCTGCTGAAATATAGGCCAAGCCAAGTGGCAAAGTTATAGAAGTAGTTGCAAACCTAAAAGCCTCTACAGCTGGAGGCCTTATTAGAGTAATGTCATAAAATTTACACTTTTTTAGCATATCTTATAATATAAAAAAAAAATACTTGAGCAACAATAATTTGATGCACATAAAATTTTTAAAAATAATATATCAATTAAATTTTTTTCCTTAGAATTAAGAAGGCTTATTTTTGATTAATCTAAAATTTAATTTGAACTTTTACATTTTGAAGTTTTTAAAAATTATTTATACTAATTCATATAGAGCAATGCTGGTAGCCTGTACTACATTTATACTATCCAGGTCGTTATTTTTAGTAGGAATTCTATATAGCAAATCACAACTTTTTCTTACTAAATGGCTTAATCCTTTACTCTCAGAGCCTATAATTAAAGCCTTTTTTTTATAGAATTGTTCCTGATTTTTTAAATTTATGCAAATATCTAATTTTTTTGATTCAAGTCCTAATACCCACCAATTATTTTTTTTTAAATAATTAATAACATTAATAAGATTTTTAACTTTAAAAATATTTATTTTATCTAATGCCCCAGAGGCAATACTTGCGATATAACCGTTTTCATCAGGCATATAACGATTAGGTATTATAACTGTATTAATACCAAATGCATAAGAGACTCTTAGTATTGCTCCAAAATTCATCGGATCATTTAACTTATCAATAATTAATATAAGATCATTATTTACAGTAGAACAGTTAAGTAAAAATTGAGTTCTTGATAGTTTTTTTTCAACTAATAAAGCAACTCCCTGATACTTTGCTAAATTACCTATTTTTTTAATTATTAAAGATTTATGAGCAACTTTAATCTTAATATTTTTTTTTATTTTATTATTTTTACAAAAGTTTTCATAATAATCTTTTAAACTTTTATCAACTAACATTTCTTTTATATTTCTATCAGGGTTTAATATAGCGTTTTCAATAGCATATTTACTATACATCCAATAATGATTTTTATTTTCTACCATAAATAATTACCAAGTAATTTATAACACTATTAAATTTAAAAATGAAATATTTAAACTAAAGAAAATCAGCCATCTAATTTAAATTAATTTCTTTGTAAAGTTTTCTTATTATATCTAGATTTAACTTTTATAAAATTACTTAAAAATATTTATAAGACTTTATTACTTTTTTTTTCTATAACATTTTGTTTATAAAATTATGCTTAATTTTTTTTTAAATGATGCTAGTGTTAATTATGTCTTTTAATAATTTGAAGAAGATTTATTCATTAATCACTGAAAAAGTTAAAAATAATGAATGCTATACTAAAGAGTGGAAAAATTTTTGTGCCATAGCAAAAAATTTAGAAAAAAATCCTCCTACAGCATTTGAAGAGATTCATAATGTCTTAAATCGACTCAAGAAAAAAATGAATAAAAAAAATATTTTTATACTAGATCACGGATGTGGTTCAGGAATGACAGTAATTTATTTAGCAGCACTTGGTTATACAAAAGTTCATGGAATTAATGTAAATTTTGACGTAGCGTATTTAAATAAGATTCTTAAAGAGAAGTTTAAAATAAATAAAAAAAAATTCTTTACCACAGATGGTAAAAAAGTTCCATTTAAGGATGAATATTTTGACTTTATTATTAGTGCTCAGGTAGTTGAGCATCTAAGAGAAGATGAAGTTTTTTTATATTATAAGGAAGAAGGGAGAGTTCTAAAAAAAAAGGGGTTTGCTTATCATGAAGTTCCTCATAAATATATACCTTTTGAGTCTCATTCCAGACTTTGGATTATTCATTTATTTCCATATTTCATAAAACCAATTTTGTACGGTGTAATTATGTCTGTAAGAAAAAAAGAAAATTTATTTTTTAAAGGGAGTTATTATGCAAAATATTTTTCAAAAAATTTTTTAATATTAAGGTCACCTAGTTTTCATAAAAAGATGATAAAAGAGAATATTGGCAATTTTGAAGATTTAACTGTAAAAAGGCTCTCCAAGAAGACAGATTTCTCTTCTTATGATAATGATAGCCCTTTAGGTTTAAGAAAACTAATTCAAAAAATATTTTTATTTCCTTTAATCGGAAGACCTCTGGTATTTATTTTTAAAAATTTATTCATCTTACAAACCATATCAATAAAAAATTAAATATAAGTATTCTTTTTTAAAGTTTTAACAGTTATATATGATTTATCATTTTAAAAGAATCATTTGTATTTTTAAAATTTTGCTAATATTATGTTTTACAAAATAACTTAAAAATGAATATTTTATCGATCAATCATGGTATAGGTCCTTCCATTTGTCTTTTAAAAGATGGCAAGGTTATATTTGCTATTGAAGAAGAAAGGCTCAATCGGGAAAAAAATACTATGGGATTCCCAAAACTAGCTTTACAACTTGTAAGCAAGGAACATAGCAATTTTATAAAGTCTGTAAATATAGTAGCAGTCGCAAACCATCATTTTCTTGAGGATAATAAAACAAAATTTAGACAGAAATATTATGATAATTTTTATGGCAAATCATTTCAAGATAGATTGTTAGATTTTGCGTGGGTTATAAAAAAAAAAATTAATTTTCTTCTTAAAAGAAAAAAAAATAATAATGAACAAATTGCTGTTAAAAATTTAACACTGAAATACTGTAAAAATTTAAAAAAAAATATTAACTTTAATTTTTTCAAACACCATGATTGTCATGCTGCTGCAGCCTACTATGGTCTAGCAAGAAGTTTTGATAAACCATATCTTGTTCTTACATTAGATGGAGGGGGAGACGGAGAAAATGCTACTGTACAAATAGGTCAGTTTGGGAAATTGAAAAGATTATCTTCTACTCCTTCGGGAAATAGTATTGGAAACCTTTATTCAATAACAACTTTTTTATTAGGCCTTACACCTCATGAACATGAATATAAATTAATGGGGTTATCAGCATACGTTCCTCATATTTATAAAAAAAAATCTGCTAGAATATTTTCAAAATATCTTAATTTAGATAAAGATAATAATCTAAATTTTAAAGCAGCAGAAAATATAAAAACAAATAAAATACATAAACTGTTGTTTAAAGATTTTGAATTAGAAAGGTTTGATAATATAGCAGGAGGATTACAGTTATTTACAGAAGAATTAGTAACTAAATGGATTAAAAATTGTATAAAACAAACAGGGATTAAGGATATTTTATTATCTGGAGGTGTGTTCATGAATGTAGTTATGAATAAAAAAATATCTGAAATGAGCGAAGTGAATACTGTTGATGTTTTTCCTTCTTGTGGTGATGAGACAAATTCCTTTGGAGCAGCTTTTTTATTAAATGGGATGTTAGCAAAAAAATTGCCAAGTTTTAATAGCTTTATGCTAGGGTCATCTACTTCAATCAATAAAAAAATAATAAACAAATATAAAAATAAATGTTTTTTTTTAAAAGTTAAAAATACTGATTTAGCTGCCGCAAAACTTTTGGCTAAAGGAAAAATTATAGGAAAATGTGATGGGCCAATGGAATTTGGTGCAAGAGCTCTTGGAAATAGATCTGTCTTGGCAGACCCTAAAATTTTAGATGCTGTAGAAAAAATAAATGCAAGTATTAAGCAAAGGGATTTCTGGATGCCTTTTGCTCCCGCAATTCAAATTGATGAATCAGAAAAATATGTAAAAATACCAAAAAGTTTAAAATTTAAGAAAAACCCTTCTCCATATATGATGTTTGTAATGGACAGTATAAAAAATAAACAAAGTGATATGATAGCTGCTTTACATAAATTTGATAAAAGTGCCCGCGTAGAAATTGTTGATAAAATTCATGCCCCAAAACTATATAGTACTATTAGTTATTTTAAAAAATTAACAAAAAGAGCATGTCTATTAAATACAAGTTTTAATATACATGGTTTTCCAATAGTAAGAACTGCTGAGGAAGCAATTAAAGTTCTACTTGATAGTTCTTTAGATGCATTAGTAGTAGAAGGATATATTATTACTAAGCGAAAAGAAAAATGAAGTCTGGTTTTGGTAAAGTTAGAATTAACGTTATTAAGAAAATTAAATTAACAGGCATTGAAAATAATAGAATAAGCGAAGGTGTGCTTGATCCCCTTTATGCTAGATCAATCGTAATAGAAGATAAAAATAAAAATATAATTATTTTTTTGTCATTAGATTTGCTTTTTGTTGGAAAAAAACTTTCAAAAGTTATTAAAGAAGAAATTTTTAAAAAATATAAAACGCATAGTTCTAATATATTAATTAAAGCTACACATACTCATAGTGCCCCTAAAACCTGCGAACAATTTATTGATGGTATTGATATAGAAAATAAATTTTTTAAATATGTTGAAAAAAGTAGCATTTCCGCTGTAAATAAAGCTATCAAAAATAAAAAGAAATGTAAAATTGAGCTTTATGATATTCCAAATTTTCCTGCTGTAAATAGAAGACTAATAGTGCCTAAAATTTTAAGACTTTACCCAGGTTATTATAAAAAAAAATGCATAAATAGGCCTAATAGAAAAAGAGTAAGTGATACTAGTTGTAGAGCTATTAAGTTTTGCTTATCTGATAATAGTTACTTTTGGTTGTTAAATGCTACTGCCCATTGTACGGTATATAATGGAAACAAAATTAGCAGTGACTACCCAGGTTATATTGAGAAATATTTATTAAAACTATCACCAAAAAATAATTGTAAAGGCTTATTGTTTTTACAAGGCTGGGCAGGTGATCAAAACTGTGATGTTACAAAAAAAGTAAAATTAAGAAAAAACCCGATAAGTTTTTTGGAAAAATTTTTTATTAAGGAATTATTTAATAGATCTTCTTCGCAATCAAACTTAAATGAAATAGGAAAAAGTATAGCTGAAAAAATTTTAAGAAGTCATAAAGTAAAGAATTTAATTATAAATAAAATAGTTACAAAACATATAAAAATAAATCTACCGTTAGAAAATAAGATGAGTGTTTCTCTTAGTATTAAATATTTTAATTTTGGCGAAATTAAATTTTATATCATAAATGGAGAGCCACTTTCTAATTATAGAGAATTGCTATTAAATGCCCTACAAGAAACGTCAAAATATAATATTTTTACTGTCGGCTATTCAGATCATCCTATTGGGTATATACCAGACAAACAGGCTCTAAAAGAAGGTGGTTATGAAACGGATAGATCATTGAAGTTTTTTGGTCTAAGGTCAAGATTTTCTAAAGAAATAGAATACAATATCTTAAAATGTTTTAAAAATATTGAAAATAAAATATGAATTTTAATTCTATAGCCTTTTTATTAATTTTTTTACCACTAGTATGGATTATTTTTATAAAAATTAAAAAAGATCTACGTCTATTAGTTCTATTAATTTCTTCTTTAATATTCTATTCTATATCGGGTTTAATTCCACTTATCTTTATGATAATAGCTATCCTAATTGGATTTTATGTAGCCCTATTTAATAAAATTGAAAAAAAATTTTATTTATTTTTATCAATTTTTCCTCCTCTGATAATTTTGTTTCTATTCAAATATTTAAACTTTGCACTAGACATTGTAAATGCTAGTTTAGATATTAGAAGTTTTTTTTACTTCTTTTTATCGGTTACTCTTCCTGCTGGTATTTCTTTTTATACATTTCAAATAATATCCTATAATATTGATGTTCATACAAAAAAAGTAAAAAAAGAAGATAGCTTTTTAAAACTTGCAACCTACATAAGCTTATTTCCGCAATTAATTGCAGGACCAATATTAAGGTACTCTCAAATGGTAGAACAACTTAATACTATTCTAGTTAAGCAAAAGCTACAAATTGATTATAAAAATGCTTTTAAATATTTATCTTTTGGTTTAGCTGGGAAAGTTTTTGTTTCAGATTTGATGAATTTACTTATTAAAAATAAAAATGCATATGATATTTCTATTGATGCTACAAAGTTAGATATATTTTTTTTAATAAACGCTTACTCAATAAGAATATTTTTTGACTTCTGGGCTTATAGCTTAATGGCTATTGGAATAGCTAAACTTTTTAGTCTTAATTTGCCAATAAACTTTAAAGAACCCTATCAAACTAAAAACCCCAAGGATTTCTGGAGATGTTGGCATATAACTTTATCTTTATGGTTAAGAGATTATGTTTATATAAAGTTAGGCGGAAATAATAATTATACGAGAAATATAATAATTGTTTTTTTGGTTTGTGGTCTATGGCACGGAGCAGGTTGGTCTTTTATACTTTGGGGAGGATATCATGCAATATTAGTAATAATTTATCATTACTCAAAAAATTACTGGAATAAACTAAACATTTTTTTTCAAGTGTCTATTACTTACCTACTAATTTCTATAGGTTGGCCACTTTTTTTTATGGATATCTCTGAATATATTGAAATGATGTTAGTATTTTTTAAAGAATCAAATTCTATAGGTATTTATTCATTAAAGCACTGGGTTTTTTTATTACCTATTTTAGCATGGATATTTTTTAGTAAAGAAAAAACTTGGTTATATAATGATAAAAAAAACTGGTTTTTTGACAGTCCTGTATTGCATAGTATTTTATTATTTTTTTCTTTGATTTTCTCAAATTATAGTGAAACATTTATATATTTTAGATTTTAGTATGAAAAAAGAAAAAAAAATATACCTTATATATTTCTTTATTGTTTTTTCTTTTTTCATTTTACTGTGCATTTATGCTAAATATAATATAAAAGATTTCAGGAAAGAGTTTATTAACTTTGATTTATTAAATGAAAACCAAAGAGTTATTTTGAACGGCTTATCAAGAGAACAAATTGGTCAAATGAAAATAAGTTATTTGGAAAATAGAAAGATACCTGATATTGGAATATTTGGAAACCATCAAATTCAATATTGGCATGATGAAAGTTTTAAAAAGGCAAACTATGATGGTAAGGTATTTAATTTTTGGTTCGCAAATCTATCAATTACTGATTTTGTATATTATTTAAGCTGGCTAGAGAAAAGAAGCTTGCTTCCTAAAGAGAAAATAATTATACAAATGACAACACCAAATAATGATAATGGAAACTTTATTGTGGGTTCTAGTAAAGAACTTCCTCTATATATCCTTAAAAGTACAGAAGATGATAACTCTAATGTCATAATTAAAATATTGGAAAAATTTTATTTATACCCTCAAGTCTTCTATACTTGGATAAAAAAAACCTTTGATTACACTACATTATTGATTGGTTTACTAAATAATAACGAAAACGGACGTATTTTAAATATTTCTGATTGTAAAAATAATCAAAACAATATTACTGTATCAAAATATATTCCTTCATTAATAACAAAAAATCTCACTTTTTTTACTAGCAATAAGTTTTGTAAAAAAGAAGACTTTAAAGGCACAATGCTTAAAGACGGCTCAATTGATGATACAGGATATGACAATGTTGCAAAACTTAATCAAAATCCATTAGATAATTCTGAGCTTCATCTTAACCAAGGAGATTCAAAAATACTTAAAAAAGAATTAAATACTATCATACAACTAGCAGAAAGAAATGCCTTAAAGATTGTTATTCTTATACCTCCTGTTTATGAAGTGGAAAGATATAGTATTGTTAACCAAATAGTAGATAATGCCTTAAAAGATATACCTGAAAAATTTATTATAGACCACAGAAGGCTATATTTAAGCAGAGATTTTTTTATAAATTATGATCATCCAAATAAAAAATACTTTGATAAAATATCAAAAGAAATTTTAAATAAGATAAAATTAAATTAATTTATAAGCTTTTTTTAGATTTAATATTATGTATTCTTTTTGAGAATTAGATAAAAAAGAGTGAATAGGAATACTTAATACCGTTTTGGACAGCTTTAAAGAGTTTTTTAAGACATTTTTATATTTATTATATTTTCTATATGCTGGCTGCATATGCATAGGTACCGGATAGTAAATCATCGTGGGAATAGACTTATCATTTAAGAAGTTTAAAACTTTATCTCTATTTCTTGTTCTAATAGTGTACTGTGCCCAAGCTGAAGAAGACCCTTTAGGAATTTCTGGTATATGATAATATTCTTTCAATTCTTTGTTATATAAATTAGCATTTTTATTTCTTTCTTTTAATTCCCAATTAAATATTTTTAACTTAGCTAATAAGATCGATGCTTGTATACTATCTAACCTAGAGTTCAGTCCTATTTCTGATATTTCATACTTAGACTTTCCTTTACCATGCGCTCTTAAACTTACTAACTTTTCACTAATTACCTTGTTGTCAGTAAATAAAGCACCCCCATCTCCATAACAACCAAGAGGTTTTGCTGGAAAAAAAGATGTACACGTAATTTTTGTTAATGACCCTACTTTTTTATTATTTAAACCTCCTCCAAAACTTTGAGCTCCATCTGCAATAATATTTATTTTATATTTTTTTGAAATTTTATTAAGTCTTGTATAATTTGCTGGCAAACCAAAAAGGTCTACAGCTATTATAGCTTTAATTTTATTTTTTTTATAATCCTTCTCTAGTATTTTTTCTAATTCCTTGTAACAAATATTAAAAGTATCCAAGCCTACATCTACAAAGTATGGTTTAGCTCCAGTAATTAATATCGCTTCTGCAGTAGCAGGAAATGTAAAACTTGGACAAATTACAATATCATTTGTACCTATATTAAGTGACATTAAAGATAATATTAAAGCATCTGTTCCGCTGGCACAAGTAACACAATATTTGGCTTTTGTGTATTTTTGCAACCTGAGCTCAAGTTCTTTTACTTCCGGTCCCATTATGTATTTAGAATGCTCTAATACTTTTTTAATATTTAATTCAATTGTATTATTTAATCTATCTTTTTGACTTTCTAAATCTAAAAATTTTATTTTTTTCATTTTATTCTAATTAATCTATTTTTTTTTAACTTATACTCTTGATTTGTTAGAGGACATATTAAATCTTTATTAAGTTTAGCACCACTTTCTGAAATCCAGCCTGCTCTTCTTGCTGGATTACCAACCACGAGTGCGTAGTCCTCTACATCTTTAGTAACAACTGCCCCCGCACCTATTAGAGCATACTTGCCTATTTTTACACCGCAAATAATTGTAGAATTAGCACCGATTGATGCTCCATCACCTACTACAGTTTTTTTAAACTCTTTTTTTCTTTTTATAAATGCTCGTGGATTAATCACATTGGTAAAAACACATGAAGGCCCACAAAAAACATTATTACCCAATTCTACGCCTTCATAAATAGAAACATTATTTTGTATTTTACACCCTTCTCCTATTTTAACTTTTGGCCCTATCATTACATTCTGTCCAAGGATACAGTTATTTCCAATTTTAGTTCCAGATAAAATGTGGCTGAAGTGCCATATATATAAATTTGTTCCTAACTCTACGTTTTTATCTACAAAAGAACTTTTGTGTATAAAATTCATTTAATTTTTCCTAATTTTTTTTTTGCAGACTCGAGTACATTCAAGACTCTTAATCCTTCTTCCCCTACTGATGGCGGTTTTATTTTTTTTTCTATCCAATTTATAAAAGATTTACATTCTATTAATAAAGGTTCTTTTTTAAAATTAAAAGTTATAGTTTTACCTTTTGATTTACTTATGATAGGAACAGCACCCTCCCATCTAACATCATGGTCATAAAATAAAAGTTTATTTTTATCTTTTTCTGTATCGGCAAAAACTATCATTCCCTTATCACCTATTACAATTAACCTTTGATCCTTATATGGATGTAGCCAAGAAACAAAAATATGAGCTTTAATATTTTTCTTAAATGTTAGCATAGTTAGAGTAGTATCCTTGATTTTTTTTGCAAGGTAGCTGCCTCCGAATGCTTCAATATTTAATAATGGGGTTTTGACTAAGTTTAGTATCATAGAAATATCATGCGGTGCAAACGACCAAAGTACATCTTCCTCTTTTCTCAGTTTTCCTAAAGATAGTCTATTAGAGTAAATGTATCTAATATTACCAATTAAGCCAGACTTAATTTTTTCTTTCATTTTTATAAAAGCAGGATGATATAACATTAAATGTCCAACCATAATCTTTAAATTATTTTTTTTTGCTAAATCCACTAATTTTTTTCCTTTTTTTAATCCTAGGCATAAAGGTTTTTCTACAAAAACGTGCTTTCCTGATAATAACGCTTCATATGTAAGTTTATAGTGCGAAAGAGCAGGGGTAGAAATCACAACTGCTGTAATACTTTTATCATTTAATATGTCTTTGTAATTTATAGAAAACTTTATGGAAGAGGATATTTTTAACACTTCATCTTTTTTTTTTTTATTTGTATCAGATACTATTTGAAGAACACCCAAAGTGTTAAAGTTTCTAATGAGATTCATGCCCCAATGTCCGGCACCTATAAGACCTATATTAGTTTTTTTTTTCATAATTTTTAATTATTTTAGCCATTACAAATTTATACTTTTTCACCATTCCAAAATATGTTTTTTCTTTTCAAGTAATCTTCAACATACCAACTTATAGAACTAAAATGTATTCTTTTATCAAAAAGAATTTTTCTATAAGGCCAAGGCTTATATGCTTCTAAATCATCAAAGAAATACTCTAAATACTTTCTTTCAAAATCATACCACTTACTTTTTCCTATAAAGTTAAATAATATTTTAAAAAAAAACCTAATTATTTCTAAAAAAGTAGGAATATTAGATTTTGGATTGATTGGAATATCATGCCAAACTTCTCCCCAGTTTGCTTCTAATATTGATGACTTGTAGAGCTTCTGTTTTTTTTTATCATTATAATGACTTGCTTGCCAAAATTTTAGATATTCAAAATCCCAAAGTGGCATTCTCCACTCATAACCGAAATATTCATAATTTCTTACACCATTTATCACATATTTTACTTGCCTATTATGGAACTCTAAAGCTTCATATAAACCATACATATTTACTTTTTCTTTTCTAGTTTTATTGTTTAGTAATTTATTAATTTGATTTTTAAGTAAAGTATTTGCAAGTTTGATCCGATCCTTGGTCATCAGTTTTTTCCAATATTTATTATGTTTTGATATATATTTATTTATCACAGCCTCCTCAGAGAAAGTATTGTTATCAATGCTATCGGGTATATGATTTCCAGTAATAAAATCACCACTTTGTCCATTTACAAAAATAGCATCCTTTTTAATTATTTTTTTTTCTTTTAGTTCTTTTAGCATGGAGTATTCTCCAATAAAATGTATAGCATTTAGATTGTCACAATAGTTTTCATATTCTCTATAATCTAAAGAATGATAATAACTTTTAACTTTTGAAGGTGTATATTCTATTTGCATCCAATCGTAACCTAATTTTTTTGCAACCTTTTTTGCAATTTTAATTTCAATATTTCTCTTTCTCCCATACGATAAACACAAAACATTTTTATAACCAAAATGCCTCAAACCAGATGCTAAAAACCTAGAGTCCCAACCAGAAGATAGAGGCAATACTATTTGCCTACCATTACAACTATAAATAAGCTTTTTAATGATCAATTCATTTATACTCTTTAATCTATTAATATTATTTACACTTTTACTTTTTGCCCAAGGTTTCCAATTATAGTAATTATCTATAGTCATTTTTTTCTTAGTAATTAAAATAAATGCTCCAGCACTGAGATTAAACACATTTTTATATATAGTTTGATTGCCTATAGTATACCCAGACATTGCAAATGTTTTACTAATTTTTGTATTAATATCATTTACTTTAAGATCGAGCTTTTTTTTTAGGTTTGATCCATTATCTGAGACGTGAATAACATTTTTTATATTAGCATAAATTAAAGGGTAAGAACAAATTCTATCAACTAAGGCTAAAAAAAAGTTTTTATCTTCTAGTATAATCGCAAAATTTCCATCTATTTTATTTATAAAAGGTTTAACATTGTCAGGTTTTAAAGTGCTCAGCATTTTTACTAGATCTAAGTCAGACTTTTTATAAAAAAAACCTATGATGTATATATTTCTTCTATTTTTTCTGTAAAATCTCCATTTTTTTTTGAAATTAATAAGGTTTACTTTATATGTTAGCGTCATTTTAATATTAGTTTTAATATTTTTATATTATAAGTTTATAAAAGTATATAGTTTTTATTAGTTTTGATATTAGTTTTTGTTATAGTAATTAATAAATTAAATTTAAAATATACGATTATGAAAATATTTTTTATAACTAGACTTTTTACAGGATTTGAAAATAGTTTAAAAAAGTCGCGCTGGTGTCCTGAAGGGTTACCAACTATTTATAAATTAATAAACGAATTAGATAAAAAAAATACTTTATATTTATACTTCTTAGCTAAAGATAGCGGAAAAACTTATACTTCTGGATGGAATTATAAAAAAGATATGAAAATTGCTATGAAAGAACTTAAAGCTCAAACTTATGTATTTGCTGGAATAAATTATTTTTATAGTTTTATTCCGAAAAATTTTGCTAAACTTCTAAGAGATTTAAGACACTTAATTTTTTTAATTTTTTTAATAAAAAAACATAAACCAGACTTAATATATTTAGACTCATCAAATGTGGTAATAGCGGCAATTATAAAAATATTATTTCCAAAAAATAATATAGTATTGAGGGTATTAGGAATATGCTCATTTTTAAGATCTATTCCTAATAGTAAAAGAATAATTAATAAAATTTATAAATGGGCTTTTAAATCAGATTTTTCTGCTGTCATAGGAACTCAAGATGGCAGTGGAACAGAAATATGGCTAAATAAACTATTGAAAAATAGTGTTAAGAGATATGTTCTACTCAATGGCGTAGACACAATTTCAAAAGATTGTAAATTTAAAGAAAACTATATCAAGATTAAAAAAGTGAATGAGAAAAAAATATTAGTTCTTTTTTTAGGAAGACTTGAAGCCAGTAAGGGTGTATTTTTTTTTTTAGAAGCCGCATTAAACATTGCAAAACGCTATAAGAAAAAAATAAAATTTATTATAGTTGGAGATGGATCTCTGTACAAAACTATAATAGATAAAATTTATAGAAACAATATGAGTTATAACTTTGATTTTTTGAGAAATATACCCCATAGTGAGGTATTGCAGTTACAATCAATATCAGACATTTATATATCTACTAACAAAGATGGTAATTTAAGTAATGCAAACTTAGAAGCTATTTCTGCAAATAAATGTATGATAATTCCACATAAAAGACATAAAGAAAATATTGATATAGAAACAGAATTATTATTAAAGGATACGGTGTTATATTATAAAAATAATAATTTAAAAAGTTTAACAGAAAAACTTAAATTTCTAATAACAAACCCAAAACAGATAAATAAAATGAGTCAGAAAATTCAAATTAGAAAGAAGTCATTTTTAAAAAGCTGGAAAGAAAGAATTAATGAAGAAAAAAATATTCTTTATAAGCTAAAATAAATATATATAGTATGTGTGGAATATTTGGAATTATTGGAAAAAGTAAAAATTTTTCTTCAGAAGTTAATAAACTTATAAATTATGCTTCTCGAAGAGGTAAAGACTCAAGTGGAATATTAACCTATAAAAATTTTTATAAAATTTATAAAGCAGATTTTGATATAAAAAAGCTGAAATCAAAGTTAGATTTAAAAAATTTAAACTTAATTATAGGTATAGGTAGACTTATTACTAATGGTAATATAGATAATCAACCCTTAACAAACTCTAGTTCTGCTATCTTTCATAATGGTATTATTATTAATGAAAAAAAATTGTTTGAGCTAGAAAAAATAAAAAGATTTACTGACATTGACAGTGAAATTATACTTTCAATTGCTAATAAATACATTCAGGACTTTGAAACAAAAAATATTGCTAATATCATATTAAAAAAATGTATTGGAACAAATTCTGCTGCAATAGTCTTTCCCAAACTAGGAAAGTTGATACTTCTTTCAAATAATGGTAGCCTTTACTATTCTATTTTAAATAAAGTTACCTACTTTTCATCTGAATTGAACCACTTAAAACAGTTAAAATGTAAAAACATTAAAAAACTAATCAATCAGTATAAAATTATTAACATACCTAAAGAGAATAAAAAAGAATTTGAAATAGAACAGTTTAAGGTGAAAAGAAGACCGCTAGTGCCTTCATTAAATTTCTCGACTCAACAGAAAAAACTTTTAGAGACAACTATTCCTAAATTAGTAAGGTGTAAAAAGTGTTTATTACCGCATACAATGCCTTACATAACCTTTAATGATAAAGGTATTTGTAATTATTGCACTACTTACCAGAAAAAAAATCAACCTAAGCCATTCGAAAAACTTATAGAAATAGTTTCCTCCTATAAAAAAGGAAATAGAGATAATTGTATAGTACCATTTTCGGGAGGAAGAGATAGTTCTTACGCACTTCATTTGATAGTTAAAGAATTAAGATTAAAACCAATAACATATACATATGATTGGGGTATGACAGCTGATATTGGAAGAAGAAATATAAGCATTATGTGTTCTAAACTTAACATTGAAAATATTATCGTAGCTGCAGATATCAAGAAAAAAAGAGATAATATAAAGAAAAATGTAGAGGCATGGCTTAAAAAGCCTCACTTAGGAATGATAAGTTTATTCACAGCCGGTGATAAACATTTTTTTCAATATGTAGATAATATAAGAAAAGAAACTAATATAGATTTAAATATATGGGGTAATAGTCCTTTTGAAATTACTCATTTTAAATCAGGCTTTTTAGGAATAAGGCCTGACCTAAATGAAAACAGTGTATATGCGAAAGGAATTAATAAACAAATTAAATACCAAACACTAAGGATAAAAGAAATGTTTAAAAACCCTTCTTACTTTAACAGTTCTTTGTGGGATACAGTTACAGGCGAGTACTTTAGAAGTATTAAAAAAAGAAAGCATTCTCATTATATTTTTGATTATTGGAAATGGAATGAAAAAGAAATTGATAATACTCTTTTAAATCAATATGAATGGGAATTTGCAAAAGATAGCAAAAATAGCTGGAGAATTGGTGATGGTACTGCGGCTTTTTATAACTACATATATTATACAATAGCAGGGTTTACTGAACATGATACTTTTAGAAGTAATCAAATTAGAGAAGGTGAGATTAGCAGAAAAAAAGCGTTAGAGTTAGTCGAAAGAGACAACAGACCTAGATACGAAAGCTTAGTAATGTATTTCGATATGATAGGAGTTGACTTTAGCAAAGCCATTAAAAAAATTAACTCTTTACCTAGACTTTGGTATCAAAATCCTAATAATATATCTTTCTAATTATATAAATTGCAATCGGATAAATTCTACTCAACAAACTACTATAATATTTATCTTAAATTCTTGATTTAAAAGTCCTCTATTTTTTAAGCCTTATATATCTAATACTAAACTTTAATTAACTAGATTGGCTAACTAAGTATTAAAGCAAGAGGATCAAGCAAAGATTTAAACACTGAAACCTCTAAAAAATTAGTGATTATTATCACTTATTTATTTTTGTTCAGCTATAGTTATTAATAATTTTATCATTGAATATATTTACTGTAGTTAATCCAATATTTTTTTTACCTTATGATACAAAGCTTCTGTGCAATTTTTTATAGAAGCCTTATCTGTATTAATTATAATATCTGGTGTCTTTGGTTTTTCATATCTACTATCAATACCGGTAAAGTTCTTAACCTTACCTTCCCTAGATTTTTTATATAAACCTTTTACATCTCTTTTTTCTAATGTTTTTATAGAAGCATTTACAAAAACTTCAATAAAATCATTTTTTGCAAATAAAGCTTTAGCCATATTTCTTTCATTTTCATAGGGTGAAATTAATGCTGTAATAACAAATGTGCCTGAGTCAACCATTAGCTTTGCAATTTCAGCAACTCTTCTAATGTTCTCAATACGCCCACTTTCACTAAAACCTAAATCTTTATTAATTCCTTGACGCAAATTATCTCCATCTAGAATATAAGTTCTAATACCTTCATTAAAAAGCTTTTTTTCTAGTTGCTTAGCTAAAGTTGATTTTCCTGCTCCGCTTAATCCTGTTAACCATAAAACTTTGCTTTTATGTCCATTTAAAATATTTCTAGATTTTTTTGTAATAAAGCTCTCAGAGTAAAACAAATTTTTTGCTTGATTTGTTATTTTTTTTACCATACCTACACCTAAGGTATCTTTATCTATTCTATCTATAAGAATAAATGCCCCTAAGTTACGACACTCATTATATTTCATAATAGGAATTTTTTTCTCTACATAAATTTCTACGATAGCAATATCATTAACAATTAATGACTGTGCTTTTTCTTGTTTAAAATTATTGATATTAACTTTACTTATAATTTTTGATATTTGAATATTTATTAGAATATGTCCAATTTTCATATAATATGATCGTCCTACAAAGGCTTCTTTTTTATTTGTCCAAATAATGTTAGCCTCAAATTTGTCTGTAGCTATAATTTGATCTTTTCCTTTTGTAATAATATCTCCTCTAGAGATATCCAAATTATTTTTAAGTTCAATACTTACATTTTGACCCGTGTGTGCCACTGATAAATTATTTTTATAGAAAAATAATCTTTTAATAATATTTTTTTCATTACTAGGTAAGACTGTAATTTTATCACCCTTTTTAATCTTTCCGTTTCTTACAACTCCTAAATAGTATCTCTTATTTTCTGAATTTGTTTGTACTAACTGAATAGGAAAAATAAAATTTGATGAAGTGTTTTTATTTCTTAATTTTACTTCGTTTAAAGTATCCAGAATAGTTAAACCTTTGTACCATGTCATTTTTTTTGAATGAAATACTATATTTTCTCCATATAAAGCAGATATAGGAACAAACTTAATATTATCAAATTCGAAATCATTAATTAGCTTTTTATAATTATTAACTATTTTCTCATACTTAGTTTTACTGTAAGTAACTAAGTCCATTTTGTTTACTGCGAGGATTATATTTTTAATTCCTAAAAAATTGCAAATAAATGAATGTCTCATAGTTTGTTTCAGAATTCCTTTTTTTGCATTAACTAGTATTATAGCTAAATCAGCGGTAGAAGCTCCTGTAACCATATTTTTTGTAAATTGCTCATGTCCAGGAGTATCTGCAATTATAAATCTTCTTTTCTCTGTGTAAAAATATCTGTAGGCTACATCTATAGTAATTTTTTGCTCTCTTTCCGAAGAAAGTCCGTCAGCTAAGAGTGAAAAATCAAGAGTTTTTTTATTTTTAGAGTACTTTAGGGTCGCATTTTTTAAATCATTGATTTGATCAATAAAAATAGAATTATTATCATACAACATTCTTCCTATTAATGTACTTTTGCCATCATCTACACTACCACAGGTAATAAACCTCAAAGTATCTAATGCTAATGTTTTTTTTTTTATTAATTTTGTTCGCATTAAAAATAACCTTGTAATTTTTTTTTCTCCATAGAAGAGTCTTGATCACTGTCAATTAAACGACCTTCTCTTTCACTCTTATCAGAGCTTAATAATTCATAAATAATTTTTTGAATATTATCTGCCTTAGAATAAATCCCTGCTGTTAAGGGATAACAACCTAGAGTTCTAAATCTTATAAAATCTCTTAATACTTTTTCCCCTTTATTAACTTTTAATCTAGTATCATCTATCATAATTATCTTCTTTTCTCTAATTACAAACGGTCTTTTCTTGCTATAATATAAATTAACTATAGGAATTTTTTCTACCTTAATATAATTCCAAATATCTAATTCTGTCCAATTAGATAAGGGGAAAACTCTCATTTTCTGTTCATTGCTAAGTTTAAGGTTATAAGTATCCCAACATTCAGGCCTCTGAAATTTAGGCTCCCACACATGCATTTTGTTCCTTACAGAAAATATTCTTTCTTTTGCTCTACTTTTCTCTTCATCCCTTCTAGCGCCTCCAAAGGCAAAATCAAAATTATATTTATCTAAAGAATGCTTTAAAGCCTGAGTTTTCATTATGTCGGTATAAATATCAGAAGAATAATTAAAAGGATTAATATTCTTTTTAAGTGCCTCTTTGTTTTTATAAACTATTAAGTTAAATTTATACTTTTTTTGTATTTTCTCTCTAAATTGATACATCTCTCTAAACTTCCATGTAGTATCAATATGTAGGATTGGAAAAGGTATCGATTCTGGATAAAAAGCTTTACTTGCTAAATGCAGTAAAACGCTAGAGTCTTTTCCTATAGAATAAAGTAATACTGGGTTGTTAGCTTCAGCAAATGTTTCTCTAATAATATTAATACTTTCTGCTTCAAGCCATCTTAGATTTTTATTTTTAATAAGCATACAAAATTAACAAAAAATAATAGTATTGGTAATTTTTTAAATATTCAAGTAAAGTTAATATCAAGTTGAGTACATAATTTAAATTTAATTACATAAAATGCAAAAATACAAAACCTTAGTACACCTTGGTTATGGAAAGTCTGCTAGCACTACACTCCAATCATCTTATTTTCCCTTCCATCCTGATATTGAATATTATGGAATTGATTATTCTAACCAAATAAAATTAAAAAAAGAAATTACAAAAAAAAAGAAGACTAAACATAAAATTTACCCAAATGAAAATTCAAGGAAACTAACTTCTTTACTAGTAAATTTAGATAGATATCAAGGTGTAGATAAAAGCTTAAAAAGAGATATTGCAAAAGATATTACATTAGCAAAAAAAAATAAAAAAGCTTTTGTATTTTCTAATGAAAACTTTTCTGAAACTCCTTCAGCTTATTTGATGGCAAAAGTCTTAAAAGATTATATACCTGATGCAGAGCTTATTCTAGTTTTGAGAAATCAACTGGATTTAATAAAATCAGTATATACATTTACTTGTCATAGCATTAAACACGTTCCTAAACCATATAAAAGAAGATATGTTTCATTTAAAAATTGGTTTTTAAACTGTATTGAAAATGAAAATAATAGAGGTAGTCACAAAGCATGGGATAGAGATAATGATTATATTAGAATGATAGACTTTCATCATTTTATATTATGTCTAAACGAATTTTTTAAAGGAAAAATAAATATTTTGCTCTACGAAGATTTAAAAAAAAATCCATTACTTTTTTATAAAAAACTATCTTCAGTAATTGGTGTTTCAAATAAACATATGCCAAAAGAATTATTTTATAAAAAAGTTAATACTTCTTCTAATCAAACCTTGATAAAAGTATCTAATTTCTTTAGAAGATCAGACTATGTAAGAAGTCTAATACAATCTCCAACATTTAGAAATCATTATACTTTTAAATATGCAAAAAAAGCTTTTTTAAGATTTGGCAAAGATGTGTGCTTAGATAATGAAATTAAGGATTATGTTTACAATAGATATAAAGAAGGAAATAAAAGTATAGCTAAACAGTTTAATTTACCTCTTAAAAAGTACGGTTATCCTACTTAATAATTAATTATTAAAATTTTTAAAGTAATGCTGTATATTAAGAAAATTCTAAAAGATCCATATTTTAAAGATACACTTTTAAATTGCATAAATAAATGTAGCAAGATAGCTTTAGAGGAACCTGTTGGAAAGGTTGAAAAAAAAATAGATGGTTCATTAGTTACCAAGATAGATAAAAAAATTGATCAAGTTATTAGGCAAGACCTCTCATTATCATACCCATCTATTCCTATTGTAAGTGAAGAGAGTCATAATGACGATAATTCATTTTTACAAAAATTGTATTGGCTTATTGATCCAATAGATGGAACTTCTAGTTTTGTTAAGGGCCATAAAGGTTACACTATAAACATTGCATTAATTTATGAGGGTATAGCTGTTTTAGGATTTATTGCTAACCCTCCTACTAATTCCATTTGGTATGGTTATGAGGGAAATGCTTATTTTTTGTATAATAATATGGTAAAAGAATTAAATTCGAATAATTCAAAAAAAGATCAGTATTGTAGAGTTGTGTGCTCTAAAAGTTATGATGTTAATGTAGAAGAATTTTTAAAAAAAATCAAAAATGTAAAGATCAAATATTATTCATCATCTATAAAGTTTTGCAAAATTGCTGAGGGGAAAGCTAATATCTATCCTAGATTACACAGTATATCAAAATGGGATATTGCTGCAGGAGATGCAATTTTAAAGTCAGCCGGAGGCATATTATTAGATAGTAATGGAAAAATATTTAAGTACAATACACCTACTGCAAAAACTGGAAATTTTTTTGCATTATCGTCAAAATTTTTATGGAATTCTACTATTTATAATATATTATAATGCAATATGAAATTAAGATACATATACTCCGCCTGTACTGTTTGTGAGACTGAAGAAGCAAAAATACTAAGTGACCCATGGTTTACACCAGGAGCATTTTACGGTTCATGGCAATTATATCCACCACTTAAAAAAAAACCTATTGAGATAATAGGTAAAGTTGATGCTATATATGTATCACATCTACACCCTGATCATTATGATCCCATTTTTTTGAAGACTTATTTGAATGTATTTCCTGAGACTAGAATATTAATAGGCCAAAATAAACCCGCACACCTTCAAAGACTAATGCAACAAGAGGGTATAAACCCTGAGGTAATTACTACTACTAAGATAAAAGACATTGAAATTTCAATATTTCCTAACAATTCTAATTCTATCCATGGTATCATTGATAGTGCTGCAGTATATAAAACTAAAAAGTTTGCTATCGTAAATATGAATGATAATAGTTTTAATTTAAAACAGTTAAAAGCTATAAAAGAATCATTAAAAGGACAAAAGATAAATTTAGCAATGTTGCCTTATACAGGAGCAATGTTATATCCTCAAATGTATCGTTTCGAAAATAAAAAAGAATTAAGTACAGCAATTGAAAGTCAAAAAAAACAAGGTCTTTTGAACTATAAAAATTTTATAAATTATTTAGAACCTGATTTTGCTTTACCATTTGCAGGCAAGTATTGGTTAGGTGGTAGTTTAATAAATAAAAACTTTTCAAGAGGAGTTACTGATCAACTAGATGCAAAATATTCTGTTAGTGAGAAGTCTATAGTTTTAGAAGATGGAGGATTTTCTTACTTTGACTGTGAAAAATTAAAAGCAAATAAAGAACGTAAAAATTATTATAAAAAAGAAGAGGTCATAGATTATTTAAAATCCATTCCTACAGAATTATACCCGTGGGAGAAAGAACTTAAAATTGATAATCAAAGGTCCTTACCTCTCAATTATCTCTTAAATAAAGCTATTTCTAATGCTCATTCAAAAATTAAAATAAATGAAGATATTTGGATTTGTTTTAAATTAAAAAACCTAAAGCAATATTTAGTTTTTAATGCCAAAGAGAATAAACCATCAAAAATGTTATGCAGTGTAGAAAGCCTTTCTAGAAGAGAAGAGATTTTTATTGATGACAGACTTTTTTTTGGAATACTAACTCGCCTTTATCATTGGAATAATGCTTACATAGGATCACATTATGAAGTTAAAAGATCTCCAGATATTTATAGCAGGAAAATAATTGACTTTTTAAACTATTTGCATGTTTAAAAGTTTAATTTAAATCAATTGATATAAGATGAAAAAATTAAAAAAGAAATCAATTACAGACTGTGAAATTGTTTACGTTGATAATTTAAATGCATTAAACTTTCTTTACTCTAATAATTTACAAAAAAACTGTTTAATTAGATCCTTAAGCCCTAATGTTTTAAAAAATAAACCTGATGCAGTAGACATAGATAAATTAGTAAGCAAAAAAAAATATAATTTTATAATTAATAAATCTCAAGATATGATTACTAGCGTTATTAATACTTGCTATGATTTATATAAAGATTGGGCAGTCAGTAAAGCATTTGGACAACTTGTTTTTGAAAATTTAAGAGTCTTAATGAGGGCAGCAACTTTAACAAGCACTGACTATAAAAAAAGAACTTGTATTGTGAATTTACATACTAATAATAATTTTATTAATTATAGAATTTCATCTCCATGGGAAAAGCTTTTGGACTATAATGAAAATTTAGAAATAATAAACTATTACATAAAATTACCTAAAAATAGATCATATAACTTTGAAAAAAATATATCTTTTTTTCAAAAATTAGCTTCTTATTCTAAAGAAAAATATGTTTATAAGTTTGCCACGGTATTATCAAAATTTTCAAACTACAAGTATGGCAATAGAAACATCCAGTGCTTTTCCTCTAATGATTATGCAAAGGAAGTAGCAAGTTATTTTTTTTTCAAAAAGTGGAATATAGTTAAACCTAAATTAATAAAGCACGATAAGAAGAAAATAAATATTAAGAAAAATAATATTGACCATATAATAAATAATATTTTTAAAACATTTGCTGATCAAATTTGCTGTAGCAAAGCCTCTTTTGCAGCTCAAAATCAATTAAGAAATGAGGCTTATCTAGCCTTTGAAAAATATTTTGATATAAAAAATAACTATTCTTTAAAAATTAAATTTATGGATAAAAAAAACATTGTTTTTTTAGGGCACAATAAAAACTTTGAAAGCGCAGCTATATCGTCTAAATTTATAGATTCAAACAGTCCAGTGGTACTATTTCAGCATGGGCTGGATAAAGAAATAACCCACAGACTAGAAAAACAAAAAATTTGTGATGAAAATGTGTTATCTAATATTGTCGTATGTTATAACAAACATCAGAAAAACTGCTTAAAAAATAACCCTTTTGCTATAAAAGACTCAGAAAGTATTGTTGGTGGCTGCCCTAAAGAATATTTCAATTATAACAAAAAAAAATATAAATATGATAGTATTTTGTATGTAAGCTCATTTTTGCCAAGAGGATATATTCAGAATATTTTTGATAATGTAGGTGATTTTGAAAATACTAAAAAAGAGATAGCTTTCATCAATGAAATACTTTCTAAAACTAATAAACATATAACATATAAAACTTATCCTTCAATTAGATATGCAGATACTGACCTAATAAAAAAAGAAGTTAACAAGCATATTAATTTAAAACTTTTTGATACTAATATTGATGGTAGATATTTTTATTCAAAATATAGAGCAATTATTACCACAAAAGCTACCAGCACTCTAGGTTGGGTAATAGCTTCTAATAGGCCTGTTATATATATAGACCCACAAAATAAAGATTATAGAATTCATAAAAATTTAAGAACTATATTTAAAAATAGTTTATTTTTTTTTGATAGCAGAGAAAATAATTGGGATAAAAAGCTGCTTGAATTTTTAAAAAGACCTATTGATGATATAGAAAACCTTTATTTAAATAAAAATAGAGAAAAATTAATGAAATATATACTACCTAATGTAGACTATAAAAAAATCTATAATTATCTTTCAAATAAAATATAGAGAGTTTAGAATTGAAACTAAGTTTAGAAAAAATAGAAGATAGTGGTTTATGGAATAACTTTACCGAAGAATCAAAACAAGGCACTATATTCAACAGAACCGAATACTTTGAAATGTTTAGTAAGAAAATAGACCTATGGTTCTTCTGTAAAAACAGTAATCCTGTTCTTGCTGTTCCTATTATAAAAAATGAAGCTTTGCCTTTTTCATATTATCAAGGTCCTATGCTATCAAAACATATCAACCATTTAGAAGGCCTTAAAAAAATTGAAAGAACAAACAATATTTTATCATTTGCTATTGAGAAGTTAAGCAAAGAGTATAAAAATATTATTTTTTCATTACATTGGTCTCTTTCAGATATAAGACCTTTCATTTGGCATAATCAAAATAAAAATACTTTAAAACCTTTTTTAATTAAACCAAGATATACTGCTATAATACAATGTAAAAATTTTGATGCTTTTTTACATACAATTCGTAGAGATAGAAAGCAAGATTTAAAATATGCAACTAAAAATTTGATACAAGTAAAAAAGTCAAAAGATGGAACTAATATACTCAACTTGTATATACAAACGATTAAAGAAAAGAACTCAAAAATTAATGAAGAAGATAAAGAAACACTTACAAAAATAATTAAATTAATAGAACAAAATGATTTAGGTTTTATACTTAAAGCATATTATAAAAACAAACTCATAGCAGCTCAATTAGTTCTTGAAGATACATTTTACTCTCACGGAATAGTTTTAGTAGGAGCTAAAAAAAGTAACAATTTAGGTGTAAAGACACTACTTACTTTAGAATGGATTAAAGATGCTATGGAAAAAGGTTTAATTGTAGACTTTAACGGAGCTAACTCTCCAAATCTTGCAGATTTTAAGCATAGTATGGGAGCAGAGCCTAAAATATTTTTTAATACTGTATTAAAATGAATCTAAGAAAGAATAATATGTATAAAAAAATTAAATTAATAAAAGAGGGTACAGAAAAAATATATTTTTCAAATAAAATATACTATGAGCCATTAGAAAGTTTTACTAAAGAAAAAACTGCAATAAAAAATTTAGTTAACTGGAGAAATAAAAATAGAGTGTTTTTTAAAGACTCTTCAAAGACTGATATACAAAAAACAAAAAATTGGATAACATCTATAATAAAAGATGATTTAAGAATTATATTTATACTTAAATCATTGGAACAATCAAAACAACCTTTCGGAATGCTAGGTATTTCTAATTTTTGTAATAAAACTTCTTCGTGCTATATTGAAAATGTAAATAAATTTTCTAAAAATGGTTATAAAAACTTTATGTATTTATCTATTAAAAATTTATGTTTATATCTAAATAAAACAATCTCTATTAAAAAAATAAAAATAAATTGTTTTTCTGATGAAGTAAGAGCACTGAGCTTATATAGTAGATTAGGTTTTTCTCCAGTTAAATTAATACCACTAAAAAAAAATAAAAAAAAAACATTTATAAATTTGGAATTGGAGAAAACATTTAAGAAACCCGATAGATTTTTTTTAAAGATGGAAAAAGTTTATGAATAAAACAAAAAAATATATACAAGAAATAAGGAAGCAGGGCTATACCATAGTAAGAAACGTATTAAGCGATAAAAATATAAATTCAATAAATAAGGACATTAAAAGAGTTTTAATTGAGTCTTGTTACAATATTTGTGATAAAAAAGAAATCTTAAGTTATAAGAAAAAAAATATTGATTTTTTATACAATTATTTAAAGCAGAAATCACCTCAACTCAAAGCACACTGTTATGATGTTCTTTCAAAATTAGCAATTGTAAATAAGTATATTAATAATAATAAATTGTATGATATTGCAAAAGAATATTTAAAAGAAACCTTAATTATTAACTCTGCACAACTAAGAGTTGATGACCCCTCTGATGATCGAATGCTTCCTTGGCATCAAGAGCTTGAACAAATGTCCTTAATAACATTGAATGTTTGGCTACCTTTAACTAATATCACAGAAAAATCAGGAGGACTATCAGTTATCCCGGAGTCTCATAAAAAAGGTTTACAAAAACATATAATTGAAAAAGAAATAAATTCTTATTTTAGGCTACCAAGAAAACTTTTAGAAAAAGAAACACAAATACCTTTATTTATGAATGCTGGAGATGCAATTATATTCCATTCTTTTTTATTTCATAAAAGTACAAGTAATATTAGTAAAAGAAATAGATGGACTATAGTATTTAGATATAATCAGTTATCCACTATGCCATATTTAAAGTCACCTAAAGCAAAAATGTTCATGAAAAGAAATCCTAAAGCAAATGAGCCAGGCCATAATTTCATTAAAAATTTTAAAATGAATATAAAATGAGCAAGCAAGAAATAAATTTACTAAATAAATTATTAAAAGAGTTATGGCCTCTTCACAGAAGTATTACGGGCAAAGGAATTAATGAGAGCTTAGATATATTAGGACGGTATATTCCTCTAAAAAAAATAAAGTTTCCTTCTGGAAAGAAAGTTTTTGATTGGACCATTCCTAAAGAGTGGGTAGTTAATAAAGCCTATGTAATAAACCCAAAAGGGAAAAAAATATTAGATGTCAAAAAGAACAATTTACATCTTATTAATTATTCAGATAAATTTATAGGAAAAATTAATAAAGATATTTTATTGAAACATTTATATTCTAATCCCAAGTATCCTAATGCTATTCCATATATAACTAGTTACTATGAAAAAAGATGGGGATTTTGTATTAGCGATAATGAAAGAAAGAAGTTAAAAAAAGGTATTTATCAAGTAGTTATTGATACTAATTTTGTAGATGGCTCACTGGTTTTAGGTGAAGCAGTAATAAAAGGCAGAACCAGAAAGGAAATTTTAATATCATCTCATTTATGTCATCCATCTATGGCTAATGATCAATTATCAGGTCCTATCACTAGCCTTCTTCTATATAAGAAAATCATTTCCAATAAGCTTTATCAGGATTTTACTTTTAGATTTCTATTCTTACCAGAAACTATTGGAAGTATAGCATATTTAAGTAAGTATGGAAAAAATTTAAAAAAAAATCTAATAGCAGGTTTAATATGTGTTTTAACAGGGGGCAAAGGACCTTTAACTTACAGAAAGTCTAGAAAAGGTAATAGTCTAATTGATAAAGCCTGCGAAATAGCTATTAAAGATATAATAAAAGTAAATAAAATTAAAAAATATGAAATTAATAATTTTAACCCTGCTTTTGGAAATGATCAAAGACAGTTTTGTTCAACTAATTTCAATCTACCTGTTGGCTGTTTAACTAATACCAGTGATAAAAAAACCAAAGAGTACCATAGTTCTATGGATACACTTAATAAACTGTCTAAAAAAGGCGTAATTGATATGTCACTACTTTATGAAAAAGTAATAAAAATTATAGTTACTAATAAAACTTGTAAAAATTTAAAGGGTAATGGAGAACCTTTTTTATCAAAATATAGTATTTACCCAACATTAAATGATGCTACAAAAAAGAATAGTTTGTATAAAAACAGAGAGGCAATATTGTGGGTATTAAATTATAGTGATGGACATAATGACTTAATAACAATTTCACAAATAAGTGGTTTAAGTTATGATAGTATTTTAGAAGCTGCAGACTTATTAATGAATAAAAATTTATTAAAGCAAATAATTTAGTTTTTTATAACTTCCTTTTTAATAAATCAACTTATCATTGTACTTTATAAATTAACTAAGTGTATCTTTACATACATTATTTTTTCTCTTCATTATTTAATCAAAATTTGATATGTATTAAAATATTACCTCTATATTTAAGTAAATTTATTTGATATTTATTGTGGTAAAAAAAACGATGATTAAAATTCATTGCCGGATTAGCTCAGTTGGTAGAGCAACTGATTTGTAATCAGTGGGTCGGCGGTTCAAATCCGTCATCCGGCACCAAAACTTTCAGAATATTAATGATAATATTTTACTATCTGAAAGCTCTTGCTTTATTTAAAAATTTATATTCTTATTCAAATGCAAATTAATTAATATTTGGCCATTATATTATAATTAGATTTGCTTTTTCTTTTAGGTTGCACTTATTTTAAATTTGAAAGTATAATTTGAATATGAATAATTTTAAATTCCCCTATTCTAGGGCCGACGTAAATAAAAGTGATATTAAAGCAGTAGTCAAAGTTCTAGAAAACCAATATCTTGCTCAGGGCAATGTGGTAAAAAACTTTGAAAATAGTATGAAAAAAAAATTTAAAGTCTCTGATGCTATAGTTTGTAATTCTGGTACTGCAGCATTGCACTCTGTATACAGATCTATAGGTTTAGATAAAAAAAATGGAATTATAACAACCCCTATAACCTTTTTAGCAACTGCAAACGCTGCTAAAATGTGTAATGCTCCAGTTTTTTTTGCAGATGTTGATAGTCAAACAGGGTTAATGACACCAAAATCTCTAAAAGAAGCATTTAACAAAGTAAAATTTAAAGTTAAAGCAGTAGTTGTAGTGCACTTAGGAGGACATATATGTGACCTTGAGGGTATATCAAAAATTGCTAAGAAAAATGGGAGCTACGTAATTGAAGATGCCTGCCATGCCTTAGGAGCGATTTATTATGGCAAAGAAAAAAGTTATGTTGGTAGTTGCAAATACAGCTTAGCTTCGACTTTTAGTTTCCATGCTATTAAAAACATCACTATGGGTGAAGGTGGCGCAATTACAACTAACAATATTTCGTTAGCAAATAAGATTAGACTAAATATAAGTCATGGTATGATTAAAGAAAAAAGAAAAATGATTAATAGTCCTAAAGACTCTCCTTGGTATTATCAGATGAGAGATTTTGGATGGAACTATAGAGCAAGCGAAATATCTTGCGCTTTAGGTCTAAATCAATTTAAAAGAATTGATAGAATAATAAAGAAGAGAAATTTAACGGCAAACTTATATAAAAAGTATTTATCAAGTAATAATAATATTATTTTACCCAATTTTAGTAAAAATTTGTACGCCAAAGGTTGGCATTTATTTCAACTAAGCATAGATTTTAAAAAATTAAAAATTAAAAAGCATCTCTTTATGAAACACCTAAGCAATCATTCTATTGGCTCACAGGTTCACTATATTCCTTTAGTAAATCAGCCATATTATAAAAATAATGTTGAAAAAAAGTTTTTGATTGGATCTAATATTTATTATCAAAATACTATTAGTATTCCAATGTATACTAGTTTAACTAAACAAGATGTTAAGTATATATCTAGAGTAGTTAATGATTTTTTTAATTAAATGAAAAAATAAAAAAATATAAAATTATGGATATTTCTGATATTAAGTTAAGAAAAATTAGTATGATGGATAAACTATTAATTTATAATTGGTTTAATAAAAATGATAGTATTCAATTTAAAATTAAAACAAAAAACAAAATCTTACTTAAAAATCATAATATATGGTTAAGAAGTTTTATAACCAAAAAGCAAGGTCGTATTTGGATAATAAAATATGAAAATAAAGATATAGGAAATATTCGCTTAAATAAATTACAGTATAAAGAATACGAAATAGATATATTTATAGCAAAAAAGTACAGGGGTTTAGAAGTTGCTAGTAAATCTCTACTTATTATAGAAAAAAAAATAAAAAAAGGTTCTGTAATATATTCAAATATAAAAAAAAATAACAATAGGTCTTTTCAATTTTTTATTAAGAATAATTATAAATTATATAAATCTAACAAATCAGTATGGTTTCTAAAAAAATTTGTTTAAAAACTTTTGAAGTTATTTACATAGTTTTTTATTTCTTTAAAAATTCTTGAGGCTCCGTCGCCATCAAATTTACTTGATATCGTATCTATTAAATTATTTCTAATCTCTTTTTTTTTTATCATCAAAGCAATATTATGCTTCAAATCTTTTTGTATGTTTTTAGCTATTAATGCACAGCCAGTATCTTTCCAACTATCTAATAATTTTTTTTGTATATTATTTTGGGCTATTAGTATAGTGGGTATATTGTATTCCAATCTCTCAATTTGAGAAAAACCAGGAGCACCAATGGCAAATCCACTTTTTTTATAAAATATATCTAAATTAGATAAATTACTAAAAACTCGGAAGTTTTTATTAAAAGCTAAAGTGTTTTTTATATGCTTTTTATTTTTTTTATATTTGCCTAAAATAATATTAATTTTATATTCTTCTAGATTAAATTTTTGGTTAACTATTAAATCCTGAAATATCTTAACAACATTTTCTGTAAGGCCTTTTGAATCTTTATTTCCGAAAGAAACTAAAATATTTTTAGATTTTTTCACAATTGATATATTTTTTCTTTTTTTAATTAATGGTAAGTATTTATATCCTGATAAAAAGTTTTTTCTTTTAATATTTATAGGGTGCATACATACACTTAATACGTTTTTAAAATTAAGGTGCTTATCTACAAATATTATAATAGGTTTAACGCCCAGAATACTTTCTATTTTAAAAACTTCTATATTGGGGCTATCAATAATAACTGCTTTAGCATTATATTCAATTGCATATTTGATTGTTTTAGATAATGATGTGCTACTAGTTTCTTCTATTATTTTATCTGTAAGATTGTTTGGTAATTCTTTTTTTGTTCCTCTCTCTATAAACCATACTACTTTACTTTTAATTTTATTTCTTATTTTTATACATCTGTTAATGTGACCTTTTCCTAAATTTGAATTAGTTGATACTCTAATTAAATACATTTAATTATAAGCTATTAACTAACTTTTTTATTTCATTGGTTTTCAAAAAAACTGTATTATTTTCACTTGAATATTCAAAAGGTTTCAGTACTTTCTTGCCATTTTGTTTAATATTTTTCTTAATTTTTTTCCTATCCCACCAACTTAACATTGGTTGAATTATATAGTAATCTTTCATCTCTATACAATTCAAAGACTCTTCTTTGGGTATCATAACTTCGTGCAACTTTTCTCCTGGTCTAATACCTATTAATTTAAAATCTTCAGAATCCGTCATTGCATATATTAATTTTCTAATTTCTATGCTTGGTAATTTAGGAACAAATATTTCTCCTCCACTCATATTTTTAAGACAATTAAAAACAAAATTAATTCCATCTTCAATTGAAATTACAAATCTAGTCATTTTTTTATCTGTTAAAGGTAATTTTCTTACACCTTTGTCAATCAACTCTTTAAAATATGGTATTACACTTCCTCGAGACCCTAAAACATTTCCATATCTAACTATAGAAAACCTTGTTCTTTTTTTTCCTACTAAATTATTCGCAGCTACAAATAATTTATCAGCGCATAATTTTGTTGCTCCATAAAGGTTTATAGGGTTAGCGGCTTTATCAGTTGATAATGCTATTACCTTTTCTACTTCATTAATAATACTTGCATCTATTAAGTTTTGAGCTCCAATAATATTCGTAGCTATACATTCAGTAGGATTATATTCAGAAGCAGGCACTTGTTTCATTGCGGCGGCATGTATTATAATATCAATGTTAGCACAAGCCCTAATTAATCTCTCTCTATCTCTCATATCTCCTAAAAAGTATCTTATTGGAAATTTTTTTTCAGAAAACCTTTGTGTCAATTGAAATTGTTTTAATTCATCTCTGCTATAAACTATAATTTTTTTTGGCTTGCTAGAATATAGAATACTTTTTAAGCAGTTAGTTCCAAAAAAACCTGTTGCTCCAGTAATTAAAATAGATTTATTATCGAAAATTGATTTCACTTAAATTCTCTTTTATATTTACTTGGATTTCCCTCATAAACTACTTTGCCGTTTTTAATTTCAATAATGTGGTCTGCGTTTATAAAAGAGAATACCCTATGAGATATTAAAATTATAGTTATTTTTTTATTCTTTTTATTAATAGTTTTTAAACTTTTTTGAATTATGTCATCAGTTTTTGTATCAACTGCACTTGTAGCTTCATCTAATATTAATATTTCACTATTTTTTAATATTGCCCTTGCTAAAATAAGTCTCTGTCTTTGACCTCCAGATAGACTTTTTCCTAATAAGCCTACTTTGGTGTCAAGTTTTTTAGGTAATAAACTAACAAAGTGGTCCATTTTTACTAACGCTAGAGCATTCCATATATTTTTTTTTGATATATTCTTTGATCCATAAGTAATATTTCTAAGTATGCTATCATTAAATAAAAAGGGGTCCTGAGGAATATAAGTAATCATTTCTCTTATACACTTTTCTTTAATATTGTTAATTTCGTAATTATCAAAAAAAATCTTTCCTTTATTAGCTGTTAATACTTTAGAAAGCAAACTCACAATAGTTGATTTTCCTGAACCAGAAGGACCAGAAATTGCATTAATCTTACCGACTTTTACTGTAAAGCTTAAATTAGTCAAAATATTCTTTTGATCTTCTTTATACTTAAAATATACATTTTTAAATTTCATTTCTTTATTTAAATTTAAATTAGTAATATTTCCTTCATCCTTTGTAGTTAATTTATGAGCAGTTTTATAAATTTTTGCGCAAAAAACATATGATGGTAAAAGCTCAACTAGTCTATTGACATTGTGCTGAAAAACTTTAAAAGTAGGGGTAAGCCTCATAAATGCAATGCCAAATATGACAATTTTAGTTGCATCAAAATTCAGTTTAGAAATTAATACATTTAAAATTAACAAAATTAATGTAGTTGATACCGATACATACACTAATTGTGCAGTTGCCGAAACTCTTGTAACGTTAACCGAATTTTCATAGAGACTGTTTTGTACTACTAATAACTTAGAAGTTTCTTTATCAACAGTATCAAAAGTTTTTATTGTCTGCCAACCTAAAAATCTTTCAGTAATAAGATCTCTGTATTTTGACCTTAATTCTACTAAGTTTTCGCCTATTCTTTTGGTTCTAATTGCATATTTACTTCCTGTGATAAATATAACCAAGACTAAGAATAAAACGCCTATTAAAGTAGGAACGAAAGCGGTTAATGCTAATACTGTTATATAAATTAGCATAGTTAATATATTAGTATAAAAAGTAAAATAGCTTTTCATTGTCATTGCTATCATTGAGGGTTCTATATCCGTGGCATTGATAAATTTACCTGTATTTAATTCGTTCATAAAATTATATGATGATTTCATTAGACAACTAAACATCTCTAGATTAACTTTTTTATGGATACCTGCTGTTATTTTTTGAATTAAAATCATATTAAAAAAATTTAAAATTTGTCGTAAAATTATAAATATTACGGCAATACAGGTTAACAAAAGTGTGTTTATTTTAATTCCGAAAATATCTAAAAAGTTGTATAAATATAAACATAATATTGAAGATTCTTTAAACTTTTCTATATCTCCTTCAACTTGAATAAAACTTAATAGCGGCACCAGAATAGACACTCCTAAACCTTCAAATACTAAAGTCAAAGTACCTAGCAAAAAACCTAAGTATATGTTGGTTTTATTTAATGCTTTAATAGTGTTCAAAAAATTTAGGTGCCCATAAATATAATTCCTTAAACTTAAAAGCTTTTTTAAATTTCCAAACATATCATTAATTTATGATTTTTTTAATTATGAAAAATGCTTCTGCCATTTTAAGACCAGATTCTGCTCCTCTTTTTATTGCAAGTGCCTCTAAACTTTTTATAGACCTTGGATGTGGAAAATTTCCTAATTCCTTATTATAGTTTTTTAATGCTTTTATTTTCTTTTTCCAAACATTTGAAACTGATATATATAAGTTTGGTTGAAAAATAAAACCACTTATATTCGGAGTCTGATCTGTACTAGAAGGTGTTTCAAACGCTCTTATTTCAGGCATAGAATTCAAAAAAGTCATAGGCCTTAAAGCTGCTAAGCTTGCTTTTGCAGCTAGTTCATGATCTTTGTTAATGTCTGATGGATTGTGTATATAAACTATGTCAGGTTTAACACTTTCTAAAGCATTTTCTACCTCAGTAACTAGTTGTTGCTGTGGTACTGTATCTAACTGTTGATCAGGATAAAAAGCTATTTTGTATATTTTAGTATTAGTCTCGGAGGCCCAGTTTTCAGCTGCTTTAATTCTATTAGGATTCATATCTTCTAGGTATTTTTTAGCTTCCTCTCCCTCTGAAAATATTAAGATGTATACCTCATCACCTTCATCACTATGTCTTATTAGTGTACCTCCTGGGCCTAATGCTTCGTCATCTGGATGTGCGGCTATGCATAATATCTTTTTCATATTCTTACTATTAAAATATTAATTTACTTTATCTCAAACAAAATATTACAATCAAACATAATATAACATAAAGATATCACCATTTTCTAGGATCAATCAATTGTTCATTTATACTTTTAGCCCAGGTAGGAAAATTAATATTTTTTCTTCTCACCCTAAGTATTTTTTTCAATTGATTTATATTATCAACCCCCAATACCATTTTTGAAATTTCTGATTTTTTTAAAATAAAGTTTATACAAGCCTCTGTAGGAGTTAAACGATTTTTTTGCAACCATAGGTAATATTTATTCCATATATTTTCATATTTTAAAAATTTTGAGGGTAACTCATTTTTTTTTTTTAGCAAAAGCCCTTGTAAAAAAATTGATCTACAATGTATTTCCACATTATTTTTATATAGCTTTTTTATCCATCCACTTTTTTCTATTCTTCTGTCAAAAATGCTATATGGAGCTTGTATTATATCAGGTTTTAATTTATCAAAACACACATCCAATTCTGTATAATCATAAATAGTTATACCAAGTTTTTTAATTATACCTTTTTTTTTTAAATTATGTGCTAATTCCCAAAAATAAATATTATTTTTAGCTACTAGAGCTTTAGGGTTTCTGAATAATAAAGCATATATTTTTTTTAATTTTAAACTTTCTAATGAATTAGTTATCGTATCTTTAAAATAGCCTTCGCCTGAGGTTTTAACTTTTTTAATATCTGGCATTTTGGTAATAACTTTAAATGGGTTGCTTCCCGCTTCTCCAATTAAAGTTTCTGCATTTTTATAGTCAGGGGAAGTATCTATAGTGTCAATATTATGATTTCTACAAAAATTTAAAAGCTTCTTAACCATAATTTTGTTTATATTTTTGTTTTTTAAAAGTCCATAACTACTATCAAAGTTAGCTGTACCTAAAACTATTTTATTGCAAATCATACTACCTAACTTTAAAAACTGACTCTATCATATTACCTTTTAAATACTTCTTTGGGTTTTTAGAAGATTTAATATAATTAAAAGAATCTATGGCTAATTTAAAACGTCTGATTGTATCTCTTTTAATATTCTCATTATTATGGCTTAAACATAAGTTTAGACTTGCACCTAAAAACAGACCACTTGAAATAAGTTCTTGTCTAAATAAACTGCTATAAATATTTTTATCTATTTTAGTTTTTTTAATATTCAATCTAGGCCACCAGTTATTACCTTCAAATACTATTTCATCTAATAAGTTTTGTTGCTTCAATTGTTTGTTTAACTCTTCTTTTAAAAAACCACCGAGTTTTTCTAACTTTTCTATTACGTTTTCCCTTTCTAAAATTTCTATTGTTTTAAGACACGCTTCAATTGATAACAATTCACCTGCAAAAGTTCCAGATATAAAAACATCACCTAACTTTTTCATTAATTTTTTTTTACCAACTAATGCTGCTAAAGGATAACCATTAGCCATAGCCTTGCCAAAACAACCAAGGTCTGGCCAGATCTTATATTTTTTAGCTGCTCCTCCAAGTTTGGTTCTAAACCCACAAATTATTTCATCAAAAATTAAAACTATTCCATACTTATCACAAATTTTTCTAACCTCTTTTAAAAATGTAATATCTGGTTTATCAAATGTATCAGGCTCAAGTACAATTGCTGCAAATTTTTCAGCATTTTTTCCTAATACTTCTTCTAAAGAATTTAAATCATTAAAAATAAATTTTTTAGTAAGCTTACTTACTGCTTTTGGTATACCCAAATTTCTTGTTGTGCTTCCAATATACCAATCATGCCAACCATGATATCCTGATACAGCTATTAGATCTCTATTAGTTGAAGCTCTAGCTAGCCTAACAGCTGCTGATAATACATCTGAACCATTTTTAGAAAACTTTACCATTTCTGCGTATGGTATCATTTTTATTAATTTTTCTGACAATTCAATTTCTTTAGGATGCGATAAAGATAGAATATTTCCCTGCCTAGCTTGTCTATAAACTGCTTGATCAACTTCTTTATTAGCGTAACCAATAATAATAGGCATTAAAGCCAAAAGGTAATCGATATATTTATTATCATCTACATCAACAATATAACATCCCTTACCTCTCTTTAAAAATAATGGGCTCACATTTAAAGGCCATTGTAAATATGATTTAGAAAAGGTTTGAGAAGCTGTAGGTATTATTTTAATTGCTTTTCTAAATAAAAAATTAGATTTCTTAAATGATTTATTTTTTTTAATTGAACGCATATCTATTCTTGACCCCTCATTCAACTTTATATGATTATTTATTTTTTTTAAATAAGGTTTTTTTTGCATAAGTTTAACTACTTCTTTCCAAGAACAAAAATCATTTAGTTGAGAGTAAATTTCTCTTATTAAAAGTAAATCTTCTTTTCTATCTAATGTTATTCTATAACTACTATAATCTTTTTTGTACAAAAACTGATGAACGTTAAAGCTTCCTACTCTAATAGATTTAGACACTTTTCCATGCATATATGGTGTAACATGCTCTTTTAAAAAGGGGTGCTTAGCATTGTAGTAAGTCTTTTTTAAGGTTACTGCTGAAAATATTTCAACATCTAACCCGTCAGGAAAAGTTCTTTCTATTGTATTAGAAAAATAATCATATTTTTTTATTTTAATTTCTTTTATCATTTCATCGATTATTCTCCAGTCTATAAGAGGACAATCTGCTGTTATACGGACAATATAACTTGGATTAGTAATTTTTGAAATTTTATAAAATCTTGATAAAACATTAGAAACACTGCCTTGAAAATAATGTATTTTTTTAAAGTCGCAAATTTTTTTTAATCTTCTATCAATATTTAAATATGAAGTTGCTAACCAAATTTCATCAATTAACTTACTTTTTTTAATTCTTTCTATAACCCTTTCAATACAGGTTTTCCCATCTATATCCATTAATACTTTTTCAGGTAGCCGCTTAGAATTTAGACGGGCTTGAATAATGCAAACTATGTTACTTTTTTTATTCTTCACTATGAACTATATTTATAAGTTTTTTGTTTTCTTTAATGGCAATTATATTTTTAGAAATTATTTTAATTCTTCTTTCTAAAAGGCTTTCAGTAAGAGCAGATAAATGGGGCGTCATTACTATATTTTTCAATTTGGCGAAATCATATTTAGAAGGCTTGAAATACTTGTGATTATCATTTTCAGGGTATTTGTACCAGGTATCAATTATAGCGCCTCCAATTATATTATTCTTTAAGGAAAAATATAAATCCTTTTCATTTACTATAGGCCCTCTTGCTATATTAACTATAACGGAATTCTTTTTCATTTTAATAATTTCTTTTTTTGTAATTAGGTTCAAAGTACTTTTATTTAAATCACATGCTACAATCAAATAATCATATTCTTTTATGTTTTTTTTTATGTTTTTTATTAAGACATTCTTATGAAAAAAAGTATCTTTTTTAATTTTTTTTCTTGTGATTACTGTTACGTTAGTATTAAAAACACTTAGTTTTTTTGCAATTTCTTTACCTATTCTTCCATATCCTAAAATAGCTATTTTTTTTTTATTAAGTTCACCGTGAGGATAACTTGAAAATAACATACTATCTTCCCAGTTATAAAGTTTAAATTTTTTAATTTTATTAATTAAATTAATTTCCCAATTTAATAAATTTGCTAGAACAAATTCTGAAATTGCTATTTCATGCTCGTATACATTGCAAACTGCGCATCCTAGAGGAATCTTGGAAAAATTAATACCATCTATTCCTGACCCAGGCAAATGAATCAATTTTAATTGTTTTAAATCAGGAATTTTTTTTGCTAAATTCCTGCCCCAAATTGACTTTCCCCATGTCATAGAAATTAATACATCAATATTTTTAAATGTTTTTAAATTTTCATCATATAAGGAACTAAAATATTTAACTACAAAACCTTTTCTCAAATACTTCTTGAGCATCATAGCATAGGCGAAACGTCCTATTACAGCAATTTTCATATTTAAACTTTTGATATTTTAATAATTTTATTTATAATAATAAATTTAGTATTTAATAGTTTGAATTACAACACTTATATAATAGCAGAAATAGGTATTAACCATGAAGGAAATTATAGCCTTTGTGAAGAAATGGTCTACGCAGCAAAAGAGGCAGGCGTTAAAGCAGTTAAACTCCAAACAATAGATGCAGAAAAAAATTATGCTAAAGATACAGAGAGTTATAAGATTTTTAATAAATCGCAATTAAGCCAAAATGAAACTAAAAAAATTTTTGCACTTTCAAAAAAACTCAATTTAGATGTTTTTACTACTGTAGGAGATATTGAAACAGCTACATGGATTAAAAAATTAAAACCATCTGCTTGGAAAATATCCTCTAGTCTGTTTACACATTTGCCATTAATTAATCATCTGTGCGATTTTAAAGAAGAAATATTTTTATCCACTGGGTTAGCAAATAATAAAGAAATTGCGGATGTAATTAATGTTATAAAAAAGAAAGGAAAAAAAAACTATAAGTTACTTCACTGTGTGAGTAAGTATCCAACAAAACCTATAGAGGCAAACCTTTCTAGAATTAAATATTTGAAAAAAAGATATGGTGTAGAGGTAGGCTATTCTGATCATTCAATTGGTAATTTAGCCTCTTGTATAGCTGTTTCACAGGGAGCAAGTATAGTAGAAAAACATTTTACTTACGATGCTAATAGAAAAGGCTTTGATCATAAAATTTCTCTGGATTATAAAGGAATGAAAAAATTAGTAGAGAGAATTATAGAAACAGAAAGAATGCTAAAAAATGAAAATGATTTTTTTAAAACAATTAAAAAGAATAGAGAAAAATTTCTTAGAGTAATAGTAGCAAATAAAAAAATCAAAAGAGGAACTACTTTTAAAAAAACTAATATAACTATAAAAAGAGTACAAAATAATAAAAAAGGATTATCTCCTATTAAATTTTCAAAACTGTTAGGTAAATATTCCATTGAAAGTTATTTAAAAGATCAAATTATTGATAAATTAGAGTTAAAAAATGACTAACATTATGATAACTTGCGTTGGTGGTGAGCTAATGCCACAGATAATAAAATCTTTAAAAGAAATTAAAGAGTTAAAATTATCAATTATTGGAACTGATTATAATGCTAATGCAATAGGAAAATACTTTTGCGATAAATTTTTTACAGTACCTAAGGGTAATAATAAAAATTATATTTCTGCTTGCGAAGAAATAGTGAAAAGAGAAAAAATTAATCTGATTATTCCCACCTCAGATGAAGAGGCATTATCTCTTTCAAAAAAGAAGAGTTTTTTTTCTAAAATTGGCACTACTATAGCTTGTATTGATAATAATAAATTGAAGGTTTTGAACGACAAGTCTAAAACTTATTCAAAATTAAGTGAGTTTAATATACCTACTGCAGAATGGGCATTAATTAAAAATAAAGAAGAATTAAAAAAAAAAATAATACTTTATTTTAAAAAATATGGGGGAGCAGTAATTAAACCTTGCTTAGATAGAGGTAGCAGAAATATCTTCATTATCAGTAAAAATAAAAAAAAAAATACATCGAATTCTAACATTAGTATATTCAATAACATTAACGAATTTCTCCCTATATTAGAAACAAAATCACTTTATAAAAATTACTTAGTTATGCAAGAGTTATCTGAACCAGTGATAGATATTGACTTATTATCCTGGGAAGGAAAAAGTTTATCAGTCATTCCCAGGAAAAGGATTCATCCTTTATTCCCTAATAGGGGACATCAAATATTAGATAATGAAAAATTAATTAATTTAGGAAAAAAAATAATTAAGAACTTTGAGTTATCTTGGCTTTATGATTGTGATGTAATGTTTGATAATAAAAAAAATCCAATTATTATTGAAATTAACCCTCGCCAAAGTGGAAGTGTAGCCATAAGCATTGCTGCTGGTTTTAAAATTTATGAAAAACTAATAAAATTATATTTGAATAAAAAAGTTTATCCTGAAAAAAAACTTAATAAAAGTATTATTATACCCTATAAATCACTTTATAAGGCCTAGGCTAAAAATTTTATTGTTATAAATCAATTAATAGTTTGGTGCCCACTCCCGGACTCGAACCGGGACGTCCTTACGGACAAGGGATTTTAAGTCCCTTGCGTCTACCTATTCCGCCAAGTGGGCTAATTCTATACATTCATAGCAAATTAATTAAATTTAATCTATAGAAAATAGTATATTAGACTGTTTTAAAATATTGCTAATTTTTTTAATGGCTTTTTCTATTAATTTCAAATCTTTACCTCTTAAAACTATATTAGTTCCAATTTTTGGAGGATTATAAAATGGATAACTTCCTATATCGATACTATCGAATTCTTCACTTAAATTCTTCAAATCTTCAGCTATGTCTCCCTCAGGTTTTTCAATTTTTAAAGTTTTTGAAAAAAATACTTTTCCCTTCTTTAGTCTAGGTTCTACACCTTCTAGAAACATTGCTTGCATTATTTTAGGAACTCCTGCCATCACCCAAACATTTTTTATATTAAATCCAGGCGCTGCAGATACTGAATTCATAATTAATTTTGATTGAGCTGGAAAATATGCCATTTTCATTCTACTTTCATTAAGTTCAAATTTACTACTTTTATAATAATCCTCTAATAACTGTTTTGCTTTCTTATTTATTACTAGTTTTTTTTTAAATGCTAAAGCAATTGATACAGCTGTAATATCGTCGTGTGTAGGACCAATGCCACCAGTCACGAAAACATTTTTATATTTTTTTGACGCCTCTAAAATTGTTTTTTTTATAATTTTTACTCTGTCAGGTATCACTCTGATTTCATCAATACTAATTCCAATCTTCGAACAACGCCCTGCAATGAAATTAGAGTTTTTATCAAGTGTTCTTCCTGATAATATTTCATTTCCAATAATTATAATGATAGCATTTTGCATATTTTTAGAATATAGATTTGCTGTGATTAATCAAAAAAATAATAAAAAAATTGTATTATTCAATCAAGCATTGAGGTTTTTTTTATAAAATGATAAATATGCAATAGAATTATGAATAATAACACTATTTTCGATGAATATAATAATCCTGTTTTTCTGCATAGCGAAGAGGATTTTGACAAAATGAGAAAAGCTGGCAAACTAGCGTCACAGGTGTTAGATTATATTACTCCTTATGTTAAAGAAAATGTGACCACACTTGAGCTTGATAAACTATGTCATGATTTTATAATATCAAATGGAGCAATACCTGCTCCACTAAATTATAAAGGTTTTCCCAAATCAATATGTACATCAGTAAACCACGTTGTTTGTCATGGAATTCCTGCGAACAAAATACTTAAAAGTGGTGATATTATTAATATTGATATAACGGTTATACTAGATGAATGGCATGGGGATACTAGCAGAATGTTTTTTATTGGAAAAAAAAATATTAAATCAGAAAAGTTAGTTGATGTTACATTCAATTCTATGTGGGAAGGAATTAAAAAGGTTAAACCTGGAAATACATTGGGCGATATTGGAAATGCTATTCAAGATTATGCTGAGAACTTTGGATATTCAGTCGTACGTGACTTCTGTGGGCACGGGATAGGGAGAGTATTTCATTGTGCTCCAAATATTTTACATTACGGAGAAAAAGGAAAAGGTATGCAATTAAAAGAAGGAATGATATTTACTATAGAGCCAATGATTAACATTGGAAAAAAAGATATTAAAATATTGAGTGATGGATGGACAGCTGTTACAAGAGATAAAAAATTATCAGCCCAATATGAACATACAGTAGGTGTAACTAAAAGTGGCTATGAAGTATTTACCCTATCTAAAAAGGAAAAAGCAAATATAAATCAGTTGTTTTAATTTTTTTTTTTTGTAAAATTAAATTATGTATTATCATCCTCTTATCGGAGTATTTATATTTTTAATAGCTATAATTTTTTCATTTATTTTAGGTAGACTTTATATCAAGAAAAAACTGAATTTAGTCTTCAATAATGACGATAAAAAAAATTCTTCTTTACCCAAAGGAGAAATTACCGCTCCAGATGCTCCTTGGTTAGACAAAAAATGATCTAATTGTAATATTAATATATTATAGCTTATTTAATATATTGCTTTTAAATTAAAACAAACTAATATTAAAGTTATGAACAGATTTTTTAAATTATTGATATTATTACTTATATCATATTCTATCAATCATGTCACAGCATCAGATTTTGATGAGACCTTAATTACTATTGAAACTCGTAAAACAGCAATGCAAGGTATTTGGGAAAGAGTAAAAAGATTGTCACCCTATGTAGAACTAAAAGAAAAAGTTGATTATAATAAAGATTTAGCTGCAAATGATGCCCAGGAGATAGTAAAATTATTAGAAAAAACAAAATACCTATGGTCTGAAAAAAGTAATTTATCTTCTAAAGGTTTCACTAATGCAACACCAGCGGTCTGGGCTCTACCAGATTATTTTAATAAATTATACTCTAAAGCTGAGCAATCAGCGTTAAACCTTAACAATGCTATAACAAATGATAATATAGATGATACTGTTATTGCAATGTGTGGTTTAGGCAAAGCATGTGGCACTTGCCATGCTAATTTTAGAAGATTATTAACTAGTCAGCTTGCTAATGAAGTAAGTGGTTGGTCTGGGAAGTACGTCGAAAATTGTAAATAAACCTTACTGTAAGTTTGATTCTTTTAAAACATACTTGCCATCCTTCAATCCATCAAATACAGAGCTAATTTGTGGATGAGAACAAGGATCTAAGTTTTCATCATGAAGAAGGTTTTGTTGAGAAACGTATGCTATGTAAGGACCGTCATCATTTTCAGCAAATAGATGGTAAAATGGCTGATTTCGCTTTGGCCTTATATCTTGAGGTATAGAATCGTACCATTCTTCGCTATTCATAAACTCAGGATCAACATCGAATATTACACCTCTAAATGGGTAGTATCTATGCTTAACTAATTCACCTATTGTGAATATTGGAGTATCTAATTTTTTTTTATCTTTCATAGTAAGATTATAATTATAAATTACTATTTTTCAATATTGTAATATTGTTTTATATTAATAAAAAAACATAAAGGAGAAAGTTATTGAAGTTTGGTATTGGACAATCTGTTAAAAGAAAAGAGGATGATAAGTTTTTAACTGGATCTGGTTGTTATAATGATGATATCAATTTTAAAGATCAAGTTTATATGTATATTGTTAGATCTCCGTATGCTTTTGCTAAAATTTTAAATATAAATTATGAAAAAGCTAAAAGGTGCAATGGTGTATTGGAAATCTTAAGTAATGACACAATTAAAAATATGAATATAAATCCTATGTATCCAGGTTTTAAGGTAACAAATAAAGATGGCACTCAAATGCTAGATACCTTTAGAAATATTTTAGCTAATCAAATAGTAAGATATGTAGGCGAACCAGTACTAGCTATTATTGGGCAAACTAATGAAATAGCCGAAGAGGCAGCAGATTTTATTGAAATTGAATATGAAGAAATGCAAAGCACTACTAATATAAATGATGCCATAAGAAATAAAGCTCCAATTGTTAGAGATGAACTATCAAGTAACATTTGCTTTGATTGGGAGTTAGGAGATATTAAAAAAACTGAAAATGCATTAAAAAATTCAAAATATATTACCTCAATTGAATTAGTGAATAATAGATTAGTACCAAATCCCATTGAATGCAGAAGCAGCATTGGTCAATATAACCTAGATTCTGATACATACAACTTGTATTGTTCTAGTCAAGGAGTACATAGTTTAAAAAAGAAATTATCTAGTATATTAAATATTAAAGAAGATAAATTAAATGTTTTTACACCTGATGTTGGTGGTGGGTTTGGAATGAAGATTTTTAATTATCCAGAATACGTGCTTACTCTGGCAGCCTCTAAATTAACGAATAGACCAGTAAAGTGGGTAGCAAAAAGATCCGAGAGTTTTATATCTGATATTCATGGTAGAGATCATATTAGTACTGCAAAGTTAGGGTTTGACAAAAGCTACAATATTACAGCATTGATGGTAAATACTTATGCAAATATAGGGGCTTATATTTCTGATTTTGGAGTTTTTATTCCTACTTACGCAGGAACAGCTATGCTTACTGGCTGTTATAAGATTTCTAATGCATATGCAAATGTAAAAGGTGTTTTTACTAATACTAACCCTGTAGATGCGTATAGAGGAGCTGGAAGGCCTGAAGCAGCTTACTTAATAGAAAGGCTTATGGATAAGTCAGCCAGAGAACTAAATATTAGTCCTCTAGAAATAAGAAAAATTAATCTTATTGAAGAAAAGGATATGCCTTATAAAACACCATTAGGTCATACATATGATAGTGGCAATTTTAAAAAAAACCTATCTGACTGTTTAGCACTTTCTGATTATAACTCCTTTGATAGAAGAAAAAGTTTATCATTGAAAAATAATAAATATAGGGGCATTGGTATCTCAACTTATATAGAGGCCTGTGGTGGTGGTGGTCCAGAGTATTGTTATTTAAAAATTGGAGGAAATGGCAATGTTGAAGTCAAAATAGGTACGCAATCTAATGGACAAGGTCATTTAACATCATACTCTCAAATTGTTTCAGAAGTACTAGATATTGATATTAATCAGATCAATATAATTCAAGGTAATAGTATGGAAATACCAAAAGGTTCTGGAACTGGAGGATCAAGGTCAATGCCCGTAGGCGGCAATGCTTTATTTCTTGCCTCAAAAAAGTTTTTAAAGAATACACAAGAGTTGCTAGCTGAACACTTAAAAACTGATCCCAACAATATTATTTATAAAAAAGGATTATTTAAATTTAACAATAAAAATTATTCTTTTTCTGATCTAACTAAATTATTTAACACACTAGAACCCTTAAACATAAATGCAGATTGGACTCCTCAATCTGGAACATATACCTACCCTAACGGTACTCATATTTGTGAATTAGAAATAGATAAACTTTCTGGTTTTGTAAAAATTTTAAGCTATTCGGTAATTGATGATTTTGGAAAAGTTATTAATCCATTATTGTTAGAAGGTCAAGTTCACGGAGGTATTGCACAAGGTATTGGTCAAGCCTTATTTGAAGAAACAATTTATGATAATAATACAGGACAACTACTAAGCGGTTCCTTTATGGACTACGCTATTCCAAGGGCTAGTGATATACCATCTATAAGATTTAATTATAATGAAATTCTTTGTACTACTAATCCATTAGGAATTAAAGGAGCAGGAGAAGCGGGCGCTATAGGAGCACCACCTGCAGTAATTAATGCAGTATGTAATGCTTTAGATATAGATCATATTGATATGCCTGCAAAACCTGAAAAAGTGTGGAAGATATTGTCTAATAAAAATCCTAACGGATTATAAAATAATTGTAATTAAATAAATGCTTCTTCCCATGTACCCGTAGTAGCTGCTTTTGAGTACTCCGTTGCCCTATTTTCAAAAAAATTCGTGTGTTCTACTGCATTTAACATCTCATCCATCCATGGCAATGGATTTGTATTTATTTTATATATAGGCTGTAATTTAAGTTGGTTTAAACGAATATCTGCCATATATCTCATATATCGTTTTACTTCTTCAGGTCTGAGCCCTTCTACTTTTCCTAATTCAAACGCTCTATCAATAAAAGCATCTTCATGTTCTATCATAGTGTTACAAGCTATATAAAGATCCCTCTCTAATTCTTCTTTGTTTATTTCAGGGTTTTCACTAACAAAAGTATTATAAAGTTTAATAATTGATTCTGTATGGAGGCTTTCATCTCTTGCTGACCAAGTCACTATTTGTCCCATTCCCTTCATTTTATTAAATCTAGGAAAATTTAAAAGAATTGCAAAAGTAGCAAATAACTGTAAGCCTTCTGTAAAACCTCCAAATATTGCTAAGGTTTTTGCAATATTTATTTTTGTCTTAGTGTTAAATTTTTGCATATAATCGTATTTATCCCTCATTTCTTTTATCTCAAGAAATGCCGAATATTCAACTTCTGGCATACCTATTGTATCTAACAAATGAGAATAAGCAGCAATATGAATAGTCTCCATATTAGAAAAAGCTGACAGCATCATACACACTTCTGTAGGTTTAAATACTCTAGAGTAATGACTCATATAACAATTATTAACTTCTATATCAGATTGAGTGAAAAATCTAAAAATTTGAGAAAGTAAATTTCTTTCAGGCTTAGTTAATTTTCTATTCCAATCTGAAACATCATCAGCTAAAGGAACTTCTTCAGGTATCCAGTGAATTCTCTGTTGCTGTAGCCAAGCATCGTAAGCCCAGGGATATTTAAATGGTTTATAAATTCTTTTTGTATCTAATAATGACATTTTTCCTCTCTACTTTATTGGCAAGATAAACATTCCTCATAATCTAACTGATTACCATAAGGTTCCTCGCCTTCATTTATTTTACCTTTTATAGGAACTTCAGTAGTTTTTTTGTTATGCGAAACCACTTCAGCTCTTTGAATAGATAAAGATCTTAAATAATACAAGCTTTTTACTCCTCTTTTCCATGCTGAAAAATGTATCATATGAAGATCTCTTTTACTAACATCTGGTTTTAAAAATATGTTTAGTGATTGAGCCTGACAAACATAAGGAGTTCTATCCCCCGCCAACTCTATTACTCTTCTTTGATCAAGTTCAAATGCAGTTTTAAAAACTGCTTTTTCTGAATCATCTAAAAATTCAAGATGTTGTACAGACCCTTTATTAATTGTTATCGAAGACCAAATCTCTTCATTATCTTTTCCTTTTTCAACTAATAAACTTTTTAAATGAGGATTCCTTACATTAAAGGAACCTGATAAGGTTTTTTGAGTAAAGCTATTGGCTGCTATTGGCTCAATTCCTGGTGAAGCTCCTCCACAAATTATTGAAATAGAAGCTGTAGGTGCAATTGCAATCTTATTTGAAAATCTCTCATTTACCCCATAATCTTTTGCATCTGGACATGCTCCTTTTTCAAAAGCTAAGACTGTAGATGCTTTATCTGCTTCTTCTTTAATTTTAGAGAATATTCTCTTATTCCATACTTTTGCCATTACTGAGTCAAAGGGAATTCTTTTTTTCTGCAAAAATGAATGAAATCCCATTACACCTAAACCTACACTTCTTTCTCTCATTGCCGAGTACCTTGCAGACTCCATTGTATCTGGAGCTCTCGTAATAAAGTCTTCCATTACATTATCTAAGAATCTCATTACATCTTCAATAAAACCCTTTTCATTATTCCATTCATCATATTTTTCTATATTTAATGATGAAAGACAACAAACAGCTGTTCTTCTATTTCCATCCCTATCAATTCCAGTTGGAAGAGTAATTTCACTGCATAAATTTGACATTTTAACCTGTAATCCAGCAAGTTTTTGATGGTTAGGAATGGCTTCATTAACCTTATCTATAAACAATAAATATGGCTCACCTGTCTCAATTCTTGCTGTAAGAAGTTTAATCCAAAGAGACCTTGCTTTAAGTGTTTTTTGGACAGATCCATCTTTAGGACTTTTAAGAGACCACTCCCTATCTTCTTCAACAGCCCTCATAAATTCATCTGTAATAACAATTCCATGGTGAAGGTTTAAAGCTTTTCTGTTGGGATCTCCTCCTGTAGGCCTTCTCAAATCAATAAACTCTTCAACTTCAGGATGCCATATAGGTAAATAGCATGCTGCTGAACCTCTTCGAAGACTACCTTGACTAATTGCTAATGTTAAAGAATCCATAACCCTAATAAAAGGAACTACACCTGAGGTTTTCCCTGCTTGACCAACTTTTTCTCCTATTCCCCTTAAGTTACCCCAATAAGATCCAATACCTCCTCCTTTAGAGGCTAGCCATACATTCTCATTCCATAAATCTACAATGCTATGAAGACTATCTCCTGCTTCATTTAAAAAACATGAAATAGGAAGACCTCTATTTGTACCTCCATTAGATAAAATAGGAGTAGAAGGCATAAACCAATGTTTAGACATATAATCATACAACCTTTGAGCATGTTCAGCATTATCTGAAAAATAACTAGCAACCCTTGCAAACATACCCTGATAATCCTCATCAGGAAGTAGATATCTATCTTTTAGAGTTGCTTTGCCAAATTCAGTTAAAAGTACGTCCTTAGAGTTATCTTTCTGAACGTTTATTCCAGGTTTAATTTGTACTACATTTAAGATATCAGAATTTTTTCTATTTTGATTATCAATTTGTGCATAATTTTTTAACATAATTCATACTCTTTTTTATCCACAACTGTTAATAATAATTTGTGGATATATTACTATATGTTGTGTTTTATTTTTTTACTTATCTAAATATTGCGTATAAGTTTGATATAGTCAATATAGAAATAAAATAAATTATTAATTTAGAACATAAATAGAACAGAATCAACATAATATTTACTTACTATTAGTTATTTTAATTATAAATTAATCTATGTTATAATAGAATATGGTTAAACTAGATAAAATCTATACTAAGGGTGGTGATAGTGGTTATACATCTATAGTTGGCGGTAAAAGAGTAAAAAAATCTTCTAATATAATAGAAGCGATAAGCAATGTGGATGAATTAAATGCTACTTTAGGTTTAATTACAAATTATTCAAAATCTAGCCAAAAAAGAATTATACAAAATATTCAAAATGATTTATTTGACATAGGAGCAGATTTAGCTACACCATTTAGTAAAAAAAAAAATACTATTAGATTATCTAATAGCCAAACTACTTATCTAGAAGAGACAATTGATAAAATCAACGCTAAACTAAAACCTTTAACTTCATTTATATTACCCGGAGGTGATAAAATATCGTCATTGTATCATTTAACAAGAACTATTTGTAGAAGATGTGAAATTAGTATTGTAAAACTTAGTGAAAAAATTAAAATTAATACAGAAATTCTAAAATATATCAATAGATTATCAGATTTATTATTTGTTTTAGCAAGACAGACCAATAAAAATGAGATATTATGGAAACCATTAAAAAATAAGTGAATTTATTATGCCTATTAAAAATAGAATAGCTTCTTTTGAAAATGAAATGATAAGTTGGCGTCATCACTTTCATGAAAACCCTGAATTAGCCTATAATGAATTTAATACATCAAAAAAAGTTGTTGAATTATTAAAAGAGTTTGGAATTACTGAAATAGAAGAAGGTATAGGAAAAACTGGAGTTGTAGCTACTTTAGAAAATGGAACAGGTAAAACTATAGGACTTAGAGCTGATATGGATGCCTTGCCAATATTTGAGGAAAATAAAAATAAAAAATATAAATCAAAATGTGATGGAAAAATGCATGCTTGTGGCCATGACGGACACACCACTATGCTATTAGGAGCAGCAAAATATTTATCAGAGACTAAAAACTTTAAAGGAAAAGTTGTTTTAATTTTTCAGCCTGCTGAAGAAGGTTTTGCAGGGGCAAAAGCAATGATAGATGATGGACTTTTAGAAAGATATCCTATTAATGAGATTTATGGTATGCATAATATGCCAGGATTAGAAGCAGGCGTCCTTGCTATAGAATCTGGACCCAGACTAGCTGCTGCAGATAATTTTGTTATTGAAATTATAGGTAAAGGCGCTCATGGAGCTATGCCATCAAACTCTATAGACCCAATTGTTTGCGGTGCTTCAATTATTCAAAATCTACAACATATTGTATCTAGAAATTCTGATCCAAAAGAAACACTTGTAATAACTGTAGCTTCCTTTAACTCTGGGCATGCTAATAATGTAATACCAAAGAGTGCTTCACTCTCTGGTACTATTAGGTATTACAATGATAAAATTGGAGTTTTAGCAAAAAAGAGATTCTTTGAGGTTGTTAACTCAACCTGTGATGCATTTGGAGCAAAAGTAGATATTAATTTTCAAAAAGGCTATCCAGCAACTATAAATCATAAAAAACAAAGTGAATTTGCATATGATTCAGCAAAAAAAATTGTTGGCAACAAAGCTTCATCATCTCAAGCACCGATGATGGGCTCTGAGGACTTTTCCTACTTTTTAAAAAAAGTTCCTGGATGCTTTGCATGGATTGGTAATGGGCCTTCAGCATCTTTACATAACCCCAAATATGATTTTAATGATTCAGTTTTAAGCATAGGGTCAAGTTTTTTAGCAAGTATAGCTGAAGACAGACTTTCCTAAAAAAATATTAAAAGTAAATTTTCTTTGATTATACCTTATAAAAAAGTTTAGAAGAAAAAGCTAATTTATAGTGAAAAAAAATTTATTATTAATGTTTGTAAGAAAAGAATTTAAAACTTTCTATTGTAATTTCTTTAAACTTTTATTCTAATAATATGGGGTGCTTAATGAAGCTGAGAATAAACCCAATGAACCTGTCCGGTAATTCAGAAAGGGAAGTTTTATGGAGTCAATAAATTTAATAAGTCAAATTAATTCGATAATTATTATATGCCTTATCAGTTTGTTTTTTGTAGTTTTGGGAATTTTTTATTCTAAAAATTTTTTAGATTTAAACAACTATCTGTTAGCTAATAGGTCAGTTAAAACCATTTCACTAACTATGAGTTTAGTTGCTTCTGCATTAGGCACTTGGGTTTTATTTGGTCCTGCATCAGCAGCTACATGGGGAGGCATAGGTGCTGTTATCGGATATGCGCTGGGAACAGCAGCCCCATTTTTTTTCTTAATTTATTTAGGAAAAACTTTTAGAACTAAATACCCTCAAGCTAAAACATTGATAGAAGTAATTAATCTACATTTTGGTAATCAGCTATATAAATTTATTTTTATATTATCAACTTTCTATATGATAATATTTTTAATAGCAGAAGTAACTGCTGTTTCACTCTTAGTTAGATATTTGTCTGGTAATGATTTATGGATAACTTCTTTAATAGTATTATCATGTTCAATAATTTATACACTCTATGGTGGACTAAGAATATCTATTTTTACAGATAAAATTCAATTTATATTTTTTGCTATACTATTAGTCTTTAGTTTTTTTTATCTTTTTTTTACTCTACCCGACCATTTTAATTTCAATTTTATAAAACAAAAAAAACCTGAATTATTAAGCTTAGGTTATATAAATAATTTTACAGCAGGATTAACTTTTTTTATTGCTGTTGCTGCTACAAATCTTTTTCATCAAGGTAATTGGCAAAGAGTTTATGCTGCACAAAATAACAAAACATTGACGTATAGTTTAACATTATCTTTATTAATTGTTACTCCGATAGTTTTTATGATGGGGTTTATTGGTTTAGTGGCTATTTCGCAAAATGAAAATGTTAATGCTGACCTTGCATTTTTTTATCTAATATTACAAAAACAAAACTTATATATTTCAGGTATGTTAATATTTTTATCTATTTCTTTAGCTATTAGTAGCATTGATACTATAATAAATGCTATTTCCAGCTTAATTATTGTAGATGCAAAAAAAGTAATTAGTTCCGAATTAAACTCTATTAAATTATCCAACGCTATTATATTAGCACTTTGTTTAATTACATTTATAGTTTCTTCCAAAGGATTAAGTATTTTATACTTATTTTTATTAGCAGATTTATTTTGCTGTTCAGCTGTAATAAGCGTCTTTTATGGTTTTTATAGAAAAGATATTAATACAAAACAAGTTATTTTTTCAATAACAATTGGTTTAATTAGTGGTCTTCTATTTTTTCCTAGCCCTAACTTTACTCAATCTTTATTAGTGGGTTTAATTTTGCCAGCAAAATATTTTCCGACTTTTATTAGTGAATCACTATTATTTGTCTCTTTTTTAGTTGCAACTTTATTACCAGTATTAGTTATAAAAATTAAAAAAATATTTTAAAACTGTTTTTGTTTATTTATCAATTGTAAGTTGTGAGGTGCCCAGGGGTGGGATTGAACCACCGACACTGCGATTTTCAGTCGCATGCTCTACCAACTGAGCTACCTAGGCACAAATATTAGAATAATAAAATTACTTTTATTGTCTACGCTTTTTTAAAGTTTTTTTTTATAAAACGGTTTATTTTTTGATATCCAATCAAATAAAGAACCTTCATAAAGTTTTGACTTCTTGTTTTTCATTAATTCATATGATACAAACCAATTTATTGAACTTTCTAGACCTGAATAACAAAAGAATATAAGATTTTTATCCAAATCTATTTCTGAATAATCATAAATTTTTTTTAATAAGTTTAAATTATTGAATCTTAACCCTCTTCCTTCAAGAAACCATTTAGAAGGTATGTTTATTGAGGATTCTATAGTTCCATACTTACTAAACCCTTTTAATTTATTAATACCTAAATAAAAATCATTTTCTCTAGAATCTACTAATAAATAATTATTTTTCTTTCCTTCAATTATATCATTGCTGTCAGCTAAAATACTTCTATCTATATTTGCTTTGTAGCTTATATTAGACTTAACTTTAAACTCTCCTTCTTCTATAAATAAATCAAATTTTTTTTTAAAATATGGATAACCTCCATCTAATATTGATATTTTCTTATGCCCTAAAAATTTTAGAGTGAAATAAATCGCTGTAGTTTCAGCCATAGAATAAATATCAGTATTTTTTTTTGGATATAAAATTACATGATCGGCATTACCAATACCCAATTTTTTTAAAATATTTATTAAAAATTCAGGTTCTGGCAAATACATAGGAACTTCTTTTTTATTATCTCTCCATCCATCTTTATAAAAATTAGTGTATTGAGAACACTGTATATGTTCTACTAGGTAAGAGTTATACGATGTACCTACTTCTATCAATTTAATATTTTCTTTACATAAATTTTGAGATAACCAAGTAGCACTTACTATGGGAGATGCTTTTAAAGGTATAATAAGAAATAAAATAATTATATAAAACAGAAACTTCATCTATATATAGTACTAATTTTATTATCTAATACTATCAATATTTATAAGGTTAGTATTTATAAGTTTTTATTATAATAATTATAGATAGTAATTATTCTCAATGAAATTATTATTATTTATATTATTAACTATTAAAGGGAGAACATTATGTGGAAAAAACCTGAAATTCGCGAAGTAGCTGTTGGTTTAGAAATCAATTGTTATGCATGCGCAGAGCTTTAAGCTTTGAGTAAATAATACACCATGTTTGTTGTCTCCTATATATTTTAATCAAGCTTAATGTTTATTAGAGTCTTAGGAGCAGCAGCAGGTGGAGGATATCCTCAGTGGAACTGCAACCATCCAAATAGCAGATTAGCCAGAAATAAAAATTCTAACGCAATTAAAAGAACACAGTCTTCTATAGCAGTTAGCTTAGATAAAAAGAAGTGGTTCATATTAAATGCTTCTCCTGATTTAAGACAACAGCTCTGGGAAAACCCGGAACTAATGCCTGCAGAAAACGATCCGCTAAGATATAGTCCTATAATGGGTGTGTTTCTCACTAATGCTGATGTAGATCATACTGCTGGTCTTATAAATTTAAGAGAATCACAAGCTTTTAATTTATATGCTACAGAAAGAGTAATCAATGTGCTTAATAGTAATAGTATTTTTAACGTATTAAACCCTAAATTTGTTAACAAAGTTCCGATTAAACTTGATAGTTACTTAGAATTATTAAATGCTGATAAAACTGCAAGTGGTATTAAAGTAAAAGCTTTCGCGGTCCCAGGAAAAGTTGCTTTATGGTTAGAAGACGCAAATAAGGGACCTAATTTTGGATCTGTTGATGAAGATACAATTGCACTAGAAATTTGTAACGAAGAAACTGGAGCAAGTTTCTTTTATATTCCTGCTTGTGCATATGTACCAGATTGGCTAAAAGATAAGCTTAACAATACAAATTTGCTATTTTTTGATGGAACTCTTTGGACAGATGATGAAATGATTAAACAAAAAGTTGGAATTAAAACAGGTAAAAGAATGGGGCACATTAGTATGTCAGGAGAAGAAGGTTCACTGAATATTTTTAAAGACGTAAAAATAAATAGAAAAATATTTATACACATTAATACTACAAACCCAGCCTTGTTAAATAATTCATCGGAAAGAAAAGTTTTAGAAAATGCAGGTTGGGAAGTTGCATATGATACTATGGAGATTAAGATATGATAATGCCAGCTCCATTTTTTCCTGGTCCATCTAAAGAGTATGAAAATGATCAACCTCTTAAGAGACAAGAATTTATTGATGCACTGGTAGAATTAGGGAACCAAAGATACCATAGCTTACATCCTTTTCATAAATTGTTACACAATGGAAAGCTAAGTTTTCCACAAATACAAGCCTGGGCCTTGAACCGATTTTATTATCAGTGGTCTATTCCAAGAAAAGACCTAACACTAATGGCTAGAATAAATGATGTTAAACTTAGACTAGAATGGCGTTCCAGAGTTATAGATCATGAGGGCGATATAGATGGTAGTGGAGGTATTGCTAGATATTTACAATTATGTGAAAAACTTAACCTTGATTTAGAATATGTTAAATCATGTAAAGGTTTGCTTCCTGCAACTAGATTTGCAGTAGATGCCTATGTTAATTTTGTTGAAAACAAATCATTATTAGAAGGAATTGCCTCTTCACTAACAGAAATATATGCACCTGCCATACATCAAGAAAGGATTACAGGCCTATCTAAACATTATGAGTGGGCAGATGATTATGCTTTAGCGTATTTTAAAAAAAGAATTAATCAAGCCAGAAGAGATGTTGAATTTGGTAGGGAATGGGTAATTAATAATGCTATTACTAGAAGTGATCAAGAGGCCGTTTTGAATGCTGTAAAATTTAAAACTGAAGTTTTATGGGCACAACTTGATGCTCTTTATCATTCATATGTTGATCCCGGTAATATACCTCCAGGAGCATTTGTTCCAGAAGGGTTGAGAAAAAATAGTTCATGAGTAAATTGATACAATTAAAAATTGAAGATGTTCCTTCATTACCTAGGCACGCAAAACTTAGGTTTGACAATGCAAGAAAAAAATGGATCATTAATGCTCCTGAAAGAGTATTTGAGTTAGATGATATTGCTGGAGAGGTAATGCAATTAATAAATGGAAAAGATACTCTGAAACAAATTATTGATAAGCTTTTAGTTAAATATGAAGATGCTCCTAAGGAGCAAGTAACTAATGACGTTGTTACTATGTTACAATCTTTAGCGGATAAAGGATTTTTAACAAATGAATGATTTAAATAAAGATATGAGCTTTAGTACTCCAGAAAAAAAAAGTAAAACTCTTATACCATATGCAATGCTTTGCGAGTTAACACATAGATGTCCTCTTTCATGTCCTTACTGTTCAAACCCAGTAGAATTAGAGTTGAAAAGTAATGAAATTAGTACAGATTTATGGAAAACAGCTTTGTCTGATGGGGCCAAAATAGGTATTTTACAGGCACACTTTTCAGGAGGAGAACCTACTGCTAGAAAAGATTTAGAAGAATTAGTAAACCATGCTTCTAAAATAGGACTATATACTAACCTAATTACTTCCGGTGTTTTGATTAATGAAGATAGGTTAAAAAAGCTTTATGATGCAGGCTTAGATCATGTTCAAGTTTCTATACAAGATACTGATCCTAATAATTCTGAAAAAATTGCTGGTTTTAAAGGACATCAAAAAAAAATAGAAACTTGTGGTCTAATTAGAAAAGTTGGATTGCCTTTAACGGTAAATGCTGTAATGCACCGTCAGAACCTTCATAATTTAAAGAATATGATTGAACTAGCAGTTGAATTGGATGCTGAAAGACTTGAAGTGGCACAAGTACAATATTATGGGTGGGCCCTTAAGAATCAAACTGCATTCCTGCCAACAAGAGAACAATTAGATAAAGCAACAATTATAGTTGAAGAAGCAAGAATAAAATATAAAGGTATCTTAGCAATTGATTATGTTGTACCCGACTATTATGCCAAAAAGCCTAAATCTTGCATGGGTGGATGGGGTCGTCAATTCTTAAATATTACCCCTGCAGGAAAAGTTTTACCTTGCCACGCTGCTGAATCATTAAATTTTTTAAATTTTGATAATTTAAAAGAAAAATCATTAGCATGGATATGGGAGCACTCTGAATCATTTAATAGATTTAGAGGAACTGATTGGATGCCTGAACCTTGTCAATCCTGTGATAGAAGAGAAATTGATTGGGGTGGCTGTAGGTGTCAGGCATTTGCCTTAACAGGTAATGCAGATGCTACTGATCCCACTTGTGAATTTTCTCCATATAGAAATGTATTGGAAGAGCCCCTATCAAAAGCTGGATCTGAAAACCCTGACTTTATTTATAGAAAATATTCTTAAAGCTTTTTAAAGATTATGCAAAAAAAAACTCATACGGTTTGTGTTTTTTGTGGAAGTAAGTCTGGAAATAATATTAAATATTTAAAACTAGCAAATACATTAGGAAAAAAACTAGCTGAAAGAAATTTTAATGTTATTTATGGAGGAGGTAATTCAGGTCTAATGGGTGCACTTGCAGAAGGAGTGCTAGCAAAAAATGGCTCTTTGATTTCAGTAATACCTAAGTTTTTTAAAAACAAAATGGATATAATAAAATCTAAAAAAGAAATTGTTACTAAAGACTTATTTGATAGAAAAAGTATTATGATTAAAGAGTCTGATTTTTTTATAGCATTGCCTGGAGGATTTGGAACTTTAGACGAAGTTTTTGAATTAATATCTTTAAACCAACTAGCCTTAATAGATAAAAAAATTATAATATTAGATATTAATAATTTTTGGCACTCTTTAAAAAATCTTATAAAAGATTTAAAAAAAAGTGGTTTTTTATATACTAATAAAAATAGTAATATAATTTTTAAAAATTCTATTAGTAAGACTATTGGATTTATTGAAGATAATTTTTAATGAATTTTAATTTGTGAGGATGATGTGAAAAAAATTTTAGTTAATAACCCCGTTGTTGAACTTGATGGGGATGAAATGACCAGAATAATATGGCAACTTATTAAAGACGAACTCATACTTCCTTGGCTAGACATTGAATTAAAATATTATGACCTTAGTGTTCAAAGCAGAGACAATACTGATGATCAAATTACAATAGATGCAGCAGAAGCTATTAAAAAATATAGAGTAGGAGTAAAATGTGCAACAATTACTCCAGATGAAGCGAGAGTAGATGAGTTTAAATTAAAAAAAATGTGGCGATCTCCTAATGGTACTATTAGAAATATTTTAGGTGGTACGGTTTTCAGACAACCGATTATTATAAAAAATATCCCTAGGTATGTTCCTACTTGGACTAAACCTATAGTAATAGGAAGACATGCATTTGGAGATCAATATAGAGCTACAGACTTTGTTGTTCCTGGTCCTGGAAAATTAAAATTAGTATTTGAACCACAAAACGGTGAAACTATTACTAAAGATGTATTTGACTTTAAAGATAAAGGGTGTGCTTTAAGCATGTACAACTTAGAAGAGTCTATAGAAGGTTTCGCAAGAGCATGTTTTAATTATGGTCTTAACTTAGGATGGCCAGTTTATATGTCTACTAAAAATACTATTTTGAAAGCTTATGATGGTTTATTTAAAGATACTTTTGAAAAAATTTTTTTAAAAGAATTTAAAGATAAATTTGATGAAAAGGGCATAATTTATGAACATAGATTAATTGATGATATGGTCGCTTGTGCTATGAAATGGGAAGGTGGTTTTGTTTGGGCATGTAAAAATTATGATGGCGATGTTCAATCTGATACGATAGCACAAGGTTTTGGGTCTCTTGGATTAATGACTTCCGTGTTAATGACGCCTGACGGCAATGCAATTGAGGCTGAGGCAGCACATGGTACTGTTACAAGACACTATAGACAATATCAAAAAGGCAAGGAAACTTCTACTAATCCGATTGCATCAATATTTGCTTGGTCACAAGGCCTTTCATATAGGGCATCTTTTGATAAAAATGAAGATTTAAAAAAGTTTTCTTCAGACTTAGAGAATGCATGTATCAAAACTGTAGAAGAGGGTTTTATGACAAAAGACCTTGCTTTGTTAGTAGGGATGAACCAAAAATGGATGGAAACTAAAGAGTTTATAAATAAAATTGCAGACACATTAAAAAGCTTAAGAAGCTAACTTTCTTTCAATCTCTTCCATTAATACCTTTACGGCCTTTTCAGAGTTTTCTGGACTACTTCCACCTCCCTGGGCTAAAGTATTTCTTCCACCTCCGCCTTTTCCGCCTAAAACAGGTATAATTAGTTTAATTAAATCATTAGCATCAAAAGTATTACTTATATTCTTTTCTATACCGATCACAGCGGTTACTTTTTCTTTTTCTTTGGATATGAGTATAACTAAACTGTTAGATTGTTTTTTTAATTGTTTGTCAATGATTAGTTTCATTTCCTTTGAACTAACATTTTCTAAGATCGCGTGAATTACATTAATATTTTTAATTTTTTTAATTTCAAAATTATCACTTTTATCATTTCTATTATTATTAATTTGTAATAGCTTTTTTTCTAAATCTTTTTTTTCATTTAAAATTTTTATTACCTTATCTTCTAATAATTTAGGAGTTGTTTTTAACTTTAATGCCAAATTGTTCATATCACTTTCTATTTTATTATATTTTTCAATTGCCACTAAACCAGAAACTGCTTCAATTCTTCTTACTCCAGATGCTAAACTGCCTTCTGAAATAATTTTAATTAAACCTATATCCCCCGTTCTACTAACATGAGTTCCTCCACACAACTCAACAGAATATGGCTTCTCTTTTCTTTTACCCATTTCTATAACTCTTACTTTATCTCCATATTTTTCACCAAATATGGCCATAGCTCCTTTATTTATAGCCTCTTCTTTATTGATTACCGAATGGGAAACTTGTGTATTATTAAAAATTTGCTGATTAATATCTTTTTCTATTTTTTTAATTAAATCTTCTGATATAGAAGAATTATGTGAAATATCAAACCTTAACTTAGTCTCATTAACTAAAGAACCTTTTTGTGTGACATGCTTTCCAAGGTTAATTCTTAGAGCACTGTGTAATAAATGAGTTGCAGAATGATTAGCGGCTACTGATTTTCTTAACTCTTGGTCTACTTTAAGTATAACTTGGTCTTTTTTCTTAATCGTTCCAGAGATTAAATGACCATAGTGATCAAACACCTTTTCTCCTCTTTTTATAGTATCTATAACTTTAAATTTAAAAGAAGAGTTTTCTATAATTCCTCTATCCCCAATTTGCCCTCCTGACTCTGCATAAAAGGGAGACTTTTCAAATAACAAAGAAATTTTATTATCTTGATCTGATACCTGCTCTACTTCCTCACCATTTATAATTATCTTGCTAATATACTCTTTGCTTTCTAAGGTATCGTAACCTATAAAAGTAGTAGGTTTTATTTCTTGTATTATCTTATGCCAAAAGATCTGGTTTTCATTATCATTATCGCCTTTCCAAGATTTTTTTGACATTTCTTTTTGTTTTTCCATCTCAATATTAAAATCACTAATATCTACTTTTTTATTATTTTCTTTTAAAACATCTTCTGTCAAATCTAGTGGGAATCCATAAGTATCATATAATTTAAAAGCAACTTTGCCTGAAAAAATTTTGCTTTTTTTATTTTTATCATTTTCTTCCTGCAGAATTTTTAAACCTTTATCTAACGTTTCTAAAAATTTTGACTCTTCTGTTTTAATAGTATTATTAATAAGATCACTATAAACATTTAATTCCTTATAATGTTTTCCCATTTCTTTTATTAAAATTGGAACCAATTTATAAAAGTTTTCTGTTTTAATATTTAAATTGTAAATATGTCTTATTGCTCTTCTTAAAATTCTTCTTAGGACATATCCTCTTCCTTCATTTGAAGGAAGTACGCCATCAGAAATTAGAAAACCAACTGACCTTAAATGGTCACTAATTATTCTTAGTGGAATCTTTGTATGTTCATTCTCTTCAATTTTAAATTTTTCTTTTGTAAACTCTATTATATTTCTAAAAGTATCTACTTCATAGTTATCAGATGTACCTTGTAATACTGCAGCTACTCTTTCTATTCCCATTCCAGTATCAATAGATGGTTTAGGAAGTTTTTCCATATCTCCGTTCTTTTTCTTATTGAACTGCATAAAAACTAAATTCCAAATTTCTACATACCTATCACCTTCATCTTCACTTCCTGGAAGTCCACCTGAAAATTCTGGACCATGATCAAAAAATATTTCTGAGCATGGCCCGCATGGTCCAGAGTCACCCATTTCCCAAAAATTATCGCTGGTACTTATTTTTAAAATTTTTGATTCTGAAAAGCCTGTTACTTTTTTCCAAATATTAAAGGCTTCATCGTCTGTATGGTAAACAGTAACATATAATTTCTCTCTATCTATTTGGTAGTTTTTAGTTAGTAATTCCCACGCCATTTCTATTGCATCTTCTTTGAAATAATCACCAAAAGAAAAGTTTCCCAACATTTCAAAAAAAGTATGATGCCTTTTAGTTAAACCTACATTCTCTAAATCATTGTGCTTTCCTCCAGCTCTAACACATTTCTGTGCTGTAACAGCTCTATTTCCATTTTCAGGTTTATCTAATCCTGTAAAAATATTTTTGAATTGCACCATTCCTGCATTAGTAAACAGCAGTGAATCATCATTGTGAGGTACTAATGGAGATGACTGAACTACGTTATGTTTTCTTTTTGAAAAAAAATCTAGAAATTCTTTTCTTATATATGATAAAGAGTTTTCAACCATTCATTATAATATAAAAATAAAGAAAAAAAATGTATAGTTAATTTTCTTCTTCTAAACTCTTTTCTTCTTCTAGTTTTTCTTGTTCTTCCTCACTAGTACTATTTTTCTTTCTAATCATGCCTTCTATTTCATCAGCAATCTCTTTATTATCTAATAAGAATTTTTTAGCATTTTCTCTTCCTTGCCCAATTCTATTACCATTAAAGCTGTACCAAGATCCTGATTTTTCTACAAAGCCTTCAGCAACTCCTAAATCTATAATTTCGCCTTCTTTAGAAATTCCTTCACCATATAATATATCAAATTCTGTGATTTTAAACGGAGGAGCTACCTTATTTTTGACAACTTTAACTCTAGTTTGGTTTCCAACAATTTGATCTTTATCTTTAATTTGCCCTATTCTTCTTATGTCTAATCTAACAGAGGCATAAAACTTTAAAGCATTACCCCCAGTAGTAGTTTCTGGGCTACCAAACATAACTCCTATTTTCATTCTTATTTGATTAATAAATATTACCATTGCATTTGATCTTGAAATTGAAGATGTTAATTTTCTTAACGCTTGGCTCATTAATCTAGCGTGAAGTCCCATATGACTGTCGCCCATATCTCCTTCCAATTCAGCTTTGGGAACTAAGGCTGCAACACTATCCACTACTAATACATCTACAGCTCCTGATTTTACTAACGTATCAGCAATCTCTAGTGCTTGTTCACCTGCATCAGGCTGAGATACTAAAAGTTTATCAACATCAACTCCTAAATTTTTTGCATATACTGGATCAAGTGCATGCTCAGCATCTATAAAAGCACAAATTCCGTCCTTTTTTTGAGCACTAGCTACTACTTGTAAAGCTAATGTAGTTTTTCCTGAACTCTCTGGCCCATATACTTCTATTATCCTGCCTTTAGGCAATCCGCCTATACCTAACGCTAAATCCAGACCAAGAGACCCAGTAGATATAGCTTCAATATTAACAGTGGTGTTGTCTCCTAACCTCATGATAGAGCCACTACCATAATTTCTTTCAATTAACCCTAGAGCACTCTCTAAAGCCTTACTTTTATCTTCTAAACTCATAACAATACCTGTTCTATTTTAATTCTTTTTATGTTCCTATATTGTTCTATTACATCTACACTAAATTTGCAAACTTTAATTAATATTAATTATAAAGAAGTTTTAAAGGGGTGCAACTAAGTAATCAGAAATAGTTTGTAATATTTATTAAAAAATAATTATCTCGTCTGAAACTATACAAAATATCTTTTTCATTTACTGACCAATATGCATTATAACTTCCTGTAACCCTAATATTATCGGTAATTCTAGAACTAAGCTCTAAAGTTGAAGTATTACCTCCACCATCTGTGTCTAGTGTTATTGACGTTAAAAATTCGGTTCCATCAGTATCATTAAAATTTAACCTAGTTGCTAAAAATAAATCATTCTGAAAAATATCAGTAGAATCGTTATTTCTATCATCATTATGATATTCAATGAATGAAGTAAGATCCCATTTATTTTCAAATAAATTATTAATTAAATATTCCATTCCTAAAGTATAAGAATAAAAGTTTTCTCTAATATTTTTAGCATTTTTTTGACCATTCCTTTTTATTGCTTCTAACTTATAAATAATAGGTCCAGAAATAAGTTGTATATAAGTACCCAATTGAGAAATTCTTTCATATCCTTGAAAATATTTTAATTGTAAGTTTTCCAATTTGGCTATAGTAGAACTTTCCCTACTATTACCTCTAAAACCTTGTAATGAAAAATCAAGCATTCCAAAACTATTTTCCCATTTTATAGCCCAACTAGGAACCTTAGATCCTGCTCCACCCTCATAAACAATATCATAGTTTTCTAGAACTTTACTTAATCTAAGTCTTCCAGTCTGACCTATTTGAGAAGAATTTTTGAAAAATGGTAAATAATAAATATCTAAGCTTCCATATTTTTCTGAGTAATTAGAAAAAGCTAAGAGAGACTGTCCAAGTTTTGCTTTTTGATCACCATCAGCAACATCTTTTACATTTATAATATTTACTAAATTTTTGGACTCTGTAATTCCCCAAAAAACTTCACTAATACCTGCCTTAACCTGTATGTCATTATAATAATAGGTAAAATTGTGCTCCTTGAAATTAAATAAACTTCTATTTTTATCGTGATGATCGTACCTAAAATAGGGTTCCATTAAAAATTCAATATCATTTTTAAAGTCTATAAATATTTCTGATTTAATAAAACTAGAATATGTATTCTTTTGATTTGCATAAGCTTCTTTTTTATGAAACTCTTTAATTTCTAATCCTATTTCACTATTAATTTCCCAATCTAATTCTGCAGAATAAAGTGCTAATAGAAAAAAATAAACTAAAAAGCATAACTTAAAAAAGCCTCTCATTTAAAATTAAACTATCTTGCTCTTGATAAACTTTTAGGATTGAAATCTCTTGAAGATAATCCAACTTTAAATTTAATATTTTGTACTAATAAATCAGTAGATTTTCCTGTTTGATGATTAATCATTTTATAAACACTTGGTCTCCAATGTTTATCTAAATAAATTTTATAATCATCAAAAAATAATGTTTTTAAATGTGATCCTTTTCTATCAAAATAATCTATTTTCCAAACTTTATGTGCAGCGGTATCGTCTAACCATAACACTTGATATTTATAACCTGAACTTTTTTCAGTTGGTACTCTGCTTATTACGTGACATTCTAACTCATTATTATTAGGACAGGCTTCTTTTCTCAAATATTTACGGTCTTTATATTTTTCCAATTCTTGACTTCCTAAATCTTCATAAGCAAACTCTGAACCTACGAAGGAGCCAGATCTATTATCTGAAGTTATCCTTTTTACTCTTTTTAAAGCAGGTAGATAAAGCCATTGATCATCCGGATCTAATTTGTGGGTAAATGTAAGTGTAGCAGTACCTTTAACATCTTTAGGGCTATCAAAAATAAACAAAGTCTTATCACCATCTCCATCAACCTCTAAAGTTTTACCTCTAAAGTTTCTTATAGTTTCTTCTCCTTGTTTATTTCTTAAAGTCATTTTTGAATCGGAGGTAAAGTCTCCAAACCCTTTATCATAATTATATGCATCAGTTGATATTCTCAGCGCTTTATCATCTTCGGTTTCAGCGTTTAAAGAACTTATAAACGCTATGAAAAGTAATTTTATAATAAAAACATATTTTAAAAACATAATAAGTAATCTCCTATGTATTAACTTTTAATTTATTATTTTGTTTAAACTTTACTTTATCTATTGCCATTAATAAAGTAGGCAGAAAAAATAAATCTATAAATAACGCTATTGCTATAGTTATTGCGGTAAGCATTGCCATATCTGCATTAACTTTAAAACCAGAAAAAGACAGCACAGTAAAACCAGCAACTAATGCTAAAGTTGTTGTGCTTAGTGCAAATCCTACATTTTTAAAAGCATAAGTAGTAGCTTGTTCTGGGCTTAGCCCCTGTTCTCTTCTACCTCTTAAGTATTTACTTAAATAATGTACAGTGTCATCAACTACTATACCTAACGTCATAGCAGCTACAACAGATAAAGCTACACCAACTTCTCCTTGCAAATAGCCCCACAAACCAAAACCCATTGCCGCTGGAAATAAATTTGGAATTAAACTTAACAAACCAAGCTTAACATTTTTCAATGCTATAATTAATAAAAAGGAAATTAAAATTAGAGCAGTTGTTGTTCCTACTAACATAGAGTCAATGTTTCTTTTAGAGAAATGCGAAAATATCATTGATAAACCTGTTCCCTGTGTTTTAAACTCAGGCAACTCTTTATCAAAATAATCTTGAATAATTTTATCTAACTCTCTTACGTCATCATTAGAAGCATTTTGCAATGTTACGGTAAACCTAGTTGACGATTTATCTACATTTATTCTATCATTCAAATCTAATCCAAAAGGTACAGAAAGTTCATACAATAACAAATATTGAGCAGCTAACTCTCTACTTTCAGGTATGGAATAAAAGCTTGGATCACCTTCATTCATTGCTTTATTTAATCTTTTTATAGTATCTGATAAGGTAGTGACATGAGTAACATTAGGTTCTTGTCTAATTCTATTCGCTAACTTTTCCAATTTTTTCCAATACTCAGGGTCATTTATTCCATCTGGGCTTCCTGAAGGTATAGAATACTCAATGGTATTTAACCCTGTTAGATTATCTTCAACGAAATCAGAATGTTCTCTTATTTCAAATCTTTTATCAAAATATTTAGTCCAAGTATCATCTAAAGTAATTTTAGTCATACCTAATGATAAAAAAATTATTAAGGCTCCATTACCAATTAAAAGAACTTTTCTTTTTCGTATAACAAATTCGCTTAATTTGGTCATAAAATTTTCAGCTTTTGACGAACCTATATTTTTTACTTTGCTAGGTAAAATAACTAATAAGGCTGGTAATGTTACCACAGCATGAAAAAGGAGTATTAAATTACCAAAAGCCATCATATACCCTAATTGTCTAAAAGGAGGTGCCTCTGAAAAATGCATAGTAAGAAAACCTATAGCTGTGGTAATTGCGGTCATAAACACTGGCTGTAAATTCACTCTTAAAGATTCATCAATTGAATCTTTTTTATTTTTACCTAACCTCATATTAATTCTTTGAGTGCTCATAATATGAACACAATGAGCAATAGTTAAAGCTGATAACATTAAAAAAGAATTAAAAGTAGCAGCATTTAAAATAAACTTCATCCAGCCAGCAACACCCATCATGCCAATAACGGAAAGAATTACAATAAAAGCTGTTATTACAGATCCCAAAGCTGATCTTAATGAAAGTCCTGCAACTAAAAAAATTACTAATAACATTAATGGAGTTAAGGTTGCCATATCACTAATTGAAACTTCAGTAAAAGCCATAGTAAGAGGAACACCACCAGTTACATAAAAATCTACATTAGGATATTTCTCTTTTAATTCATTTTGAATTGGTCTTATAAAATTCATAATTTCTATAACTGAATTTCCAGCTTCTACAGGATCATCTGGTTTTATTATTGTAATATTAATTCCAGTAAACTTTTTATCTGGACTAACTAATTGATTTAATATTAGAGGTTCATCAAATGCAACTTCTTGAGCATTGATAGCAATTTCACTAGTTATTTCTCCTTCAGGAACTAAATCACTGATAATAATGTCATCACCCTCTGCTCTAGTCCATTGAAAGTTAGTTATTGAGTCAACTCTACTAGAAGATGGAGTTTGCCATAATCTTTTCGTTAACTCTCTCAATATATATAAATTATCAAGATCAAAAACATTTTCGTTTTTTGGAGCCATAACAACAAATAAATTATCATTTTTAGTATAAGTATTCTCTAGTGTCTCAAGAGCTACTAGGTTAGGGTCATCATCTGAAAAAAAAATTCTATTATCAGGGTTTTGAGATAAACCTTTTAACCCCATACCAAAAATAATTGTAAAAACTAACCCCAAAAAAAACATCATATAAGGTTTTTCTGTTATTAGTCTTCTATACTTTAATTGCCAGTCATATTTAGATTTAGTCATTATTTACCTATTTTTAATTATTAGGATCATTACCATATTTAAGAAAAAAAAGTCAATTAACATATTACTCATTTTCTCTTTTTATTTGTTTTTTTTCATCATTATATTCATAATTCCTGTTATTATGTTAGTTAAAAGTGACTATGAGTTAATAAATAGCTAATGATGAAGTAATAAAAATATTAAATGACAGTAAAAAAATATATACCTTCCTGGTGGGGTGAAGGTTGTAATGAACTTTCAAATAATGACTCCATTATGAAAAGCTTAATCAATAAGTTTAATGATAATAAACTTAGTAGTATTAGAAATCCATTTTATTCCTTATGTAAGTCTATTGTAGGTCAACAAATTTCAGTAGCGGCTGCAAGTGCTGTATGGAATCGTCTAGAAAATAAATACAAAATTTTTGATGGTCAGTTTTTTAAACCAAGTGATTTTAACCAACTTAAAAAAATTGGTTTATCAGAGAGAAAAGCTTCTTATTTAATTAATTTATCAGAAAAATTAAAAGATTTTAATTCTTATAATTATTGGAATAATTTAAATGATCAAGAAATATACTCATTTTTAATAAATATCAAAGGCATAGGCCCTTGGAGCATTAAAATGTTTATGATTTTTTGTTTAAATCGTCCAGATATTTTTTCTGCTGATGATATAGGTCTTCTTAAAGCTATGGGGAAAAATTATTTTAATAATATTAGGCCAACCAAGGATGATGCTGAAAACTTTTCTTTGAAATGGAAACCTTGGCGAACTATAGCTAGCTGGTATTTGTGGAGGAGTATAGATCCAGAAGTTGTTCTTTATTAAATGTTTTTTGGCCATTTATTTGTTAAAGAAAATACTTTTTCCAAATATGCTGAAATTTGAAAACATCTTTTATCCTCATAGTGAGGAGCCACTACTTGAATCCCAACCGGCAAACCTGAGCTAGAAAAACCACAATTGATTGTTGAAGAGGGATGTTTTGTAAGGTTAAGAGGATAGGTAAAAGGAGTCCAACTAAATAAATCCTTACTCTCATAATTTTTAGGAATTACATCATCATACTCTAAAGGCAAAACCGGCATTGTTGGTCCTATTAGGACATCAAACTTTTCAAATAAATAAGATAAGTACGTTGCATTTTCTGCTCTTTTTGCTTCAGCAGTTAAAAAATCGAATACAGAATATTTATTACCCTCATCAATGAATTGCAGAAAGTTTTCATCTATTTTGGAAAATTCTTCATCATCTATTTTTTTTGATAAATTTGCAGCACCTACGTACCACATAGTTTTAAAAATATCTGCTGGATTATTTGGCCAATTTATTTTGCTATCAAAAGTTAATTGTAACCCTTCTTGTTTTAGTTTTTTTAAAATATTTTCATAAACAACTTCAACTGAATCTTCTAAAGAAATTTGATTAAAAAAAGTTTTCATACCCCAATATTTAAAAACACCTATTTTTAAATTTTTAACTTCATTTAAATCAAATTCATTATAAATTTCTTTATCGTACGGTAGAGAGTACCAATCATCTTTATCTGGTTTTGCAATAACATTCATTAAAAGCCCTCCATCTGCTACAGTTCTAGTTATTGGGCCTATATTTGCTACTGTACCAAATGGGGAAATAGGATAAGCAGGTACTTTTCCAAAAGTAGGCTTATGTCCAAATAATCCACAAAAACTGCAAGGAATTCTAACAGAACCTCCACCATCTGTGCCTATCGATAAAGGACCCATTCCAGCTGCAACAGCTGAAGCAGAACCTCCTGAACTTCCGCCTGAATTGAACTTAGTATTCCAAGGATTTAAAGTGGCTCCATATCTTTTACTTTGTGTAGTTCCTTTATGCCCAAATTCAGGAGTTGTAGTTTTACCTAAAACTATACCCCCTTGTTCGAAAATTTTTTTTACCACTGGAGCATCTTTATCACTTGTAATTGGTAAGCTTTCAATAAATGAACCCCTTCTTGTAGGATAATCCTTTGTAACTAATAAGTCTTTAATACTAATTGGCACTCCATCTAAAATTCCTTTAACTTTTCCAGAACTCCAGCGTTCTGAAGATAGTTTTGCTTGTTGTAAAATTTTTTCCTTATCGAAACAAACAAAAGCATTAAATTGGGAATTTTTATTTTCTAACTGTTTAATTATGTCCAAAGATACTTCTAATGGATTGGTTTCCCTAGTTTTATACATTCTTAACAAATCAACAGCTGATAATTTGTACAATTCATTTTTCATATTTATATTTTAATTTTTATCATTATGATTACAATATATATTTCAATTAACGGTAAACAAATGAAGCAATTTATTGATTTTTATATGGTTGTAATATCTCCATGGTGTTATCTGGGATTAAATAGATTAATTTCAATTTCAAAAACATATGATATTGATATTAATATTAAACCTATTGATATATTTTCTATCTTTAAAGAATATGGTACTAAAGGTGTAAAAGAGAGACCTCTTCCTGTTCAAAAAAATAGAATTAATGAAATTAAAAGGTGGGGAAACTATCTAGATATTAAAATTAATGAAAAACCAAAGTTTCACCCTGTAGACCCAAATATATCATCTAAAGTCATAATTGCTTCTCTATTATTTGATAATGACTTAGAAAAGACTTTTGCTCTTACAAAAAATCTCTGTGAAGCTGTTTGGGTAGAAGACTTAGATGTGTCAGATGAAAATGTTATACATAAGATTTGTGAACAACTAGATCTAAAAGAAACCACAAAAGATTTTTATAATAAAGATGAAAAAGTTATTGAAGCATTAAAAAATAATACTTCAGATGCAAAAAAAAATAATGTATTTGGTGTTCCTACTTTTTTATATAAAAATGAACTATTTTTTGGCCAAGACAGAATGTTTATGTTAGAACAGGCAATCAAAACTAACGTATGAAGCCTTATTTTTTAATTTTTATTTTTTTTACTTTTGCTAAAGCTATTTATGCTAAAAATATTATTTTTGAAATATCAGGAATTGCAAAAGTTGGTCAAGATTGTTTCATAAGCGTTTTTATAAAAGATGAAACGGACTTAAATATAAAAGAATTACATGTAAATATTTTTTCAACAGATATTAATGAAAAATTATTAGGTAGATCAAATATAATATTTACAAAATTTAATAAAAACCAACCTTTTGTAACCAATGTACCTATTAATTTTGAAAATAGAGAAGAATGTAAAGCTATAAAGAATTTAAAAATACATGTAAAAAACTGTATTGAAATCAATCAAAATAAAGACCAATGCGAAAATCTAGTAAAAATAAAAGAAAATTTAAGTGGTAACCATCTAATTAATACAAACATAATAAAAGACTCTTCTTTTTTTAATTCTGATAACAATGAACTCTATTTAAAAGAGTTTGGAGTATATTTGAAAAAACTAAATTCAGATTATGCTCAACGTTATAAAATAAAAAATTATACTAGTGGTTTGATTGTAGTAGAAGTAAATAAATCTAATACTTTCTTGGTAGGAGACCTAATTACAGAAGTAGAGATGACAGAAATATATAATATTTCTCAACTAAGAAAACAAATAGTAGAAGTTTTTGATAATAAAAAAAAACACATATTAATTAATTTTATTAGAAATAATAATGAAAAACTAGTTGCAGTGAAACTAAATTAGGTTAAGTGTAAATAATGAGCAAAGCAACAAAAAAGGATTATAAATTTTTAAAAAATATTGATTCCCCCAAAGATATTAAAAAATTAACAAGCGATGAATTAGAAATTTTGTGTAATGAGGTACGGTCATTTATGATAGATAACGTATCTAAAACAGGTGGGCACCTTGGTGCTGGACTAGGAGTAGTAGAACTAACTGTAGGCTTACATTACATTTTTAATACTCCAAAAGATCAAATAATTTGGGATGTAGGCCATCAAACTTATCCTCATAAAATTTTAACTAAAAGAAAAAATAAGATGCATACTTTAAGACAAGGAAAAGGTTTATCTGGTTTTACAAAGAGAGCTGAAAGTATATATGATCCATTTGGTGCTGCTCATGCATCGACCTCAATTTCGGCTGCTCTTGGAATATTGGTAGGTTCGGAAATCAGAAAAAAAAATAAAAAAGTTGTAGCCGTTATAGGTGATGGTGCGATGACAGCCGGTATGGCTTATGAAGCATTAAATAATGCAGGTGCTATGAAATACCCTCTAATAGTAATATTAAATGATAATGATATGTCAATAGCTCCTCCTGTCGGTGCTATGAGTGCTTATTTATCTAAATTAATATCTTCTGGACCATATAGAGGATTAAGAAATGTTGCAAGTCAACTTGCAAAAAAATTTCCAAAAAAAATAGCAAATACAGCAAAAAAAGCTGAAGAATATGCTAGAGGTTTTTTTACTGGCGGAACATTGTTTGAAGAACTTGGTTTTTACTATATTGGACCAATTGATGGTCATAACTTAAATCATTTATTGCCAATATTAAAAAATGCTAGAGACCACTCCAAAAAAGGTCCTGTACTAATTCACGTAGTAACTAAAAAAGGGAATGGCTATATACCTGCCGAGAAATCAGATGATAAGTTCCACGGTGTTGGAAAGTTTAATGTTTTGACAGGAAAACAAAATAAATCAGATAGCAATAAGTCCTACACAAAAATATTCGCTGAAAACCTAATTGAATTAGCAAAAACTGATAAAAAGATTTGTGCTATTACTGCAGCTATGCCTTCTGGTACAGGGCTTGATTATTTTATGAAAAAATTTCCCTCTAGAACATTTGATGTTGGAATAGCAGAACAACATGCTGTTACTTTTGCAGCAGGTTTAGCATGTGAAGGTATGAAACCTTTTGCAACAATTTATTCTACTTTTTTGCAAAGAGCATATGATCAAGTAGTTCATGATGTAGCTATTCAAAACTTACCTGTTAGATTTGCGATAGATAGAGCAGGTTTAGTTGGAGCAGATGGAGCAACTCACGCAGGATCATTTGATATAGCATTCCTGTCAAATCTTCCAAATTTTATAACTATGGCAGCATCTGACGATTTAGAGTTAGCTAGAATGATTCATACATGTGCTGACATAAATCATGCACCTTCTGCATTTAGATACCCTAGAGGTTCAGGCCTGGGTCTAAAAATTAATTATCCAGTAAAAAAACTTATAATAGGAAAAGGAAAAATAGTTCAGGAAGGAAATGATATTGCTATAATTTCTTATGGTGCCAGATTACAAGAAGTAAAACTAGCTGCAAAAAAACTAGAAAGTTATAAAGTTTCTACCACTATAGCTGACGCTAGATTCTGTAAACCTTTAGATAAAAAATTAATATTAGAACTATGTAAAAATCACAAATTATTAATTACAATAGAGGAAGGCTCGATAGGTGGTTTTGGTAGCCATGTTTCAAATTTTTTAATAAATGAGCATAATACTTTGTTACAGAATACTTTAATTGATTGTATTTGTTTACCCGATAAATTTATTGATCAAGATACTCCTTTTAATATGTACTCAATTGCTAATATGAATAGTGAAAACATAGTGACTAGAATATTAAAAAAATTAAATATTAAGAAAAGTTTAACAAAGGTTTAAATACAGTTTTTTCTTCAACTCCCTGCATAGTGGTAATCTTTACATCTTCAAAATAACCTTTTAAAAAATCTAACGTTTCTTTAATTAATACTTCAGGTGATGAGGCACCTGCAGTAATACCAATATTTTGTACTGTATCTAACCATTTTTTTTTAATTTCATTGGCATTTGCAATTCTATAAACAACAACCTGTTTTTTTTTTACTATTTCTGCTAGGCGTTGCGTATTAGAAGAATTTTCTGAACCAATTACTAGTACTAAATCACATTTATTTGCAAGTTCATTTACAGCCTCTTGCCTATTCTGAGTAGCATAGCAGATGTCATCTAACTCAGGTCCTTCAATATCAGGATTTTTTCTTTTTAATATTTCTATTATATTTTTAGTATCATCTAGAGATAGAGTCGTTTGTGTCACGTATGCAACTTTATCTTTTTTGTCTAGTTGAAGTTTATTGGCCTCTTCTTCATTTTGGATCAGTATTAATTCCTGAGATATTTGCCCTTGAATACCAACTACTTCTGGATGTCCCTTATGCCCAATTAGAATAATTTTATAATCCTTGTTAAAATATTTTTCTGTTTGTTTATGAACTTTGCTTACTAAAGGACAAGTAGCATCTAAAGTTAAATGTTTATAATCTTTAGCAACTTTTTTTATCTTTTTTGAAACTCCATGAGCGCTAAAAATTACTCTTGACCCTAGAGGTATTTCCTCTAACTCCTCGACAAAAACTGCTCCTTTCTTACTCAGTTCTTGTACTACTCGCTTGTTATGGACTATCTCATGTCTAACATAAATAGGAGGTCCGTACTTTTGTAAAGCTAATTCAACAATCTCAATTGCTCTTTTAACACCAGCACAAAATCCTCTAGGTGAAGCTAAATAGATATTAATTATTTTTTTCATATTCTTCTAAATATTGTGGTGTTATAAAGGCATCTAAGATGCCTGTTTTTTCATCTATTTTATTCCAGTTTGTGATATTAAAGTTTATTACAGACAAACCACCCGTTGGATAGAATGATTTAGTAACATACTCTAAATCAGGTCTGCAATAAGAGATAAGAAATTTTAAGCTTTCTGAAATACTAGGCTCATGACCCACTATAATTACTGAATTATAATTATTATCTAATATTTTTAATTCTTTTAAAATTTCTTTGTAATCACATAAGTAAAGTTCTTTTTTTTGGTAAATTTTATTTTCATAGTTGCTAAATATAATATTAGCGGTAGTCAATGTTCTATTAGCTGAAGAAGTTAAAATGTAGTCTAAAACAATATTATTTTTTTCAAACCAATTTTTTAAAAGTCTTGCACATTTTCTTCCATTCTCATTTAGCTGTTTTTCATGATCGCTTTTATTTTCTTCAAAATGATATGCTTCACAGTGTCTTAATAGAAATAGATTTTTCAATTACTACTCCATACCTTTGAAAGCACTATTTAAATCAAAAATTAAATCATCAATATCTTCAATACCAACAGAAATTCTTACAAAGTTATCCAATATACCAAGTTCTTTTCTTTTTTGTGGATTAATAGACCCATGGGTCATTATTGCTGGATGTTCTATTAAACTTTCTACTCCTCCAAGAGATTCAGCCAAAGAAAATATTTCACAATTTTCTAAAAAGCGCTTTGTATTTTCCAGGTTACCTTTTAAGTAAAAAGAAACTATTCCGCCGAATCCATCCATTTGCGACTTAGCTAGATGAAATTGATCAAAACTATCTAAACCTGGGTATATTACTTTTTCTACAAAAGGCGAAGATTCCAAAAATTCAGCTATTTTCAAACCATTGAAATTATGTTGTTTTACTCTAATAGGTAAAGTTTTAAGTCCTCGCAATGCTAAAAAAGCATCAAAAGGCCCTTGAATAGCTCCAACAGAATTCTGTAAAAAACCAATTTCTTCTGCTATTTTTTTGCTATTTGTTATAGCAACCCCTCCTATCATATCAGAATGGCCATTTAGGTATTTTGTCGCTGAATGCATTACAACATCAATATTAAACTCTAAAGGTCTTTGATTAATTGGACTCGCAAAAGTATTGTCAACAACCTTTAAAATGTCTCCTTTTATATTACCCAATTGTTTTAAATCTACTAGAGTTAACATTGGATTAGTAGGTGTTTCAACCCAAATCATTTTAGTATTTGTTGTTATATAGTTATTTATATTTTCAAAATCTCTGTAATTTATAAATTTGAAAGTAATGCCACTTTTGCGCATTCTCACTTTTTCAAATAACCTTCTAGTTCCACCATATAGATCATCAATAGCTAAAACTTCATCTCCTACCTTTAGCAAAGATAATATTGTATCTGCTGCAGCCATTCCTGAAGCAAAAGCAAAACCAAATTCTCCGCTTTCTAAATCAGCAACACATTTTTCATAAGCTGTTCTCGTAGGGTTTTGGGTTCTTGAATATTCAAAGCCTAAATGTTCACCAGGACTTTTTTGTATGTAAGTTGACGTCGCATATATAGGAACCATAATAGCTCCAGTAGATTTATCTGGCTCTTGTCCAGCATGAATTGCCCTTGTAGACAAACCCTTTTTTTTTGAATTTTTAAGCATTATTTTCCTTTTTCTTAAGATACCATAAAATATCTGTTTTGTTTATTACCCCATAAAAAAAGTTATTTTTATAAACAAATAAATATTTTTCTTTCATAATCAATTTAACTATTTTTTTTAAGTCAAATTGATAATCAATTTTTTTTACTTTAGTAATATTATTTTTAACTGTTTCTTTAAATGAAGTTCTGCTTACTACTTCTAGCACTGAACTTTCAGTGATTATACCCATTATTTTTTTTTTATCATTTTCAACTAACAAGAAATTAATTGAATTTTCGTGCATTAATTTAAATGCCAAAGAACAGAAACTATTTATATTTATGATAGGTATAGATCTGCTACTATTTATATTAGATACAATATCTAAAAGATTCTTGCTCTTTTTTTTGAAATTAAAACCCTCTTTTACTCTCCAACTCTCATTATAAATTTTTCTTAAATATTTATCTCCAGCATCACAAATTAAAGTAACAACATTTTTTTTAACTTTTTGAGCTTTGCAAAACTTTAGAGCTGTTGCAAGTAATGTACCTGAAGAAGACCCAGCTAAAATACCTTCATTTTGAAGCAATTTTCTACAACTATTTATAGCTTCAAAATCTGTTATAGAATAAGCGTGATCTATCAAACTTGTATCTAGCAAAGGAGGACAAAAGTCTTCGCCTATTCCTTCAACAATCCATGACCCAACATTTTTATTAATTTTACCAGTTTTAATTAAATCTTTTAAAATTGAACCCTTTGGATCCGCTAAAACCAATTCACATTTTTTATTTTTTGACTTAAGAAATTTTCCTATACCAGAAATCGTACCTCCCGTACCTACACCTGCTACAAAAGCATGAATTTTTCCATCAAGTTGGTTATAAATTTCAGGACCTAAATCCTTAATGTGTGATTTTATATTAGCTTGGTTTGAAAATTGATTAATATAAAAGGCTTTTCTTTCTTTTGCAATTCTTTTTGCAATTTCTAAATAATATTCTGGATGACCGTTTACAACATCAGATCTAGCTACTATTACTTCAGCACCTAATGCCTTTAGATGGTAAACTTTTTCTACAGTCATTTTGTCAGGAACTATTATAACCACTTTATAGCCTCTCTTTACTGCCATTATAGCAAGAGCAATCCCTGTATTACCTGCTGTTGCTTCTACTATTGTACCTCCTTTTTTTAGAAGACCTTTGTTTTCAGCCTCAATTATCATATTTTTCGCTGGCCTGTCTTTAATTGATCCTCCTAAATTAAAAGATTCTAATTTCAGATATAAATTACATGGCCCGGTATCTAAGTTTTTAACTAAAAGAAGCGGAGTATTGCCTATTAAATCAAGGCTATCTTTAATTATATCCATATTATTTCCTGACTGCTGGTGTTTCTATTTTTAGACCTCTACCTCTCCAGGTCATATAAAGTTGTAAAGCATTATACTCTTTTGAAAAAATTTTAAAAGGAATAGCTCGTGCTTGCTCATTACAGAATTGAATTCTCTTATGTACGGAAGCTATTTTAGACCATCTCAGTAAATATGAAGGAAAACCATTGATATGCCCTTGACTTACCTTTTCAGCTCTAAGATTTTGCCCTACTCTTTCATCATGGCATTGGTTACAAGACAAACCCATTTGTCCTATTTTTTTGAAATATAGTTTCTTACCAAGATTAAAATATTCTTTATTCTTTTCATTAATTTTTATGTCTTGCTTAAGTCCTCTAGACTGATAATACAGCAATACCGATAAAGCTAACAAATTTTTACTTTCAGGCTCGTATGTTTCAGCGCTCATATTTTCGTTTCTACAAATATTTATTTGCTGTTCTAAATTTATTAAATTACCTTTTTTAGTTATTTTGGGATATTTAAGAGCGACACCTGTCATTTCTGATGCTGCACCATGACAAGATTTACATGATAGTTGAGAGGATTGTTCCTTCTTATTCCATAATAACTCTCCATTTTCTACCCAAATAAATCCTGGGTTCAAAAAATCATCATCCTGTATTTTTTGAGTTGAAGGTTCAGAAAAATGATAGCCTGATATTAAATCCTCTGCCAAGCAATACTTTTTTAAAAATATTAACGAGGTTATACAAACAAAAAAAAAATTAAGTAAATTTGTATTATAAATCATATTTAACTGGTAGAACTTCGTTGCCTTTTTCATTTATTACTTTTAAATATCCTCTCTTATAAGAAGTTGTTGCATGATCATCTTTCCATTCAATCTCAATTAGCCCTGACTCTTTAGCAGTAATATAAAATGCTAGATATGGGTTAGCTGATACTCCTGAAAACCAATTAGCTTTAAATACTATTTTTCCATTATATTTTGCAATAACAGATTGAATTATTAGCCTAGGATAAATAATACCTGTTATATTATCTCTTCTAACACCTGTTTCCATCTCATGTTCAGCCAAAGTCTTAATTTTTACATTCTCTCCAACTTTTACAATTTTTTTGTATTTTAATCTCCTTAACTTTTCCATTTTTAAGAACATGCTCCCAACATAACATCAACGTATTTTTTTTCTTTGCCTATTCTTCCATCATTCATTTCAGCAATAATCATAATAAAAGAACTTGTTCTCATTCTGCACCTAAATGAAACCTCTGCATTCCCATTCTCAGGAAAAAATTCATAAATTGCTACCTCAGGGAAGGGGTTTTCTAAAGCTAAAACATGAACTTTTTTGGGATAATCATCTTTTTTCATTGAACAATTAATCTTAAATGTAAGAGGTACTACGTTGCCATCTTCAACTGTATCAGGAACTTGAAGATCTACTAAATTCTTTGTTATTTTTTTTTCACCTATAATATTGTTTATAATTCTTTCTGTTTCTATAGGATTTGGTTCTATTCTAAAAGTTTGTCTATAGGACTGGAATCTATCTCTGTACGGGTTACCATTAGAGTAACTAACTTTTCCTATACAAGAGACCAACAGAACTAAAAGCTTTTTAAGAGTATTTCTTTTTAGTTTTTCCATATCACTTTAAAGAATATAAGTATTCTACTAAATCTTCAACCTCTTGTGCAGAGAGAATTGTTCTATTTAAAAACTCTCTTGGAGTTCTTTCAAATTTAATTTTCTTAAAATAAGAAGGCATTATAGAGTCAGGATTTATTGATTTTGAATCTATTACCCTTAAACGAAGTTCCTCTTTGTTATAGCGAGAACCTATTCCACTTAGAGGTGGTCCAAAGTTTCCTTGAAACTTTTCTTCAATTATAGGAGCTTTATGACAAGACAAACAGTTTACTTTTCTACTTATGAAGATTTTTTTTCCTCTTTCTATATTTCCTTGTAAATCTTTTTTAATTTTAACAGCTATAAAATTTTTTTTATCTATCTCAAAAAACTTATTGGTCTCTGCTCTACAAATACCAAAAAATAGATTTATAATAAAAAAAAAGGAGATGATCAGATTCATAATTTATTAAGTTTCAAAATAAGTTATAATATTTTATATATGTTTTTAAAAAATAAAATAAAGATATTAATATGAAACCACTAACAGGCATAAGAATATTAGATTTTACAACGTTGTTACCTGGGCCTTTAGCAACTTTAATGCTGAGTGATGCAGGAGCCGAAGTCATTAAAATTGAAAAAATTGGTGGCGAAGAAATGAGAAAATCTGAACCAAAAATCTTTGATGATAGTATTTTATTTGCAATGCTTAATAGAGGAAAAAAATCTATAGAAGTTAATTTAAAAAACCCAGTTTATACTGAAAAGATCAAAAAACTAATAAAGAAATCTGATGTCATAATCGAACAATTCAGACCAGGTGTAATGGAAAAATTAGGACTTGGCTGGAAACAAGTAAAAAAATTAAATAAGAAAATAGTTTATTGTTCAATAACAGGATATGGACAGGATGGTGAAAAAAAAAATAAGGCAGGCCATGATTTAAATTATTTAGCTGAAAGCGGATTGTTAAGGTTTTCTTGTGCCAAGGATGGGGCACCTATTTTACCTATTACCCAAATTGCAGATATAGCAGGCGGTAGCTATCCTGCTTTTATGAATATTCTATTAGCTTTGTTTAAGGCTAAGAATCAAAATAAAGGATCATTCTTAGATATTTCAATGTATGAGAATCTTATTCCTTTAGCTTGGTTAGGTTTAAGTAGTCTAAGTGCAAAAAGTTTTGATGAAAGTCAGCCTTTATATTTAAATGGTAAAATTGCTAGATATAATATTTATAAAACTAAAGATAATAAGTATTTAGCCTTAGGGGCACTGGAAGATAAGTTTTGGAAAAGGTTTTGTGAGATTATTAAAGCTCCTAAAGAAGTAGTATTAGAAAAACTTCCTCACAATGCTTTAATAAAAAAAGTTCAATCAATTATAAAAGATAAAAATGAGAGTTTTTGGAAAAAAAAATTTGATAATGAAAATAACGTATGTTGTACTGCAATAAATAGCTTAAAAGAGTTTATGCAAGACAAACACATTAAAAATAAAAAACTTTTTGCCAGTAATATAAGTATAAATGGAAAAGAAGTTTTTGCAATTCCAACCGCCATAGACAGAAAGCTCGTGAAAATGAGAAAAAAAAATATTGCACCTGTTCTAGGAGCCGACAACAACATAATTAAATTTCTATGAGAGTAGCTCTAATTACAGAAAAAAATATAAAAAAAGAAGTTTCCCAATCTTTATTAAAGAATTATGCCGGATCTGTTATTTTTGATTTAGAAAAAAATATTTCTTCTAAGCTTATAAATTTTAAAGTTTTTATTTTAATTTCCAAAACTATTCTTAATAGAAAAAACGTCAAACTAAAAAAAATTGTAGGCCTTGCTAATAAAAATAATATAAAGTTAATAGAAGTAGCATTTGAAAAGTCAAATTTGAGTGATGAGCAATCGCAGTCTGATGCAATCATACATGGCTTTAATAACGGTACAATAGAAGTAATAAAAAAAATAATTGATAGTTTAAAATAAAAAATGATACCTGCTAATAAAAATATTTCTAAAATTAAGACTTATGTGCCAGGAAAATCAGGAAGTATTAAATCAAAGACTAAACCAACAAAACTATCCTCAAATGAGTCTCCTATTAAATTTAGCAAAAATACTATCAATAAAATAAATAAAACCCATTTAGATCTCGCCAAGTACCCTGATCCAGAATGTAATAAATTAAAAAAAAAAATATCGGAATTATATAATGTAAATTCAAAAAATATAATATTAGGTAATGGTTCTGACGAGCTTTTTTATTTGATCTCATATTGTTATTTAAATAAAAATCTACAAGGACTTTACAGCAAACATGGATTTTTAATTTATCCAATAGCTATTAATGCTGCATCAGGCAGATGTGTTTTTGCTAAAGAAGAGAATTTTAAAGCAAATATTGATGAATTAATAAAAAAAAGCAATCAAAATACTAGGGTATGTTTTATAGCTAATCCTAATAATCCTACAGGCACTTATTTAACTAAAAGTGAAATAAAAAAACTAAGGAAAGGATTACCTAAAAAATGCTTATTAGTAATTGACTCTGCTTACTCTGAGTATGTTACGGAAAAAGATTACTCAGACTCACTTACTTATGCAAAAACAAGAAATGATATAGTTGTTACAAAAACTTTCTCAAAAATTTTTGGTATGGCTGCACTTCGCCTTGGTTGGGCATATTGTCCTGAACAAGTACTACAAACTCTTAATAAGATTAGACCTGCTTTTAATATTAATTCTTATGCACAAGAAATAGCAATCAATATTTTAGATGACAAAAAGTTTTTGAAATATTCAATTACTCATAATTTGTATTGGAAAAAATGGTTAACTAATAAGTTTAATGACCTTGGTTTTGAAGTTATTCCAAGTGTAGCAAACTTTATTATGGTTAAATTTAAAAGTGAAAAGCAAGCATCAAAGCTTGCAGATTCTTTAGAAAAAAGTAACATATTTATAAGAAAATTGAATAATTATAAATTAAGTGATTGTCTTAGAATTTCTATAGGCTCTGAAAAAGACTTAAAAAAATTATTTAGAGAAGTAAAAAAAATTACAGCAGGAACAAATAAATGATATTATATGACTATCCAAAAGCTCCAAATCCTATGAGAGTTAATCTATTTATTAATGAAAAAAAGATTACTGTAGATAGAAAAATAGTTGATCTTTCAAAGCATGAAAATTTAAAACCTAAATATTTAAAACTTAATCCTTGGGGAACTGTACCTTTTTTAGTAGTTAAAAATAAAGTTATTTCAGAATCAATTGCTATTTGTAAATACTTAGATCACATATCACCTTCTCCTAGTTTATTTGGTTCAAGTCCTATAGAAAAAGCAACCATTGAAATGTTTAGAAGAAAAGTTGAATTTGATGGAATGCAAGCTGCTGGAGAAGCATTTAGAAATTCAGTAAAATCTTTTAAAGATAGAGCATTTGCTGGCCCAGGAAAAATACCACAAATACCTCAATTAATTGAAAGAGGAAAAGCTAGAACTGAAGTTTTTTTCGATTTTCTTAATAAAGTGCTTAAAAACACAAAATATGTTGCAGGAAATAAATTTAGTATTGCTGACATTGATGCTTATGTAACTTTAAGTTTTGCTAAGTGGATAAAAATAGATGGCACAGAAAAAAGAAAAAATATCAAAAATTGGTCCCTTAGTTTAGAAAAAAGAAAATCTTTTATTAAATATAATAATCTTTTTAGAAAGTAATAAAGTATAAATAATATGAGCAATATAGAATTATTTGGGTCGGATAAAGTTAAAAATTTAGTAACAGATACTTTGTATGGTTGTGACGATGGTGAGTTGTATATTGAAGATAATGTATCCGAAAGTTTTCTTTTTGATGATGGTGTTCTTAAAAATACATCATTCAATGAACATAAAGGGTTTGGTTTGAGAGGAGTTAAAGAAGAATTAATAGGGTATTCCCATTCAAGTGAATTTTCAATAGATGCTTTAAAAGAAGCATCTAAGACAGTATCGACTGTTAAATCTGGACACAATAGTGACAGTATAGTTGATCCTAATAGAACAAATAATAAATTATATACTGATAAAAACCCCTTAAATGTTAAAGACTTTAGCAGTAAAATTAAATTGTTAGAGGATATTAATAGTTATGCCAGAGATTATGATAATAGGGTGAAGCAAGTTTCTGTAAATCTATCAGGATCATGGCAAAAAGTAGATATTTTAAGACCTTCAGGACAAGAACTATCAGATATTAGACCACTAGTAAGATTAAACATAAGTGTCACACTAGAAGATAAAGGCAAAAAAGAAACTGGATCTGTAGGTTTTGGTGGAAGATACTCGTATAGTGATTTTTTTACTGAACAAAATTGGAAAGAAGAAGTTCACAAAGCTGTATTACAAGCAAAAATTATGTTACAGGCTATTCCTGCACCAGCTGGGGAACAGGTTGTTGTACTTGGTCCTGGGTGGCCTGGAATTTTATTACATGAAGCAATAGGTCATGGATTAGAAGGTGATTTCAATAGAAAAAAAATTAGTGTATTTACGGAACTAATGAACTCCTCTGTTGCCAGTAAGGAAGTCACTGTTTTTGATGATGGAACTATATCTGACAGAAGAGGTTCTTATACAATAGATGATGAAGGAACGCCTTCACAAAAAACTACATTAATAGAAAATGGAAAATTAGTAAGTTATATGCAGGACAGACAGAATGCTAGGCTTATGAAAGTTAAAGCTACAGGGAACGGAAGAAGACAATCATATGCACATCAGCCTATGCCTAGAATGAGCAATACAATGATGGCAAATGGCAAACATAACCCTCAAGAAATTATAAAAAGTACTAAAAAGGGCGTATTTGCAAAAACCTTTGGAGGAGGTCAAGTTGATATAACTAATGGAAAATTTGTATTTTCTGCAAGTGAAGCTTACCTAATTGAAGATGGTAAAATTACTTCTCCTATTAAGGGGGCAACATTAATAGGGTCAGGCTTTGAAGTCTTAAAAAAAGTTGAATTTGTAGGTAACGATTTAGAAATGGACCCTGGGATAGGTACTTGCGGAAAGAATGGGCAAGGAGTTCCTGTTGGTGTAGGACAGCCAACATTAAAAATAAATGGATTAACAGTAGGAGGAACTGCTAGCAGTTAACCTTTAGCTTGTTATAACTTGATTTCTACCATTCTCTTTGGCTTTATAAAGCCTTTCGTCAGCCTTGTTAAGAAGTTCTTGGTATACACCTGTTTCAGTAGAACACGCAATGCCCATTGAAACTGTTACACTGATTTGTTTTCCTTCAAACTCAATTTTTTTACTTTCTATATCGCTTCTTATTTGGTCAGCTAATAAAGCAGCCCGTTGAATATCATTATTGTACAAAATAGTTAAAAACTCCTCCCCTCCAAAACGACCTACAACCCCCTCAGAGCCAACTTTATCTTGCATATGATTAGAAACTTTTTTAATTACTTCATCTCCCATTGGATGCCCATAGTTATCATTAACTTTTTTGAAAAAATCAATATCTAACATTATAATATTAAAATTATCATTATTATCTTCTTCTAATTTCTTAATTTCTTCTTTAAGCAATTCAGTAATCTTCCTTCTATTTGCAAGTCCTGTTAATGTATCAGTTGTAGCTTGCATTTTTAGTTGCTTTGAATATTTTTCTAGTTCTGCTTTAGTAATCGCAAGCTCTGCTTCCATTTTATCACTCATTCTAATTAGTCTTTTAGACTGCTTAAAAAGTTTTTTATAATTAACAAGTAAATTTTTGTATTCTGTCTCGAGTTTCTGAACATTATTAATTTCTTCCGAACTTATAAACTCATTGGATCGACTAATTATTTTTTCTTCTTCTGCATATAAGGAAAACTCTTTATCGGACAAAAATACCTCTCACTATTTATTAACTATTTCAAATTTTATATTTTCTATATCTTCAGCAAATTCTTCACCTAATTCTCTCATGTTATCATCCTCTTCGTCCACTCTCCAAATAACACTTATACTATGTCCATTAGACGTAGCAAACTCTTCAAACATATCAAAAATTCTCATAAGAACTTTTGCTGAACTACTATTAAAATATAATAACTCAAAGGCACATAAAAATTTTTTATTTTTGTTAGAATTTAAATGATTTTCCATAGCTGATAATACAGGGCCATAAAATTCTGTCACATTTTCAGGATAAGACTCTCCAACTACTTCCATTGTCCCTTTTTCCCAATCACAAGTAATTTTTGGTGATCTTTCTCCAGCTTCTATATTTATGTTATCCACTTGCTAACTCCTTTATTTAAGAATTGATCTAAGAAGAAAAAATGATGTGCCATCATTTAAATCTATAAAGTCAAAATCAAATTCAGATGACTTTCTTGCTATTTCAATTAACCCTACCCCAGCTCCCTTAGATCCTTCTTCTGTATCAGCTCTCAATTTTTGTTTATAATAAGCTTTTAAATCATCTTCAGACATATTCTTCAAACTATTAAGTCTTTCTCTTAATAATTTAACTCTTTTTGTTGACTTTATTACATTTCCACAATTTAATATGTAAGATTCATTTTTCTTGGAGATAGCCATAATTCCATATCTAACGTCATCTTTTCCTTCATCTTCTATTTGATCGTCAGAGTATCGCACAACATTTTCATATTGTTCAACAAAAACTGAAAAGATATTTCTCATAACTTTTTTAGGCAAATGATCTTGTTCTATTTGTTGTTTAAGTACTGAGGCAATTGATGTTAATAAAGCTTGAGACATATAACCCGAATATGTCATGATCACTTCATTGCCTAACATTAATTTATGCATATTAAAAAGTGTTTTTGCATCCATAATTATCTCATTTTTTAGTTACTGATCTAATATAAGCTATTAGCTTTAAAATTTCATCCTCTTTTAATGAGGAGCCATATGCACCCATTTTTGTGCCTGCTATACCATTTGTTATTATATAAGCTAAAGAATAAGTACTACCGTCACTATGCTTAAAAGTTCCTTTATTTAAAGCTGGCCCTCCTGAACCACTTCCTTTGGGTCCATGACAATGTAAGGCAGCACAACCCTTCAAAACGTAATGCTTTTTTCCTTCTTTTAATGCTTCTTTATTTCCTTCATACGGATTTTCTATATCTTCAACTGTATTATGAAGATTTTCTTTAGCAGCTATATTTATTATAAACTTACTTCTTACGGCATAATTAGATAACCTTTCAAACCACAAACCATTTTTAATATCAAGTGAAATGTAACCTTCTTTTATAGAGGCGTTGATACATCCTATCAATATAAAAATAAAGAGTACAGTAAGTGTTATTAATTTACTATTTTTATAAATTTTATTGTAAATATACATAATTATCCTAATTTCATTCCAAGTAAGGTAATATCATCTCTTCTTTTATTATCACCTAAATAATCTTTAAAATTTTTTAAAAAAGCATTCTTTTGCTCAGGCATAGATAATTTACTATTTTTTAGTAATATCTCCATCAACCTTTTATTACCAAACGATATTCCCTTACCCCCAATTTGATCACAAATACCATCAGATGCTAGATAAATGAAATCATCTTTATTAAAATTAACATCTATATTTTTATAAGAATAATTTATAGGCGTAGACGAATAGCCTATTCCACACTTGTCCCCCTTTATCATTTCAAAATTATTTTGTCTTATATACAATAATGGGATTCCTGCTCCCGAAAATCTTAACTTGTTTCCTGTCTTTTTAATTTCTAATACTATTGCATCTAATCCATCTTCTGAAACTTCATAACCTTCAGTATTACTTAAAGCTTCTTTAAAAAAGTTATTTAATTTTTTAAGCAAAAAGCCAGGTGACTCAACTTCATTTTTTATAATATTTTGAAGCGAACTACCTAATATCATAGTTAATAAAGCTCCAGGTACTCCATGCCCTGCACAATCAAATACACAAACATACATTTTATCTTTGTTTTCAAAAATAGCATAAAAATCACCCCCTACTATGTCTCTTTGATCATGATATATAAAATGGTCTTGACAATATTCAGTTAGTTTGTGTTTTTGAGGCAATAAAGCTTTTTGTATTTTACTAGCATAATCAATAGATGATGTTAATAAATCATTAACAGCCTTCAATTCCTTGGTCCTTTCTGCAACTTCAATTTCTAAACTGTCTGAATAATTTTGTGCTTCTATTTTAAAACTTTCTACTGCACTTGCCATTACTCCAATTTCTCCACCCCTAGAAATTTCAGGAACATCAACTTTTTTGTCCCCTTTAGAAAGTTTAAGCATTGCAGAAGTTATATTCTCAATTGGTTTAATTATTCTTCTGGTAATTATTAAAAATGATATTAAAGCTAAAAATATGGTTAATATTAAAACTATGGAAGCAAAAATTTGTTTTTTTCTACTGTCTATATACAAAGTCTGTGATTGAATTTCTATGCTATTATTGACTTTATAAATATCTGCATTTAATTTTAGATTAAATTCATCAACAAGATCTAAATAATTATTTAAATTATAAGAAAATGATTCCCAAGCTGACGCCTGATTGGTTAATTTGTTCAACAATATAAGATTGTTATTTAAATAGTTATTCTTTTTATTCAAAACTTGTTCTAAAGAGTAACCAGATGAATTTTTTTCTATAATGTTATTAATACCTGATTTTTTTAATTTTTCTTTTATTCCTCTTAATAATTCTTCATTTAATTGCTTATAGTTATTTATAATTTGTAACTCTTCGTAAGAAATTGGCATATCAGTGGCAATTAAACCGGAAAACAGAGCCTGCTGTCTCGAACTGAATTCCTTATATCTCATTAATAAATATCTTAGACTTTGTAAATCCTCTATAGTTCTTACAAGTCTATCAGGTCTAAAATTAGCACTCTGGGAAAAATTAATAATTGATAATGACATATCATTTGAAACTGGTAACCATTCCGATAAAAGAATTTCAGATTTATTACTTTTTTGACTTTTTTTAATTCTTGTATTCTGTTGGTGAATTGAAACAACTTTCTTTAAGGCTTTTGATACTTTCAGTTTAAAAGATTTATATTTATCATAATCAGATAACAGCTGATTATTGTATTCTTTTGAAACATTAATTCCTTCTTTAATTATTAAAGAATACTCTTTATCAATTTCTTTACCCACTGAAGATATTTTATTCCTAATTTTTGCAGGAATATTTTTATCCTTGGTAGTTAAACTTAAATTGGTAAAAATTAGTATTTTTTCTTCAAGTAATTTATTATACAACTTGAATAAAGAATTTTGAAATATGGCATTATTTTTAGCTAGATCAGAGTATTTTTTTGTATTGTTAACATCTATCCAAAAGTTTAATGCAAAAGATAAGAGCATAGCAATTAAAAAAAATATTATAACTACTAAACTAACTCTTACTGATCTAAATTTGTCTTTAATTCCTCTAAAACTCATATAGAACTCTTATATTTGCTGGAATTTTTTTAACTTCTTCTTTGGAAACTATAGAAATTGCTCCTATTTCTTTAGCAACTACATTTACTATTTCTCTTGTACTATCTTTAATTTTTTTTTTCATACTAATATCATTAAATTTTTTTTGTAGTTTATCTTCAACAATCTTATTATCCTCATTTAAAACATTTTTATAAAAAAAATTAAATGCCTCATCATTTATAGCTTTTATGTAGAAAGTTGCGGGAATTTTACCAGGCCACTCTTTAGTATTTCCAAAAAAAAGAAATTTTACTTTATTAATTAAATTATCCTTATTAGAATTATAATTATTCTTATAATTAACAATTACCATAAATTTTTTAGTATCTATTTCTATTTGTTCAGCAAAAGTACTAAGCGAAAAAAAAAGCACTAGAGTAGCTTTAGAAAAAAATAATACATAATTTCTAAAGCTATTCATTACATTTAATTCATTAATTTAAATGCTACTAGCAATGCACCTTCATTGATTTGGGAAAACCTAGGATCTATGCTTGGCATAAACATTGCTGGAACCATACCACAACAACCTATAGGAAAAAGAATGAATTGCTCTCCCTTTGCTAAATAGGAAATAATACCTGATCTATTTCCTGATCCAACATTAAAATTCCACAACTCTTTTCCATTTGATAAATCTAGAGCTTTTACATTCCCAAAACTCGTTCCGTAGAAAATCAAATCTCCTGCGGTCGTTAAGACACCTCCAAAGTTTGGGGTTTCAAATTCCTTTTGCCAGGTAATACTTCCAGTGATAGGATCAGCCGCGACTAATCTAGGTGCTGGTTTATCTTCATGTACAACTGCAGTTGTCATAGCATTCCAACCAAGCGCACCTGTTTTTCTTTCTATACCTTCAACTACTTCCAAAACATTACAGTAATCTTGTGTCATAGTATACCATAGTCCAGTTTTAGGATTAAAAGAACCAGGCCCCCATCCTCTAACTCCTCCTATCCATGGACAAATTGTGGTTTCTGTTCCAGGCTTAGGTTCATTTCTTCCAGTTATAGCACCTGTTTTTGGGTTAACCTCCTTGGCCCAATTTGCAGTTTGAGAAAGTTTCCATACATTATTCAATTTGCCTTCATCTCTATTATAAACATAAACATAACCATTTTTATTTAGTGTACTCATCAATCTCTTACCTTCTCGCTCAACGAAAATAAATTCTCCTGATGCATCATAGTCCCAAACATCATGGGGAACTTGTTGATGATACCATTTAAGTTCACCTGTTTTTGGAGATAAAGCAACTATACCACTGGTATAAAGATTATCTCCTGGTCTATCATCACCGTCATCAAAATCTGGTGCTGGATTTCCTACAGGAAAATATAAAAGATCTAACTCTGGATCATATTGACCTCCCATCCAAGGAAAACCTCCACCGGTTTCTCTATGTTCCGGCAGCCAACTGTCAGGGTGATCCCTTAAAGTTTCAAACTGCCATACTATCTCTCCACTCTTTGCATCTAGTCCATAAATAGATCCTTTGGCAAATAGCTCTCCTCCAGCTGGACCATATACTATCATATTACCAGCAATAACAGGACTAGAGGTAAAGTTACAATTACAAGTTTCAGTTTCTACAACTTTAGTTTGCCAAACTACTTCTCCTGTTTTTCTATCTAAAGCTACTGCTTGCCCATCTAAAGTACCTATAAAAATATATTCATTTCCAACAGCTAAGCCTCTGCTATAAGGAGAAAACAAAAGAGTGTTTTCATCAAAGCCTTGATCTACACTTCTATTTTTCAGTTCTGAAAACTCATGAGTGTATTTCCAAAGTTGTTCACCTGAATAGCCATCAACCGCATGTACTACATTGTATGAAGCAATATAATAAATCACTCCATCTACCGCAATTGGAGTACTTTGAAGTCCCATCTTTATTTTACCAGGCTGATGCATCCATGCAGTACCTAAATTTTTTACATTTTTACTAGTAATTTTTTTAAGAGGAGAAAAACTCCAACCTTTATAAGACCCATGATATACAGGCCAGTCTCCCTGTCCTAAGCCATCATTAGCTACACCAGGCATTGCTATTCTATTTTTAAATTTTTCGTGATCGTCTGCAGCTAATAAATTGAAAAATAAAAAAAAGAATGAACCCAAAATTATTTTAATCATTATAATACTCCCTAAATATTATTGTATATATATAAAATAGCAGTTTATTTTTTTTTTTAAAGTGTAGAGCTTTTAGTAAATAATAATTTATTAAATAAAATTTTATTCTATACTTAGAAAATGAGCGTTACTAGAAAACATGCAAGACATAAATTACCTGTTCAGCTATTTTATGACAATCAGCACTTAAAACTTATAGACTTCAGTTTAGGTGGAGCTGGTGCAGAATTAGGTAATATTCTGCCACCCGATTCGGGTAGCACTTTAAAGTTAGTTTTAATTTTTCCCTATAATGGAGAGAATGTAGGATGGGAGATTTCTGCTAAAGTTGTCAGAGTAGATCCAAAAAATAATTTCATAGCATTCGAATTTATAGAAGATGAATCTTTTAAAAAATTTTCTTTGGCTTTTTATGAAGAAATGAGAAAAAAAGGAATAATATAAATTATGAATTTCACTGAAATAAAAAAAATCTTATCAAACTCAGATATTGCATTTTTTGAAGTAGACAAAAATAATTATATAAAATGGAAAAATCACTCTTTCATAAAATTATTTAATTTTATAGAAAGTAAAGAATTAAATGGTCATTTAACTTTTCAACATAAATCACAAAGTAATTTTCTAATTTTAAAATTTATTAAAAAAAATATTTCTTATAAGGTTGATTTATTAGTTAAAAGAAAAAATAATAGTATTTATAAAATTAATGACAGCCAAATTAGTAAATTAAAAGTCTTACAAGATGGGATGAATTGCTTTAAAAAAGGCGAAATTAAATTTGCAATACAAAAACAATATGATTTAAATAAATCTAAAATATCTGGATATGAATTCTTAGCTAGAATGTATTTACAGAATAGTACTTTAATATCTAATGAAGACTTTATGCCAATGATAGACAGCACTTATCAGTTAAAAATCTTGATACCAATAGCACTAAGTAAAATAGCTAATTTAAAAAAACATTTAGAAAATAAAATATATTGGATTAATGTTTCTGCTGAAAATTTAGAACAAAAATCTTTTTATAAAATATTTTTTAATTTAGTAAAAAAAAATAATTTAGAAAACAAAAACATTGGAATAGAAATCACTGAAAGTAATAAAATAAAATCTAATAAAAATATTTTAGATACATTATTAAAACTTAAGGCTAATAAATTCTCAATAGCAATGGACGATTTTGGTGCAGGATATGCAAATATTAAAAGACTATCAATCTTCCCTGTGGATATAGTAAAGTTAGATAAGTTATTTGTTTCTGACATTAAAAATAAAAAAACCCAATTATTAGTAAAAGGAATAGCAGAAATAGGAAATAAAATTGGCTTTTCACTGCTTGCAGAAGGAATTGAAACTAATGACGACTTAATGGTAATTAAAAGAATGGGAGTAAAGTTTGGACAAGGTTATTTTTTAGGTAAGCCTGAAATTATGTAATTTCTTAATAAGACATTTCTTTTATTAAACTTGTAATATTACCATCCCAAGTATTATTATAGTCTAGTAATAATTGTTCAGCTGGTGTCATTTTTTCAGTAATTGTTTCTTCTAAAACTTTTAAGAAATGAGTTTCGTTAAGCCCACTTCCGTCAGTAATATTTCTCCTATTTAAGCCTTCTCTAGAATAATTTATTAACTCTGAGGCTACTTCATTTACAATAATACCATCAACTTTAGCTTTTAGCCCATCTTTTGCAACATCATATGATAGTTTTTCTACCATTTCAAAATTCCACTTTTTACATAAATCTAAGGCTTTACTTAAAGCTAAATCATCATAAAGCAATCCTACCCAAAAAGCAGGCAAAGCGCAGGTTCTCCTCCAACTACCTGCATCAGCACCTCTAACCTCTATAAACTGTTTAATCCTCACTTCAGTAAAAATTGTTGATAAATGATCCTCCCAGTCGCTTATAGTTGGTTTTTCTCCAAGTAATTGAACTAATTCTCCTTTTAAAAAGTCATTGAATGAACTTCCTGAACAATCAATATATTTACCTTCTCTTTTTACAAAATACATTGGAACCGAAAGTGCAAAATTAATATATTTGAGAAAATTAAAATCTTCATCAAAAGCTATTTTTAAAACACCACATCTATCAGGATCAGTATCCATCCATATATATCTTCTTTTACTTAAAAAGCCATTTGGTTTTCCCATACTTAATGGAGAGTTAGCAAATAAGGCTGTTATGATAGGTTGAATTTTAACCGAAAGTAATGTTTTCTTTTGCATGTCTTGTTCATCTGAATAATCTAAGTTAGCTTGAACAGTACAAGTATTTAACATCATATCTAAACCTTTCTTACCTTTTGTCGGCATATAGTTTTTCATTATTTTATACCTTGGTTTGGGCATCCAAGGAACAGCATCTCTATTTTCTTGTGGTCTTAATCCTAGCCCTAATAATGTAATGTTAAGTTTTTTACCTGCCTCTTTTACTAACTTCAAATGTTCATTAGTTTCTTTACAAGCACTGTGAATATCTTCTAAAGGAGCTCCTGATAGTTCTATCTGACCTCCTGGTTCTAATGTTATTGATTGCTTATCTTTTTTTAACCCAATTACCTTATCTTCTTCAATTACTTTCTCCCAACCAAACTTTGAAATTTCATTTAAAAAGCTTTCTATTCCATTTAAACTCTCATAATCAGCAGGGGTAAAAATATTTTTTTGTTCAGAGAAGTTGTAAGCAAACTTTTCATGCTCTGTGCCTACCTTCCAATCCTGTTTGTTTTTATTGCCTAATTTAAACCACTCTACTAATTGTTCTTTAGACTCTATTGCCTTTCCTGAGTTCATTTATATTTACTCTGCATAACTATTTATAATTGATATTGCTAAAACCGCAGCAGTCTCTGCTCTTAAAATTCTATCAAAAAGCTTTATAGATTTAACATGACTGAAGCTTTTTATAAGTTTCTCTTCTTTATAAGAAAAACCTCCTTCAGGACCTATTAAGAAAGAAATTTTTTTTTTATTTATTTTTTTAAGATTATTTTGCAAATAATCATCCTTCCTATTCTCATTACAAAAAAATAGAATATCAGAGTTTTGTTGCGTTTGCTTTAAAATATTTAATAAAGTACTTTGTTTGTGTAATCTAGGTAAAGTTAATCTTTCAGATACCTCAGATGCTTCTATAATATGAGATAAAACTTTTCTTTCATTAAAATTTTTATTATTTGTCCTATCTGTAACTATTGGGGTTATTTGTTCAACACCTAGCTCTGTAACTTTTTCAATCATCCATCTTATATTATGATTTTTTATTAAAGAAAAGTATAATTTTGGACCATACTCTTTGGTCTGTTTTCTTATTTGTTTTTTGCAAGTTAAGTGATCAATATTGAAATCAATTTCTGTTTCCCATTCTCCATCTATTCCATTAAAAATATTTACAACTTTTCCTTCAGACAATCTTAGAACATTTTTTAAGTAATGCTTGTTATTACTATTTAATTTTATGCTAATTTTAGCTTTTAACTCTTTATTGATAAATAATCTTGGTATATTCTTACTGCTCATACAAATATGTCTATAATAAAAAAATTTTTTTTAGCATCACGATATGATAAACCCCATGGAATATTATTACTATATTTTCCTTGTATTTGGGGAATTAATTTAAGTGATATTAATACAACGAATGACATATTTCTATATATTATTTTTTTTATAGGTGCCTGCGGTATGAGAGCCTTAGGTTGTTTATGGAACGATTTTAATGACAAAGATTTTGATATTAAAGTAAAAAGAACAAGGTCAAGGCTTATAGCCTCTAAAAAAATTACAAATAAAACTATTGTAATTTTTTGTTTTATAAATGGCTGTATAGGTTCAGTTCCATTATACTTTATTCCAATAAATTCAGTTATAACTTCTTTAAGTATATTACCAATTATAATTATTTATCCTTTTATGAAGAGATTTACTTGGTGGCCACAGCTATGGTTAGGGATATGTTTCAATTGGGGAGTCTTAGTTGGTTTTTCTGTTTATGATTACAATTTATTCAACTTAGAATTAATATTATTTTATGTAGGTTCTGTTTTCTTCACAATTGGATACGATACTATTTATGGGTTTCAAGATATAAAAGATGATGAAAAAATTGGGATTAAATCTACTTCTATAAAATTTAAAAGTAACGCAAAATTATTTTTGTTTTTTATTTATTTTATTGCTTTTTCTTTTTGGACATCTTCTTTAGTTTTACTTCATAACTCTATTTTAACACTAGCAATATTTATTTTTCTATGTCTTTTAATTTTAATTAAAGTACTTTTGACAAATACAAAAGAACCCAACGAATGCAAAAAAAGTTTTATTTATAATAGTTATTTCAGTTTAGGTGTCATATTTGTATTAATAGGAGCATCAAATTGAAGTTAGATATCTCTTTAATTACTCCTACATATAATGAGCAAAAAAATATACATATTATAATAGAAAATATAAATTTACTTAAACCTAAAGAAGTAATTATCGTTGATGGAAACTCAACTGATAATACTAGAAAGCTTTTAAAAAATTTAGAAATAATTAAAACTAAGGCATCAAGAGGCACTCAACTTAAAAAAGGAGCTAAACATAGTAAGCAAGAGTGGCTTTTTTTTATTCATGCAGATACTAAACTTCATATAGAAAATATTAAAGAGATTAAGTGCTTTATTAATAAAGAAAATATTTATAAAGTAGGTTTTTTTCATTTAAATTTTAATAATTCCTCTGTTTTTGCATATTTCATATCTAGATGGGCAAACTTTAGATCGAAATTTTTAAATATGCCTTTTGGAGACCAATGTTTATTAATTAATAGACTCTATTATGAGAGTATTGGTGGATATGAAGAAATTGATAAGATGGAAGATATGGAAATTATGCTAAAAATACCAAATAAAAATAAGTTTTTTTTTAAATCTTATGTTGAAACTTCATTTAGCAAATATAAAAATAATGGAATTATAACTCAGTCATTTAAAAATATTTTCAATCAAATTTTTTTTCTATTAAGATGAAAAAAAAGGTTTTTATAATGAGCAAAGCACCTTTTCAAGGATTAATTAAAAATAGATTATCTAAGGAGATAGGTTATAGAAAAAGTAAAAGATTAGTCACCAAAGCTATCGAAAAAGTTAATAAAATTTTTCTGCATAAAAAAAAAGAGTATAGCCTTTCATGGTTTTTATTACCCCGTCAAAAATTTAGAACATATTCCTTTACTATAAGTGAAGATACTATTTTACAACCTAAAGGCAATTTAGGTCATAAAATGTGGGCTTTACTAAAAACTCAAAATAGTTCATCTATAATAGTAGGTACTGATATTCCTAGTTTAAATATAATTGCAATATCTTTAGCTTTTAAAAAGCTTACAATTACTGATATGGTAATAGGACCCACATATGATGGCGGGTTTTGGTTAATAGGGCACTCCACTAAAAAAAAACATCTCAATCCTTTTAATAATATTAGATGGAGCACCAAGAATACTTTATCTGATCTAATTAAAAATCTAAAAAAAATGAAACTTTCTTATGAATTTACTCATAAACTAAGAGATATTGACAATAAAGCTGATTATTGCGAAAATAATAAAGATTAGTATTTACTAATGAGACGTATATTTTAATAACCTTTGAAGGGAGAAAATTATGAATGGACAATTAGATCCGTCAGATTACACGGGAATGAGTTTTTGGATTATTTCTGCTGCTATGGTTGCTGCCACTTTTTTCTTTTGGGTAGAAAGAGACAGAGCTGTAGGTAAATGGAAAACATCCTTAACTGTTGCTGCTATGGTTACAGGTATCGCAGCAATACACTACTTTTATATGAGGGGTGTATGGGCAAGTACAGGAGAATCTCCGTTAGTATTTAGATATGTAGACTGGCTTTTAACAGTGCCACTACAAATAGTTGAGTTTTATCTGATACTAGCTGCAATTGCTGTAGTTAAATCATCATTATTTTGGAGATTATTGATAGCTTCAGTAATTATGCTTGTAGCAGGATATTTAGGTGAAGTTGGATCTGTAAATGTTTGGGCTGGTTTTGTAGTTGGAATGCTTGGATGGCTTTACATCATATATGAAGTATTTGCAGGAGAAGCTAGTCAGATAAATGCTAGCAAAGGAACAGCAGCAAGTCAAAGAGCCTTTAATGCACTTAGACTTATAGTTACTATAGGCTGGGCAATATATCCTATAGGTTATGTTGTTGGTTATACAGGAGGAGGAAGCGCAGAAGGTCTTAATATAATTTATAACCTAGCTGATTTTATAAATAAAATCGCATTTGGTGTAGTTATATGGGCTGCTGCTACTTCAGACTCAAAGTAAAATTTTTTTACTTTTTGAAAAAAACATGCCTTACTTTTTAAGGCATGTTTTTTTTTATTCTAAAATATGAAAAAAGCAATTGTTATCGGAGCTGGCTTTGGAGGAATAGCTGCTGCTATTAGGCTAACAAAGAAAGGCTATAAAGTTGAAATAGTAGACAGATGTAATAGTTTAGGAGGCAGAGCTCAAGTATTTAATGTTAATGGTTTTCGTCATGATGCCGGTCCTACTCTTATTACTGCTCCTTTTTTATTTGAAGAATTATTCCAGTTATTTAACAAAAATATAAATGATTATCTAAATTTTGTTCCTTTAAATCCATGGTATAGATTTGTTTTTGATGATCTCACTATTTTTGATTATGAAAAGTCTTTAGATAAAACAATAGAAAATATAAAAAATATTTCTCCTAAAGATGCTGTTAACTATCCTGAAATGTTAAAAGCCTCAAAAGAAATATATGATATTGCTTTTGAAAAATTATCTCATATTCCTTTTCATAGTTTCTCATTTATGTGTAGACAAATTCCCACACTTTTAAAATTTAAATCACATAAGTCAGTATATAGTTTTGTAAGTAGCTTTTTAAGTAATGATAAACTCAGAAGGGCTTTTTCTATTCCTCCATTACTAGTGGGGGGAAATCCTTTTACAACAACATGTATATATTCTCTAATACACTACTTAGAAAGAGCTCACGGTGTTTATTTTGTAATGGGAGGAACTGGAAAGATAGTTTTAGAACTTACAAATCTATTAGAAAGTATTGGTGTTTCAGTAAAATTAAATACTACTATTGAGAAAATAAAAATTGATAACTCAAGAATTTATGAATTGATAGATAGTTATGGTAAAGTTCATAAGGCTGATGTTTACGTGTCTAATATGGATCCATTACACTTATACAAAAACCTCATAAATCAAAGAACTAACCCTTCTATTTTTTTTAAAAAGAATTTCTCAAAAACTTCTATGGGGTTATTTGTGCTTTTTTTTGGAACAAAAATAAGGTATGAAAATGTTAAGCATCATACCATTATATTTGGAAAAGAATATAAAAAACTACTAAAAAAAATATTTAAAGGTAATGAACTTCCGGATGATATATCAATATATTTACATAGACCTACCGCTACTGACAAAAGTTTTGCACCTAAAAACTGTGATAGTTTTTATGCCCTCGTCCCTGTACCAAACCTAAAAGCAAATATTAACTGGAACAATAAAGGAAATGATTTTAAAAACCACATAATTAAAGTTTTAAGTGAAAAAGTATTATCTAATCTAGAGGATAATATAATAGAAGACTTTTATATGTCACCTCAGGATTTTCAAGATAATTATTTATCTCATCAGGGTAGTGGCTTTTCCATAGCACCATACTTCACCCAATCAGCATGGTTTAGATTTCATAATAAATCCGAAATAATTAAAAATTTATATTTAGTTGGAGCAGGAACACATCCAGGTGCAGGAATACCAGGAGTATTATCTTCTGCTAAGGTTTTAGAAAGAGTTTTATAATTGAAAATTAAAAAAAATTTACTTAAAAAAAAATCCAAATCTTTTTATTTTGCTAGTATTTTTTTATCAAGAAATTGCTTTACAAACTGTTCTCAGCTTTATAATTTTTGTCGAATAGTTGATGATATTGCAGATAATAACTATAAAAATAAAAAATTTTTACTAAAAAATATTTACAAGTCTGTAACTTGCCCTGATACATGCAAAAGTAAATATGTATCTGAAATTAAACCTTTAATTAAATTGAACATTATAAACAAAGAATGTTTAAAAGAATTAATTTATGGTGTATTACTAGATACTAAAAAAAAAATAAGTATATTAGATAAATCAGAACTAATAAATTACTCTTACTATGTTGCCGGTACAGTCGGTATTATGATGGCAAAGATTTTAAATACCCAAAATAAATATGCTTATAGATATGCTGTTGATCTTGGAATAGCTATGCAACTTACTAACATAATGAGAGATATTATAGAAGATGCTAATATAGATAGAGTATATTACCCCAAAAAGTGGATTAAATTAACATCAAAAAAAATCCTAGAATATAATTCAAATACAATTAAAACTATAAACAAAGCTACAGAGCAGTTATTTGAACTATCTGAAATATATTATAAAAGTGCTTTCAAGGGTGTAGCCTTTTTACCTTTTAGGTCAAGGTTTGCAATCTTGTTGGCTTTATTTGTGTATAGGCAAATAGGAAGAAAAATTATTAAAAATAATTTTTCAAATCTAAAAAAAAGAGAAATAGTATCTTTATATGAAAAAATTTTATGTTTATTAAAAGTTTTTTTGATTTTTACTTTTAATTTTAATACGCACTTTAAAAAATATCAGCATGATAAAACCCTTCATGATAATATAAATAGTAAAACATTTTTAAAAAGTATAATTTATGAGCAAAAATAATATATCGGATTTTGTAATTCTTGGTGGAGGCTGTTCTGCACTTTCATTTATTAATCAAGTAATAGAAAAGAAAATTACTAAATATTCATTTATAATTATAGAAAAACAAAAAAAATATGCAGATGATAAAAGCTGGTGTTTTTGGTCAGATAACATAAAAAAAACTAAAAATATAATAGAAGCAAGTTGGAGTAGTTTTTCGTTTAATCTTGATAATAGAACTAATTTTTTATCATCAAAAAATTTTAAATATTACTATATTAGAAGTATAAAATTTTATGAATCTATAAAAAAAAAAATTTTAAATTGTTCTTATATAACGCTTAAACTAAATGAAACTATAATAAGTGTCACAAATAAAAAAAAATATTATGAAATAATTACTAATAAGGCTGTTTATTTAGCAAAAAATATTTTGGATACTAGACCTAATATTGAGATATACAAAAAATACCCTTTCCTATATCAATGCTTTGTAGGGTATGAGATCAAATCTGAAGAAAAAATAAACCTTAAGAAAAGCAATGCTTATTTAATGCATAATATGCATACATCTAATGATAAATTTTATTTCGAATATATTTTACCTATTGAAAAAAACACCTATTTATTTGAACTAACTACCTTTACTAAGAGAGACATACCTCTAAAAATTATAGAAAAAGAATTAAAAATAATCTTATCTAAATATTTTAATAAACCATATCAAATTATTAGAAAAGAATATGGGAAAATACCTATGGGTTTTGTTAATAATAAAATAATTAAAAATAAAAAAAACTACTTTGTAAGTGGTAGTTTAGCTGGCTCCATCAGACCATCATCTGGTTACGCATTCGTAGATATTCAAAAATGGTCGGAAAGAGCAGCTAATAACCTTAAAATTAAAGGTAATATAGAAACATTGGAAAAGCGAGAGGTTATAAAAAAATTTTTAGATAAAATATTCTTAAAAGTTATTTCCTCTGATATATCTAAAGCGCCGCAAATATTTTATTATTTTTCTAAAAATATTTCTCCTGCCACATTTATTAAGTTTATGTTAGGGGAAGCTAATTTACTTGAATATTTAAAAGTTATATATGCAATGCCAAAAAGAATTTTTTTAAAGTGTTTAATAAAAATTTAAAATTAAATAATAAAAAAATAAGTACTGAAACTTTACTTTTTTTTACTTCTTCTACCTTATTTTTTCTTTTCTCTAAAATTTTTGATATCGGTATTACTGAAAATAATATTTTATCAATTATTTTATTTAGTTTTGTAGTCTTTTTTGGATTACCTCATGGGGCTCTTGATACTTTAATAGCTAAAAAATTTAAAATATACAATAACTTATATGAGTTTTTAGCTTTTAATCTTATATACATTTTAGTAGCTATATTTATTTTTTTAATTTGGCAATTTCTACCCATTTTATCATTATCTATATTCTTAATAATTTCAGGTTTTCATTTTTCTGAAGATTGGTCTTCACTCAAAATTCAAAAGAAGAAAAAACTAGCTCTAGGGTTCAGTGTTATTAATCTTCCAATATTATTTAATAAAGAGTCAGTTGAAAATATTTATTATTATATCACAAACTCAAATTATATTTTTACATTTTCTTCTATACAAGTAGTCTTTGGCTTTTTAAACTTATTATTTTTAGTTTATTTTATTATAAGCAGTTCTTTTCCAGCAAATACTTTACTACAAAGCTTAATAATTATTTTTTCTGCATATTTTTTAAATCCTTTATTATTTTTCATATCTTACTTTTGCTTTTTTCATAGTTATAAGAACTTTGAAGAAGCAAAAGAAATATTACAGAAAATAAGTAAGGTTAAAATTAGATTAGTAGCTTTAACTAATACAATATTATCATTGGTAATAGGTCTAATAGTTTTTTTCTTATTTTACTCTGATTTTAACTTAAAGAATATTACATCTTTAATTTTTATAGGTTTAGCAGCATTGACAGTTCCACATATGTTATTAAGAATTTTGATAAAACAAAAATAAACTATCTTTCTAAGAGCCTAGGCATAAGTTCTATCAAATTGCATGGCTTATTTCTACTATCTAATTGATTTTTGATTATGCCTTCCCATGCATCTTTACATGCACCTGGGGACCCTGGTAAAGAAAATATAAAAGTTCCTTTAGCCACACAAGCAATGGCTCTTGATTGGATTGATGATGAGCCAATTTTTTTATAACTAATATATCTAAAAACCTCCCCAAACCCAGGAATATATTTATCTTTTATTTGATCAATGGCTTCTGGTGTCACATCTCTTCCTGTAATTCCTGTTCCTCCTGTTATAATAATGGCATCTATATTTTTATTATTTATCCATTTACGAAGTATATTTAAAATTATACCAACATCATCAGTAACAATATTTCTTTCTGTACAATTATGGCCTTCTTGCTTTACACTTTTAACTAAATAGTCACCTGATTTATCATTATTTATAGTTCTAGTATCAGATACTGTTAAAACAGCAATATTAACACTGATTGATTTATTCTTATCTTCTGAACTTTGCATCATGGATTATCTTGTAATCTAAATTTTTATATTTTGGCCATTTACCTTTAGCTAATAGTGTCCTTGATGGCTTATCTTGTTGTAGTTTATCTCTGTAAATCCAAAGGTCAGTTAAAATATACTTTACAAACCATCTAGTTTCTTTTATAGGAATACTCTCTATAAAAACAATAGGGTCCACATTACTAATATTTTTCTTCCATTTTTTAAGCCTAGTAGTACCGGCATTGTAAGCTATTAATGTATCTAATATAGAATTTTTTGCATTAGGACTATTCATCAATCTATTAAGAAGTTTCTGTCCAATTTCTATATTTAGCTGCAATGAATATAATGTGTATGCTTTACTATATCTTAATTTATGATCATTATTAATTTTACTAGCTGTTCTCGGCATTATTTGCATTAAACCTCTTGCTCCTTTAGAGCTTTTAGCTTTAAAGTTAAAGGCAGACTCACGTCTTATAAGAGCAAACAAAAAAGCCTTATCTACTTTATATCCATCATTTATTTGCCAATCTGGTGTGGGGTACAAACCTCTCATAAATAATGTTAAATCTTTTTTATAATATTTAGAACCTAACCTTATTAATACAGCAGGCAAATCAAGTTTCTCGCTTGCATAAAATAAATTATTTAGTTCATTTTTTTGAGTTTTACTGTAAAGGTTTCTTATTTCCAGGTCAGCATAGTTGTACAAACCAACTTCAGTAAGTGCAATTGCTCTTTTAAAAGTTTTGTTTTCGTTTAAATAAGAAAAGTTTACTTTCTTCTCATTAGCATATTTTTTCCAAGTAAAAGGATCAGAGATATTTAATTGTTCAATAGCCAATTGACCATAGAGTGTTCTAGGTAATTTAGAAGCTTTTTTTAAAAGTTTACTTTTTTTCTTTTCTGAGTTCTCTAATAATGACTCCCAATAGGAACATCCAGCAAATATCCATTTATTATAACTTTGTACAATTTTATTACATTCATTGAAATAACTTTTTGCTTTTTTAAAGCTACCTAATCTATAAGCATTAATTCCAGCCCTAAAAAAAATATTAGGAGTTGGTGCATTTAATGAATTTACATACATATCAAATAATTTCATTGATGCATAAATATCTCCTTTAAAGAAGATTTTTTTAATTTCTTCATTTATACTATTTACCAAATAATTTGTATCATCATTTACATTGCTATTGATGAGATTGATCAGCCTATTATGTTTTTCTTCATTAATTAAATCAGAAACTTTATTTTTAATATTTTTACTATATGAATTTTTTACTGGCAGGCTATTACCCCTCATATAATTATCTTCTCCATAACCCCTTAAATAATTTTCAAATAAAGGCTTTTGATATAACTTTTTTTTATTTTTATCAGGTAATCTTTTGATCAATAAATAATAAATTCTTTTTCTCAATACAGGAGGATAATCAGTATTTCTTTTAAACCAATCAGAAAGTTCTTTGTAAGATGCTTTATACTTATTAGGGTGCATTAATTTTTCATATTGAAAATGCCCAACTAATATAGGGTTTTCTACTTTTGATAATGCTCTATCAGCCTTTTCCCATTGATATTTTTTTTGGTAAAATATTACATTCTTATAAATTTTCAAATCACTTTCACTAAGCACTTTAGTAAGAAAATAACTATTTTGGCTTTTTTCTATTACATTTGAGTTTGAATTTAAAGCTATTAAGAATGCAAATAATATAAATATAATTTTTAACATATTAGTATACTAAATGTTGTATTTGATAAAATTAGAATACTACATCAGGTATATGTGTCAATTTCTATCTTAATTTTTTTTAAGTCTTCCCAAGCCTCTCTCTTTCTAGAAGGCTGTCTCAGCAAAAAAGCTGGATGAAAAATTGCTATTGATTTAATGTTTTTTATACCTTTTGTTTCTATATTTTTCCACTTTCCTCTTATTTGTGTTATTCCTGTTTTAATATTTAATATAGCACTAGCAGCTGTAGCTCCTACTAATACTAATATTTTTGGATTAATTAAATTGATATGTTTTTTTACGAAAGGTAAACATTTACTTATTTCTTCCTCAGTTGGCTTTCTATTGCCTGGAGGCCGCCAAAAAATTATATTTGTAAGATAAGCATTTTCTCTGTTTAATTGTATTGCGTTTAGCATTTTATCTAATAATTTTCCTGCCTCTCCTTTGAAAGGCTTTCCTGTTTTATCTTCAATTTCTCCTGGAGCCTCACCAATAAACATAATATTAGCTTGAGGGTTGCCGTCAGAAAAAACTATATTTTTTGCTGTGTTTTTTAATGGGCAGTCACAATGTGATATTATTAATTTTTTTAAATCATCTAAGGTTCGAACTGCATTTAAATCATCAGATGATTGTTCTTCCTCTAGTTTAACAGGCAAGCTATTATTATGAATATCCAAAGAAGATGAATTTAATTCTACTGTAACATTACCAAATTTTGAGTTTAATGAAGTAAAAGAATTAATTACACCGTTATTGTAGTACCATTGAAGTAATTCTTTATACAGTAAAGCTTTAAGTTTCAATTTTTTTAAAAAGCAGCGTAAGGAATAGGTTTACCCCTGCTATCTTTTATAATCTTTCCATCTTCAGTTTGTGCAGCCATAAATTTACCTTGCCCAACCCAAGTTCCTACGTACAATACTGGCTTGATAGGTTTGCCATTATATGTTTTATCCTGTTGCTTTGCTCCTCTAGCATTAGGATTATTTTTATTAAGCGCCAATTTAACCTCTATTTAAATTTAAATAATTATATTAATATGTATAATAATTTAATATTGTGGATAGTAAAGTGATTTTAAATAAAAATTTTTATAAAACTATATTTTTTTTTACTTTAGTTTTTTTTTTCGTAATAGCTAAAAAAATTAATGCCGCTGAAAACCTTCATTATCTAAGCTCATATTATGGGTCATTACTCGCTGGTCAAATAGCGAAATATAATAATGAAAATAAAATAGCGTCTAAATATTATAGATTTGCAAACCAAAAAAACCCTAAGAACAATGATATTTTAGAGTTATCTTTAATGTCATCTATTTTATCCGGTGATATCAAATTAGCCTTAGAAGACCTTGAAAAATATGATAAAAATTTATCTATCAAAAGTTCTAATATTAGCCAGCTTTTAAAATTTATAAAATATATTAAAAATGAAAATTATAAAAAAGCATTAAACCTGTTAAATCAAAATGAAGAAATTATTATAACTTCCAAAGTTCAACCTATTATAAAAGCATGGTTAGCAGATAGTTTTAGCAATGCTAAATCTGAAATTGATCAATTTGAGTACAAAAGTGATGGGTTAGTAATGAGCGATATATACTTTATGCACCTTGCATTAATAAATAATTTTTATAAGGATAAGCAAAATGCTATTAATATTTTAGAAAAAACATTAAATTCAGGAATTGATAACCGCTTGAGGCATATGTTTTTTTATAGAAATCTTATTGAAGATAACATAGAAGAAAATAAAATAATAAAATCATTTGTAAATAAAAACCCCTCTCACAGCTTTAATATTTATGTTAATAAAGAGAATCTAAATGACTTTAAAATTAGCAGCAAAAAAGATGGTATTTCTGAAAGTCTTTTTAACATTGCCGAGGCACTTTATAGTCAAAGAATGTATGATTTATCAATTGCTTACTGTTATCTGTCTTTGTATTTGAATAAAAATAACTTTATAAACTATTATTTACTCTCTCAAAATTTTATTATGCTTCAAAAAGCTGAAAATGCGATAAGTGTTTTACAAAATATACCATTAAATTCATATCTAGGATGGAATTCATTTCTTAAAATAGCTGATATAAATTTAAATTTAAATAATTATTCAAAAGCTGAGAATTTTATTTTACAACTAAAAAAATACTCTTCAAATAGGGTAGATGTTCATTACAAGTTAGGTGAAATTTATCATAACAAGAAAGATTATGATAAAGCTGTAAAAGCATTTAATGAAGCAATCTCTTTGCTGAAGATATCTTCAGAAGAAAATTGGTATTTATATTATTCTAGAGGGATGTCTTATGAAAGATCAAACCAATGGGAAAAAGCTGAAAAAGATTTTTTGTATGCTCTTGAACTTTCACCTCAACAACCGTTAGTATTAAATTATCTAGGGTATACATGGATTGACTATGGAATAAACCTAAAAAAAGCAGAAAATTTTATTAGAGAAGCTATTAAGCTAAGACCTAAAGACGGTTATTTCATTGATAGTCTAGGCTGGGCTTATTATAGGCAAGGCAAGTACGATCTAGCTGTCCTAGAATTAGAAAAGGCTGTAGGGTTAATACCTAATGATCCTGTTATTAATGATCATCTTGGGGATGCCCTGTTTAGAGCTGGGTATTACAATGAAGCTAGATATCAATGGAATAGAGCCCTATTATATGAACCAGAGAAAGAACTTAAAGAAAATATAAAATTCAAGTTAAAAAAAGGACTTTAATTTTTTCTATGCATTCTGACTATATAGAAGAGTTCGCTTTAGCAAAGCTAAATTTAAGTTTTAAAGTTTTAAAAAAGTTACCAAATAATTTTCATCAAATAGAAAGTTATATAACTTTTCTACCGAATATTTATGATCATTTAATTATTAAGAAAAGCTTACAAAATAAAATTGTTATAAATGGTAAGTTTGCTAATCAATTAATATCAAATGGAGGTGATACATTAATTAAAAAATCTATAAAACTTTTATCTAATTTATTAAACCTAAAAGTATGCTTAGAAGTTAATTTAAAAAAAAATATTCCTCTTAACTCAGGATTAGGTGGAGGGTCTGCAGATGCTGCAGCTATAGTAAGAGCTATTATAAAACTTTATAAAATTAAAAATAATAAATTAATTATTAATAACTTATCAAAAATTGGTTCTGATGTTCCAGCATGTTTTTTGTCTAAAAATGTGAAAGTCAGTGGAACTGGAGAAATTTTACAGCCAATAAAATTATTAAATAAAAAACTATGGGCCTTATTAATAAAACCTAAAAGCAACTATTCAACAAAGAATATTTTTGAAAGTTTTAATAATTCTTTTGCTAAAACAACTAAATTTGAACTCACCTTAAATAACCTAATTAATGATATGAATAAATATAATAACTCATTAGAAAAAACAGTTTGTAGAATAGAAAAAAATGTTAAGAACGTACTATCCTGTCTTTATAACTTTAACAGCTTAACAATACCTCGTATTACAGGAAGTGGGAGTACAGTCTTTGTATTATTTAAAACTAAAGAAGATTTAAAAATTTATAAGAAAAAACTAAGTTTTAGCGAAAAAGATTACTGGATTCAATACTCACACTTAATATTATAGATTTTAATTTTTTGTTAATAAAAAGGTATTTGATAGCAAACAGTGTATTGTCATGGGACCAACTCCCCCAGGTACCGGAGATATAAATGAAACTTTTTTTATTACATCTTCATAATCTACATCACCAACAATTTTTCTTAATCCATTTTTATCCTCAATAACATTTATTCCTACATCTATTATAACTGCATTTTCCTTAACCCATTCTTTTTTTACAAAATTAGGCTTTCCTATAGCTGCAATAATAATATCAGAGCTTAAACACAAGTCTTTTAAATTTTTTGATTTTGAATGGGCAAGTGTTACTGTAGCATTTTTATTTGTTAATAAAAATGATAAAGGTTTTCCTACTATATTTGATCTTCCTAATATAATAACTTTTTTTCCTTCTAAGTCTAAAATACTTTCAAGCATTTTATAACAGCCTAAAGGCGTACAAGGTATAACTTTAGGTCTTCCTAAGGCTAATAAGCCTATATTTTTTGAATTAAAGCCATCAACATCTTTCTCTATACTAATTCTGTCTATTACCTTATTGCTATTAATATGATTCGGTAAAGGTAATTGTACTAGGATACTGTCCACCGAAATATTGGCATTGGCCTCATCAATAACCTTTAATAAATTATTTTCACTTACATCTTTACTTAATCTAATAATAGTAGATTTAATACCGACCTCTGCTGCTTTTTTTTCCTTATTTTTAACATAAACCTGACTGGCCGGGTTATCTCCAACTAAAATCACTAACAAGTGTGGTTTCCTTCCATATTCATTGTTATATGAAAGTATTTTTTTACTTAATTCATCATTAAGACTTTTAGCTAATAATTTTCCATCTAATATTTTCATTTGCCGTATAAAAAAAATATTTTATAATGTTGCTCAATTCTTAAACAAATGCAATATTAATAATTGTTGGGGGATAGTTTAATTGGTAGAACAGCGGGTTTTGATCCCGTCAGTCCAGGTTCGAGTCCCGGTCCCCCAGCCAATTGAAATGTAAATGATGTTTAAGTTTTTTTTAATATTTAATTTTTTAATCTTAATTACTAATACTCATGGGTCTGAGGAAAATGGTAAAAACTTTATTAAACAATTATTAAAATGGAATATTGATTTTTTGAAGTTAGATAACTTTAAAGCAGGAGCTGGATGTATGACTTCAAATAGCCAAGAATACAATGCTTTAGGATTGAGCTATAATCTAGCAGACATAGAATATGCTAAGAAAATTGCTTTACAAGGATGTGAACAAATGAAGAAAAAAAATAAGATCCTTACCGAGTGTAAATGCGAAATTATATATGTAAATAATAATCTTGTAATAAAGGAATAATAATTTATGAAAAAAGTTTATGATTTTGGTAATGACATATTAAATAATTATAAAAGTTTTAATATTGACGATGTAGAAGTTATTACTTCTGAAAATACTAGTCTTTCAGTAAAATCTAGACAGCAAAAACTAGAAAATATTGAAAGATCAGAAAATTTCAATATAAGTATCAACATTTATAAAGATAAAAAAAAAGCTACAATTTCATCTAATAATATAGATAGTACTGATGCTAAAGAATATTTAGAAAAGGGTAGCGCAATGGTAAAATCTATGCCAATAGATGAATACAGTGGTTTAGCTGATAAAAAGGATTATGCTAGTGAAATAGATGATTTAGAGCTAGAAGATACAACCCAACTAAGTGAAAAACAGCTTTTGGATCAAGCATTGTTAGCTGAAGATGCTATGCTAAAAAATAAAAAGATAACTAACTCAGAAGGTGCAACGAGAAGTTTTTCTAAAAACACATATAATATAATAAACTCTAAAGGCTTTAATGCAAAATATAGTAAAACCTTTCATTCAATATCATCTATAGCTATTGCAGGATCAGATACTAATATGCAAAGGGACTATGAATATTCTGCTGCAACACATGCAAGTGATTTGTTGCTAGCAGAAGAAGTAGGTTTTCTGGCTGCCAAAAGAGCTGCTTCTAGGCTTAATTCTAAGAAAATAAAAAGCTGTACCTTAGATGTCATTTTTGAACCCAGAGTTGCTAAAAGCATTTTGTCATCATTCTGCTCTTGTGCTTCAGGAACATCTATTGCTAGAGGAACAAGTTTTTTAAATAATAAATTAAATACTTCAATATTTAAAAAAAATATCAATATAACCAATAACCCTAAACTAAAAAAAGGAATAGGTTCTTCTCCATATGATTCCAGTGGCATAAAAACAGAGAATATTTCTATAGTTCAAGATGGAATATTTAAAAATTATTTTCTTAATATTAGAAGTGCTAGACAACTAAGAATGGCTATTAACGGTAACTCTTCTCCATCAAATTTGATATTAAATAAGGGTGATCAAGATATAAAGACTATTATTAAAAATATTAAAAATGGTTTTTTAGTTACTGAAATGTTAGGAATGAGTTTTAATCCAATAAATGGAGACTATAGTAGGGGTGCAACTGGATTTAAAATTGAAAATGGTGAAATTACTTATCCTGTAAGTGAAGTTACTATCGCTGGAAATCTAGCAGAGATGCTAAAGAATTTAATTCCAGCCAACGACTTAAAAATTAATGATAATATAAATAGTCCTTCAATTCTAATAGAAGGTATGACACTCGCAGGTTTATAAATAATGGGAATAAAAGCTTATAATGTTTTACTTTATCTATTCCTTCCCATTATAATATTTTTTTTTTTTTTAAGAGTACTATTAGGAAAAGAAGATAAGAATAGATTTTTAGAGAAGCTTTGCTTTATTACAAAAGCAAGACCTGTAGGTAGGTTAGTGTGGATACATGCCTGTAGTGTTGGAGAAGTTAGATCTTCTTATAATATTATAAAAAGTTTTATAAAAGATGGTTACAAAGTACTTGTGACTACTAACACTTATTTATCGTCATTAGATGTAAAAAATAAATTTTCTGATAATGTTGTGCACCAATATCTTCCCCTAGATATAAAATTTTTCATTAAAAAATTTTTAAAATACTGGAGACCAACAAAATTAATCTTAGTTGAGTCAGAAATATGGCCTAATGTTATTTACCTTGCAAATAAATTAGAAATTCCTTTATTTTTAATTCAAGCGCGTTTTTCTGATAACAGCATTAAAAAATGGTCTATATTTGGAAACTTTTTTAAACATTTATTAGAAAAATTTTCACTAATAATCCCTCAGTCATTTTTAGATAAAGAAAAATTGGAAAGTTATACTAATAATAAAATGCATATAGTAGCTAATCTAAAGTTTAGCTCGGATATCCTAAAGTTCTCTACCAAAGAAAAAAATAATTTACAAAAGTCCCTTGCAAAGAGAACTATTATATCTGCTGTAAGCACACATAAAGGAGAAGAAGAAATTATCATTAAACAAATAGGAGGTTTGATATCTAAAAAGAATATTTTGCTTATAATTCAACCAAGACACCCTGATAGAAGTAATAAAATCATTTCACTGCTTAAAAAGCAAAATTTAATATTTAAACAAAGGTCTAAAAAAGAAGTTCCGAATCATACTACTAGAGTCTTTTTATTTGATACATTTGGAGAAACTGGATTATTGATGTCAATTTCAAATATAATTATACTTGGAGGAACTTTAGTATCAATAGGAGGACACAACCCGATAGAAGCCGCGCAATATGGAAAATGTATTGTTGTAGGACCATATGTTAATAAAATAGAGGAAATAGTTAACGACTTTCTAAAGCATAGAGCAATAAAAAAAATTAAAAAAAGTGAACAATTAAATTATTTATTAGAAAAGTTAATATATGACAAAAAACAACTTAAAACGCTGAGCTTTAATGCAAAGGAACTAACAAAAAAATATTTAAATACCACATCATTTATTTATAAGAAAATTGAAAGTTTTAAATGAAAACACCTTCATATTGGTATAAGGAAAAATCTTTAATGTCTTCATTACTTCAGCCTTTGTCATATTTATGGATAACATTATCTTATTTAAGAAAAGCCTTCAAAAAAAAATATTATTTTAATACTCCTATAATCTGTGTTGGAAATGTAATTGCCGGAGGAGGAGGAAAAACACCTTTAGTTATAGAAATTTGCAAATATTATAAAAAAAATAAAACTAATATTCATATAATTTACAAAGCATATAAAACTAAAATTAAAGAAAAAGTAATTAATGTTAATAGTCTTCAAGATAATAAATATATAGATGATGAAGCAATTTTAATTTCTAAATATGCTGAAACATGGGTTTGCAAAAAAAGAAAATATGGTATTCAAGCAGCAATAAAATCAGGTGCTGAATTAATAGTTCTAGATGATGGATTACAAGATACGAGTATAGTTAAAAATGTTAATATTCTTGTTTCTAATAAGAATCAGGGAAATGGAAATAATAAAATTATTCCTGCTGGCCCACTTAGAGAGACAATAAGTTCTGCCACTAGAAAGAGTAGTTGCATTTTTTTTTATGGAAAAAAAGATTCATTTATTAAGTATTTTAATGATTATAAAAAAAATATTTTTTTTGGTGAAATATTTATAGATTTGAAAGAAATGGTTAAAATTAGTAGAAAGAAAGTTATTGCCTTTGCTGGAATAGCACATCCTAAAAACTTTTTTAACCTATTATATAATCAGAATATAAATTTAATTGATACAATATCTTTTCCTGACCATTACAAGTATAAGGAAAATGATATTAAAAAAATATTATTGTTATGCAGAAAGAAATCTGCTATTCCAGTTACAACCTACAAAGATTATGTTAAAATCCCTGCTGACTTAAAAAAAGACTTTTCAGTAATAGATATATATATAAAATTTGATAAAGAAAAATTTTTCAGTTATATAAATAAAAAAATAAAATTCAATGTTTAAAATATTAATAGATTTTTTTGTAGGAACAGTCTTATTTATTATTTTTTTAATATTAAAGGTACTTGGGAAAAGAATATCCTCTAATTTGTGTGCAACGATATTTTCTACCTTTGGCGCTTTAACAAAGTTTGAACACATAGCAAAAAAAAATATTCTATTTGTATGGCCTGAAAAGAAAGACACTGAAATTAAAAAAATTACAAATAAAATGTGGAAAAATATTGGTAGAAATTTTGGAGAATTAATACATTTAAAAAACTACAACCCCCTAGGTTGCCCTCAAACAAAAATAATTGATTTAAAAAAAGTTGAACAATTGATCTCTTTAAATAATAAAAAAAAACGAGGAATAGTTTTTTTTTCTGCTCACTATGGAAATTGGGAGTTAGGGCCTATTATAATTAAAAGTCTAGGCTTAGATCCACTATGTGTATATAGAAAGTCAAATAATAAATTTGTTGAACTTTTAATACAAAATATTAGAGGAAAAAATGCAACATATGCTCCAAAAGGCGATATAGGAGCAAAAAAATCTTATTTATGGTTAAGAAAGGGAAAAAGCCTAGCTTTATTAATGGACCAAAAATTAAATGAAGGTCTATCTATAGACTTTCTTGGAAAGCCTGCTAACACTGCCAGTTTTATTGCAGACATTGCAATAAGAATGAATCTTGATATTGTTCCAATAAAATTTTCTAGAGATATAAATGATCATAACATCATAACCTTTTATAAAAAAATTAATATGCCTAAAAATAATCTAAGCAAAAATAAAAAAATAAGCTTTATACTCAAGCAAGTTAATGATGTAATGAGTCAATGGATTAAAGATCAGCCAGAAAACTGGCTATGGATTCATAGAAGATGGCAAAAAGATTTATACGTATGATTATTCTTTATTTTTTATCAAGAGCTGAGGGTCTATTCTAGTGCCATTTATTTCCATTCTCCAATCTAAATGAGGACCAGTAGATCTGCCAGTAGATCCTACTCTTCCAATTTCCTGTCCTAAATGTACTTTTTCACCAACCTTAACAAAAATTTCTGATAAATGTAAGAGTGAAGAAGTTAAGCCCAAACCGTGAGATATAATTATAGTACCACCAGAAAAATAGAGATCATCCTCAGTAAGAACAACTACCCCGTCACTTGGTGATACCACTATTGTTCCTTTTTTATTGGCTATATCAATACCATAATGAGGCCTTTTTGGTACTCCATTAAGAATTCTTTGACTTCCATAAACTCCTGTTATAATACCTTTCACAGGCATAATAAAACCTGCTTTATAATATGAAAAATTATAAAATATTTTTTTTGATTTTTTAATTAATGCTACTTCTCTTTTTATTCTATCATAGTAACTTTTTGGTGGAGTAACTTTATTTTTGTCTAAATTATCAATCTTTTGTATTTTATAGTTTCTTTCACTAATATTAACTTTTTTAGTTAAAATTCTTCCTGAGTCATAAATAACTTTTACAATTGATTGATTTTTATGCTTTCTTTTGAATCCTAATAAAAAATTTCCATAATCGTCTACAGGAATTATTTGATCATCAAAAAAAACTTTTCCATCTTGCTCTAGTTTTCCAAAAACTAAACCTCCTTGAATAAAGTTTCCTTCTAAGCCTAATGCGTTTACGCCCGAACATAATAAAAAAAATAAAAAAATAAAATTTTTATATAGGTTATTTTTCTTCATAGCTAGTAATTTTGGCTTTAGCTTTACCATCTACAAACTTCAAGATCACATCTTTATAGTTTTTCAAAGTGTTTATATTTTTAATTAATTTATTATCCGTACTTTTTATTACAACAAAGCCTTTTTCCAACCACCTTTCATAAGAACATGAGCGTAATATACTAACTTTACTTTTCATTAAATCTGATTTTTTTTTTACTAATGCATTAAAACTTTGCTGAAAAAAATTAAATTGTCTGAATAAATTGGAATTATAATCCTTTATTTTTCTATCTTGTTTTATTAAGTTCAAACCCTTAATTAAACTATCTATTCTTTTAATATAATTATGAATAAAACTTCTTATTTTTTCATATTCAGAATTTAATTTTCCTTCTAAACCGGATAAAAATAAATATGGATCTACAATTTTTGCCTCATACGTATCTAATTTATACATTTTTAAATTAATAAGGCTTTCTATATAATTTTTTTTATTTTCTGATAGAAGGTCTAATCTTTCCATAAGTTCTTTTTTTTCTGGTACTACTACATCAGCAGCAGCTGTAGGAGTTGAAGCTCTGTAGTCAGACACAAAGTCTGAAATAGAAAAGTCAGTTTCATGTCCAACAGCAGATATTATTGGAATATCTGAATTAAAAATTGCATGCGCAATCTTCTCACTATTAAAACTCATTAAATCCTCTAAGCTTCCTCCTCCCCTTGCTAAAATAATAACATCTGGTTTTTTTTTTAAACTATTTAAACCTAAAATAGCACTTTCAATTTCTTGTTCTGCATTATTTCCCTGAACAGCTACAGGCCACAATAAAATGTTACTAGGAAACCTTTCCTTAATTCTTTTTTTAATATCTTCAATCACAGCACCAGTAGGGGATGTGATAATTCCTATAATATTTGGAATATAAGGCAACTTTTTCTTATTTTTTTCATCAAAATAACCTAGCTTCTGCAATTTTTTTTTTCTTTGCTCTATTAACTGTAATAATGCACCTTCACCTGCGAAAGATATATTTTCTACTATAAAATTATAGTTAGACCTAGGCATATAAGTACTTATTTTACCTAAAGCTACCACCTCTAAGCCTTCTTCAGGCATTATTTCTAAAAAACTTGCTCTTCCTCTCCATATTATGGAGGCTAAATTAGCCTCTTCATCTTTAAGATTAAAATAAAAGTGTCCTGAGTTTGCTCTTGTTAAACCTGAAATCTCTCCTTTTATTTTCACTCTATTAAACTGATTTTCTAAACTATGCTTAATGTTAGTGGAAATCTCTGAAACGCTATATTCTGGGATATTTGACATAATTGAACTTAACTGTAATTATAAGTTTATCATAAATTGGAGAAATTAGAAAATATGAATGTACTCGTTTTAGGAAGTGGAGGAAGAGAGCATTCATTATGCTATAACCTGATAAAATCTAAAAAAATTTCAAATTTATGGTGTATGCCTGGGAATGCTGGAATTAATAGAATTGCTAAATTTTCAAAATTAAATACAGATGATAATCAGAGTATACTAGACTTTTGTATAAAAAAAAAAATAAACTTAGTCATACCTGGATCAGAAGAATTTTTAGCAAAAGGAGTAGGCGACTATCTTAGGCTTAATGGCATAAAAGTTTTTGGTCCTTCAAAAAAAAGTGCTCTTTTAGAGTCATCAAAAATTTTTACAAAACAAATTTGCGAAATAGGAAATATCAAGACTGCTAAATGGGAAGTTTTTAAAAATTCAAAAATAGCTCTTAAAAAAATTAGACAATTAAAATTTCCTATTGTAATAAAGTTAGATAAGCTTGCTGCGGGCAAAGGAGTATTAGTTGCAAAAGACCTTGAAGATGCTAAACGTTTTTTAAAAAAAGTAGAACAAGGTAAAATAGGTGATAGTAATTCAAAGATTATTATAGAAAAAAAACTTACGGGTAAGGAAGCAAGCTTTTTTTATGTAGTTGATGGCAATTCCTCAAAATTCATAGGGAGTGCTCAAGATTATAAAAGAGTTGGTGAAAATAATACTGGTCTTAATACTGGTGGTATGGGATGTATATCTCCCTCACCATATGAAAATGAAAAAAATATTAAATTAATTAACAAAAAATTTATTGAACCAACAATAAAAGCTATGAATTTTTTAGGCTATCCTTTCAAAGGTATATTGTATGCCGGTCTTATGTTTACTAAGTCTGATGTCTTTTTAATAGAATATAATATTAGGTTAGGTGATCCTGAATGTCAGGCGTTAATTGCTCGATTAGCTAGTAACTTTTTAGATATTTGTATTGCTACCGAAGAACAAAAGCTTAAAGATATACAAATTAAACTTAGTGCAAAAAAAAGTATCTGTATTGTGATGGCTAGTAAAGGATATCCTGAGAATTATAAATCAGGACATACTATTAAAGGTATAGATAAAGTTAATGGTAATAATATAGTTTTTCATGCAGGTACTAAACTGAACAAAAATGAAGAGTTAGTTACTAATGGTGGTAGAGTTCTCAATATAATTTCAAAACATCAAACACTAGAAAAAGCCAAAGCACAAGCTTACAAACTGATTAAAAATATTAAATGTTCTAACCTTTTTTACAGAAAAGATATAGGAGATTGATTTTATTTTCTTAAATTTTTAAAAAACTTCTTAAATAGCCCTGAAAACATTTCTTCTCCTATACCTCCATAAATATCAGGCTTAAATCCTTTAAAGTTTTCGTGAAATATTTGAATTCCATTTTTTACTCCTAAATTATTATCATCATACAAGCCAAAATAAATTGAGCTAATTAGATATTTAGATATTGCATAACTACAAAAAATACAAGGCTCAAGGGAACTATATATTTTATAACCTTTTAAGTTATTGGTTTTTAATTTTTTTACTGCCTTTTTAATTGCTATATACTCAGCATGAGCTAAAGGATCATTATTTTTTATTACTAAATTATGTGCTTTTGAAATAATTTTCTTATCATTAAAGATTACTGCTCCAACTGGCACCTCATTTTTTTTTAGAGCTTTTTCTGACTCTTGGTATGCTACTTTTATTATTTGTGATAGTTTCAAAATAATTAATTTTAATATTAAGATATTTTATGAAAAAAAAACCATTAATAGGACTAACATTAGATCTAGAAAATAATAAATCATATTCAAAGTTTCCTTGGTATGCTATACGCCAGAATTATTGTAGTGCTATATCTAATATGGGCGGCATACCAATACCATTAGTTTATGATATAAATTCTATAAATACAATGGTAGAAAAATTAGATGGATTTGTTATAACTGGCGGTGCCTTTGATATTAACCCCTCTTATTTTTCTGAAAAAAAAAAATTTAAAACTGTTGTTACTAAAGAAGATAGAACTGAATATGAAATTAGATTATGTAATAAAGTATTAAAAAAAAATCTTCCGCTACTGGGAATATGTGGTGGGCAACAACTGATGAATGTAGTTTATGGCGGAAGTTTAATACAAGATATAAATAAGGAGGTTGATACCAATATAAAACACGAACAACCTAACCCAAGAAATCAGACCAGTCATACTGTTAATATTAAAAAAAATACATTCCTTAGTACAATAATTAAAAAAAGAAAAATAAATGTAAATAGCGCTCATCATCAAGCAGTGAAAAGAGTAGGTTCTGGGTTAAATGTTAATGCTGTAGCCTCAGATGGTATAATTGAAGGTATAGAAGATAAAAGACTAAATTTTTGTGTTGGTTTGCAATGGCATCCAGAGTTTTTAATAGAGGAAAGCGATAAACAAGTCTATAAAAAATTTTTAGAGGTGGCAAAGAATAATGTTAAAAGATAGGATAATTTTGATAGCACTTAATAAACCAAAAGGATTTATTTGCACTCATAAAGATGAATTTAATAGGAAGAAAGCTATTGATCTTATACCAAAAAAAACCTTTCAAACCATTAAGGGTAAAATTCATTCCGTAGGAAGATTAGATTATAATTCTCAAGGACTTCTTTTGCTTACCAATAATACTAAAATTAAGCATTATTTAGAGTCTCCAGCAAATAAAATTATTAGAATTTATAAAGTAAAGGTGCAAGGTATTATTGATTTACATATGATTAAAAAAATAGAAAAAGGATTGATTATTAATAAGCTTAAATACGGAGTTAAAAGCATTAAAATTATTAGTACTACTAGGTCTTATTCTTGGATATTAATAAAACTTGATGAAGGTAAGAACAATCATATTCGTAAAATTTTCAAAAGACTTGGGTTTAGTGTAAATAAATTGATAAGGATACAATATGGTCCCGTAAAATTATCATCATTAAAACCCGGTGATTTAAAATTAATTAGTCCCTTTAAGTTAAATTTAATTAATCTATGATAATAACTACAGGCATATATAAATTTAAAAAGATACATACTTTAAAAAGTCATAAACTTAGACCAACCTCTAATAAAATTAGAAATGCTATATTCAATATTTTAGTTAATAAATATATAATGAATACTTGGTCTGCAAAGGCGCACTTATTAGATGCTTTTTCTGGATCAGGTATTGTTGCTATTGAAGGTCTTTCTAGAAATATTAACAAGGTTACTTTGATTGAAGCCGATAGTACAGTTTTTGAATATCTGAAAAAAAATATTGAGGCACTAGACCTTAAAAAAAAAGTAAATCTTATTAATGATAATTTTTTTAATACAAGACTCACTAAAAATGAATATTTTTTAGTTTATTTAGACCCTCCTTACTTTAAAAACTTTACAAATCTAGCTATAAAGAAAATATTAGATGAAAAAGCTTTAAAAAAAGGTGCAATAATCGTCAGTGAAACGGATAAAAACTATAAATATGATAAATATTTAAATCAATATATATCAACACAAAAAAAATATGGGAACACTTTAATTACCTTCTTTAAATTTCTCTAAGTTCTACCAAATAATGCTTCAACATCTTTTAATCTTAATTCTACAAATGTTGGCCTTCCATGATTACATTGGGAAGAATTAGGGGTCTTTTCCATTAACCTTAATATTGAATTCATCTCTTCAATATTTAGTTTTTTTCCTGCCCTAACGCTATTATGACATGCAATACTAGATAAAATCCTTTCTATACCTGAGTCTTCTGGATTAATCTCACCTAAAACATTAATTTGTTCTTTTAAATCTTGAAATAAGCTATCTATGTTTATCTTACCTAAAATAGCTGGGATTTCTCTAACTATTATTGAATTTTCACCATAATCATCAAATTCAAATCCTAATTCACTTATAGCTTTTTTATTTTTAAGTAATAATAATTTACCTTCATCTATATTAACTATTTCTGGGAGAAGCAAAACTTGCTTTAAAATTTTTCTTTTTTTATAGTTTTTCTTTAAATTTTCTAAAACTATTCTTTCATGTGCGGCATGTTGATCTATAAGTATCAAACTATCATCAGTTTGAGATACTATAAACATATTATTAATTTGAGCTTTAGCATATCCTAGCTGGTTAGTATAAGTTTGTGTTTTATTAACTTTATTTTCAGCATTATCATTATTTTTTTCTATCTTCTCATATTGAAATAAGTTCTCTTTTTTATTTATTAAGTTTTCATTAAAGTTTGCTTGTATGTTTGTTTTCATTTTACTTATTAAATATTTTTCTGCTTCTACAGAAAACTTTAATCCAGTCTCTTGTAACTTATGTCTAATTATTTTTATAATAGAAGAGTTAATAATATTCCTATTTAAAATTCTAACTTCAGATTTTGTAGGATGTACATTAATATCTAGATTATTAAAGTCAATATTTAAATATAAAAGGACTACTGGGAACCTGTTGCCAGCTAATAAGCCTGAATAAGCGGCTTTAAAAACACCTAACAGTAGTTTATCTTTAATAATTCTGCCATTAATGATAATAGTTGTTAAATTCCAATTAGATTTATTAAAAGTAGGAATGCTAACAAACATTTTAATATAAAAATTTTCAAACTTTTTTTCTATATAAAGAGAACTTTTATAAAAATCTTTTCCATATATTTCGAGTACCCTTTTTTTAAATTTTTCATTATTTATTCTGCCTGTAAGCTCAAGTTTAGCTTTTTTATCTTCTACTAAGATAAATGAAATATGAGGATATGCTAAAGAAATTTTTTTAATAAAATTTCTTATTACAAGACTTTCAGAGTGTTCTGATTTTAAAAATTTTTTCCTTACTGGAAGGTTTCTAAATATATTTTCTACTTTAATTTGTGTCCCCACATTTCCTTTTGACGGCTTTATACTTAATGGTTTACCATAAATAACTTTTAACTCGTATGCCTCTGTAGAATCTTTAGTTCTACTAATCATAGTAAACTCTGAGGCGTTACTAATAGAGTGCAAGGCTTCTCCTCTAAAGCCTAGGGTAATAATATTATTAAGAGTGCGCATATTCAATTTTGACGTTGTATGTCTGCCTACAGATGTTTCTATATACTTTCGCTCAATCCCTATACCATTATCTGAAACAACAATTTTAGATATACCACCTTCCTCTATACTGATTGTTATTTTGCTTGCCTTAGCATCAATAGAGTTTTCTATTAATTCCTTTACTACGGCAACTGGTCTCTCAATAACCTCTCCTGCAGCTATTTCATTTATAATCTCAGGTGGTAATAAATTTATTTCTTGCATTTTGCTTTAAATTTTTTTTAATTCTTAGTTTTACCTTTTCCACTGCAGGTTGATCAAATGGATTAATACCTATTAACTTCCCTATTAAAGATACTTCTAAAATAAATGAAGTCATAAGTTTTATTACTGATTCTTCTTTATCATCTTCTATGTAAATTATTCTTACATATGCTCCTGCCTTCCTTAATTCAGCTGCAGTCGACTCTGCCATAATATTTAGCAAATCACCCATTCTTTTATTATTCAAATAAGCTGGTAAAATATTTTTATTATTTTTTACTTTAAAGTCATAGGTTCTTTTTTTTGGAATAACTATAGTAAAAATTAAATTCTTTGGCCCATCTAACCACATTTGTAATTGACTATGTTGATCTACTGCTCCTAATGCTGAGATAAGGTATAAACCTAGCCCGTTTTTCCCCAGGGATTCGTTCCATAACTGTTTATACCAATTACCAACATTCATAAGACTATCCGAATAAACTAAAAATATATGACCTGTAATTTTTTTTTTTTTTATTATTTGTGATACAGCAGTAATAAAAATATTGTTAACATTATTTTTATTTAATAAATCTTTTTTAAAGCTTTTATCTACTAACTCTTTTAATTTAATACTATTTATTCCTGCTAAATACATAGGGAGTAATCCCGTTAAGGAAAAACATGAAAACCTTCCTCCTATAGTTTCATCATGGTCTAAAACATCTATACTATATTTATTAGCTATATTTCTTAGTGTTGATTTTTTTTTATCAGAAATTATTAAAGTATTATTTTTTAAATCAAAGTTATTCTTAAAGCTATTCATAAGAATATCAAATAAGCATAATACTTCCAAAGTTTCCCCTGATTTGCTAATTATTAATAGCGCTAAATTATTTTTTTTATTGTTTTTAAAAAAATTTTTTAATGTTGATGGGTCAAGATTTTCAATAAAGTTAATTTTTTTTTGATTATATAAACTGATTATAGCTTTAGCTCCTAGGCTAGATCCTCCCGTTCCAATTAACAAAAAGTTATCTATATTTTTGAATTTTTTTTTATATTTTTTTAGATAACTAAAAATTTCTTTATTATTATCTGACCTTAAAAAGCTAAACTCATTAGGACTTTTATTAATCCCTTTCTTTATTTTTATTAATTTATTATTTAAGTCACTTAAGGTTTTATAATTTGTTAATTTTTTCCATCCTTTTAATCCAATTAACATAATTCAGTGATACAAACTACTTTAGCACAGTAGCTTTCTTATTTAATATTTTCTTTAAAATTCTTTTTTCCTTTGATTTTGTTTTCGTTGAGTTATTATCTACTGTATCCTTCTTATTAACTTTATTATTTAGAATATCATCAACGCTAAGTTCCTCATCTTCTAAGCTTAAGTTGTTTTTTTTTGTTTCATTTTTTAATTTAGGTGGTCTCAAAAACATATCAGGTGGCATTTCCAAAGGAGCTTTTCTTGAAACAGAAAACTGATTATTTTTTTTTTTTGTAACTCCAATTTTTTGAAGACGTTCATTAGAACAAGAAATAAGCAACAAGGTTAAAATAGTAGATAAGAAAAAGTATAAAAAATTAAGTTTCATTTTTTTTATAAAAGGTATTATCAAATAATAAAAGAATTACACCCAAAGTAATAAAAATATCAGCAAAATTAAAAGCTGGCCAATGTAAATTATATATAAAAAAATCAATAAAGTCTATTACTCCGCCAAAATAAACTCTATCTATAGCATTCCCTAAGGCTCCAGAAGATATTAAACCTAAACTAATTCTAAATACCTTTTTGTCAGAAAAAATTGCTAATAAAATTAGAAAACTTCCTACCACTATTGAAAATATTGAGAAAAAATATCTTCCTAAAATACCCCATTCACTGAACATACCAAAACTTACGCCTGTATTTCTTACAAAGACAATGTTTAAAAAAGGTAATAATTGCATATCTTCAAAGCTGTGCTCTAACATTATTTTAGAAATAAAAATTTTCATACATTGATCCAATAAGACTAAAAAAGTAATTGCTAAAAGCGTTTCTATAACTCTTACTAAATTCAGTGACTTCCACATATTTTATCTACTATTATTTAATACGAGCAAACACCTTTCACATAAACCTTTGTTAATGCTTACTTCTTTTTTATATTGCCAACACCTCAAGCATTTCTCAAATTTTGTTTTGTAAACAAAAACTTCTACATTTTTCTCTTTATTAGAAAATGTAGAAATAAAATTATCATCTATTTTGTCTTTATTATCTAAAACAACAAACGAAGAAACAATACATACATTATGCATTTCTATGTTCTTTATGGACTCTAAAATACTCTTCTCTTTCGTAATTAACACTACATTGGCTTCTAAACTTGATCCTAATTTTTTTTCATTTCTGGCTATTTCTATAGCTGTATTAATTACTTTTCTTATTTTTTTAATATTTTCCCATTTTTCTAGCAGGTTAACATTATTCCAAATATTGTCAGGATTTTTAAAGACTTTTAAGTGTACACTTTCTATATTCTCTGTTTTAAATTTTTGCCAAACCTCTTCCATAGTATGACATAATACCGGAGCATACCATGTAGTTAACTTTTCTAAAATTTGAAATAGAACATTTATTTTATTTATTCTAATGTTATCTTCTATGCCGTTACAATACAAAGTATCTTTGCTAATATCAAAATAAAACGAGGATAAATCAACTGAGCAAAATTCAAATAATGCTTTGTAAAAGATATGAAATGCATACTCATTCAAAGATTTTTTTCTAATAGTTTCAAGCTCATAAAGCCTAGCTAATATAAACTTATCAATCTCTTCTAAATCAGAATAATTAAAAGAAAAATCAATTTCTGCACTGCCTATATTACCTAAAATGAACCTAAAAGTATTTCTTATTCTTCTATAGTTATCGTTTAAATTTGATAAAACTTCATCACCTATCTTCATATCATCTGAATAATCAGTTGTTGCCACCCATAACCTTAAAACATCCGCTCCTGATTTTTTTATTATGTCCTCTGGGTTTATAACATTACCTAAACTCTTAGACATTTTTCTACCTTTACCATCTAGAACAAAGCCATGCGTTATAACACTTTTATAAGGGGCCCTACCTCTTGTTCCGCAGGCAGCTAGCAAAGAAGATTGAAAAAAACCTCTATGCTGATCTGTTCCTTCTAAATATAAGTCTGCAGGCCAACTAAGATTATTATTTTCTAATACAAAGGCATAAGAGGTGCCTGAGTCAAACCATACATCTAGTATATCTTTAACAGCATAATAATCATCAGGGTTATAGTCTTTTTCTAAATATTTTAATGGGTTATCTGACAACCAAACATCAGACCCCTTTAGTTTTACATCTTCTATTATTCTTTCCATTACCTTTTCATCTTTTAAAGGCTCTCCTGTATTTTTATTTATAAATATCGTCAATGGTACTCCCCATGACCTTTGTCTTGAAACACACCAATCTGGTCTATTCTCCACCATACTTTGTATCCTGTTTTTAGAGGACTTAGGAATCCATACAGTATCCTCAATACCTTGCATAGCTGTGTCTTTTAAATTATTTGTTTTCATACTAATAAACCATTGTGGAGTGGTTCTATAAATAATAGGCTTTTTTGACCTCCATGAATGAGGGTAAGAGTGTCTGTATTCTCTTGATCCTAAAAGTTTATTTTGTTTTTCTAGCTCCTCTATAACACTTAAGTGTGCTTTAAAAACATGAATTCCTGCAAATACGGGAGTATTATCTCTATAACAGCCATCATCTTTAACGATATCTTTAATTACGATATTATTATCTAAAGCTAAATAATAGTCGTCCTCACCATAACATGGAGCTATATGAACAAAGCCTGTACCTTCACTATCTTCTACAAATTCCGCTTTTAGCAAAGGGACATCGTAATCAAATCCAATTTTTGAGAAAGGATGATGGCATATTGTGTTACCTAATTCTTCTCCTTTTATTTCCTTAATTAGCTCAAATTTACTTATATTACATCTATCACAAACTTCTTCTAATAAAGATTTTGCTACTAAATATTTATTATCCTTAATAAGATTATTTTTACTTTCTTGAACTTTAAATATACAGTAATCAATAGAATCTCCGAATGCTATTGCCTTATTTCCTGGAATTGTCCATGGTGTAGTAGTCCATATAATTATAGAAGTATTTTCTAGTAGTTTATTCGGGCTATTTTTTACCTTAAAGGCTACATAAATAGAGGTTGAATCAATATCATGATACTCTATTTCTGCCTCTGCTAATGCAGTTTTTTCTATAGGTGACCACATTACTGGTTTTGAACCCTGATATAAAGAGCCATTTAGAAAAAATTTACTAAATTCTTTTAATATAATTGCTTCTGACTCGTAAGCCATTGTTGTATATGGTTTATTCCAATCTGCTAAAACAAACAATCTTATAAAAGACTTTTTCTGTTCTTCAATCCATTTTTGAGCAAACTCTCTACATTCATTCCTAAAATCTTTGATATCAATATCTTCTTTTTTTTTACCTTTTTTTCTATATTGTTTTTCTATTTGCCATTCTATTGGTAAACCATGGCAATCCCAGCCTGGAACATATAAAGAATTATAGCCTTCAAATTGCATTGTTCTATTTATAATATCTTTTAATATTTTATTGGCAGCTGTACCTATATGAATTGGTCCATTTGCATAAGGAGGACCATCATGGAGAATAAACTTTTTTTTGTCTTTTGATTGTTCTTTAAGTTTTTTCCATAATTCTATATCATTCCAAAACGCCATCATTTTTACTTCTTCAGTTGGTAGCTTTCCTCTCATGCCAAAATCGGTTTTAGGAAGTAACATAGTTAAATTAAATTTGTTATTATCACTCATTTTTTTCTCTAATTATTATCTAAAACTGCTGTTTTTGTTAGTATTTCTTTTATATGCTCACAATCTTTTTTCATTCTAACTATTAATTCCTGATCACTATTAAATTTTTCTTCATTTCTAATTTTTTCAACAAATGCTACTTTAATTCTCTTTTGATATAAATTACCAGTGTAATTAAAAATATATACTTCCAAAATTTCTTCTTTTCCATCATAGTGAGGTCTTATGCCACTCGATGCTGCACTCATTCTCCATTTTGTTTCTCCTTCTATCTGAGTCCAACATGCGTAAATACCTCTTTGTGGAGATATTTGATACATATATTTCAGATTAGCTGTAGGAAAGCCTAAAGTCCTTCCAAGAGCATTTCCTCTCACTACCCTACCTTGAACTTGCCAATTATGTCCTAAAAAGGTATTCGCCTTTATAATATTTCCATTTTTAACTAAATCTCTAATTAATGATGATGAGAATATATTATTGTTATTATCTGATTTTTTTTTAATCGCTTCTACATTAAAAGCACCTTTTTCTTGGTATTTTTTTAATAGATTGACATTACCTTCTCTATTATAACCAAATCTAAAGTCTTCTCCTACTACTATATTGTTAACATTTAACATATTTATCAAATATTTTTCTATAAATTGTTCAGCTGATGTTTCACTAAACTTTTTAGAAAAACTTAATAAAAATAAAGCATCTAAACCTAATAACTTTAACTTTTCATATTTAGTTCTAAATCTAACTAGGTTTTTTTGCCATTTATTAGGTGCCATTATTTTAACAGGATGAGGTGTAAAAGATAAAACTGCTGCCTTAGAATTATGAGTTTTTTTGTATTTTAAAAGTGCATCTAATAAATATTTATGTCCTTTATGTATGCCATCAAAATTACCCACAGCTATACTATAATTTTGTCTTTCAATATTCTTAAAATTATTTCTTTTTACAATCATAATTAAAATTAATAATTTAAATTACTTTCCATTTTACTTTTTTATTATCTTCATCAACAACTACTCCTTTATCCTTCAAACTTAATAAATTTGCCAGTATTGATTTTTCTGCGGCTGGCCAAAGTCTCTTATCTGTAGTTTTATAGAATTTACTGACCATTTCTTTTATAGTTAAATTATTTTTAGATAACTCATTAATAATTTGAGTTTGCCTCATTAGTCTATGTGCTATTAATGCATTTACAAATTGTCTTGGCTTAGTGATGGGCCCTCCATGAGTAGGATAAAATATTTTATATTTATAATTTAATACTTTCTTCAAGCTTTCGATATAAGAAGTCATATTTCCATCAGGAGGCACTATAACAGTTGTAGACCAACCCATAATGTGATCTCCTGTAAATAAAATTAATTGTTCTTCCAAACCATAACACATATGGTTTGATGTGTGTCCTGGCGTATGTATAGCTCTAATAGTCCACCCATCGCCGTTTACTAATTCTCCATCATTTAAATAAATATCTGGTTTAAAGGTTAAATCATGCCCTTCTTCAAAGTTAGTATCAAATTTTTTTCTTTTGTATGGACCATATCCATATGACGTACAATCAATGTTTTCTTTAATAACCTTGGCTGCAGGGGAATGATCTGCATGGGTATGTGTTATAAAAAGACTTACTTTTTTTGCACTCTTTAATAATTTTAACAAATTAAATATATGAGATTCTATTAAAGGCCCAGGATCAATAATCGCAAGATCATCATGGCCAATAATATATGTTCCTGTTCCATAAAATGTAAATGGACTAGGGTTTTTTGCTAATAATCTTTTTACATTACTATCAATAATTTCAACAGTATTGTAATTAGCTTTAAAATTTTTATTATAATAGTTTTTCACTTCTAAATAATTTATTATTAAAGAAAATTTTTATATTTATTAATTACTTTAATTTAAATAATATTACTACAGTTTTATGGAAAAAATTAATTATAAACCAACTAAACCAAAAGATGCTTCTACGTTAATTATAATTAGGAAAAATAAGAAAAAAACCTTTGTTTTAATGGGGCAAAGACCAATGCAGTCACGGTTTATGCCTGGAGTTTATGTTTTTCCTGGTGGAGTAACAGAAAAAGAGGATTTGCAAGCTTATAAATTTTTTAAATTAAAACCCAATAAACAAGTTAACAAAAAAGCAGTGAAATCTTACTCTAATTCTCATTGTCAATCATTATTACTAACGGCTATAAGAGAAACTGCGGAAGAAACAGGGCTGTATTTAGCTAAAGCAGACAAAAGCTCATCAAAACCATTTATCAATAGTGAAAGTTCGTGGAATGATTTTACTGATAAATCATATGTTCCGAGCATACATAAGTTGCTCTTTTTTGGTAGAGCCATTACTCCCTCAAAGTTAAAAATAAGGTTTCATGCTAGATTTTTTTTAGCTTTTTATGAAGACTTTGTTGGCAATATGAAAGCTAATAGAGAATTGGAAAATCTAGACTGGATAAGCCTCAATGAAGCTAAAAATAAAAAAATTGCAGACGTAACAGAATTTATGTTGAATGAAATAATCAAATTAAATAATAATTATTCTAACGTGTCTAATAAGAAAGTTTTTCCGATGTTTACTTGGAAAAATAATAAGCGCTGGATTAAGTGGGATAAGATAATTAAATCATAAAGGTAAGCAATATGAAAACTTTTAAAGAAAAATTACATATAGGATTAAATCAAGAGATTAAGATAAAAAATAGATTAATAAATAAAAAGTCTAATTTTCAAAAAATAGAAATTTTTGATACTTTAACTTATGGTCGAGTCCTAGCTCTAGATGGTGTTATTCAGGTAACAGAAAATGATGAATATGCTTATTCTGAAATGTTGGTACATCCAGCTATGCAGGCATTGGCCAAAAAAGCTAAGAAAATATTAATAATTGGAGGAGGGGATGGTGCTGTTGCAGAAGAAGTGCTTAAATATAATTATGTTAGAAAAATTGATTTAGTGGATATTGACAAGGAAGTTGTAGATTTAAGTAAAAAATACTTTAAAAAAATTAATAATAATTCACTGGTTAACAAAAAACTAAATTTATTTTATGAGGATGCTTTTAAGTTCATAGATAAAAATCAAAATTCTTATGATCTAATTATCGCAGATAGACCTGATCCCATAGGAGCTGGAAAAAGTTTGTATAAATCTAATTTTTATAAAAAAATTAAGAATATAATGTCTGAAAGTAGTATAGCTATATTCCAAAGCGGAGTACCTTTTTTACAGAAAAAAGAGCTTAAGGAAGTCATTAGGGATATAAAAAAATATTTTAAATATTATGGTTTTTATTTCACTGTTGTTCCATCCTATATAGGAGGTTTTATGGCTTTAGTATGGGCGTCAAATAATTACGATTTATTTAAAAAAAGAAATTTTGTTATAAACAATAATATTAAAACAAAATATTTTAATAAAGAAATATTAAATGCCTCTTTCGCAGTTCCTAATTTTTTACAAAAATAATTTAATTTATTTCAAAAATATTTCTTTTATTTTTTTTATTCCATTAAATTCTGATTGATAGGAAATAATATATGAGCCTGCTGAAAATATTCTCAGCCTATCTCCTGCCTTAATATTTTTAGGTAATGTATATAATTTTTTTTGATATAAAATATCATGACTATCACAAGATGGACCAGCAATTATATATTCAACTGTTTTCTCTTTATTTTTTCTAGAAAACTCTATTTTATATTTAATTGCCTCTCCTTCAGTTTCAGCTAGCCCACTGTATCTTCCTACGTCTAGATATAGCCACCTTTTACCTTCTTTTTCTTTAATTAAAATAACTTCACTCTCCAATACACCGGCACTTGCAACAAGGAACCTTCCTGGTTCTGCAATGATATTTGCTGGCATCACTTGGTCATAATATTTAGTAATTTGATTGAGAATATTTTTAGCGTAATCCTTAAAATCTATTTTTTTATTATCATAGTTTTCTGGCATTCCACCACCTATATTTAGAAAACTCAACTCAAAATATTTTTTTTTAAATTTTTTATATATTTGTGATGACGTTTTAATTGCTTTCTCCCAGGTTTGTTTTGATAGTTGTTGTGAACCTACATGAAAAGATAAACCTACAGGACTCAAGCCAATTTCTTTTGCCTTAATTAATAAATACTCTAATTCTTTTGAAGAACAACCAAATTTTTTAGAAAGCGGCCATTGTGCTCCACCATTATAAACCTCAAGCCTACAATACACATTGGATCTAGGTGCAAACTCTCTAATTTTTAATAACTCTTCTTCGCAGTCAAATGCAAATAGTTTTACTCCTAGCTTAAAAGCTTTTTTTATATCATCTGATTTTTTTACAGTGTTCCCAAAAGAAATTTTTTTAGCACTTATACCTAAATCGGTGCAAACTTTTATTTCATTAATACTAGCACAGTCAAAGTTAGAGCCAAGTTTGTTTAGTAATGCTATTATTTTTACACTAGGATTAGCTTTTACTGCATAATAAGGTTTAATAACTCCAAATAGCTTTACGAATTGAGAAAAGTTTTCTTTAACTTTCTCCAAATCATAAACTAATCTAGGAGTCGTGTTTCTATTGTTGTTTAGCCATTCAACACATTTTTTTGTCAATTTTAGTTATTCCTCTTTTTATAATTTCAATTTTTTTTCTTTTTGGTTTTAGTGTTTTAACCAAAAATTCGCTAGCTAATTCAGGATAAGTTTTACCACACATAAATATATCAAATGCAATATAATTTCTTTCTGGCCAAGTATGCACGCTGATATGTGACTCAGCTAAGACAGCTACTCCTGATATACCTTGCTCTTTACCAAATCTGTGCATATGCATATGCAGTATTTTTGCTTTAGATAAATTAGCTGCTTCTTTAATGATTTTTTTAAGCGGTGCTATTTTATTAGAAAAACTACAATTCCATAAGTCTAAAATAATATGAGTTCCAGCGAAAATAATATTCTTTTCAATTATAAAATAGTCTTCAGAAACTTCTTTTTCGTAATATTTTAAACTTTGATTTCTTTTTACAAAACTCATTAGACCCTCTACTAATAATTGGTAGGGCTGGAGAGACTCGAACTCTCAAGGATTTCTCCGGGGGATTTTGAATCCCCTGCGTCTACCAATTCCGCCACAGCCCCAAAAAATACAAATGATAATTTTTAAACTTTTTTTATATATTATTCAATATATTTTTTTCTATATAAGTCTAACTGCTTTTTTATTCCCTGTCTTAAGGTGATACTTTTCATTTTTAAATGATGAATTTCTTTTGGTATAGGATATTGAAAAATTTCTGATATCATATCACCCTCAGAAACTGCCTTCTTTGCTGCATTATCTAGAAAATACAACCAATTTTTTGTATCATTTAGATCCAGCTTATTATTAATTATACTGCCGTGTCCAGGTATTAGATAATCCCATGACAAATCTAATTTATTGTTAATTACATTAATCCACATAGGAATATTTGCATCAGAAAATGCTGCAGCTCTTCCTATAAAAATTACATCACCAGTAATGTAAGTGTTTGTATTAAAATCATATGCTATTAGATCTCCTTTAGTATGTGCTATACCTAGATTTTTTATTAATACTCTTCTATTGCCTAAATTAACTTCTATACTGTCAGCTAAAAAGCTTATTTTTTCCTCGGAAATATTATCAAAGTTTATATTATCCTCATTAAAACCTAGATTTTTAATCAATAAGTTATTAATTAATGGACCTTCCTTTTTTAAATAAGAATATTCAGTTTTATCTATAAAAATAGTAACTTTTTTTTTAATATATACCTCTATTCCGTATGCGTGATCAAAGTGTCTATGAGAAATTACTAAATACTTAATTGGTTTTTTTGAATATTTTCTTAATTCCTTTATAAATCTTTCTGCAAATTCTTTAGAAGGTCCTGCATCATAAACTAGAATTGATTTATTACCTATAATTGCTATCTTATTAGCTATCGCACCCTTATTTATTTCGTTAGGTTCTTCATTTTCTCCATAATAAATTAAAATCCCTGGTAAAACTTCATTTAATAAAATTTGATTATTCTCAGCAATGTTATACTTTAAGAATGAAAAAAATAAAAAAAAAGAAATAATTATTAATTTTAGAAAATAATTTATCATGAAAAAATTTAAAAAACTTATTTTTAATATAATAGATAATACATTAAAAGTATCAAAGAATAAAAACTCCGTAAAACTTTTAAGTTTATTTTCGTTTTTAGAGTCGATTATTTTTCCTATTCCACCAGATATTTTTTTAATTCCAATAGTTTTAGCAAAAAAAAATAGATGGCTTTTTATAAGTATAGTTTGCACACTATTTTCTGTTTTAGGAGGTGTCATAGGGTATATGATAGGATATTTTTTTTGGGATTTAGTAGGTAATAACATAATTAATTTTTATGGTGCTGAAAATCAATTAAATCAATTAAAAGAATATTTTTCTAAATATGGTCTGTTTATAATTTTACTAGCAGGTTTTACTCCAATACCTTATAAGATATTCACAATTGGAAGTGGCTTGTTATCATTTAATTTTTTTATTTTTATAATTTGCTCAATATTTGCTAGAGGTTTAAGGTTTGTTTCACTTTCCTATTTAGTATATAAATATGGAGAAAAAAGCTTATCTTTTGTAGATAAATATTTTTATAAATTAACGTTATTCTTTGTATTAATATTGGCTTTAGTTTTTATAATTTTCATATATGGATAAGTTTTTAAAAATAAATCTATTTAATAAAATTTTAGCAATTATAGTTTTTGCTTCAGTGCTTTTTTCATTTTTCCTAGAATTTTTTTTAAACCTAATACCTTGTAAACTATGTTTATATCAGCGATACCTATGGTTATTTCTTCTATTAGCTTGTATTATAAATTTAAAACAAAGCAGTAAAAGTAGATATATTGAAATGATTATAACTATCACTCTTTGTGCCATAATAACTTTAAGCTTTTATCATAGTGGTATAGAGTTTGGATTTTTTAATAATATTATTTCATGTACTTCTGAAAATAATGAAACGGTTAATTCTATAGAAGAGTTAGATTTTTTGATCAGAAATACAAAAAATATGGATTGTGCTTTCCCTAAATTTAAAGTTTTTAATTTATCTCTCTCAAATTTAAGTTTTTTATTTAGCACTAGTTTATTATTGTTTTGCTTGAAAAAATACAATAGAAATATATTTAAATAATATGTCAAAAAAAAAAATAAGAGAAATAATCAGAGTAAATCAAGCAGGAGAACTCGGAGCTATACAAATATATAAAGGCCAGTTAGCAGTGCTTAAAAATAAGCCCATCGCTAATGACCTAAAAGATATGTTGAGTAAAGAAAAAAAGCATTATGATAAATTCAATGAATTATTAAACTCGTACGAAGTAAGACCAACAATTTTTAGTCCTATTTGGAAGACAGGAGCATTTGGACTAGGAGTACTCACTGCCATACTAGGAAAAAAAGCCACTCATGCATGTACTGAAGCAGTAGAGGAAGTAATTATCGATCATTACCAAAAACAAACTCAATACCTTAAGGGCAAAGATAATAATTTGGCTAAAATTACTAAAAAATTTTGTAAAGAAGAAAAGGAACATCTTGATTTTGCAAGTGAACATGATACGGGTTCTGACTTATTCCACAGTACTTTAAAAAAAGGAATCAAGTTACTTTCCAAAAGCGCTATTAAAATTTCTGAAAAAGCCTAACTTTAAATACTAAAGGACTCACCGCAACCACAGCGAGCTGTTTCGTTTGGATTTTCAAAAGAAAACCCTCTTTTAAACTTGTCTTCTTTCCAATCTATAGTCGACCCAATAATGAACAATATTGCACTAGGATCAATAACAAAAGTCACACCATCTTTTTTTATAACCTCATCTTGCTCATTAAAACTTTTTGCATGTACTACATCGTATGTCATACCAGAGCAACCACCTTTTTTGACCTCTATTCTTAGTCCAATACTAGTACTATCTAGACTAACCAACTCCTTAGCCTTATCTACTGCCTGTTGGGTAATATTTACTGCTATTTCTTTTTTCATATAACCCTTTTTACATTAATCCTAATTCAAGCTTTGCCGCATCAGTCATATTATCCTGAGTCCATGGTGGATCCCAGGTAATTTCTACTTTAACCTCATTAACACCTTTTAATAAAGAAACTACATCTGCTACTTTTTCAGGTATAGTTTGGGCTTCTGGACAGTTTGGCGTAGTTAAAGTCATTGTAATATCAACATTATTATCTTCTTTTATTTTTATATCATAAATAAGCCCTAATTCATATATGGAAACAGGTATCTCAGGATCGTATACGCCTTGCAAGGCTTCAATTATATCATCTTTTAATGTAGTTTTACTCATTATTACTGTAAATATTTTACTATATCCTTCAAATTAATTAAAAATTTATCTATATCTTCCTCATTGTTATAAACTCCAAAAGAAACCCTTAACGTGGTGTCTACATTAAAATGTCGCATAGCAGGTTGAGCACAATGATGTCCAGCTCTTACAGATATGCCTCTATTATCTAATAATAATGCTACATCATGAGGATGACTTCCTTCAACTAAAAAAGACACTATTCCTAGTCTTCTTTCAGGTTCTCCAACTATTCTAATATAATTTAGGCTTTTTAACTTTTCATATAATATTTTTGTAAGGTAATTACTATGTTCAGTAATTTTATTAATTCCAATTTCATTCATAAAATCTATTGCCGATGCTAAAGCTATTGCTCCTACTATATTAGGAGTACCTGCTTCAAACTTATTAGGAATATTTGCATACGTAGATTTCTGAATAGAAACGAAATCTATCATCTCACCACCTGTTTGGTATGGACTAAGTTTTTCAAGCCACTCCTTATTACCGTAAAGAGCACCTATACCAGAGGGACCATAAATCTTATGCCCAGAAATCACATAAAAATCTGGCTGTATTTCATTTATATCAATTTCAACATGTGGTGCAGCTTGACAACCATCAACCAGAGTTATAATTCCTCTTTTTTTTGCCTCTAAACATATTTCTTTTATTGGCAAAATAGAACCAATAGAGTTAGTAATATGAGGCAAAGAAATAATTTTTGTTCTTTTTGTAATGCATTTTATTAATTCCTCTACGAATATATTTCCATTACTATCAGGTTTTAACTCTACTATTTTAGCGCCTGTTTTTTTTGCTGCAATTTGCCAGGGTACAATATTTGAATGATGTTCTAATGTGCTGATTATAACTTCATCATCTTGACTAAGAAAACTATCCGCTAATGAACTTGCAATTAAATTAATCCCCTCTGTTGCTCCTCTAGTAAAAATAATTTCTTTAGAGCTTTTAACATTTAAAAATTTTGCAACCTTTTCTCTAGATGCTTCATATTTATCTGTAGCTATTTGACTTAATTTATATATTCCCCTATGAACATTTGCATAACTATTTTCATAAGTATGTTTTATATCGTTAATAACACTATAAGGTTTTTGTGAAGAAGCAGCAGAATCTAGATAAATTACTTTTTTGCCATCTATTTTTTTATTTAAAATTGGAAAGTTTTCTTTAATATTATTCATATAAATAATTATTTTTCATTTATTTGGTTGAAAAAGTCATCTATCAGATTTTTACTAAACTCACTACTGTCTTCAATGTCTAAACCTATTTCATTAATAAACGCGTGAATTAACAAAATTATGGCATCTTTTTTTTTTATACCTCTACTTTGCATATAAAAAATACTGTTATTATCTATCTCTCCAAAAGATGCTCCATGCTTACATTTTACATCATCTTCTAATATTTCTAATTCAGGCTTAGAAAAGGATGTTGCTTTTCTGTTAAGCAATAAGGACTTAGAATAAAAACTGGCATCACTACCTTTTGCATTTTTGTTAACACAGATTTTTCCATTTATTGCAGTTTTACTATTTTTAGCACTTATTAGTCTCCAATTTTGATCACTCTTTGAAGTCCTTCCTATGTGTGTTACTTTACAAAAAACATCAGATTCATCTCTATTATTAGATAAAATTATTCCTGAAATGTTGGCTGTAGAATTTTCTTTATTTAAAAAGACTCTAATATCTTCTTTAGATCTTTCTCTATTTAAAACTTTTAAATTTAGTTCTGCGTTCTCATCAATATGACAATTAATTGATGAGGTTTTAATTCCTGTGGATATTCTTTCTTGTAAACTTGAAAAAGTTAACTTTGAGTCCTTCCTGATAAAAATCTCTTTCAAAGAGTTATTCCATGATTCAATATTATGGGAAATCTCTTGAAAAGAAACCTTTGAACCTTCTTTACAAACAATAATAATGTAAGGGTTAATTACTATTTCTGGTTCTATATTAGAAAAACTATGAATTATATTTATAGTTTCATTAATATTTTTAGCTTTTTCAACTTCAATTACTATACCTGAGCTTAATAGGCTGTTAAGTGAAATAAAATAAGTTGGTTTTTTATCTTTTATGCCTGATAATCTACTTTCAGCATAATCAGATGGATTATTAAATAAAATACTTTTAAAGTCTGGGTTTTTATTAACATAATCCGATAAAGAAGATATATTAATATCACTTTCTTTTTTCAGCGATGAAGCTTCTGGACTGTAATGTCCATCAATAAAAAATATACTATTAGGTAATTTGTGCTGTTCTTTTTTAAGATTATCTTGTTTAGTGGAATTCTCTAAAAGAACCTTCCAACTAGTTTCTTTTATTGAGTTAGTTTTAAAGTTTTTCCACTCTTCAGTTCTAGAGTCTGGAATTTCTTCAATTATAGTTTCTAGTATTGCATTTTGATCTAGCCACTTTTTTTCATCAATAGAGTGGCCAGTCTTTAATTTATTTATATATTCCTTCAAGTACAATTAGACAAACTCCTGATAGCCTTTTTCTTCTAAAGTTTTAACTAAATTGTAATCTCCAGATTTAATTATTTTACCTTCATTAAAAATATGTACTTCATCAGGCTTAATATAGTCTAACAACCTTTGATAATGAGTTATGATAAGCATACTATTATTTTCATTACTGTATTTAGATACTCCATCAGATATAACCTTTAAGGCATCAATGTCTAAACCTGAATCTATTTCGTCTAATATACAAAGTTTAGGTTTCATCATTAACATATGAAAAATCTCATTTTTCTTCTTTTCTCCACCAGAAAAGCCAGTGTTTAAATCCCTAGATAAAAAGCTAGTATCAAGATTTAGTCTTTTACTCAAATCTTTACATTCTTCTAAAAACTCCCTAGTATTTAGATCCTTCTCACCATTATACTTTCTAATTGAATTAAGGGCAGTTCTTAAAAAAGAACTATTAGCAATTCCTGGTATTTCTACAGGATATTGAAATGCTAAATAAATACCCTTAGCAGCTCTTTCTTCTGGGTCTAGGTCAAGAATATTAATACCATTAAAAAAGATTTGCCCATCATTAATTTGATATCCATGTTTTCCAGCAATAACATTTGATAATGTAGATTTACCAGATCCATTAGGCCCCATTATGGCAACTTTTTTACCTTTCTCTATTTCCAAGTTTAAGTTATTAATAATAATTTTATTCTTTACTGATACAGACAGATTTTTAATTTCTAACACAACTAACCTACTGCCCCCTCTAAGCTTAACTCTAATAATTTTTTTGCTTCCACTGCAAACTCCATTGGCAGATTTTTCAATACTTCCCTACAAAACCCGTTAACTATTAATGCTGTAGCATCTTCTTCATTTATTCCTCTTTGTCTACAATAATAAAGTTGCTCTTCACTAATTTTAGAAGTAGTTGCTTCATGAGCTACGTCAGAAAGTTCGTTTCTAACGTTAATGTAAGGTACAGTGTGTGCACCACAGTCATTTCCTATTAATAAAGAATCACATTGTGTGAAATTCCTAGCATTAATTGCATTTGGTAATACACTTACTAAACCTCTATAAGTTTGTTGGCCCCTACCAGCAGAAATTCCTTTTGAAACGATTCTTGAAGAAGTATTTTTTCCCAGATGGATCATCTTTGTGCCGGTATCAGCCTGTTGCATATTATTAGATAACGCTACTGAATAAAATTCGCCTTTGGAATTATTTCCTTTTAAAATTACGCTTGGATATTTCCAGGTTACTGCTGATCCAGTTTCCACCTGCGTCCAAGAAATTTTAGAGTTATCACCTAAGCAAGTTCCTCTCTTTGTGACAAAATTATATATTCCTCCATTACCATTTTTATCTCCCGGATACCAATTTTGTACCGTAGAATATTTAATTTCAGCATCTTCTAAGGCAACCAACTCTACTACGGCTGCATGAAGTTGGTTCTCATCCCTCATAGGAGCTGTACAGCCTTCAAGATAGGATACATAAGATCCTCTGTCAGCAATAATGAGTGTTCTTTCAAACTGACCAGTATTTGCAGCATTTATTCTGAAATAAGTGCTCAATTCCATTGGACATTTCACATTAGGAGGTATATATACAAATGATCCATCACTAAATACTGCTGAATTTAAATTAGAAAAAAAATTGTCATTTGTAGGGACAACACTTCCCAAATATTTTTTTACTAACTCAGGATGGGTTTGTACAGCTTCTGAAAAAGAACAAAAAATTATTCCTAACTTATTTAATTCATCTTTAAAAGTTGTCGCCACTGAAACACTATCAAATACAGCGTCAACTGCTACTTTGTGACTATTTTTAATGCCTGCTAAAAACTCTTGTTCTTTAAGTGGAATACCTAGTTTATTATAAGCTCTTAATAGTTCAGGATCTATTTCATCCAATGATTTTGGTTTTTCTTCATCTGATTTTGGGGCAGCAAAGTAATGTATATCTTGAAAATCAATGTTATCATACTTGAGATTTGCCCACCCAGGCATATCATACTCTCTTTTTTTCCACATATCAAAAGCATTTAATCTCCAGTCTAGAAGCCATTGAGGTTCATCTTTTTTCTTTGATATAAACTTTACTATATCTTCATTTAGCCCTTTGGGAGCAAACTCTTGTTCGATATCTGTTGTGAAACCATATTTATATTCACTGGCTTCTTCAACTATTTTTGCTGTTTCACTTGTTGTCATAATTTTCCCATAACAGTTTAAAATTATTAATAATTAAATTTTTTACTCTTGATATCCTTAATTTTTATATTTTCTAAAGTATTATTTATTTCTGTATTAACAAAGCTCCATATGTTTTTCGTATTACATACATCAAACAGATTACAGTCATTAGCATTTTTATTCATACAATCTGTAAGTAAGACTGGACCCTCTATTGCCTCTATTAGTTCTCTAATAGAAATATTATCAAGACCTTTCTTTAATCTATAACCTCCCTTAGTGCCCCGAAAAGGCTCTAAAAAGTTTTTTTTTACTAACTGAGCTAATAACTTATTAACAGTAGCTTTATGCAGTTTAGTTTTTTCTATAATATCTTGAGAAGATAGTATTTCTTTTTCAGAACCACTAAATGCATAAATAATCGAAACTGCATAATCAGCTAATCTAGTTACCTTTAACATAATTACAATATAGACTATTTTAGTAAACTATCAAGAGGACAAGTGATTATGAATAGCTGAAGCTGCTTCTCTTCCTTCTCTTATGGCCCATACTACTAATGACTGGCCTCTTCTTGCATCACCTGCTGCATAAATAGACCTCTCTGATGTCAGATAATTTTTAGTATCTGCTAATAAATTACCCTTTTCATCTTTTTTTAATTTAGACTGACTTAATAAACCATCGTGTTTAGGGTGAACAAAGCCCATAGCTAAAAGCACCAAGTCAGCTTTAATAAAAAATTCTGAGTTTTTTATTGGTTTTAAAGAAGAATCTAATTTAACACATTTTAATCCCTTTACTTTACCATTTGCAGTTTCAAAAGATTTAGTCATAACTGACCAATCTCTTACTGCACCTTCTTCTTGAGACGAAGAGGTTCTTAATTTATGAGGCCAATATGGCCAAGTTACTAATTTATTTTCTTTTTTTGGAGGCATAGGCATAATCTCTAGCTGAGTAACTTTTTTTGCCCCTTGTCTAAAAGATGTTCCAATACAATCAGATCCTGTATCACCACCCCCAATAACTACCACATATTTATCTTTTGCATTAATTTCAATTTCATTATTTTTAATTTCTCCAGAAACTGCTTTATTTTGTAATGGTAAGAAATCCATAGCAGGATAAATTCCTTCAACATTTCTGCCAGGAATATTCAAATCTCTTGCTTCTTCAGAACCAATAGTAATTAGAGTGGCATCAAATTTTTTCTTAATTTCTGTTAGGGTGATGTCCCTTCCTACCTCAATCGAAGTCTTAAAATTAACACCCTCTTTTCTCATTTGATCAACTCTTCTATCAATTAAATGCTTTTCCATCTTAAAGTCAGGTATTCCATACCTAAGTAATCCTCCAACTTTTTTATTCTTTTCAAAAACTATAACCTTATAACCTATGCGAGCTAATTGCTGTGCAGCTGCTAGACCTGCTGGACCTGAGCCAATAACAGCAATACTTTTATTAATTTTTTTTGGTGCAATTTCTGGTTTAATCCAACCATTACTCCATGCTTTATCAACTATTGAGCACTCTATAGTTTTAATTGTTACAGGAGTATCTTCAATATTTAAAGTACATGCTGCTTCACATGGTGCTGGACAAATACGTCCAGTAAACTCTGGAAAGTTATTTGTTGAATGAAGAGTCTCAATAGCTTTCCTAAAATCTCCTTCATAAACTAGATTATTCCAATCTGGAATAATATTATTTACAGGACAACCAGAGTGACAGTATGGAATACCACAATCCATACACCTAGATGCTTGATTTTTTAGTTCATTTTTATTTAGAGGCTTAGTAAATTCTTTAAAATTTTTTAGTCTTTGCTTCACATCTATATATTGTCGATCTTTTCTATTATGCTCTATAAAACCTGTAGCTTTAGCCATAGTTTCAGTTATCCTTTCTTTCTTGCATTTACTTTATATACCTGATCATTATTAGAAAGTGCTCGTTTATAATCAGTTGGTAGAACTAATTTAAAATTTTTAATAGCAACATCAAAATTACTTAGTAAGTTGAAGGCTTCTTTACTATTTGTATAACTAAAATGTCTTGTAAGTAAATAATATATTCTTTCAGCATGGTAATTGAGCATATGCGCATTTAAAAAATTACGGTTAAGTATTTTTTTATTTAGTTTCTTAGTATTCTTAACCTTTAATAACTCTATCAATGAAAAATTACAATTATCACTAAAGTTGCTATCTTTATCCAAAACATAAGCTAATCCTCCTGACATTCCAGCTCCAAAGTTTTTGCCCGTTTTGCCCAAACAAAGAACAACACCGCCTGTCATATATTCACAGCCATGATCTCCTAAACCTTCAACTACTGCCCAAGCACCAGAGTTTCTAACTGCAAACCTTTCTCCCGCTATACCTCTAAAATAACACTCCCCTGCTATAGCCCCATATAGAACTGTGTTACCAACAATTATACTTTTTTCCGGAATAATTTTCGAGTCTGATGTTGGTTTGATAACTATTTTTCCACCACACAAACCTTTACCTACATAATCATTACCTTCTCCCTCTAAATGCAAGGTAATACCATATGAAGTAAAAGCTCCAAAAGACTGTCCTGCTGTACCCTTTAAATTTATTTTTACTGTATCTTCTTTTAATCCTTCATGGCCGAATTTTTTAGCTAAATGACCAGAAAACATAGCTCCAAGCGACCTGTCTGTATTTTTAATTTTATCATCTATGACTATCTGCTTTCCTTTTTTATAAATACTGTTAAAAATTTTTATAAACTTTCTATCCTTTATATATTTTAAATTATGTTCTTGCTTTTGAGTATTAAAAACATCTACTCCTTTAACTTTTTTTGGCGCATAAAAAAGTTTACTAAAATCTAATCCTTTAGTTTTCCAATTTGAGATAGCTTTATTGAATTGTAATTTATCTGTTCTTCCAATTATGTCATCTAACTTTTTAAAGCCCATTTCAGCTAAAATGTTCCTTACCTCTTCTGCTATAAAAAAGAAAAATTTAATAACGTCCTCTGGCGTACCTTTAAATTTTTTTCTCAATTCGGGTCTTTGCGTAGCTATACCAACTGGACAAGTATTAAGATGGCATTTTCTCATCATAATACAGCCTATTGATATTAAAGGCGCTGTAGAAAAACCAAATTCATCGGCTCCTAACAAAGCTCCTATTATTACATCTTTTCCCGTTCTTAAACCACCATCAACCTGTAAAGAAATCCTACTTCTTAAATTATTAAGTACTAAAGTTTGTTGAGTTTCTGCTAGCCCTAATTCCCATGGTGATCCTGCATGTTTTATAGAGGTAAGTGGACTTGCTCCTGTACCTCCTTCGAACCCAGATATTGTTATATGATCTGCTTTGGCTTTTGCTACTCCAGCCGCTACTGTTCCAACTCCTACTTCAGAAACTAGTTTTACTGAAATTCTAGCTTTTGGGTTTACATTTTTTAAATCAAAAATCAATTGCGCCAAGTCTTCAATAGAATATATGTCATGATGTGGTGGTGGAGATATTAATCCAACACCAGGAGTAGAAAATCTTACATCTGCAATAACTTGGTCAACTTTATGACCTGGTAATTGTCCTCCTTCACCTGGCTTAGCTCCTTGAGCTATTTTAATTTGTATATCAGTACTGTTTACTAGATATTCAGTAGTCACTCCAAATCTACCTGAGGCTACTTGTTTTATGGCACTTTTTAAATTATCACCATTTTTTCTTAATTTATATCTATCCCTTTCTTCTCCGCCTTCACCTGTATTTGATCTCCCGCCAAGTGAATTCATAGCTATTGCAAGTGTAGTATGTGCTTCTCTGCTTATTGATCCAAAAGACATAGCACCAGTAGAAAATCTTTTTACAATACTTTCAGCAGGTTCTACATCTTTAAGGTTAATTTTCTTTTTTGCTTTTTTAATCGAAAACAAGCTTCTTGGATTTAGAATACCCTTTCTTTCACCATTAATATAGTTTGCGTATTCATTATATTTATCTTGATTATTTGATTTAATAGAATGTTGTAATGTGCTTATTGAAAAAGGATCCCATACATGATCTTCGCCTTTAATTCTATAAGCATATTCTCCTCCAACATCTAATTCATTTTTTTTCAAGGCTTTAAGGTTTAAAGCAGCTTGATGTCTTTTTTTTGTTTCTATAATTATCTCTTCAAAGCCTGCTCCCTCAATAAGTGAGGAGGTACCTGTAAAATAATTATCAATAAATTTAGAATTAAGCCCTACAGCATCAAAAATTTGTGCACCGTTGTAAGATTGATAAGTTGAAATACCCATTTTAGACATTACTTTTAAAATTCCTTTTCCCACTGCTGTCACATAATTTTTTTCTATATCATTGAAATTATTCTTTGAAATTTGCTTATGATCTTTTGCTAACCTCTTTACTGTCTCTAATGCTAAATAAGGGTAGACTGCTTCTGCTCCATAACCAGCTAATACACAAAAATGATGTACCTCTCTGGCTTCCCCTGTCTCAGCAATAATACTGCATTCAGTTCTAAGTCCTTTTTCTATGAGATGATGGTGCACTGCAGATACTGCAAGCAATGATGGAAAGGCCACTTCCTTAGAAGAAAAGTTTTTATCAGATAAAATTAAAATCTTTGTTTTATCCTGTCTTATTGACTTTTCTGCTAGCTTCTTTATATCGTTTAATTTTTTGAATATATTATTCAAACTATCGTTTTTGTTGAATAGTATATTTATTCTTTTATTCTTAAAATTTTTTTTATCTTTCTTACCCAAATTAGATATGTTGTACATATCATTAGTATTAAGTATAGGTTGTTTGAGAAAAATTCTTTTTTTATCATCAAGTTCTAAGTTTAATAAGTTTGCTCTTGCTCCTAAGTAAGAATACAAACTCATTACTGTCTCTTCTCTAATAGGGTCAATTGCTGGATTTGTAACCTGAGCAAAATTTTGCTTAAAATAATTATAAAGAAGTTTTTGCTTATCTGATAAAATAGCGAGCGGTGTATCAGTTCCCATTGAACCAGTTGCTTCAGCCTTATTAGCAAGCATTGGTTCTATTAAAAATTTTGTATCCTCTTCAGTATACCCAAATGTATTTAAATAAAATTGGATATCCGATATTTCTTTATGTTTTAGTTTTTTACTAACTTTTAATGTGTCTAAAGGAATTAAATTCTTTTTAATTATTTTTTTATAATCATTTTTTCCAATAACCTGTTGTTTTAATTCTTCATCCTGTATAATTTTCCCTACTTCCAGATCTACTAAAAGCATTTTTCCTGGCCTTAATCTAAATTTTTCGATTATTTTATTTTCAGGCACCCTAAGCACTCCCATTTCTGAAGATAATACTATCCTATCATCATCAGTAATAAAATATCTAGCAGGCCTTAGTCCATTCCTGTCTAAAGTAGCTCCAATTTGTTTTCCATCTGTAAAAGCTACAGCAGCAGGTCCGTCCCAAGGTTCTGAAAAAAGTGAATAATATTGGTAGAAGGCCCTCTTTTCTTTGCTCATTAGCTTAGAGTTTTGCCATGCCTCAGGTATTAGCAACATCATAGCTTGGGCTACACTATAACCACCCATCACAAGCAATTCTAATGCATTGTCAAAACAAGCTGAGTCAGATTGTCCGTATTCTATTAACGGCCATATTTTTTTTATATCGTTGCCAAGTCTTTTGCTTTTCATTGCAAGTTTTCTTGCATTCATCCAGTTTACATTTCCTCTAACTGTATTAATTTCTCCATTATGACAAATCATCTTGAAAGGTTGAGCAAGATCCCAAGAAGGAAAAGTGTTTGTAGAAAATCTTTGATGAATTAGTGCAAAGTTACTTTTAAAACTTTCTTGATTTAAATCTATGAAGTATTTTCTTACTAAATCTGATAATAGCATTCCTTTATAATTGATTGTATTATTAGAAATTGAACAAATATTAAATATTTGCAGTAGCTTATTTTTTTTACTCAACAAACTGATCTTGTTGCTTATAATTTTACCTGCTACAAATAATTTTAAATTTAATTTATCACCAATTAGTTTAGCACTTTTTCCTTTAATGAATATTTGCTCAATTGAAGGGGCACTGTTTTTCATAACTTTTGATAGTACTTTATTGTCTAGTGGAACCAACCTTCCGAAAAAAGCTTCCATATTGTAGTCATTTAAAACTTCTTTTATGATTTTTTTACACTTCAAATTTAAACTTTTTTCCTTAGGAAAAAACAGCATAGCAATGCCATAATTACCAAGAGGAGGCAACTTAATTTTAGATTTAAGTAATTCTTCTCTAAAATACTCATCAGGAATTTGAGTTAAAATACCTGCTCCATCTCCAACTGATTTATCTGAGCCCACTGCACCTCTATGTTCCAAGTTTTCAAGCATTTCTAACCCATCATTAACTATTGAGTGCGACCCTACACCCTTTATATTTGCTACAAAACCTATTCCACAAGCATCATGCTCATTTTTAGGATCATAAAGTCCTATTTTTTGTTGTCTAATTTTGTCCATTTATCTTTTATTAAGTGTTATTATTAGTCTCATATTAATTAACTAGGAAATAATTATCTAATTACTAGTATTAACACGAACTAAGATTATAGTTACAGTTAGAAAAAAATCAAATTTAATAAGTAATCACTGTGCTTAAAAATTAGGCAAATATTAAACATATTTATTAATTCTATTGGCAGGGCCATTTCTGACTTATAAAATCTGCTAAGTAACTACTAGCCGAATAAGACCTTAATTTATTATCTTGAGAGGCATATTTTAAAAAACTCTGTATTAAATCAATAGTTTTTATGCCATTTAGATTGGCGGTTAACTTATTGTTTATATTAACATTTCTTTTTTTTTCCAAGCATAAAGTAGTCATAGTTCTTCCCAAAGTTTCCATAATACCTTGACATTTTCCCATATTAAATAATGTCTTACTATCTACGGGAATATCGTAATTTTTATTAACCCAATGATAATAATCTTTGCAAATACTATAAATTTCTTTAGCGTTTGTATCTTTTGCATAAACTGAGTGAGTATTAATTTGAATAAAGAAAATTGCAAAAAATATTAATTGTAAAATTTTATTACTTAAAAACATCTCTTATACCTCCAAAAACTAAGAACCAGTATAGTCTAAGCTTATTTAAAAAACCTCTTTTCTTTTTAAGCTGATTATATTTCTTTATTCCACAACTAGTTTTTATTTTTAACATTGCTTTTAGGAAGTAAATCTATTCCACTCCCTCCCCAAGGATTGCATCTAAGAAGTCTGATTATAATTATTTTTATTGCATAAAAAGTAGAATATCTTTTTAAAGCCTGCAGAGCATAATTTGAACAGGTAGGATAAAATCTACAATGATTGCCCAGTAAAGGCGATAAAAAAAGCCTATAAAATTTTATACTTAATATTAAAATATATTTAATCATGGTTGCTCTATTTGATTTTTAGTAATTTTAATAAAATCTTCTAATATGAAAGTCTCAACGTTTTTACTACCTAACTTTCTTATTGCAACAGCGTTGCTACTTTTTTCTTTTTCTCCAATTATTATTATAATAGGTATTTTGCTATGGCTGTGTTCTCTAACCTTATACCCTATTTTTTCATTTCTTAAATCTATTTCAGTTTTGATGTTATTATTATTTAGCAAATCATATACATTTTTTGCATAATCATTACATTTCTCAGTTACAGTAGCAATTACAGCTTTTACAGGACACAACCAAAGCGGTAGATTTCCAGAGTAATGTTCAATTAATATTCCTATAAATCTCTCTAATGAACCAAATAATGCCCTATGTATCATCACTGGTCTTTCTTTATTACCTTCACTATTTATAAAATTACAATCCAACCTTTCAGGCAAATTAAGATCAATCTGAACGGTACCACATTGCCAGTCTCTTCCAATAGCATCTCTTAAAACAAACTCAAGTTTTGGACCGTAAAATGCTCCTTCTCCAGAATTAATTTCATAAGGGACATTTAATGATTTTATAGTATTTAAAAGTGCCTCTTCTGATTTATCCCAAACAGTATCACTACCAACTCTTTTTTCAGGTCTGTCAGAATACTTTATTACGATTTGATCAAAGCCAAAATCCTTGTAGATATTAGTAATCAAGTTACATAATTTTATACATTCTTCTTCAATTTGCTGCTCTGTACAAAAGATGTGGGCATCATCTTGAGTAAAAGCCCTAACACGCATTAATCCATGAAGGGCACCTGAAGGCTCATATCTATGAACTTTACCAAACTCTGCTATTTTATAAGGTAACTCTCTATAACTCCTCAACCCTTTTCTAAATACCTGAATACCTCCTGGACAGTTCATTGGTTTTATAGCGTACTCTTTTTTATCTTCAGTAATAGTAGTAAACATATTATCACCAAATTTATCAAGGTGTCCTGACCTCTGCCATAAACTTTTATCTAAAATTTCTGGTGTATTTATTTCTAAATAACCTGCTTCGTCTTGTTTTTTTCTCATATAATTAATTAAATTTTGAAAGATAGTCCAACCTTTTGGATGCCAAAAAACAGCACCAGGAGCCTCTTCTTGGAAATGAAATAGATCTAATTGTTTTCCTAAAGCTCTATGATCTCTTTTTTCAGCCTCTTCAAGTATATTTAAATATTTTTTCAAATCGTCTTGGTTTTTCCACGCTGTTCCATAAATTCTTTGTAACATTTTATTTTTTGAATCACCTTTCCAATAAGCTCCAGCTACCTTAGTAAGCTTAAATGGACCAATATGTTTTAAACTAGGTAAATGAGGACCATAGCACAAATCAACGAAATCAGTATTTTTTTGATAATAAGTAGAAAAGTTACTTTGTTGTTCTGATCTTTCAATAATGTCTACTTTATATGTTTCCTCTTTATTCCTAAATAAATCAGCTACTTTTTCTTTAGAAAGATATTTTTTTTCTATCTCATTACCACTTGATATAATTTTCTTCATCTCTTTTTCTATCATAGGTAAATCTTGAATAGTTATAGATTTATCTAAATCAAAATCATAATAAAAACCATTTTCAATTACAGGACCAATTGCAAGTTTTACATTTGGATATAAATTTTTTAAAGCCTTAGCTAATACTTGAGCAGTTAATGTATGCCGCATTATACTTAAGCCTTTATTATCATTCAGTGTCAAAATGGAAATATTCGCATCACTACTTATATTTTCACAAAGGTCCTGCTCTGAACCATCAATTTCAATTGCAATAGCTTTCTTTAATAATGATGGGGATATGCTTTTTGCTATATCATATCCCGTTGTTCCATACTTAAAATCTTGCTTCCTACCATCTGGAAAAGTAATTTTTATATATTCTTTATTCATATTTAAATTTAAACTTTCTTCCAAATAGTTTCATTAGATTGATCTTTAATCTCTATACCCATTTCTATTAATTCTTTCCTAATATTATCTGCTAAATCAAAATCTTTATTTTTTCTAGCCTCATTTCTTTTTTTTATCAAGAGATTGATCTCTTCTTCATTAAATAGTTTTTCTTCATTTTTTAAAGTAGCAGTTATTCCATTAGAAAAAACACCTATAATTTTTCCTAAATATTTTATAGCTTGGATAATATTTTTTTTTTCTGTTTCATCTTTTTTATGCATATCTTTCACATTAGCATCTAAGACACTTAAGGACTTAGAAATATTAATATCATCTAATAATGCCTCTTCTATCTGATGTACTATAAGATTTCCTTTAACATCATCTATCATTGATAAGTTTTTATGTTCTTCTAAAATTTTTTTGTACTTAGTAATTCTATTTTTTGATTGAGATAAAACTTGCTCACTCCAATTTAAAGGACTTCTATAATGAGCACTCAAAAGTGCAAGTCGCAGTACTTCCCCATCATATAATTTTAAAAAATCTTTTACCAAACTAATATTACCTAATGACTTTGACATCTTTTCCGAGTCTACAGTAACAAAACCGTTATGCATCCAATATTTAGCATAACTATTTTTTTTATCAAGGTTTCCACTATAACAACAACTTTGCGCTAATTCATTCTCATGGTGTGGAAATTTTAAATCTAGACCTCCACCATGAATATCAAAAGGAGTACTTAATATTTCCGTAGCCATTACAAAACATTCTGTATGCCAGCCCGGGCGTCCAGGACCCCATGGTGAGTCCCATGCAGGTTCACCATCTTTAGAAGGTTTCCACAGCACAAAATCCTCAGGATTTTTTTTAAAGCTTGCTACTTTTACTCTTCTCCCTGCAATCTGTTCTTCTCTTTTTCTACTTGATAAAGAGCCATAAATATTAAATTTCGATACGTCAAACATAATGTTTCCTTCTGCTTGATAAGCAAATTTTTTTTCTTCTAATTTAGATATTGCTGATATCATTTTTTCAACGAATTCAGTTGCTTTTGGCTGGTAGTCAGGTTTCATTACATTTAACATTTCCATATCATCATTATAAATTTTGAAAAATTTATTAGTTATAGAAAGTACTGATTCTTTTTCTTTCTTACTTCTCTCAATGATCTTGTCATCAATATCAGTTATATTAGATACATAAGTAACTTTTCCATATAGCTCTCTAAGTAGTCTTACCAAAGTATCAAATACTACTGCCATTCTAGCATTTCCAATATGGGCATAGTCATAAACAGTAGGACCACATGCATATACTCTTATGTTTTTAGGATCTATTGGCTCAAATAAAACCTTTTTACACTGCATAGAATCATATATTTTTAATTTAGACATAAGTAATAATTTTTTTTTTAAATAAAATTTTTATTAAAGGCAAAATTGGCAACCCTAATATAGTTGAAGTATTTCCTACTACATCAGAAAAAAGATACTTTCCATTTGCTTCAAACCTATAAGAGCCACAAGAACTTATGGGAAGATCAATTTCAACATAATCTATAATAGATTTTTTTGATAGCTTCCTCATCTTCAGTTTTACTTCCTCCACATAACTATAAACTACCTGATTGTCATAGCATATGCTAAAAGCACTAATTAATTTATGGGCTTTTCCGTTAAGTTCTGATAGCTGTTCAATTGCTTTTTTTTTATTTTTAGGCTTAGAAAATATTTTTCCTTTGCTTATACATATTTGATCTGCTCCAATAACATAAGACTTTCTATTTTCACGACTAATAAACAATGCTTTTGCTTCAGCTAACTTTGTAGCTATAAAGTTAGCATTTTTTTTTTTATATTTTTCTTTAACAAGGCTTTCATCTATGTTTGATGTTAATTGTATAAAATTTATGCCTGTTTCCTGCAAAATTTTTAATCTAGACTCAGAGTTTGATGCTAAAATAATAGGAAAATTTGATTTTAATATAGATTTGGTTTTATTAATCAATTAAATCAGTCTTAGTTTTTACCTATAAAATTCATAAATTCCATTCTTGTTCTGGCATCCGTTCTGAATAAACCTAACATCCTGCTTGTTACAGTACTTGTAGTGGACTTGTGTACACCTCTCGTAGTCATGCATTGGTGTGCGGCATCTACAACTACTGCAACTCCTTTTGGTAATAAAACTCTTTGAATACATCCTGCAATTTGGGCAGTCATTGTCTCTTGTGTTTGTAATCTTTTTGCATAACAATCAACGACCCTTGCTAATTTGCTTATTCCTACTACTCTTTTATCTGGTATATAAGCTACGTGAGCTTTACCTAAAATAGGAACCATATGATGTTCACAGTGAGACTCTAATCTTATGTCTCTAATTACAACCATCTCATCATACCCAGCTACTTCTTCAAAAGTCTTTGATAGTATTTTGTCTGGTTCTGTTGTGTATCCTTCAAAAAATTCTTTATAAGCATTAATTACTCTTTTAGGCGTCTCTATTAAACCTTCTCTATCAGGGTTATCTCCAGCCCAGGCTATAAGTGTTTTGACGGCCTCTTTTGCTTCTTCTTCTGAGGGATGTGTTTTACTAATAATGTTTTTTTTCAATGTGTTATTATTTTTCATATTAATTTATGTTTTTTTTTAAAATTTCATATATTATTATCATTTTTAATAAATAATTACAAATAGCCATTAATGTTAGACAAATGAAAATTAATAAAAAAAATATTATTTTTAATAATAGAGTATCAATAGAACAAATTGAAGAAGGAACAGAACTTTGCCCAAAATTTAATAAGGAAGGTTTAATTCCTTGTATAACTATTGAATATGAAACCAAAGAAGTTTTGATGTTTTCTTTTCTTAATGAGGAAGCTCTTAGAAAAAGTATAGAAACAGACAAAGCACATTATTATTCAAGAAGTAGAAAAAATATCTGGCTTAAAGGTGAAGTGTCTGGAATGTATCATCAAATTCAAGACATATTAATTGATGATGATCAAGATTCAATTATTTTTACAGTTAAATTGAATGAACCAACAAAGGGGGGCGAAAAAGCTTCTTGCCACGTAGGATATAAAAGTTGTTTTTACAGAAAAGTTAAAGTTTCAAATGGCAAATTAGAATTAAAATATACAGAGGATAAGAAATCTTTTGATCCTCAAATAGTATATGAAGGTATTGAAAACCCTACAAAACTATAATATTCAAAAAAAAATAATTAATATAAGTTATTGACACATTATAGGAAATTCCTATATACATTATTATGTTTTATAATAATATTAATTTTAAGGTGTTCCGTTGAAGTTTATTTTAGTATTTATTGCATTTTTTTATTTTAGCAAACTTAATGCTCAAGAAGATTTAGGCACAGTAGATGTTATCGGTACATCTCCTCTGCCTGGTATTTTAATTGATCGCAAAGATGTGCCTCATACTTCTCAAAAAATTACTGAAACTCAAATTCAAGAGAATCTGACAAAAACTATAACAGACCTAATGAATGAAAACTTTTCTGGCATATCTGTAAAAGATTTACAAAATGGAGCATTTCAAAAAAATGTTGATTATAGAGGATTTACAGCCTCTCCTCTATTAGGCGAGTCTCAGGGCATATCGGTATATCTAGACGGAGTTAGAATAAATGAAAGTTTTGGAGATACTGTTCAATGGGAACTTGTTCCTGAAAATGCAATAAAGCAAATAGACTTAATGAGTTCAAATCCTGCCTTTGGTCTTAATGCATTAGGAGGATCGCTGGCATTGAGTACAAAAAAAGGTCTAGATTATAAAAATAAAGAATTTGTAGATACTATAAATAAATACGGTTCTTTTAATTATACCTCTGAATTAATGGAGTATGGTTATGGCACAGATACCTTTGGAACATATACTTCCATTGAACTAGAAAGAGACGGAGGATGGAGAGATCATAGTGATGGAGAAATTTCTAGATTTTATACAAATTATGGCTTTGAAAAAAATAGCTATGATATAAATTTTTCATTTTTAGGAGGTAATACTGATTTAAATGGTAATGGTGTAACACCTATAGAACTTTTACAAAAAAATAGAGAGGCAATATTTACATGGCCTGACAAAACCTCTAATAAAATGAGTTTGTTTTATGGTAACTCTAACATTTATACTGCAAATGATGGAATTATCTCTACAAATTTTTATCACAAAAGACTTTACAGAACTACCTACAACGCAGATGAAATTGATGCTGAAGAGTGTGCAGAAGATAGCGCTGCTGATGCAACAGAACTAAAAGCTGATTATAGTTTTGATGATGCTCCTTTATGTGGAGAAGATAATTCAGCAGGTGATTATGGAATTATCTTAGACCAATTTGGTAATGCAATAGAATCTAATGATAATATTAGAAAGTACGGACTACTAAATAAAACATTTACAACTACCACAACTATGGGTGGCGCTATGCAGTATGATAACTTCTTTAATATTTACGACAAAACACATAAGCTGACCTTTGGAACATCCTATGATCAGGCAAAAACATTTTTTAGATCACAAGGATTTTTAGGAACACTGACAAATGAAAGAACTGTAACTCCCTTATTCAATAGTGACGGTGTACCTATAGAACTAGTAGCTGAACAAGAACATGCTGGAAACGGAAATGACCCCGGTGACAAAGAACGAGGTGATGTAGGGCCAGCTGAAGTTACAGGAAAATTAAATGTTTATGGTGTTTATGTCAGCGATAACTTTCAATACAATGACAAGCTAATCCTAAATAATGGGCTCAGAGCAAACTTAGCTTTTGTTGAGTTAATTGATAACTTTATAACTCCAACCTACACAAGAACAGCTTTTATAAATGGAGATCATAGATATTTTAGAGTCAATCCTAGCTTAGGTTTTGTATATAATTACACTAATGAAATTGCTGTTTTAGCAAACTACAGAGAGGCTAATAGAGCACCTTCTCCAGTAGAATTAAGCTGTGCAGATCCAGGTGCTCCTTGTAGATTACCCAATGCATTTGTAGCTGATCCTCCTCTAGAGCAGGTAGTAACTAGAGGAGCTGAACTTGGAATTAGAAATAACTATAATACAGAAAATTATAATATTAATATAAATGCAATAGGACATTTTTCTCAAAATTCTGAAGATATATTGTTTGTTAGTTCAGGGACCGGCCTTTCTTCAGGCTACTTTAAAAACTTTGGTAAAACTAATAGGCTAGGGTTTGATCTATCTCTAAGAGCTGAAAAAAATAAACAAAAAAAGGGCTTTCAAACTTCTACGATAAATTATTCTTTTCTAAAAGCAACATTTCAATCAGCTCACACATTACCAGCTGCAAACCATCCTAATGGATCTAACGATGTAGAAGCAGGTGATATAATTCCAGGAATGCCTTTACATAAAATTAATGCTAAAACCACTTATGGTTTTAATAATAAGTTTCATATTTCACTAGGGGCTTTGGGTGCAACTGGGGTGTATCTTAGAGGAGATGAGTCTAATCAATTAAAAAAGACGAGTCCTTATTTAGTATTTAATTTAGAATCTAAGTATGAATCTACAAAAAACATAAATATATTTGCAAGGGTTGATAATATATTAAATAGCAAATATGAAACTATGGGAGTTTTAGGAGAAGCGAGTTCTAGTGAAGTAAATGTACCTATCAAAGAGCTAGGTGATACAGGATCAGGTGATACAGCTGTGGGTGCTTTAGATCCTAACTTTTTATCACCAGGTCAGCCTATATCATTCTTTATAGGCGCTAATATAAAGTGGTAGCTTTAGAATAATGTTTAGATTTATAATCTTTTTATGATTATAAATCTAAATTATTCTTTATCAATCATACTGCATTTTTTAGTAGTATGTTGCCTGATTTTTATATTTAAAATAGAAAAACGTACAAATATACATAATGATGTAATAAATATTAATTTAAAAACTCTAGAGACTTTTAAAACAAAAGACATTGCTAAAGAAAAAAACTTTATAGATATAAAAAAAGATAAAGAAAGAAAAAAGGAAGTAAATAAAAATACAGAAACCATTACTGAAATTAAAACACCTAAAAAAGAAATTAAAAAAATTGATATAAATAAAAATATTTATAAATTTGAAGAACAAAAAGAGGAAAAAAAAAAGACCGAAAATAAAGATAATGTAAAAAAAAATCTAGAAAATACTGTGCCTGAAATTATTTCTCAGCAGCAAAACACTAAAAAAAAAAATAATGCTACTACTGCAAAAATTACAAATGAAGACAGAGAAATTTTTAACAACTATACTAATGAGCTTAAAGCTTTAATTCAAAAAAAAGCTACTGAAAATTATCCACGAATATCATTAAGAAAAAGAGAAGAAGGGATAGTGGAATTAAAATTTTCTATAGATATGAATGGAAATATAGTAAATGTCAATACAGGAAAAAAAACAAACGCTCCTGAGAGATTAATAAATGCTTCAATAAATACATTAGAGCTCATATCACCTTATAAAAAAAACTCTATTTTAAAAAAAAATAATACTTTTTCTATTATTATCGTATATAAGTTAGAATAAAAATATGATAAATGTATTAAAAAAACACGCTGACAATTTAAAAACTATTCTTGAATTAGAAGGTGAAGAGGGACAATTCGAATATCTTATTGATATAGGAAAAAAAAAAGGATCATTAGAACCAAAAGAGAAGATTGATAAAAATAAAATGTCAGGATGCTTAGCACAGGTCTGGATAAAGTTTGATATCAAAAATGGCAAAAACTATTTTGATGGTGACAGTGACGCACTTATTGTTAAAGGGTTAGTTAAGATAATTACAGAAGCTTTATCGGGATTGACTAATAATGAAATAAAAGAATTAAAACATGATATTGTAAATAAATTAGGTTTAGGTCCTAGTTTATCTGCTAGAAGGCAAGTTGGTATGATGTCTATGGTAGATCATATAAAGATCATAACGGGAGCCAAATAAATCTTAATTAAAAAACTTCATAATATTTTCAAAACTAATAGCCTCAAGCAGCTAATAATTGTTTTTATAGTTTTTGGCATAAGTGGTACTGTATCAGTTTTTATATCTAACCCTATATTAAATTATTTGAACTATGATGAATATATTAAAAGTTCTTTTGTAAAGTTTGTATTAAACATCTTAATAATCTTCCCAGTCTATCAGATTATTTTGATTTTTGTTGGTACCTTATTTGGTCAATTTAATTACTTTTGGGCCTTTCAAAAAAAATTTTTTTCTAAATTTTTTAAGAAAAAAGTTGAGTAATTTTAAGGTTTGTTCTAATTTAAAATAGTATTTGGTGTTTTGTTAATTCAAAAGTAAAAGGGAATTAGGTTAAAATCCTAAGCTGTCTCCGCAACTGTACAAGTTTAGTTAACTATTAGGCCACTGCTTTGTCGGGAAGGAAAGTTAACGTAAATACTTTAAGCCAGGAAACCTGCCAAGTATAGTCTGTAGCTTAACGTCGGAGGGTGCGTTTAAAGCGCGATTATTTCGTACATGGACATTTTTTTAAATTAACCGAAAGGATGTGCTATGCATTTTTATTTTTTAATTTTATTTTGTTTTCTTCAATATCAGCTTTCAATTTCGGCTGATGATCTGGGACAAGTTGTTATTTCACCGAACAAATCTTTATATCAACTCGATAAATCGGGAGCATCAGTCTTGTTAATAGAAAAAAAAGAAATTGAAGGATCGACAGCTACTACAATTAGTGGCCTACTTCAAGAATATGGAGGTTTTTCAACAGCAACAAAGGGCAGTAAAGGAACAGATAGCAGTTATTTTAATAGAGGTTTGGCAAGAAAATATTTAAAAGTATTGGTAGATGGAATGGATTTATCTGATATAACATCCACACAAGAAGAGCCAACATATATAGATAACATTAGTAGAAATAATATTGAAAATATTGAAATATTAAATGGATCACAAGGAACAATGTATGGAGGAGATGCTATTGGTGGAGTAATATCTATGAACTCTTCTAAAGCTACAAAGATAGGGCTAACCCAAGAAAACGTTTTAGAAGGTGGTTCTTATGGAACTATTAATAACTCACATTCATTAAAATTTCTAAATAATAGAGTTAACCTTTCATTAAATATTGATTCTGAGAGATCAACAGGATATAGCTCATTTATCGATAATGGACTAAGTCATTTTGAAAAAGATGGATATTACATATATGGAGGTAGCCTATTGTCCAGTTTCAAAGTAAATGAAAATTTAAAACTAAATGTTAATGCAAGATCTTATTATCAACATAATGAATACGACGATAGTTTTTCATATCCTGGAGATAGTATATACCATTATAGATATGATAAAGCCAAAGCATTGTTAGTGAGTATTATATATTCAGAAGCTAATTTTAATCACAAATTAACGTTCCAACCTACTTATACAAATAGAATAAATGTAAGTAACTATGGAAGGTACGAGTATGACGGAAGAAAAAATAAATTAGAATATTTATTGTCAACTAACTTATGGGGGCTTAATACTTTATTTGGAATAGACTACCTTAAAAAAAGCGCTGATATGACTGGCAAACTCGCTGATCAAGAAATACATTCATTTTTTTCTGAACTACAATTAAAACCTACCCCTAATACAAATTTAGATATTTCTGGTAGAAGAGAATATGACAACAACTATGGAGAATTTGACACTGGTAGACTTCAAATAAACCATAATTTAAATTATTCAATTATATTAAGAGCGAGTGTAGGAACTGGATACAGAACCCCTACACCTTATGAATTGTACAGTTCATATGGAAATACTAATTTAAAACCAGAGACCTCTCTGACTTATGACTTAGGAGGTGAATTAAATTTTTTTAAAAATTCATCAAATTTATACCTGAGCGTTTTTGAAACTAAGGTAGAAGATATTATTACCTATGCTTCATCAAAATATAGACAGACTTCGTCAAATTTAAAATCTAATGGTTTAGAGTTAAGATTGAAAAGTAAAATATCTAATAAGGTTTCTACTGGACTGAAATTTACTAAAACTAATGCAAAAGAAAATGATGGTGACAATATTGTATTGGTTCCTAAAGATAAAGTTTTATTCTTTTTAAATTTAACCCCCCTAAAGAAAATAAGTGTTAACACTTCTTTTCAGTACCAAAATAAATCTAAAGATACTAAATATAATGAATTACCTACTTACAAATCTTTAAACTTATATTCAAGTTATAAATTTGAAAATAATGCTAAAGCATTTTTTAAAATTGAAAATCTACTAGATAGAAAAAATATAGTAAATAGAGGTGGAGGAACATCTGAAAACCTAGGCTACAAAAGTCCGGATATGTCAATTTATTTGGGTATAAAATTTACAAATTAACGTGAAATTAAATTAGATATACTGTATAATAAATAAATGAACAATATTTCATTAAAAAAATTCATCTTAATTAGTTTCCTTTCAATCATTATTAGCAGACTACTGCCTCATCCACCTAATTTTACTTCCACAATTACTGTCGCTTTTTATCTACCTGCTCTTTTTGGCACTAAATTTATAATAGTTGCACTTAGTGCATTTATTGTAAGCGACTTAATTATAGGTATACATAGTTTAGTTTTCTTTACATGGGGTAGTTTATTTTTAATAGCATATTTTGCAAAATACTTTCAAAAATTCTATTTTAGAATATTGGGGGTTTCATTAAGTTGCATTATTTTTTTTCTAGTTTCAAACTTTGGTGTTTGGACTTTAAGCGATCTGTATGTAAAAAACTTAGAAGGGCTAATCTTATGTTACACTATGGCTATTCCATTTTTACAAAGTAGTTTAATAGGTACTATAATTTTCTCTGTTCTTATAGAATCTTTATTATGTTTAAATAATACAAAAAGTTTTATAAGAAAAATTAATACTATTAATTAGTTTTTCCACTTGAAGCCCAATCAGGTATGCTTGTTATTTGCAATCCAAATAAAAGATTTAATATAATAATGCTTAATATTGAGACCACTAGAGCAGATATAATATTTAAACCTATACCTGCCTTTATCATATCTTTAATATCTAATTGACCACTTCCAAAAATTACAGCATTTGGAGGAGTTGCTATAGGTAACATAAATGCACAGCTTGCTGCTATAGTAGTTGGAATGACAAAAAATAATGGATTTATTTTTAAGCCTATAGCAAAAATTATTAATATAGGAGTAAAAGTTGCTACTGTAGCAGTATTTGAGTTAAGTTCAGTTAAAAAAATTATTAATAAAACCGCGATGAGTATCAAAACATAAATATCAATATGGTACAAATAACTTGAAAATGAACCTATCCAATTTGCTAACCCTGAAGACTTAAAAGCATTAGATAAGGCTATGCCTCCTCCTACCAAAAATAATACACCCCAAGGAATCTTTCTAGCTGATTCCCAATTGCATGCTCTCTTATTTTTTCCAGTAGGTATTATAAAAAGCATTATTGCTCCAAAAATACTAATAGAAGTATCATTAAGGTTTAAATCAAATAAATTATTCAATGCTTTTCTAAATATCCATAAACTAGCTGTAAGAAAAAATATAATTGCTACTACCTTCTCAGTAGTACTTGCTCTTCCAATTTTTTCATTAAGATCAGTTAATACTTTCTCAAGTGCAGATGATTTTTTAGAAGAGACTTTAAATATTATTTTATTCAAAAAATACCAAACTATAGGTAATAACACTAAAACTATTGGAAAACCTATGATAAACCAATCTATAAAACCTATACTATAATTGTAAGTATCACTTAATATACTCGCCAACATTATATTTGTGGGAGTACCTATAAGAGTTGCTGTTCCACCAATTGAAGCAGAGTAGGCAATTGCCAACAACAATGGTATCGCAAATTCATTTTTATTTATAATATTATTTTTTGAAAAAATGGTAATCACAGACATTGCTATAGGTAACATCATAACAGTAGAGGCTGTATTACTTACCCACATACTTAACATAGCCGTTGTAAACATAAATCCCGCAATAATTTTACTTGGGCTTGTACCAGACAGTCCTAAAATTTTTAAGGCTATTCTTTTATGTAATCCACTGCTCTCCATAGCAGAGGCTATGATAAAACCTCCCAAAAATAATAAAACTAATGGGTGAGCATAAGACACTGAAACTGTTTTGATACTAAATGTTTTTAAAAGTGGAAATAAAACTAATGGCACTAATCCAGTAATATAGATGGGAACAGCTTCTGCAACCCACCAAATAGTCATTAATACAGCAACTCCAGCAGTTAACCAAGCAGTTCTATTTAATCCTTCTGGTGGTTCTGTAAAAATAAAGCTTAATAATATTAAAAAACCAGTAATGATGCCATATAAAGATATTTTATTTTTTTCTAACAATTAATGTTCAAAAAAAAAATTACTTGAGGTAACCCAAAGTCTTCCATGTTTCTATATTTTTCCTAAATGTGCTTAATGACTCCCAAGATCTTTTAAAATCTTCATCTCTGGCACTTTCTTCTTCTACCACTTCTAGCCAAGCTTGTTCTAAAGTAGCCAGAATTTCTTGACTCCATTGATGAATTTTAACTCCTTTGCTCTCTAAAGTTTTAAGTGCCTCTACTTGAATAGCTTCTCCTTCAGCTATACCATTTCTAATGTTATCACCACATGCTGACTCGATCTGCGCTTTTTGTGTATCAGATAATTTGTTCCACTTATCCATATTTACCATTAGTTCAAATAATGTCGATTGTTGATGCCAACCAGGAAAATAATAATGCTTTGCAACCTGATAAAATCCTAAATCTAAATCTACAGCTGGCATAGAAAATTCAGTAGCATCAATAGTACCTAATTCTAAAGCAGGAAAAATATCTCCTCCAGCTATTAATTGAGTAGAGACTCCTATTTTTTCCATAACTTTAGCACCTAAACCAAAAAATCTCATTTTCATTCCCTTTAGATCTTCAACAGACTTTATTTCTTTGCGAAACCATCCAGAAGCTTCTGGAGGAACAACACCACAGATTATACCTTTGATATTGTGTTTAGCATAAATTTCTTCAAATAATTCTTTACCTCCTCCATAATAAATCCAAGATATATATTCTTGCGCAGAAGGACCGAATGGAACAGCCGCAAAAAGAGGTAATGCTGGAACTTTTCCTGCCCAGTATCCAGGCGTAGACCAACCGGCATCAATAGAACCCGAAGATACAGCATCGAAAATCTCTAATGCTGGAACTAATGCACCTGGATCAAAAAATTTTACCTTAATGTTTCCTCCTGATATTACTTCTATTTGCTCTGAAAACCTAACTCCTGATGATCCTAATTGTGTTAAATTTCCTGCAAAAGTACTTGCCATTTTCCATCTAACTTTTTTTCCATTGTTATCTTCACCTGAAGGTTTAGAAGAACTTTCATTATTGGAACATGAAGTTAGAATTAAACTTAAAATAGAAACAATTACTATAAAATTTCTTGAAATTAACATTATAAACTCCCTTAAAAATATATATCAATATATATATATTATCTCATAAGTTGATGCTACTAAATTTTAATTGTCTCCAAACCTCATAGACAACAATAGCAACAGAGTTACTAAGATTTAAACTGCGGCTATCATTAATCATAGGAATTCTGATTGAGCGATTCTGTAATTTACTTAATATTACCTTAGGTAAACCGGTAATCTCTGATCCAAAAAGTAAAAAAATATCTTTATCATATTTTATTTCTGAGTAAATTCTCGTGCCAAATTTAGTTACTGCATATATTTTTTTCTCATCTGTAGTATCTATAAAACTTTTATAATCTTTATATATAACTGGATTTATATCAGAAAAATAATCCATTTTTGCCCTTTTTAAAGACTTATCATCTAAAGGAAAACCTACAGGTTCAATTATATGTAGGTTAAATCCTGTATTAGAGCATAAACGCATAATATTTCCCGTGTTCGGAGGTATCTGAGGATTATACAAAACTATGTTAATCATAAAAAAATTCTTTAAATATAAAATAAAATAACTACAATAGAATCATGTCAGAATCTAATAAAAATATATATGTTCTAGATAAAGAAAAAAAAGATACAGCCGGCGCAATTAGAAAAATGGCAGCAATTTTTGCAGCTGATGTAGTAGGCTACAGCAAATTAATGGCCTCAAATGAGAAACTTACTCTTTTTAGGTTAAAAGAAACTAGAAAAGTTACTGATAAAATTATACAGGAATTGAATGGTAGAATTTTTTCTACTGCAGGAGATTCAATTATGGCTGAATTTGCTAGTCCTGTAGATGCTATGGAAGCAGCTATTTCGATACAAAAAGAAGTATCAACAAAAGCTAAAGAAATTCAGGATAATATTACTATAGAGTTTAGAATTGGTATAAACCTAGGTGATATTATGACTCAAGATAATAATTTATATGGTGATAATGTTAATATAGCTGCAAGACTAGAAGCCATAGCTCCTGTAGGCGAAATAACAGTTTCTGAAAAAGTCTACTTAGAAGTAGAAGATAAAGTAGATATTACTTTTAAATACCAAGGTGAAAAAAAATTAAAAAATATATCTAAAAAAATAAAAGTTTATACCAGTCAAATTACCACAGATAAAAAGAAGTCTGTAAAATTTCAAAAAAAACCATACATCATCACGGCAGTCATTGCATTATTTATGGTATTAGGGGGTGTTTTTTATTTTTTAAATAATAAATCGTCTAATGATATAGAATATACTGATAATTCGAAAAGTGTTTTAGAAAGTTTCAGAACTGATCAAGAGAGTCTACCAAACAACAATAATGTAGCTAGTAATACTGTTTTTGTTGCATTAATGGAATTTCAAAATCAATCTAAAATTTTAACAGGTCAAGAAATTGAAAATATCTCTAAATTATTTAGCGAACAATTATTCGAAGAAGAAAAAATTTCGATAGTTAAAACACCTCAAGGATCAGAAAACTTAAACCCCCCTGAAGTAATGTTGATTGCTACAGAGTCTAATGCTTCATTCGTAGTTAACGGCATAATTTCCGATGAAAATAACTCTAGCTTTTTAAACCTTAAAATCTATGAGGCGAAAAGAGGTTCTTTAATAATTAACCAGAAAATATCTATTACTGAAAATAATGGTAATCTTATTGATTTCACTTCAAACTTTAAGAAAGATATACTAAAAAAATAAGTAATTAAATTTCAAACTTTAATTCTCTATTTTGCACTTTGCCCTAAACCAAGCATATTGTTTTTTATAATTTACTCCATAAGGACATTCATAACCTATAAAATTTTTATATTTTCCTGTACCATTTATAATAGTCATTTTTCCTATTCCTCCACCTTTATCTGATTTTCTAATTCTAGAATTCCAAAATTTTTCATTATTTTGGTTAACAGTTTCACAAAAAATTTCTAATTCTACTTTTTTGTTTTGTTGTTTAAGATAACCAGAACATTTTTCATTTCCATAATCCCCATTACTATCATCCCACATCCCTTCAGATGTATAAGCAGAAAATTTAAAGTCGTCAGATATCTCTATAGTGCTAAGTTCACTAACACCATATCCTTCAAAAATATAATCTTTAGCATTTACATTATTCATTAAAAATAAACTCATTAATATTATTGAAATGTATTTCATATATCCTCCATTAATATCAAGAGTATAGCTCATCTTAATATCTAGCAAAAGTGTATAGAAATATGTAACTTTGGTTGGTCTATTTTTTTATTTCTTAATTTTTATAATAATTTATAGAAAGGAAAGAAAAATGTTAAAAACTTTAGACTAGGTAAATTTATATTATAATATTTTACCTAGTCTTTTTATTTGTAAAAATATAAAAAATATTTACCAATGAAACTAAGAACCAAAGCATAGCTGATAGCCATAACATTAAACTTTGTGGTATACCGTTTCCTACAAAATATCCTACACATAAGTATATAAGAAGTATATTCAACACTATTGCTAATATTTTTTATTTTGGTTTATAACTTATTTGCATTTTAATTCTACTAAAAAATTAACCTCATGAAAAAAAGATACTGCGTATTTACAATCTTTCTCTAAGAGAAATTTATATTTATCAGAAGCCTTCAAAAATTGCTGTTTCCCTAAACCAGATTCTAAATTTGAGGAAACTCTTTGTACTTTTGACCAAAACTTATTTTCATTACTGTCAGTAAGTTCACAAAAATTATTAAGGGTAATATTATCATTATCATTTAAAATACTACCATAACAAAAACCTGTTCCATAATTAGCAAGAGAGTCTATCCAAGTAAAACTATTTTCTACTATAGTGAATTTTTCATTATTAATTATCATACTTTTAAAGTTATTCTTTCCTATGCTTTTCATAGAGTACTCTTCAGCTATAACATTCTCATAAGATAGAAGTAATACTAAAATTATAAGTATAAGTTTTTTCATACCATCTTTCCTTTCTTAGTTACGTATAAATAATATGCAGTATTTAATTAAGTATAAACTATTCTTCCATACCTTTAATAAAGAAATAGAAGATACTATCAAAGTAAACAATGGCTTGTCTTACTTTAATGGAGAAAAAAACTGTAGTGTTTATAATGAAGCTGATGCAGTAGATTATGTTAAATCTATACATAAACTAGGAGAAATAGATAAGCTTTTTAAAGTTCCACAGGAAATATATGATAGTGAGTATGGAGAGGTAGGTGCTACTTCTTTAAAAATATTAAGATGTTGGTTAGGTTAAAATATGTCTGAACTAATATTATTTGCATGTATATTTTCTATTACTTGTGGCTACATGAATATAGGTAATATCATACAAAATAAGAAACTCATAAATTATGGCTTATTGACACTTTTTATATGGTTCTCAATTTTTATCTGGGTGCCATTTGCCATAAAATTTTTGCACAGCTAATAAATAATAAAAAATAATATATCTTAAAGGAAACATTTATGTCTATAAAAGTTAGTACTGTCATCCATATATTTTACAGCATAATTACACTTTAACCCTTTAAACCTTTTATATTTTCCCGTACCATTTAAATAAGTTGCCACACCAACGCCTGCTGATGCATCTGAGTTGGCTCTCTGCAATAAAGTCCAAAATTTATCATTATCTGAATCAAAATATTCACAATATACTTGAAAAGATACGTCATCGTTCTCTTTTTTAGATGTACCTAAACACCTGCCTTTGCCATATTCTCCAAGTGAATCTGTCCATCGAATTTCTATATTATGGCTTTTTACTAAAAGATTATCCGATATGAACATATCTTCAGAATTTAAATTAGCTGAGCTTTCAAAAATATAATCCTCTGCTTTAAGGCATGATGAAATTAATAGGAATATTAGTATTATTGTTTTCATTATATTTTGTTTCCTTATTATGTTTTTTTATTAATTTATTTTTTGTAAAAGCATTAAATTTTTTTCAGGAATATTACAAATCCATTTAGTAAAAAAATTATTTTTAAAAAACTTAATTCCATAATTACATTCTACATTATCAAGAATATCTAATGGTTTTTCTCCTGCAAACAATATAGCTTTTCCAACACCTGCTTCATCAATTCCTTTTTTTCTGACACCTTGAGCAAAAATAACTTTATTGTTTTGATATGTTAACTTTGAACTCCATTGCAAATTTATAACTTTTCCTTCTTTATATTCAGCAACTACAGTTCCATCACTAGAACCATAATTACCTAAATTATCTTCAAAAGTTCCTCTGATAGTATAATTTTTGAAACTATGTTTTTTTGAATAGTTGTGTTCCACTATTGTATCAACATTACCATTTGAATCTATTGTATACCTATTTAAACTTTCTTCTGAAAAGGAATAAGTAGAAAAATGTAATAGCAAGGTGAGTAAGTATTTCATTTAATCTATCCCTAGTATTTTATTTCTCATCTTCTTTCTCTCTAATGTAATGTGCAGCAACGTTTCCTTCATGCCACTCAACTATTCCATCAAACGACTTTATAAAGTCTATCCACATTTTTTTAAATTCCTGAGAAGTTTTGAGAAAATCTTCTTTTGATTTATAAATACCCCATCCTACTATTTTCCCTTCACCTGTTTTTACCATAATTTGTTCCTGACTTAGGGTTTCTTTATCTAATTTATCAAACCAAACTGTTTTCATCATAGCTATAAAAGCATCTGCTTTATCATCAGAAGGGAATTTTACTGTAGCTATTCTAATGTACATATGAGAAATATAACTGAATTAACTAATCCTATCAATTATCTGTTCATAGAATCTGACTAGTAAAAGAGGAAGCTTATGTATAGCAACCTAAACATTGAAGATTTTATCTAAACTTGCACTTCTGCATAGCAAAATAGTCTGAAGATTTTAAATAGGTAACTGCATGAGAACATTCAGCCCCTAGTATATAACTATAGTTTTTTGATGTTTCAACTATTTCAGCTCTACCTGCACCAGACTCTTGATATTCTGAGTCTCTATAAATTTTCATTATAAAATAGTCATTGTTTTGAGATATATTTTTGCAGTAAACATTAAACCCATTCTTTCCATTTTTATCAGTAGTAACAGTTCCTAAGCATGTATGCAATCCAAAGTCTCCAGTAGAACTTTTCCAATGACCATTAGACTTATAAAGTTTGTACGAACTATTATCATTAAACGTGTACCCATTGATATCTGCTTTACCAGTACCCTCAAAAGTTATTTCATTAGTATTTCCATAAGATGCAAATATTAATGCAAATATTAGTATTATTTTTTTCATAAAATTATCATAACTGATTTAACTAATCCTATCAATTATCTGAATGGCGGAGAGAGAGGGATTCGAACCCTCGATACGATTTCTCGCATACACGCGTTCCAGGCGTGCGCCTTCGACCGCTCGGCCACCTCTCCTTTTTAATATAAATTTTTCTATTATTTATATAGAATAAAAATATGATTGTAAAAAAAATAATTTTAATAAGTTTTTTCTTATTTGGTAATTTGCAAATTCTGTTAAGTTTTTTTTATAAAAAATTTTCTATTGGTTTTTTGTGGTACTCAATAAACTCTAATAGTCTTGTTGGCTTTCAAAGTTTACTCGAAAGATACTCTTACTATTTTGATAACTATAAAATTGATATAAATAAATACTTATTTTTTTTTTTAGATATTAATTTATTTTTTTTAATGGGGGTTTTATTTTTATTATTTCCTTGTTTTTTATCAGTTAAATTATCTAGTTCTTAATTTTGCCCCAACCTTTTTCTCTACAGTTTTTATAATATCATCCATTAACAAGCCAATCTCTTTTGTATTTAAAACCTTATACTGTTGTACAATTTCTACTTCTATCGCCAAAGATAATTCTGATTTTTCCTCATTTTTATAAACATCAAAAACTGTTATTTCTCCTATTTTAGGATCCACTTTTTTAATTTCTTGTATTAATTTCTCAGCACTAATATTACTTTTAATTATAAAAGCGAAATCTTTTTTTAATGGCAATAGAGGTGACATATTTAATATTTTTTCTTCTTTTACTTGACTTAATACTTCACAAATATTGTCTATACTTCCTTCACATATTATGGTTGATTGTTTTATTTTAAATTTGTTCTTAAGACTAGGGTGCAGTTCACCAAAACTTAGAATTTTCTTTTCTTTATATGTAACCTCCGCTGAAACGCCAGGATGAAACCATTCATTGGTAGTCCTTACTAGATCAAATTTTGAAATTTCTAATTCATCAAAAAGATCTAATAGTAATGATTTCATATCATAAAAATCAAAGTCTCTTTTAGGGTAATGCCAATTCTTCTTAAATGCGTTACCACTGATCAATACTGCAAAATTAGACCTCTGATCTTCTGTGCCTAGCCCTTCATAAACGAAACCTACTTCAAAAATGTTAGTGGTTTCTATCCCTCTGGAAAAATTTCTTGAAGCTATATCTAAAAGATTAGGTAATAAGGAGTTTCTCATAATACCTAATTCTCTAGAAATAGGATTTTCTAATTTTAGACTAGAATTAAGTTCTCCTATAGGGATTATTTTATTTTCAGAGATAAAAGTAAATGTAATTACCTCAAGTAATCCAATTTTTGCAAGTGACTCTCTAATATTAATTTGGATATTTTTGCTTAAAGAAAATAATTTATTTTTCTTACTACTATCATTAATTATCTCTTTATCTGGTATATTGTCATAACCTTCAAATCTCAAAATTTCTTCTACTATATCATTACTGATACTAATGTCATGTCTCCAAGAAGGAGGGTTCAAATAAATAACATCTTTTTCTTCCTTGACTACGCTAAAATTAAGTTTATCCAAAATATCTTTTTGTCTATTTTTATTAACTGGAAAACCAATTAGCTTCTCAAAACTATTAAAGTCATATTTAATTTCTTTTATTAAATTAATAGAATTTCCAGCCTCAACATAATCACTAAATGAGCCGCCACATATGCTATTAATTAAGGCAGTGCTATACTCTAAACCTTCTATTAAACCCTTTGGATCAATCCCTCGTTCAAACCTATAACGTGCATCTGATGTAATACCAAGCCTTCTGCCAGTCTGTGCTATTCTATGCGCATTAAAATAAGCTACCTCTAAAAAAACATGTTTTGTATTTTCATCAACGCAGCTATTAAGTCCCCCCATAATACCTGCAATACTAACTGTTTTTTCATTATCTTTTATAACTATATCACCCTTGCTAAGTATATATTCTTTTTTATCTAACCCTATAAACTTCTCTTCGTTATTTAGACATATGACTTTTAAATCTCCATTAATTTTACTTGCGTCAAAAACATGTAATGGTCGGCCAATGTCATATAAGATATAATTTGTAATATCTACTAAACTTGAAATAGGTTTTAAACCGACACTCTCTAATCTTTTTTGTAACCAACTAGGACTTGGCAAATTGTTGTTAATTTTAAAATATCTTCCATATATTAAAGGACAATCATTGATATTATTCAAAGATCCTAGGTCCCATTTAAGATTACTTTTAAAAGTACCTGGCTTACTATTAATGTTTCTTTTAATTAGGCTTAAGTTTAAACTTGCTGCTAAATCTCTAGCTATTCCTCTCACTGAAGCGCAGTCACCTCTGTTAGGAGTGAGACCTATATTAAATAAAAAATCGTTTTGAACATAGTTATTTAAGGTTTTACCAACATCATAATTATTATCTAACTCTATAATGCCATCTATTTTTTCTGGAAAACCTAATTCTTTTTCAGAACAAAGCATTCCATCACCTTCAACTCCCCTAATACTTTTTTTCTCAAGTTTAAAATTAGTTCCTGGAATATACGTACCATTAGGTGCAAAAATTGTTTTTAGACCTTCTGTCGCATTTGAAGCACCACAAACTACTTTAAAATTTTCTTTACCATAATTAATTTCACAAACTTTCAATCGATCAGCATTAGGATGTTTTTCTGTTTTTACTATTTTACAGACTAAAAAATTTTTAAAATTTTCATTTGTGCTATCTAGACTTTCAACTTCCAATCCTAAATTAGTTAATAGTTCTGAAATCTGTATTTCAGACTTATTTAATTTTATATGTTCATTCAACCAAGAAAGAGTAAACTTCATTATTTACCCTTTAAAGTATTTGGAAAACCTGTAGGCCTAAAACTATAATGCTTTAACCATCTATGATCATTCTCATAAAACATTCTTAAATCAGTTATCCCGTATTTTAGCATAGCAAATCTCTCTACTCCTAAGCCAAAAGCAAAACCACTATAAATATTGGTGTCTATTTCGCAGTTTTTAAAAACCTTCGGATTTACCATACCGCAACCTAAAACCTCTAACCATTTTTTTCCTTTTCCTAAAACTAATTTTCCATCTTCTACTTCACAACCTATATCAACTTCCGCAGAGGGCTCAGTAAAAGGAAAATATGAAGGTCTGAACCTCATAGGAAGATCTTTTACATTGAAAAAAGATGCTATCAACTCTTTTATTGTCCATTTTAAGTTCGCCATAGAAATATTTTTATCTACTACCAATCCCTCTATTTGGTGAAACATAGGAGAGTGCGTAGCATCGTCATCACATCTATATGTGTTTCCAGGAGCGATAATTTTTATAGGAGGTTTTTTCTCTTTCATAACTCGAATTTGTATTGGTGACGTGTGAGTACGTAATAATTTTTTTTTATTACTACCTTGCATATAAAATGTATCATGCTCTTGTCTTGCTGGATGATCTTCAGGTATATTTAAAGCTGTGAAATTAAAATAATCATCCTCAATATGAGGCCCCTCTTCCACGTTAAAACCTAATACACCTAAAATACTAATTATTTCATCCATTGTTTTAGAAATTGGATGAATACCCCCTCTTAAAATTGGTCTACCGGGTAGAGTTATATCAATCTTTTCTTTTTCTAAACTTTCATTTAATATTTTACTTTCTATTAAACTTTTATGAGATGTTATAATTTTTTCTATATCCTTTTTGATTATATTTATGGTTTTTCCTGCTATTGCCCTATCATCATTGTTTAACTCAGCCAAAGACTTTAGTAATAAAGTAAACAAACCTTTTTTTCCCATATACTTTATTTTAATAAGATCAATTTCTTTTAGATCTTTTATGTGATTGATTTCTTGTTTTAAGTTAAGACTAAGTTCTTTAGCTTTTTTGATTATATCAGTTATATTTTTCTCCAAGTATAGACAATTATTTTCTTACTTGATCAACTATAGACTTAAACGTTGTGGGCTCATGAAAAGCAATATGCGCTAATAACTTTCTATCCATTTCAATATTATTCTTTTGAAGTAAATGCATAAACTCTGAATATTTGATATTATGATTTCTACAAGAAGCATTAATTCTTAAAATCCAAAGTTTTCTAAAGTCCCTTTTTTTATTTCTCCTGTCTCTGTAAGCATATTGTCTATTCTTTTCTACTCTTTGAATAGCTGCTCTAAAAGTGTTTTTTTGTCTGCCTCTTGCCCCTTTAGCAGCAGAAAGAATTTTCTTGTGTCTAGCATGTTTAGTGACACCTCTTTTAACCCTAGCCATTTTATTACCCTAATTAACTTCTTAAAAAATTTCTTTTAATAATTTTTTCATCAGCTTTTGCCAGTATTGCAGTACCTCTTGCATTTCTGATGAATTTATTTGTTCTTTTTATCATGCCATGCCTTTTACCAGCTTGATTCATTTTCACCTTACCTGTTCCAGTAAAGGAAAACCTTTTTTTTGCTCCACTTTTATTTTTAATTTTTGGCATATAAACTCTCGTAGATGATCAATATATTGAATTTATAAATCAAATCAAGTTTTATTTAATAATAAATACTATTTGTTAGTTTTATCTTCTGGAGCTAAAATCATTACAGCTTGTCTTCCTTCTACCTTAGGTTCTAACTCAACTTTAGCTACAGATAAAGTTTCTTCCTTTATTTTTTTTAGTACATTTATTCCTAAATCTCTATGAGCCATTTCTCTTCCTCTATATCTAAGTGTGATTTTTACTTTATCTCCTGCAGACAAAAACTTAATAACATTTTTAGTTTTTATATTAAAATCATTAGTATCTATATTAGGTCTATACTTAACTTCTTTTATATCTATAACTTTTTGCTTTTTTCTGGCCTTAGCTGCTTTTTTTTGAGCCTCAAATTTAAATTTACCATGATCTAATATCTTACAGACTGGTGGTTTAGCATTAGGTGAAACTTCTACTAAATCTAGCCCTGCACTTTCAGCTATCTCAAGAGCCTTGTGAAGTTTAACTACTCCTAACATTTTTCCGTTATTATCAATTAGTCTTACTGGATCAATATAAATTTCTTTATTAACGCGCGGACCCGCGCTTGACGAATAATTTTCTCTTGCTATAACGTTACCTCCTAACTTATTTATATTAATTTATAACTAAAATATTTAAAGTTTACTATAATTTTTTTTTATTTATTAAATTTTTAATATCTTCAGTCATTATATCTTTAATATTATTTTCTTTTACTATTATAACATTCTTACCTATTGGAGCACACAATGTTGGGTCGGAAGCTCCTCCAAATAATACTATTTTAGATATTTTATCATTACTACACGCTACTAATAAATGCATTGGGCCAGTATCATTTCCTAAAACAAGTTTTGCACCTGAAGATAAATACGCTAAATCTGAAAAATTAGTTTTACCTATTAAATTAACTACAGAGTGATATTTATGTTTATTCTGAAAGATATCTTTTTCATCAGGACCACCAACTAAAACCGATGTTATATTTTTTTTTTCTAAAAATTTAATTATTTCTAAAAAATTTTTAAAATCCCACCTTTTATTTTTCCTGTGCCTAGAACCACCAGGAACCAAAATTGCATAAGATTTTTTAATAGAAAATTTACTGGTTTTAGATTTAAAATGATTCCAATCTGGTTTGAATGACTTACTTATGCCTGCTGCTCTTAGTTGATCTTTTTGCCTTTCAAGGGTGTGTAATTTTTTTCTATTAGAGTTTAAGTGAGGGTGACTACAATTTTTTGCAATTCCATTCCAGTTAAAGTCTTTAAATAAAGAAAGTATTGAGAAATATAAATTAGTTCTCTTTGATGTTTGTAAGTCAAAAACCCATTCAAAGTCTTTTTTATAAAACCATATAAAAATTTTTATATAATTTAAAAAATAATAAAACTTTGGTCTATTATCTATTTTTATATTTTTAATAAATGGCAAACATTGATATAACTCTTTATATTTAGACTCAGTTAATATAGAGATTTCATAATCTTTAAAATGTTTGCAGATTGCAAATATAGGATGCATTGAAAGAACCACATCTCCTAAAGCCCCATGTTTAATTATTAATATTTTTTTCACGAAAACTCTTAATTAATTTGATATATAAATTTAAAGTTTTTTTGCACATATATTTTGTTAAATATTTTTTATTCACATTCCTAATACTTTTATTTGATAAAATTTTTCTCTTATAAGCACTCAATTTCAAAGCTTTTTCAATATTAGTGGCCAAATCATTTATGTCTGCAACTTTGCATAATGTGCCATTTTCATTATCATTTATCAATTCTACTGACCCTCCATGATTAAACGCTATTACAGGTTTTCCCATTGCTTGCGCCTCCAATACTGTTCTACCAAAAGCTTCAGGTTTTGTAGAACATGACAATACAATATCAGACAACATTAAATAAGAAGGTAGGTCTCTGGTGTGATTTATAAAAATAACTTTACTAGCAATATTTAAAGTAGTAGCTAAATTAATTAACTCATTTCTATATTTCACTCTGCCCTGCAAGTCACCAATAAACACTAACTTAAAGTTTTTAACTTTTAATCTGGATACTGCTTTTACAGCAAGTTTATGACCTTTCCAATTAGTCAACCTACCAGGCAGTAAAATAATTTGATCATTACCCTCTATACTAATTTTTCTTGCTGCATTTATCAATCTTGCTGAACTAACTTTTTTAGGAGAAAAAATATTTGTATTAACTCCTCTAGGAATTACATAAATATTTTTAGTCATACCATATTCACCTTGAATATGTTGTTTAATAAATTTAGAAATTGCTATGATAGCGTGTCCTTTTAGCATAATACTATTATATTTTTTTTTAAAAAAATTTTCTGTACCATATGTGCCATGAAAAGTGGTAACGAATGGAATATTCAATTCTTTAGCTGCAAAATATGCCGACCACGCCGGCGCTCTAGATCTGGCATGAATTAAATGGATATTGTATTTAATTGCTAAATCAATTAATTTTTTCTTATTATTAAGAATAGTAAATATGTTTTTACTATGTACTGGTAGTTTTTCTAATATGCTGTTATTTCTAAGTACTTCATTTTCTTTATATCCACCTGATGATACTACTAAACTTTTAAAATTAGAATTAACTAATTCTTTTGCAACCTCTACAGCACCTGAAACTAAACCTCCAGAATTCAAATGAGGTAATACTTGCATTACAGCTATTTGTTTAGTATTTATTTTCATAATTTAATTCAGATAATAATATGAACAATCAGAGGAAAAAAAGCTATAAAATAGTTACCATTAATGGAGTTAAAATTTCTTATCTGTATCGTCCCAGACTGAAAAAAGGCCCCAAAGTATCAATCATATTTCTATCAGGATATAAATCTGACATGCTGGGCACTAAAGCTACTTTTTTAGATACACTCAGTAAAAAAATAGGTTATGAGTATTTAAGATTTGATTATTCTGGCCATGGGTCTTCTGAGGGAAAAATTGAGAAACAGCTTTTAAGTGACTGGGTAAATGAATCATATTTTTTAATAAAAAAAAAACTAAACCATCCTGTAATTATTGTGGGCTCTTCATTAGGTGGGTGGATAGCTTTTATTTTGCTGAAAAAATTTAAAAAAAATATTTTGGGTGTTATTGGAATTGGAGCTGCTCCAGACTTCACTAATAATATTATTGAAAGCCTATCTTCAATCCAAAAAAAAAGATATATGGATAAAGGTTATATATCAATTAAAAGTGATTACGGAGAAAATCCTTATAAATTTACGAAAAAGTTTATAGAAGATTCTAAAAAAAATTTTATCTTAATAAAAAATTTAGAAATAAATACTAAAATAACGCTTCTTTATGGGCTTCAGGATAGTGCTGTTAAATTAAAAACTCAAATCGGGCTGCTGAAAATTCTAAAAACAAAAAATGCTAAACTAATAATTTTAAATAGTAGTGATCACAGGATGTCCTCAAGTTTAGATTTAAATCTGTTAGAACAAACTATTAAAAATATGATTAAAGGTACTCCTTAAGGTTTTTAATGCCACTCTTATAATTAGGGAAAATAAACCTATATTCAAAGTACTTTTTAACTTTAAAGTTAGAAACCCTCTTGTTATTATGCCAAAATTTTTTTGCCCTATCTGAAAGAGTTGCTTCATATTCCTCAAATTCTATTCTTGCAAAATTTTTAATATTTTTAATTTCAATGGCCTCTAACAAAAATAACTCCCTAGTACTTGGAAAGTCATCTGCTAGGTTCCAAATTTCATTATTAAAATTTTCTATTATTATTTTCGAAATAAGTCTAGCGGCATCTAAAATATGTATTCTAGAAAAATAGTGATTTTTTTTTATTATTACATCCAATTTCTTTTTATTAAATTTGATAATTCTTTGTGGGCCATAAATTCCTGATATTCTTACAATATTTAAATTTAAATTATTTTTTTTGCAAAATGTTTTCCATTGTTTTTCAGACTTTATTCTAATTCTATCAAACTGTGATTTTGCATTTAGTAAAGAGTTTTCATCAACCCAGTCACCATTATGGTTACCATAAACACCTGTTGAAGAGATATATATTAAGGATTTAATATTAGACGCTAAAATTTCACTAGAAAATTTGTTGAATATAAAACAGCCTTTATCATCGGGTGGGGCAGTAATTAATAAATGAGTTGAATAAGTTAAAGCTTCTTTAATTTTATCTCTATTTAAAAAAATAATATTTGTAAATTCTTTGTTTTTTATATTTTTAGAAGTAACTCCTATTCCTTTGATACCAAGAGCACATATTCTTTTAAAAACAAAATGAGTTAAATAACCATATCCTAAAGCGCAAACTATCAATTGTATTCACCATTTAACCATTCTTGTCTAACATAGTAAAACTCTTCTAAATCTAGCCTTTTCTTTTTCTCTAAAAAAAATCTTGACTTGTTTAAGCAAAATAACGCCCAAACGGCCATAGCTCTAATAAGTTCATTTCTACTATCTAGCTTTTTTAATACATAATCAATTAAACTTAAATCTTTAGAGTTTGCAACTGCTATTAAAACATTTCTCATAAATCTATTATATCCAAGTCTTCTTATTGGAGTGCCAATGAAATAAACTATAAAATCATTTTCACTAAAACTTAAAAAAGTTTTTAAATTAGGCATATCTAATTTTTTAATATAGCTTAACTTAATATCGCTATATTTTTTTGCAAACTTATTCCAAGGACATACGGCAAGACAGTCGTCACATCCAAATATCCTATTTCCAATCTTTTTTCTAAAATCTTTTTGTATGTGAGTTTTATGTTCTATAGTCAGATAAGATATACACCTTCTTGCATCTAGAGAATAAGGCTTGATAATAGCTTGTGTAGGACATACTTCAATACACTTACTACATGTACCACAATTACTTTTTATTTTTGTTTCATTTCTAAAATATATATTTGTTAAGATTATACCTAGAAAAAGCCAAGAGCCATAATTTCTCGATACTAAATTTGTATGTTTGCCCTGCCAACCTAAACCAGCAGAACTTGCCAAAGGTTTTTCCATCAAGGGCGCAGTATCAACAAAAACCTTCACTTGAGAAGACTCTATTTTTTGTATATATCTAGCCAAAACTTTAAGCTTTGATTTTATTATTTTATGATAATCTTTTCTTCTAGAATAAATGGAGATATAACCTCTTTTAACTTTTTTAAGATCCTTTAATGGATTATTTGTAGGACCATAATTTATTCCTAAAACTATAGCACTTTTAGCCTTACTCCAAATATTTTTAGGATCACTTCGTATTTCTAGTTTGTCTTTCATCCAGTGCATTTCACCGTGGTAATTATTGTTTATAAACTCTTTTATCTTGGAAGAATTAAACTCAAAGTTTTCTAAGTTAGTGATTCCAAATTCATCAAAACCAAGTTCTGCTGACTTAGTCTTTATCTCCTCAATAAAATGCTTTTGATACATTAAAAATCTAGATTCTTATAATTTTTTGAAGCAGGAATAGTAAATAGCTTTTCCTCTAAAATATCCCTAAAGGAAGGTCTGCTTTTGATCTGTGCATACCATTTTTTCGTTAAATTAATTCTTTCCCAATCAATTTCACCTAAATAGTCTAAAGTTGACAAATACGCTGAGCAAATTATATCTGCAATTGACAAAGATTCACCAGCAATAAATGTTCTGTTTTTTAAAAGCCACTCTAAATAGTTCTCATGATTTTTTAAATTAACTCTCCCCGCTTTTAAAGATTCACTTGAAGGATTGCCAAGTCCTTTTAAACTTTTAAAAACTCTTTCTTCAACTATATTGTCGTAAACTTCTTTATTAAATTTATTATCAAACCACTTACATATTCTCCTAACTTCTAATCTACTTGATGGACATTTTCCTACTAAACTTTTTTGATCTTCATTATCTTCTAAAAAATATGCTAAAGAAAAATACCCTATAATTTTGTTATTTTTATTATCAATAATAACTGGTAACTCTCCCTCTGGATTGATCTTTAAAAACTCTATTCTTCTTTGCCAAACTGGTTCATTTATAGAATGAAATTTTATACCTTTTTCATTAAGTATTATTTTTGCCGCTCTACTCGGAGCGCACATAGACATATAATAAAGCTTAAACATTTAAAATTAAGTCGAAATTTTCATAAACTAATATATCATCATTAAAAAAAAAAAATATGGAAAATATACAAATTTTTATATACTCAATTATTCAAGGAATAACAGAGTTTCTTCCAGTATCTAGCTCTGCTCATTTATATTTTATACAATATATATACAACTGGGAAGATAATGCACTATTACTTGCAATAGGTGCTCATTTGGGTACTTTTCTTGCTGTAATAGCATTTAATAGAAAATTATTTATTAATTTTAAAGAAAATCATTTGCTCCCGTTTGCAATAATAGCAAGCCTTCCAGTAATATTTACGGGAGGATTAATAGGATTATTAGGATATGATAGTTTTAAATCTAATCTCTATATAATTGCTTTCGCATGTATAATAGGTGGTGTTTTACTGGAATTATCAGATAACAAAAAAAAAAATAAAAATGAAATAACTTTAAGGGATAGTATAATTGCAGGTGTGTTTCAAATATTAGCTTTAATTCCTGGTATGAGTCGTTCAGGAACAGTTATAACTGCTATGCGCTTTTTAGGCATTAATAGAAAGTTAAGTATTACTTTTTCCCTTTTAACTGGTATTCCTGTATTATTAGCAGCATGTGTTTTTGGTATTTATAAGATTGCAAACTTATCTAACTTAAATTTTATAAAACTTTCCATCATAGTTATAATTTCATTTTTTTCAGCTATAACAACTATACATTTTTTTTACAAATGGATAGAAAAATTTTCTTTCAGAATATTCAGCATTTATAGAGTGCTACTAGGAATCTTAATTTTATTATATTTAATTTAATGCCCACCATTCTTTTTGTAGAATTTGAGTTGCTTTTTTGCAGCTATAAAAAAAGGATTACACTCATATTTTAAAAATTTTTTATAACAGTTTTTTTTATTCACAATGTTATCTGTTTTTAACATTTCTACCTGGTCTCTAGTGATCAATTTAACTGGTAATCTCTCTAGAAAAAATGCAAGCTTGCTGGCTAAATTAAAAGGTAAATTTATAAAGTATCTCTTTAATTTTAATTCATTTAATAAAAAAATTAATATTTCTTTAAAACTAAGAATGTCTGGTCCTCCTACCTCTATAATTTGCCCATTCTTAAATTTCTTATTTATGCTACCAATTATAATTTGAACTAAATCTGATACTAGAATTGGTTGGAACTTAGTTCTTCCACCACCAATCAAAGGTAAAAATGGAGAAAACTTTGCATAATTTGCAAAAAAATTTAAAAAATTATCTTCATATCCAAAAACTATAGAAGGTCTTATTATTATTGAATTTTGAACCTTTTTTATATTCTTCTCTGCTTTAAGTTTAGTAATAGCGTATTTAGATGTTTTATTTTTATCAACCCCTATAGCAGAAATATGAATTACTTTTTGAATATTATGTTTTTTACAAGATTTCATTATGCTTTCAGATCCTTTAATATGGGCTGCATTAAAACTATTCTTCTTTTTATCTTCTAAAACACCAACTAAATTTATTACGCAGAATGATCCTTCTATAACTTTGTCTAATTTTTTTGCATCACATACATTACAACTTATAAGAGAAAACTGGCCTAATTTAGCAGATGGATAAAAGTTTTTTTTGGCAATAGGTTTTCTAGAAATTACTTTAACATAATATCCTAGTTCTAGCAGTTTATCTATTAAATAGTTACCTATAAAACCACTACCACCTATAACACTGATTATTTTTTTTTCCATATTACAATATAGTATATTTTTAGCTATGATAATGTTATTATTTTTAACATAAAAAATTTAAAATCTATAATATATTTTAATTATGAACTATCTGTATCAAGGAGATATTCCAAAAAATATAAAATTTGCTGATAGTATAGCAATAGATACAGAAGCTATGGGGCTTAAAAACTCAAGAGATAGATTATGCTTAGTGCAAATTTCTTCAGGAGATAATACCTCTCACTTAATACAGGTTGGAGCTGAGTTTGGCTATTCTGCACCAAACTTAAAATCACTCTTAAAAGACAATTCTATTCAAAAAATTTTTCATTTTGCAAGATTTGATTTGGCAATTATTAAAAAATATTTGGGAATATTACCTACTAATATTTATTGTACCAAAATTGCTTCTAAATTAGCTAGAACTTATACCGACAAACATGGACTAAGAGAACTTTGTAAAGAGTTATTAAATATAGAAATTTCTAAACAACAACAAAGTAGCTATTGGGGAGGAACCAAACTTTCAAAAAACCAAATCAAATATGCTTCTAATGATGTTTTATACCTACATCAAATAAAAAAAGAATTGAATATAATATTAAAAAGAGAAAAAAGATTTCATCTTCTTTCTCCCATACTAAAGTTTATGCCTACTAGAGTAAAATTGGATCTTCAAGGTTGGGATAACTTAGATATATTTTCACACTCATAATAATGTTTTTAAAAATTTCAAAAAATATCATAGAGGAAGAAGCTAAAGCCTTGTTCTTACTATCAAAGTCATTAGATACAAATTACAACAAAGTTCTTAGTTTGATTTCTAAAGCTAAAGGAAATATTATTTTGTCTGGTGTTGGAAAATCTGGTCATATAGCTAGAAAAATTGCCTCGACATTAACCTCTACTGGAACGCCTTCTTATTTTATTCATCCAACTGAAGCAAGTCACGGAGACTTAGGTTTAATTAACAAAAAAGATATTTTATTTTTATTGTCTAAATCTGGTAAATCAAAAGAATTATTAGATCTACTAAACTTTGCAAATAATAATAATAATAAATCAATACTTATATCCAGCAATCAAAAAAGTAAACTGGCACAAATTAGTTCGTATAATTTAATAATTCCAAATATAAAAGAAGTGGGTAAAAATAATATTGCTCCAACAACTTCAACAACTATGATGTTAGCGCTGGGAGATGCCATTGCCTTATCAATATCAGAATACAAAAATTTTTCTAAAGAAATGTTCGGAACATTTCATCCTGGAGGGAATATTGGAGCAAAATTTATAAAAGTTAAAGACATAATGCACAGAAAAAGCAATATCCCTTTGACATCTGAAAATGCTAATATGAAAGACGTAATTGTTAAAATTACAAATAAAAACTTTGGATGTATTGGAATATTAAACGCATCAAAATCTTTAGTTGGTATAATTACGGATGGCGATCTAAGAAGGCATATGAAAGATAATATGCTGCAGAAAAAAGCTAAAGACGTGATGAGTAAAAACCCTAAGGTAATAACAGAAAATACTTTTGTATCAGATGCTTTAAAGATCATTAATGATTATAAAATAACTTCTTTGTTTATTATGAAAGATTTAAAAAATAAAAAACCTTCTGGTATAATTCACCTTCATGATTGTTTAAGATTGAAAAACTAATGTTTTTAAAAAACTATTTACCTAGATCTGAAAAAAATGAAACTAAAATTAGTCTAAAGTATTTAAAGTTTGCTCTTATGTTTTTATTTTTCTTCACAATATTTATAACCTTTATATTTTCAATCGAAGATAAAAATAAAATGGTGTTAAGCAAAAATAATAATAAAAATAATTTAAATCAAAATACTCTTACTTTAGAGAATGCAAAACTCATAGGAAATGATAGAAACAATAAACCTTATGTAATAACTGCAAAATCTTCATTTAAAAATAGTTTGGACGAAAATTTATTACACCTAAACTCTGTAGAAGCTGATATGACGCTAAATAGTAATAATTGGATGTCAATTAATACAAATCATGCCATTTTTAATATTTTTGAGAAAACTATAGAGGCCTCAGAAAAAGTTTTTATATTTTATGATGATGGAACAAAACTAGAAAGCTCTGGACTTAATTACAATGTTGCTAATGGTATTGGTTTTAGTAATAGTGGAGTAAAGATGTTTGGGAAGTGGGGCATCATAGAAGCAAATTCATTTTCTTTTGATACAAGTGATCATATGATAAAATTTTACAATAAACCAAAATTAATTTTAAATTAAATATGAAAAAAATTAGCATAGTATTATTATTTTTTTTATTATACTTAAAGGCTTATGCTGAGCCTAGAAAACCAATAGAGATACTAGCTGATAGTATGGAATGGAACAAGCAACTTGGGCAAGCTATTGCCACAGGAAATGCTAGAGCTATTCAAGGTCAGACTACTATAAAAGCAAATAAAATAATTGCTGTATTAAGTGAAGATAATAGTCAACAAATCAAGGAATTACAAGCTATTGGAAAAGTAGTGTTTTTAAAAGATAAACAAATAGCCACTGGTAATAAAGCTATTTATTACATTAATCAAGACAAAGTCATAATTATAGGCAATGTCGAACTAAAAAGAGATGATAATATAATTAAAGGAGAAAAATTAATTATTGATTTTCTTACAGGTTTGAGCAAAATGGAAGCTTCTAATACAAATCAAAAAGTTAGAATGAAATATATTACTGAATAATTATGATAAAAACTAATTTAAAAAATAGACCTAAAATTGTTGTCTCTAACAACGGTTTATACTTAAAGAAACTAGGTAAAATTATCAAAAATAGAAGAATTCTTAGAGATATTACTCTAAAAGTTAATAAAGGCGAAATAGTAGGACTTCTTGGTCCTAATGGTGCTGGTAAAACTACATGTTTTTATATTATTATGGGTCTATTATCAGCTGATTACGGATCAATACATTTAAATGGAAATGATATTACAGATTTACCAGTTTATATGAGGTCAAAAAATGGTTTAGGTTATTTACCTCAAGAATCTTCTATATTTCGAGGAATGACTGTTGAACAAAATATAAAATCAGTTTTGCAGATAGTTGAAAAAGAAAGTGAAAAAATCGAGTTAATGTTAGATGACCTTTTAGCTGAGTTTTCTATAAGTCATTTAAGAAAGGCCTCAGCAATTACTCTATCTGGGGGAGAAAGAAGAAGAGTTGAAATTGCTAGAGCTTTAGCTAGCCAACCATCTTTTCTTTTATTAGATGAGCCTTTAGCAGGAATAGATCCTATTTCAATTTCTGAAGTTAGTGAGCTTGTAAGCCAAGTTAAGGAAAAAAATGTTGGAGTTTTAGTAACTGATCATAATGTAAGAGACACGCTTAATATAGTTGAAAGAGCCTACATTATTCACAATGGGGAGATTATGAAAACAGGTACACCTAAAGAAATTGCACAAGATAGAAATGTTAAACAAGTGTATTTAGGTTCAAAATTTAAATTTTAAAAAATGAATACTACTCTTTTAAAAAAAAATATAAGTAATATAATTTTGAGTAAATCAAATTCTGATATAAATTTTTTCACAACAAAAAAATCATTTTTAGATAAAAATTTTTCCTCTTTAAATGATGTGTTTTTAGAAATAAATAAAATTAGCGAACAAGAGTATGGAATTAAAAATAAAGAACTACATTTGACTTCAAAAATAAGTGATAAGAATAATTTAATTCCCTTTGATAATGGCATTCTCTTAATAAATAGCTTTTTTACAAAACTTAAAAAAAATTGCTTAATTTTTTTTAGACTGGAAAAACCAATCCTATTTAATAATAAATCTATAGATATTATTTTTACACTTTTAACTCCTAACAATTTTAAAACGTCTCACAAATTACAAATTTTAGCAAAACTAACTAGAATACTACAAGGCTCTAATATCAGAAAAGAAATTAAAGGTATAAAGAAACCCGAGGACGTGTTAGCTCTTCTATTATTAACATCATCATAAATCAATAAGGAAACAGTATGAACAAAAATGACTTTAAAGTAGCTGATTTAAGTTTAGCAGAATGGGGAAGAAAAGAAATTACATTAGCTGAAAAAGAAATGCCCGGACTTATGTCTTTGAGAAAAGAGTATAAAGATACCAAACCTTTACAAGGAGCTAATATAATAGGATGCTTGCATATGACTATACAGACAGCTGTTTTAATTGAAACACTCATATTGCTTGGAGCGAATGTAAGATGGTCCTCGTGTAATATTTTTTCTACTCAAGATCATGCAGCAGCTGCTATTGCTAAAAAAAATATTCCTGTTTTTGCTTGGAAAGAAGAAACAGAAGAGGAGTTTTGGTGGTGTATAGAAAAAACAATTATTGCTGAAGGATGGCAGCCTAACCTTATTTTAGATGATGGCGGAGATCTTACAAAATTAATGCATGAAAAGTTTTCCTATATGCTTAAGAATGTAAAAGGAATTAGTGAAGAAACAACTACAGGAGTCCATAGATTATATGAAATGCAAGAAAGTAAAACTTTAAAAGTACCAGCTATTAATGTAAATGACTCCGTAACAAAATCAAAATTTGATAACTTATATGGTTGCAGAGAAAGCTTAGTAGACTCAATCAGAAGAGCAACTGATGTTATGTTATCTGGTAAAGTTGCTCTAGTTGCCGGGTATGGTGATGTTGGAAAAGGTTCTGCAGCAAGCCTGAGAAGTGCTGGCGCTAGAGTTATGATAAGTGAAGTAGATCCTATATGTGCACTACAAGCCTCTATGGAAGGATATGATGTTGTAAATATTGATGAAATTGCAAATATACCTGATATATTTGTTACGGCCACTGGAAATATAGATGTGATTACACTTGAGCATATGAGAAAAATGAAAGATCAAGCTATAGTATGCAATATAGGACATTTTGATTCTGAAATACAAATTAATCAGCTAAATAATATGCAATGGGATGAAATCAAGCCTCAAGTAGATCAAGTTACTTTTCCTGACGGAAAAAAAATTATTGTTTTAGCGAAAGGAAGATTAGTTAACCTAGGGTGTGCTACAGGTCACCCTTCATTTGTTATGAGTGCATCATTTACAAATCAAGTATTAGCTCAGATAGAACTACATAAAAATTATAGTCACTACTCTAATGAAGTTTATACCTTGCCTAAACACTTAGATGAAAAAGTTGCAATGCTTCATTTAAATAAAGTAGGGGCAAAATTGTCAAAACTTTCTGATAAACAAGCAGAATATATAGGAGTTAATAAAAACGGCCCCTTTAAAAATGAAAAATATAGGTATTAAATTTTTCTTTTAGAATGTTTATTAATAACTTCAATATTCAGGAAGAAAATAAAACTAAAATTATAGCTGAAGAAATTTCAAAAATTTGTAAAAAAGGTGATGTTTTAGCAATCTCAGGAAGTATGGGTGTTGGAAAGACTACTTTTATTAAGTATTTTATTCAAAAAATTACAAAAGCTAAAAGTGTACCTAGTCCTTCTTATAATATAATTCTGCCCTATGAGTCAAAGTATTCTACTATTTTTCATATGGATGCATGGAGATTGAAAAATCATAATGAAGCCTTATCACTTGGAATTACTGAAATGTTTGATGATGCAATTTTTCTAATAGAATGGGCCGAAAAAATTAAAGTAATACTTCCTACTGATTGTTTAAAATTATTAATAAAAAATATAAAAAATAAAAAATGTATAGAAATAGAGGGGAATGAAGTATGGAACAAGAGATTTAAAAATATTAAAAACTATGAAAAGCATTAATCATTTAAAAAATATTAGAATTTTTTGCAATAATAATAGTATAAACTTCAAATCATTAAAACTATTAAAAAATGATGCCTCAAAAAGAAGGTATTATAGATTTACTAATAATAGTAAAGAATTCTTATTAATGGATAGCTCTTTAGAAAAAGATTCTCTTATAAGATTTATTAAAATATCAAAATGGCTAAAATCCAATCATCTTTCTTCTCCTGAAATTTATATTAAAGATGAAAAGAATGGTATTTTGATAATAGAAGATTTTGGAAACACTAAGTACAGTATCTTATGTAAAAAAGAAAAGGAGAAAAAAAAACTCCTTTATAGAAAGGCAATAAATCTACTTATTCTATTGTCTAAAAAGAAAAAACCAAATTTCATAAAAGACTATGATCAACGTATTCTTAAAGGTGAATTAGATTTATATATCAAGTGGGAATTAAATATTAAAAAAAATACAAAAGCATTTAAAAGCTGGAATAGCATATGGGATAGATTATTAAGCAATATAAGCTATAAAAAAACAGCTGTTGTGTTACGTGATTTTCATGTAGACAATATTTTTTATTTAAAAGATAGAAATAAGTTAGAAAAAATCGGCCTGATAGATTTTCAAGATAGCTTAATAGGTCACCCTGCATATGACTTAGTATCACTACTACAAGATGTTAGAGTTTTTTTATCAATAAAAGAGCAAGCTAATTTTTACAATTACTATAAAAAGAATGCAAAAATTAATCAAAATGAATTTAAATATGCTTATTTAGTTTTGGGGACACAAAGGCTATTTAAAATAATTGGAATTTTTAAAAAGCTTGCTATTAAACAAAGGAAAATTGATTATTTAAGATATTTACCTAGAACAAAACAACTCATTAAATATAACTTAAAAGACCCTATATTTAATGAATTAAAAATGTGGTTAAAAATAAATAGTAAAAATGAATAAATTAGAAAAAAAAAATAACGTTAATACTATGATTTTATGTGCTGGAAGGGGACAAAGAATGCGCTATAAAACTAAGTACATCGCTAAACCTTTAATTAAAATACTAAACCAACCTATACTGAAAACAAATTTAAATTATTTATCCAGCATAGGCATAAAAAACTGTATAATTAACAACAGTTATAATTATTTAACTATTCAAAAGTTTATTAGAAACTACTCTTATAAACATACTACACCGAAAATGTATTCCTCATTTGAAAAAGAAAGGCTAGAAACAGGTGGCGGCGTAAAAAAAGCACTTCCTATATTTAATAAGAAGAAAATGCTTATAATAAATGGTGACTCTTTATTATTAAGAAAACCTAATTTATGTCCTGTAAAAAAACTTTTTCAAAACTTTAATAGCAGCCATATGAGTATACTTTTGTTGCTTGCACCTATTAATAAAACAATAGGTTATTATGGCGGAGGAGACTTTATAGTTAAATCAAATGGCATTGCTTCTAGAATTGAAAGAAAAAAAAGTAATACTAGTAATAAAAGCTTTGTCTTCACTGGGTGGCAAATAATAAACAAAGAAATTTTTAACAATATTAATAAAGATAATTTTTCTTTAAATTTACTTTACAATAAAGCACAAAATCAAAACAGTCTTTTTGCTATTACATTAGAAGGATATTTCTTGCACGTAAGCACCCCTAAATCTATTATACAAATAGAAAGGTTTTTAAATGTAAATAAAAAATATTTAAATGAAAAAAATTATATTTTATGATTTAGAAACTACCGGAAGGTCAGCCTACTGGGACCAAATAATTCAAATAGCAGCAATTTGCACTGATGAACACCTCAATGTTTTAGATGAAATGAACTTAATTGGTAAATTAAATTCATTTTCTGTTCCTGATCCTGAAGCACTATTAGTGAATAAAATCCCTATTGATAGTATTGTTAAGTCAAATTTTTCTAATTATAGTTTAATCTCTGAAATTTCTCATAAATTTTCTGAGTGGGGGCCCGCTACCTTCATTGGTTATAATTCTATAAAATTTGATGAGGAAGTTATAAGAAATGCATTTTTTAAAAACCTTTTCGACCCTTACCTTACCGTTAAAAATGATAATACAAGAGTTGATTTATTAGATATTACTAGAATAGCTAACTTCTTTTATCCGGATAAAATAAAAAGCCTAATAAATAAAAAAGGGTCAGCTATAATGAAACTAGAAAGTATTGCACATACAAATGGTATTAAAAACTTTACTGCACATGATGCTATGGGAGATACTTATGCTAGTTTAGAATTAGCAAGGTTAATAAAGAATCAAATACCTGAATTATGGTATAAAAGCATTATGCAAAGTAGTAAAGTTCAATTAGAATCATCGATACCCTCTAAACCTTTTTGTTACTTAGAGTCTTTTTTTGGAAAATCAAAACTTTTCTGCTTATCATTTGTAGGTTTTCATCCAAAGTATAAGTGGGCACTTTGTTTTGATTTATTTGAAGATCCAAAAAAAGTTTTAGATATGAATAAGTCAGACGTCTATGCTTTCTTAGAAAGTTCTCCAAAAAAAATTAGAAAAATAAAGCTAAATAAAAGTCCAATTTTACTTGATGTTGAGATTAGAAAAACTCTTGATGAATATAATGTAATATCAGATGATGTTTTATTAGAAAGACATAATTTCATATCTACGAATCAAGAGTTCAAAAATAGAGTTTTATCCTGCTACAATGACATTATATTAGATGAATCACAATTAGATGTTTATGCTGAAGAAAGTATTTATAAGAAGTTTATTCCTATTTCTGATAATGTTTTAATGAAAGAATTCCATAAAGCTGAATGGAAAAATAAATTTGTTATTATGGAAAAATTCAAAGATGAAAGACTAAAATATTTTGCAAAAATATTAATATTTGAAGAGCAACCAGATTTACTTGAAAAAGAAAGCTTTTTGAAAATAAAAGATCATTTA
>CACMQH010000002.1 GCA_902615805.1 Rhodospirillaceae bacterium
GAAAAAAATTAGAAATAATTTTTGACTTGAATAACGATCTATATGGTATCTCTTTAAATATAGATCAGATGACTAAATTACAAATAGCTCTTATAGACAACAGTTTTAAAGTTTTTTTTTATAAAAAGCCTTATAAAATAAAAAATAATTTAAGCGAAATTATAATTAGTTCTAACTTGTATAATGACTCAGAAGCTTTTGGTTTACCTAGAAGTATTTTTTTTGAGTTAGTTAATATACTTAGTTTTTCATTAGATTTTCAAAGAGATATAAGAAAAAATACTACTTTTCTAGTGCTGTATGAAAAGTTATATGATTATAAAAACAACCTTATCACTACTGGTAAAATTTTATATTCTAAAGTGTTACTAAAAAATGATTCTATAGAAATGTATTTATTTAAAAGCAATGAGAGAGAAGCAGACTTTTATGATAGTCAGGGTAAAAGTATTCGAAAAACTTTAATGAAGACTCCAATAGATGGTGCAAGACTTTCTTCAGGCTTTGGAAAGAGAAGACATCCTATTTTAGGTTATAATAAGATGCATAGAGGAATTGATTTTGCTGCAAAAAGAGGTACTCCTATATATGCTGCCGGAGACGGTATTATTGAAAGAGCAAATTTTTATGGTGCATATGGTAGATATATTAGAATTAGACATAACTTACAATATAAAACTGCTTATGCGCATCTTTCAAAATTTGCTAGAGGTATTAAAAGAAATATTAAAGTTAAGCAAGGGCAGGTAATTGGATATGTCGGAACATCTGGTAGGTCAACTGGACCTCATTTGCATTATGAGGTTATTTTTAATAAAAAACAAATAAACCCTCTTAAACTTAAAATGCCAGAATTAAATACATTGAATAAAAATGAAATGTTGGATTTTACTAAACAAAAAGAAAATATAATTAAAATATTAAGCGATATTAGGAGGTAATTTTAAGTTTGAATTTGCCTTCTTTTACTCCTACAGTAAAATATGAGTCTTCTTTTATTTGGTTATTAATTAATGCATCAGCAATAATATCACCTATTTCTTTTTCTATGAGTCGTTTTAAAGGCCTGGCTCCATATTCTCTACTATAACCTTTTTCAGATAATAAATTTACAACTTCTAAGTCAAAAAGAATTTTAATATTTTTACTTGTTAATCTATTTTTTAATATTGCTAATTGATTTTCAATAATGGATTTGAGGTTATTTTTTTCTAATTTATTAAAAACAATTATTTCGTCTAATCTATTTAGAAACTCAGGTTTAAAATGACTTTTCACCTGTTCTAATACTTTTATATCTCTTTCTTTTGTATAATTGTTATCAAGTATAATTTCACTTCCAATATTTGAGGTTAAAATAATAATGGTATTTTTAAAGTCCACAGAGTTGCCCTGCCCATCTACAATCCGTCCTTCATCAAGTAGTTGCAAAAAGACATTAAAAATTTCAGAATTAGCTTTTTCAATTTCATCAAATAAAATTACTTTAAAAGGTCTGTCTTTAACTGCTTTTGTTAATCTACCACTTTCTTCAAAGCCTACATAACCTGGTGGAGCTCCAATAAGTTTTGATATTGAGTGTTTCTCAGTATATTCTGACATATCAATAGTAATTAGTTCTTTTTCATCTTTAAATAAATAATCAGAAAGAGTTTTAGCAATCTCTGTTTTTCCTACCCCTGTAGGACCTAAAAATAGAAATGATCCTATAGGTTTATTAGGATCATTTATTCCAGTTCTAGATCTTTTAATTACAGAAGATATAGCCTGAATAGCATTATCCTGTCCCACTATTCTTTTTTTTAAAATTTCATCTAGGTTGATAAGGGCATCTCTTTCTTTTTCTAATATCTTATCAATAGGGATCCCAGTCCAATTTGATAAGACACTTGCTATATCATTATCTGTAACTTTTTTATCTTCCAAGATATTTTTATGCAAATTTTCTATTTTTAATATTTTCTCTTTTAAACGTGGAAGCTCATAATGAGTAAGTTTTCCAGCAAGGGCTAAATCACCATTTCTTTTAGCTTTTTTTAATTCGCCATTATTTTTTTCTAGTTCTTCCTTAAGTTTATTCAATTTCTCTATTTCATTTTTGTATAGGTGCCATTCATTTAGCAGTTTTTCTAATGATGTATGAATTTTTAAATTCTCTTTTTCCAATTCATTTTTTCTTTTATTATCTGTTTTATTTTCTTTTAATATATTTTCTAATTCTATTTTATTCTTCAGTAATTTATTTTCTAATTTCTCTGCTTGTAATGGTTTTGTCTTCAGTTCTATTCTTTTTTTACTAGCAGCTTCATCTATTAAATCAATTGCTTTATCAGGAAGTTTTCTATTAGTTATATATCTGGCTGAAAGTTTTGAAGCAGCAATTACTGCATTATCTGAAATACTAATTCCATGATGTATTTCATATTTTTCTTTCAGGCCTCTTAGAATAGTTGTAGTATTGTCTATACTAGGTTCATCAATATAAACTGGTTGAAATCTTCTGGATAATGCTGAGTCTTTTTCAAAATATTTTCTATACTCATTTAAAGTGGTTGCTCCAATACAGTGTAGTTTGCCTCTTGCTAAAGCTGGCTTTAAAATATTAGCAGCATCTAGAGACCCTTCATTAGCTCCAGTTCCTACCAACGTGTGTATTTCGTCTATAAATAAAATTATATTTTTATGTAACTCTATTTCTTTAATAACATTTTTTAACCTTTCCTCAAATTCGCCTCTAAATTTGGTTCCTGCCATTAGGAGTGGCAAATCTAAAGCTACCAACTTATATTCGCCTATATTATCGGGTACTGATTGTTCTATAATTTTAGTGCTAATTCCCTCAGCTAAAGCAGTTTTCCCCACGCCAGGATCGCCAATAAGAATAGGGTTATTTTTAGTCCTTCTTGATAAAACTTGTATAGATCTTTTAATTTCACTTTCTCTTCCTATGATAGGGTCTATTTTATTATTTTTTGCTAATTCAGTTAAATCAATTGTGTATTTTTTTATATTATCATACTGATCTTGGTTATCATTTTTAATAGACTGAAGGTAATTTTTTAAGATTTCATATTTTATACCAAATTTATTAAGAATTTTTTTAGTGACTGGACTTATATCTGATGTCAATTCCATTAATGCAATCAAGCTCTCAGAATTACTTACTTTATATTTACTGATTTGATCATTAATTTTATTTAGTAATAATATCACGTTACTTTGTACTTGTGTGTCTTTAGAACCATTATTTTGTTCATTTGATATCTTTATACTTTCATCAAGTAAAGCTTGTTTATTAACTTTAAGTTCTTTTAAAGTTTTAGATATTAAATTATCATCTTGAAGAAGAATTATAAGAATATGAATTGGTAAAAAATAATTAAAGCTATTGTCTTTTGCATAGTTGAAGGCTGCATCGATAGTAATTCTTAATTTTTCACTAAAATTATCTAAATTCATTTAATACCCCCTTTAGATATGGGTGTTGTTAATATGCAACACAAGGGGTAAAAAAAATTAGTCTGTTTTTTTATTAGAATTGTTAATTCTTAAAAAGTGTTCAGCATGTTGCATATAATTTTCTGCTGCTACTTTATCTCCTGCTGAGGAGGCATCCTTAGCTAAACTTTCATATTTCATTTTAATTTCTAGAGGGTTACCTTTAGGTTTTTGTTTAAATGTTTTATTTTCATACCCATTGATCCCATTTTTATTCAGGGATTTGGGTCTATTTCTTCTAAAAGAATTATTTTTTTTTATCATTTATATTAAGATGTTGATTTTGTTATTGTGCCAATGACAAAACGGGGTTGATTTGAATAGTCTTTAAAAACGCTAGTTTGCATTATATTTGCCTCTTTCATTAATTTTTCTACTTTTTGTGCTTGATCATAACCAATTTCAAATAAAATTTTAGAATTTTTACTAAATGGTTTTTGAGCTAGCCCCAAAATAATTTTTTTATAACAATCAATACCATTTTTTCCTCCGTCTAGAGAAATAATGGGATCGTAGTTCCTTACTTCTGGTTCTAATTTTTTTATAACCTCAGTTTTAATATAAGGAGGATTTGCTAAAATTATATCAAAATCAAAATTTACAAAAATATCTAACCAATTGCAACAAATAAAATTTATTTGGTTTAATACATAATTCTTTTTAGCGTTTTGTTTTGCTAAATCTAAACTTTTTTGATTTATATCTGTTGCTATACATTTTGCTTTAGGAAAATTTTTCATTAAAGCTATACTGATAGCTCCAGACCCAGTACCTAATTCTAAAATGTGTTTGGGATTTAATTTCATATCAATAATAATATCAATTAATAGTTCAGTTTCGCTTCTGGGAGAAAAAGTATTATGGTTTATATCTAATTCAAAGTCTCTAAATATTTTTTTTTTCATTATCCTGTCAAATGGTTCTCTTTTTAATCTTCTATCAAGGTATTCCTTTATTAACTTTTTTTGCTTTTCATTTATGATTAATTCTTTCTCTATTAACTGAGTTGCTAAATCTATTTTTAAAATTTCCTGAATCATTGAACGTATTTCCTCTAAAGAATTATTAATTCCAGCAGCATTGAACTTTTTTACATAAAGGTTAATTAAATTTGTTATAAGCATTATAAAGATTTTATTTTGGCTTCTAAGTCTGCAGCTAATAATGGTTCTATGACTTCATCTAAGGCAATACCTGATATAATATCTTCAAGTTTATATAGAGTTAAATTAATTCTATGATCTGTTACTCTTCCTTGAGGATAATTGTAGGATCTAATTTTCTCTGATCTATCTCCACTTCCGACCATTGACTTTCTCTTATTAGCAATTTTTTCTTCATTCTCTGTTTTAGTTTTTTCATATAAACGGGAGGCTAACATTTTCATAGCTTTCGCTTTATTTTTATGTTGACTTTTTTCTTCTTGGCAACTTGCTACAACATTAGTAGGTATATGCGTTATTCTTACTGCACTATCTGTAGTATTTACATGTTGTCCTCCTGCACCTTGAGATCTAAAAGTATCTATTCTTAGATCTTTAGGTTCAATTTGTATGTCTACTTCTTCGATCATAGGCAATACTGCTATGGTAGCTGCAGATGTATGAATTCTTCCTTGAGTCTCTGTTTGAGGAACTCTTTGAACTCTATGTACTCCTGATTCGTATTTCAACTGAGAAAATACATCTGTCCCAGTGAAAGAGATAATAGCTTCTTTGCATCCTCCAATATTGGTCTCACTGAAGCTCATTATTTCAAACTTCCATTTTTTTAATTCAGCGTATTTTTGATACATTTTCATTAACACCATAGAAAATAAAGCAGCCTCATCACCTCCAGTTCCTGCTCTAATTTCTATAATTGCATTCTTTTCATCATCAACATCTTTGGGTATTAGTAATTTTTTTAAATTGTTATAAAGTTTTTCTAAATTTTTACTTAGTTTTTCAATATCTTGCCTAGCTAGTTCTAATAATTCCTGGTCTGAACTTTCAGTTAATAAATGTTTGCTATCTAATAGTTCCTGTTCACATTTTTCAATATCTTCTTTGCACTCTAGAACTTGTTCTAATGAAGAAAATTTTTTACTTAACTTGACTCTCATATCAGGGGAAATAGTGCTATCAGATAATTGAATTTGTATTTTCTTATGAAGTTCAGTGACTTCATTAAGCTTTGTCTCAAAGTGTTCAATCATTTTTAAAGAACTCCAAAATAAATTTCTTTTCAACAATATTTTGGATGCCAGTACTTAAATTTTTAACTGTACAAACTTCTTTTTTTACTTCATTTTCTCCTAGGATTATTGCATAATCAGCTTCAATTTTATTAGCATACTTTAAAGATTTTTTTAAATTTTTATCAATGTAAACTTCAGTTGTATAATTGCTATGCAAAAACTTCTCTCTTATTTTATAAGCGGTAGTTAAATATTCTGATTGCATAGGAATAATCAAAATTATTTCTGGTTTTTTATTTTTTAATTTTACTAGGCTTTTTAATCTTTCTACACCAGCTGCCCATCCACTACCTGAAAGTTTTGGCCCTCCAAGCTCAGCAACTAAGTTGTCATAATTCCCTCCAGCTAAAATAGCAAATTTAGTATCAGCTTTCAAAGTAAATTCAAAAATTGTATTGCTATAATAATCAAGTCCTCTAACTAAATAAGGGTCTTCTTCATAAAGTATATTAAAGTCTTCAAGTATATTTTTCAGTTTTATAAAGTTTTTTTTACTTTGTTCTGATAATGTATCACTAATTTTTGGAACATATTTGTTCACTTCTATGTCTTCTAAATTTTTAGAATCTAAAATTCTTAAAGGATTTTTTTCTAGCCTGATAATACTGTCTTTAGATAGCTTACTTTTATTTTGTAAGTAATATTCTTTTAAAATTTTTTTATAAATTTTTCTATCTTCTAAGTTTCCTAGATTATTTATTTTTAGAATTAGATTATCAAGAATATTTAAGTCTTTAAGAAAATTAGATGCTAAGTATATTACTTCAAAATCTTTTTCTACGCCTGGTTTTGAATAAACTTCTACACCAACTTGAGTAAACTGTCTAAGCCTTCCCTTCTGGGGTCTTTCATACCTAAACATAGGACCATAGTAATAATATTTTAAGGGTAAATCTTGTGTTAGCCCATTACTAATTATAGCCCTTGCAATTCCTGCAGTACCTTCAGGTCTCAAAGTTAACTTATCATTGCTTCTATCAATAAAAGTATACATTTCCTTCATAACTACATCTGAAGATAATCCTAAGGTTCTACTAAAAACTTCATTAAACTCCATTATTGGAGTTCCTATAGGTTTAAAGTTAAAGTTATGCGCCACAGACTCAAATAGTTTTATAACTTCTTTTTGAGATAAAAAGTCTTCTCCAATAAGATCATGCATACCCCTTATGTTTTTAATCTTAGTCATTTTGGCTCAATTTTTCTTTAATTAATTTTGATATTTCATCAACAAGATTTTTATTTTTACTGACAAACTTTTTTTTGCCATCTATATAAATTTGATGGTTATTATTACCACCACCGGTAACGCCTATCTCGGTATGCATAGCTTCTCCAGGTCCATTAACTACACAACCTAAAATTGATATGTTAATAGGATCTTTAACCCAAGAAAATTTACTCTCTATTTGTTTCACAGTATTAATAACATCAAACTGCTGCCTTGCACAAGAAGGGCAGGAAATTATATTAAGGCCAGTTTTTCTAATATTCAAAGCTTTTAAAATTTCAAGTCCAACTTTAATTTCTTTTACCGGGTCATCAGAAAGAGACACTCTTAAGGTATCACCAATGCCTTCTGAAAGCAGAATCCCTAATCCTATTGAGGATTTTACTGTTCCTGAAAACTCTCCACCTGCTTCAGTTATTCCTAAGTGTAAGGGGTAGTCAGTTTTTTTAGCAACTAAGCGATAAGATGCAATTGCTAAATCAATATTTGATGCTTTTACACTTACTTTTGTATTAAAAAAATTTAGCTTTTCTAGAGAATGTAAATTAGCTTGAGCACTTTCTAACATAGCTTCCGGAGTAGGTTGATTATATTTTTTTAATAAATTTTTTTCAAGAGAACCAGCATTTACTCCTATACGAATGGAGCAATTATTGCTTTTTGCTGCTTCAACTACTTCAGCTACTCTATCTTGACTACCAATATTACCAGGGTTAATTCTAAGGCAGGCTGCTCCTGCTTCAGCAGCTTCGATAGCACGTTTATAATGAAAATGTATGTCTGCTATAATAGGAACATTAACTTGTGAAATAATTTTTTTTAGGGATTCAGTTGATTCTTTATCAGGGCAAGATACTCTAACTAAATCAGCTCCAGCTTCTACTAAGCTTTTAATTTGTTTTACAGTCGCCTCTACATTAGTAGTTAGCGTGTTAGTCATAGACTGAACTGTTATCGGATATTCAGATCCAACCTTAACTGTTCCAACATTTATTTGTTTAGTAATTCTTCTCATTTATATGTCATCAACTGATTTAATTTAAATGTGATCCAATTAAATACAAATTTAAATATGTTTTCTTATTCCAAAGTAAATATACACAGCTTATAGCAATTAAAGATAAAAGTATAACTATTGAACTGTATTTATTTTTTTTTAATTCAGAACTTTCTAGCTGTAAATTTGATTTTTCTAATTTGGAAACCTTTTTTGTTTCAGTGAATCTTAATTTACATAAATCTTCTAATTTTAAAAACTTTATATAACTATTTAAGAACCCTTTTAAATAAGATTCTTGTTCAATGTTTATGTCTCCTTTTTCAAATTTAGCAAGAATCTCTTTTTTTATTAGAAGCAACTTAGATGCATCTTCAATTTCAATATTTTGTAGTTCTCTATTTTCTTTAAGAAAACTTCCTAAGTCTTTTAAATTAGTAAAGGTTTTAATTTTAGAATCAATCATTTCTTTCTAGAGTTTAATTTAAATATAGAATGTAATGACCTTATAGCTAACTCTTTATATTTTTCATCAATGAGTACACTGATTTTAATTTCAGAAGTACTTATAACATGAATATTGATATTATTTTTTGCTAGTTCTGTAAACATCGTATTTGCTACTCCAACATTAGTTTTCATACCTAAGCCAACAATAGAAACTTTGCAAATATCATTATTAATAAATATATCATTAAATTTAATCTTATTTTTTAGTTTGTTCATAATATTTTTTGCTTTTTTGGCGTCTGTTTTTGATATTGTAAAAGCATAAGTAACATGGGCGTCTTTTGCTGACCCTGATTGTACGATCATATCAACATTAATATTTTCTTTAGATAAAGCATTAAAAATAGTTGCTGAAATACCAGGTTTATTTTTTATATCTATAAGTGTTATTAAGGTTTCATTGTTGCTATGTGCAATTCCTCTAATAATTTGTTTTTCTAAATAAACATTCTTTTTTGTTAACATAGTTCCCTTCTTTCCAGTAAAACTAGATAGCACTTGAAGCTTTACATTATATTTTAAAGCTAATTGAACAGATCTAGTATGTAAAACTTTTGCACCTAGAGAAGATAATTCTAACATCTCTTCATAATTAATTTCATCTATTTTTTTTGCTTCTTTCACAATTCTAGGGTCTGCAGAAAATACTCCTGCTACATCTGTGTAAATGTCACACCTTTTAGCACCTAGGCTTGCTGCTAATGCCACTGCAGTCGTATCTGATCCACCTCTGCCTAAAGTAGTTATTCTATCAAGTTTATTAATTCCCTGAAACCCAGAGACTACAGGCACCTCATCATTTTTTAAACTATTTTTGATGTGCTGAGTTTCAATCTTTAAGATATGAGAGTTATAATATGAAAGGTCAGTGTGTATAGGAACTTGCCATCCTTGAAATGATTTTCCTTTAATATTATTTTTATTTAATAATATAGAAAATAAAGAACTTGATATTTGTTCTCCTGCTGATAAAAGACTAGAGATGTCATCTGACTTTTTATATTCATCTAATCCTGAAGTTAGTTTTAAAAGCCTATCTGTTTCCTTACCCATTGCCGAAACAACTACCACAACAAAGTAACCAGTTTTTCTAGCTTTTTTAATATATGAAATAGCTCTTTCAATTCTATCTATGCTAGATACTGATGTACCTCCAAACTTTTTTACTATAATATTCATAAAATATAAATTATTTTAACTATTGTATTATAATAAATAAAGGAGTTTGTAGTTGAAGGAAAGTATTTTTGATAAAATATCTTCAGAATGGTGGGATAAGAATGGCCCTATGAAACTGTTGCATTCTATGAATGAAACTAGAATGTTATTTATTAAGGAAAGAATTATTAATAAATATCAAAAATTAGGTAGCTTAAAAGAAATTTTAGAAAAAAAATTAATACTTGATCTTGGGTGTGGAGGAGGCATATTATCAGAGACTCTGGCTGAAGAAGGGGCAAATATATTAGCAATTGATCAATCAAAAAAGCTGATTAATGAGGCTAAGAAAAGGGCTAAGTCTAAAAAACTAAAAATAGATTATCAATGTCAAAGTATAAAAAATCTTAAGGGCAAAAGAGCTAAATTTGATATTATATTATGTATGGAAGTTGTAGAGCATGTTGAAGATTACAGAAGTTTTATTAAGCTAGCTTTTGAATGTTTAAAAAGAGATGGAATAATAATTTTTTCAACTATAAATAGAAGTTTTTTATCATATTTTACTACAATATTATTAGCAGAAAAAGTTTTAAAGTTAGTTCCATCTAAAACTCATAACTGGGATATGTATGTTAAGCCAGAAGAGATACTGAAAGTAGCAGATACATTTAGGTTCAAGTTGGACAAGATAAAAGGCTTGGCTGCAATACCATCTTTGCAAGGGTTTAAATGGATAAGAATTAATAATACAAAGGCTAATTATATAATTTCAATTATTAATTAATTTTTTTCTCTTAATCTTTCTCTAAAACTTTTTCCTTTGTTGATTTTTTCTTGTTTAGTTTCTATTTCTATAAGCATAATAAATCTACAAGCAGTTATCCTTACAGTCTCTAACATTTCTTCAAACATTGTAAAGGATTCTCTTTTATATTCATTAAGAGGGTCTCTTTGTGCGTAAGCTCTCAGTCCAATACCTTGTCTAAGTTGATCTAACCCTAATAGATGAGCTTTCCACTGCTGATCTAAAACTTGCACTAAAATTTGTCTTTGAATAAGTGAAAAGTTTTCTCTTCCGATTAAATGAACTTTATTATCAAGCTTGGCAGATATTTTTTCTTTTAGATAAATTAAAAAAGAATCACTATTTTCAAATTTTTTATTATTTATTTCCAATCCAAATATATTTTTAATATCTGTAAAAATATTTTTGAAATTTAACTCTTCTTCTTCATTAGATTTATTTCTTTCAACTATATTTGTTAATGTGTCATGTAACATATCAATAAATATTTGATTAATATCTTTTATTGTAAGAAGCTCTTTTCTTTGTTCATAAACTACTTTTCTTTGATCATTCATCACATCATCAAATTTTAAAAGATTTTTTCTTATTTCAAAATTCCGGCCTTCAACTTTTGATTGAGCTTTTTCAATTGCTTTATTAATCCAAGGATGTACTATAGCTTCACCATTTTTCAGTCCTAATTTCTGTAGCATACCATCAAGTCTTTCCGAACCAAATATTCTCATTAAATCATCTTCAAGGGAAATAAAAAATTTAGAGCAGCCTGGGTCACCTTGTCTACCAGACCTTCCCCTTAGTTGATTGTCTATTCTTCTGCTTTCATGCCTTTCTGTACCTAAAACGAACAACCCTCCTGATTTAAGCGCTCTATTTTGATTATCTTTTGATTTTTCTATATTACTTATTTTATTATCAACTACATCAGAAATATTTCCGCCTAATTGAATATCTGTACCTCTTCCAGCCATATTAGTAGCTATTGTTACTGCAAAAGGCTTTCCCGCTTGAGATATTATTTTTGCTTCTTTTTCATGAAAACGCGCATTTAACACCTCATGTTTTATATTTAGCCTTTTTAATCTTTTGGAAATTAACTCAGAAGTTTTAATATTGGTCGTTCCAACTAATAAAGGCTGACCTTTTTCATGAATTTTAGAAATTTCTTTAACTACAGCTTGCCATTTTTCTTCATTTGTTCTGTATATTTCATCATTTAAATCAGTTCTTATCATATTTTTATGAGGGGGTATTTCTAAAACATCTAAGCCATAGATCTCTGAGAACTCAGCCGCTTCTGTTTTAGCAGTACCTGTCATTCCAGATAACTTAGGGTACATTCTAAAATAGTTTTGAAATGTCACAGAGGCTAAAGTTTGATTTTCATTTTGAATTTGAACATTTTCTTTAGCTTCTATTGCTTGATGTAATCCATCAGAAAATCTCCTTCCTTCCATCATTCTGCCAGTAAACTCATCTACTATAACAACTTGATTATCTTTAACTAAATAATCTTTATCCTTAGAAAACAAAAAGTTAGCTTTCAAAGCTTGATTGATGTGATGAAGAATACCAATATTTTCAGGAGCATATAGGTTTTGACTTTCTATAAGATTTTTAGAATGTAAAAGTTTTTCAAAATTTTCTATTCCCGAAGTGTTTAAGTTAATCGATCTAGATTTTTCATCAATCTCATAGTATTTTTTTTCTATATTTTTAATAAAATTATTGATTATATGATAAAGTTTAGTGTTGTCTTCTACAGCCCCTGATATAACAAGCGGAGTACGCGCTTCATCTATAAGAATACTATCAACCTCATCTATAATTGCATAGTTAAAGCTTCTCTGACACATATCTTCTAAATTAAATTTCATATTATCTCTTAAATAGTCGAAGCCAAATTCATTATTGGTGCCATATGTAATATCTGCCATATAGGCATTTTTTCTATCCGTATCAGACATACCTGATTTAATACAACCAACAGATAATCCAAGAAATTTATATATAGCTCCCATCCACTCACTATCTCTAGATGCTAAATATTCATTTACGGTAACTATATGTACTCCTAATCCACTAATAGCATTCAAATAAGCAGATAAAGTTGAAACAAGTGTTTTACCCTCACCTGTCTTCATTTCTGCTATTTTGCCATTATGAAGTGCAATACCTCCTAAAATTTGTACATCGTAGTGTCTTTGCCCTAGTGTTCTAATAGCGGCTTCTCTGACTAGCGCAAAAGCATCTGGAAGAATATCATCTAGCTTTTTACCATTCCTCAAGGCCTGTTTAAGATCATTAGTTTTATTTTTGATCTGCAAATCAGATAATAGTTTGATTTGACTCTCTAAGTCATTAACATTATCTAACAATAACTTATAATTATTTAATATCTTTTTATTTGGATTAATAAAGAAACTATTTTTTAAAAAATTCAACATTAGAGATAATTATATTTTTCAATTTTGTAATTTATATTATAAGAAATATCATTAGTATATAAATATTTAAATAAATATTATGAAAAAAATGTTTTATAAATACTTTCCTAAAATACCAATTTTGGAAAATGTAGATATAATATGTGGTAAAGCTAATATAAAAAGTAGATCAAGATTGGATTTAGCAATAATTATTTTTAACAATTATGCAAATGTAGCATATGTTACAACCAAATCAAAAACTTTTGCAGCTAATATAAAGTGGCTGAAAGCAAATAAAAGTATATCAAAAGTAAAGGTTCTTATGGTGAACTCTGGTAATGCTAATGCTTATACAGGAGAACAGGGGTACTTAAATTTGAAAAGTCTAATAAAATTTCTGTCGTATGGGTTTAACTGTAAAAACAAAGAAGTAATAATATCTTCAACCGGAGTTATAGGAGAACAACTTCCTATTAATAATATAATTTCAACATTAAATAAATTTGCTGAAAACTCGATAGAAAAAAAGAATATGAATTGGGAGAGTTTCGCAAGATCTATAATGACTACTGATACCTTTCCAAAAGGAATATATAAGAAAACTAAAATTGGAAATAAAGAGGTCAAATTAATTGGTATTGCTAAAGGGTCAGGGATGATAGCTCCAGATATGGCAACAATGTTAGGATATATTTTTACAGATGCTGATTTATCATCAAAACTTTTACAAGAGTTATTGATTGAGGTAAATGAAAAGTCTTTCAATAGCATTACAGTGGATAGTGATATGTCTACTAATGATATGGTTTGTTTTTTTTCAACTAGAAAAATTTTAAATAAAGTTCAAACTATTAAAGATAAGATACTTGATAAATTTAAAAAAGATTTACAGTGGGTAGCAACAGAGTTAGCAAAAAAAATAGTATGTGACGGAGAAGGAGCAACTAAGATTATAGAAGTTAATGTATTAGGGGCAAAAAGTTATTCAGATGCTAAAAATGTTGCTCTATCTATAGCTAACTCACCTTTAGTAAAAACTGCTATTGCTGGAGAGGATGCAAATTGGGGAAGAATAATAATGGCTATAGGAAAATCAAAGGCAAAGTTAGAGCAGAATAATATCTCTTTAAAGTTTGGTAGAAACATAGTATTAAACAAAGGAAAGCTAAAAAAAAATTACAATGAGAAACCTATTTCTGAATATTTAAAAAAAAATGAAATTAGGATAGAAGTAGATTTAAACTATGGTAAGTTTTTCTCTAAAGTATGGACATGTGATTTAACAAAAAAATATATAGAAATCAATGCTGATTACAGAAGCTAACTATTTCTTTCCTATTAAATAATAAATAGATAAAGTATTTTTTTTTAAATTTCCTTCTTTTAATTCTATATCGTATGTCCTATAAAATTCTTTAAACAAAGACTTTTTAATAGTAAAGTTTTTTCTTTTTAATAGATAATTGCTCTCTCCTACATACCTTATAAAGTTCCATACTTCTTCAGGCTTGGTTATATTAAATTGAAAATTTTCTTTATCTACTATTACATTTTTGAAGCCAGCAGCAGAACATAAATTTCCTAATGTTTGCATATCAAATAAAGGGTTAAAATTATAATTTATGTCTGGCTTAAAAAACTTTATAAAGTAAGAGCTAAATTCTTTAAAACATTCATCCGCTGGGAACACACTTGCAAAAACTCCATCATTTTTAAGTATAGTATATATATTTTTAAATACTGAAGGAATACTTTCACTGCTATTTAGAGATAATAGACTAAAACAGAAGTCAAAAAGTTTTTCTTTAAAAACTATATCATTTAAATTTGAGACTACTCTTTTATTACTCTTTACTAAAATTTTTTCTGATAAGCAGGTTTGAAAATAATTTGATTGGAAACCCTTATAGTATATTTTTTCTCTTAAAATATCATTTCTAGAAGCTATTTCTAAAATATTTTTACTTTTATATTCTTGATCGTCATCAAAAACTTTTTCTATTAAAATTTCAGAAATAGTTTCAAAAAAACTAACTACTCTTTTATGGTTTTTATTAAAAGATTTAATATGATTAAATTGAATTTTTTTTTTATCAAACATTTTTGGCAAAAATACGTTGTTTAAATAAATGATGTGAAGTGTTGTTTATGTATATATTTTCATAAGTTATTAAATGCATTTTAGCACTTAATTGTATGAGTTCTTTTGGTTTCAAAATATATTTAGGATTATTAGGTCTTCCAATTTTTTGATGTCCTTCACTAAATGTTTCATATATCAAATATCCTCCTTTTCTAATAGAGCTTATAATTAAAGGAAATATTTTCCTGTTTAAAAAATTAGTAACTATAATGATGTTAAATTTTTGTTTTTCCAAAGGCCAATTATTAATATTTTCTACATCTATAACTTTTTTTTTTATTAACTTTCCATTAAAACAATTTAGTTTATGTTCATCAATATCTACTGATAATACATTGTAGCCTAAACTTGATAAAAATATTGAGTGTCTACCTCTACCACATGCTAAGTCTAAGACATAGCCATTTTTGCAAGGGAGTTCTTCTAAGCAGTATTTAACCCAGTTTGATATTTTATTCATAGTTTCTATTGTAAAATATATAATATATAACAATATGTATAATTATATTACTATAGAGTGAAAAATGATATTATATGATTTACAATGTGATAAAAACCATAAATTTGAGTGCTGGTTTGCTTCAAGTACAAAGTATGAAGAGCAGTTAAAAAATAAGATGATAATATGCCCCTATTGTAATAGTACAAAAGTACAGAAATCCTTAATGGCTCCAAATATCAATACTAAAAGTAGTTCTAAAAATAGTAAAAAGAACAATAAAAAAAAATTAGCGCAAGATAATTTAGAAAATCAAATTAAGAAATTTAGAAAATATATTGAAAAAAATACAGATAATGTAGGAAAAAACTTTGCTGAAGAAGCTAGAAAAATCTATTATGGGGAGACAAAATCTAGACCAATAAGAGGAGAGTCTACTGAAAAAGAAGCTCAAGAACTTGCAGAAGAAGGTATTCAGTTTTCTAGATTACCCTGGTACGCGAAAGAAGACGCCTAATGGTTAAGTTTTCAAATAAAACTCTTGATGACTGGAATGAACTAGCTAATAAGGAATTAAAAAGTAAGGTTAATAATGGAGAACAAAATCTTAGCTGGGAGTCTGAAGAAGGAATACAAATAAAAGCGTTATATACAAAAGATGATTTAGAGGGACTAGAGCATTTAAATACTATGCCGGGTTTTCCTCCTTTCGTAAGAGGCCCTAAAGCAACTATGTATTCTGGGAGACCCTGGACAATTAGGCAGTATGCTGGTTTTTCTACAGCAAAAGAGTCCAATGCTTTTTATAGGAAAGCCTTAAAATCTGGGCAAAAGGGACTATCTATTGCCTTCGATCTTGCAACTCACAGAGGTTATGATAGTGATCATCCTAGAGTTATAGGTGATGTTGGTAAAGCAGGTGTTGCTATAGATTCCGTGGAAGATATGAAAGTTTTATTTAATGAAATACCACTAGAACAAATGAGTGTTTCTATGACTATGAATGGAGCAGTTTTACCAATATTGGCTTCTTATATAGTAGCGGCAGAAGAACAGGGAGTTGCAATGGAACTATTATCAGGAACTATACAAAATGATATTTTGAAAGAATTTTTAGTTCGCAACACATATATTTACCCTCCAGCAAGTTCAATGAGAATTATTTCAGATATTATTGAATTCACTTCTAAAAAAATGCCAAAATTTAATTCTATTTCAATATCAGGTTATCATATGCAGGAGGCTGGAGCAAACCAAGTTCAAGAGTTAGCTTTTACTATTGCAGACGGTCTAGAGTATGTAAAGACTGCAATAAATAATGGACTTAAAGTTGATGATTTTGCACCAAGATTGTCATTTTTTTTTGCAATTGGAATGAATTTTTTTATGGAAGTATCAAAGCTTCGGGCAGCTAGGTTTCTATGGGCAAAAAAAATGAAGCAGATGTTTAATCCTCAAAATGTAAAATCGTTAACTTTAAGAACTCATTGTCAAACTTCTGGTGTATCCTTAACTGAAAAGGACGCTTATAATAATATAGTGAGAACAACTGTTGAAGCTATGGCAGCAGTTATAGGGGGGACACAGTCATTGCACACTAACTCTTTTGATGAAGCAGTAGCATTACCTACTGAAATGTCTTCAAGAATAGCAAGAAACACTCAACTCATATTGCAAAATGAAACAAGCATTACTAGAACTGTAGACCCTTTGGCAGGTAGTTATTATGTTGAAAGCTTGACCAACTCATTAATAGTACATGCAGAAAAACTTATAGATGAAATTTTAGGATTAGGAGGTATGACAAAAGCTATAGAAAATGGATATCCAAATAAACTAATCGAAGAGTCGGCTATAAGGAAACAAGCAAAGATTGATAGTGAAGAAGAAATTATAGTTGGTGTAAATAAATTTATTAACGAAAATGAAAAAGATTTTGATATACTTGAGATAGATAATACAGAGGTAAGAAAGGAACAAATTAGCTCCATAGAAAAAATTAAAAATAATAGAAATGCTGAAAAATGCGAAATAGCCTTGAAGTCTTTAACTAAATCTGCAAAGGAAAATAGGGGAAATTTATTAGAATTGAGCATTGCAGCAGCAAGAGAGCGCGCCACAGTGGGCGAAATTTCTTATGCATTAGAAAAAGCTTTTGGAAGATATCAAGAAAACTTGAATATAACAAAAGGTGTATATAAAAAAAGTTTTAACAATAATATTAAAATTGATGACATTAAAGAAAGCATTAATAAGTTTACTAAAGAAGAAGGGCGTAAACCAAAGATGCTGGTTGCTAAGTTAGGACAAGATGGACATGATAGAGGGGCAAAGGTAATTGCTTCTTCTTTTTCAGATTTAGGTTTTGATATTGAAATTACAAAATTATTTTTGACTCCTGAGGAATTAATAAAAGAAGCTAATAAGATTAAGCCTGATGTAGTGGGTATATCAAGTCACGCGGCAGCTCATATGACATTAGTCACTGATTTTATGAATCTTTTAAAATTAAATAAAAATAATTACATAGTAATATGTGGTGGAGTAATTCCAAAAAAAGATATCAGTAAATTAAAAAACTTGGGGGTATCAGAAATATTTGGACCTGGAACAAACATAATTAATGCATGTTATAAAATTTTAAATTTAATAAAGTATGGAAAAAAATCTAATATTTAAATTTTATAGTTGATGGATTAATAAATATATATTAATTTCTTGTATTGGAGAATAATAATGACAAGAAAATGTGATCTCACAGGAAAATTAGTAATAACTGGAAATAATGTTAGTCACGCAAATAATAAGACTAAAAGAAGGTTTATTCCCAACCTTCAAAATGTAAGTTTATATAGTGATAAACTAGGAAAAAAATTAAAATTTAGAATTGCTACATCTACACTTAGAACAGTTGAAAAAAATGGTGGTATTGATAGCTTCTTACTGAACGCTTTCAATAAAAACCTCTCAAGCAATGCAAGAAAGTATAAGAAAAGTATCTCTAAAGCCTCTGTTCAAAATAATTCTAAAAAAGATTAATTAATTGTTTAGACATAACGTTACCTAGATCATCAACATCTAATATTGTAACGGCCTTGGCATAGTATCTAGTGACATCGTGACCAATGCCAATTGCTAGTAGCTCTACAGAACCTCTTTTTTCTATAGATTTAATGACATATTTTAAGTGATTGTCTAAGTAATTACTTTTATTAGAAGACAAAGTACTATCATCTACTGGTGCTCCATCAGATATTACCATCAATATTTTTCTTTTTTCTGAGCGAGCATTTAATCTTTTATATGCCCAATCAAGAGCCTCTCCATCAATATTTTCTTTTAAAAGTCCTTCTTTCAACATTATACCAAAATTTTTTTTAGTTCTTCTTACCGGTGCGTCTGCATTCTTATATATTATATGGAGTAGTTCATTTAGTCTTCCTGGTAATTTTGGTTTATTTTCTTTAATCCAAGTATCTCTTGCTTTACCTCCTTTCCAGGTTTTAGTTGTAAAACCTAAAACCTCAACTTTAATACCACACCTTTCTAAAGTTCTCGCAAGAATATCAGTAGAAATTGCTGCAATTGTAATAGGTCTTCCTCTCATCGAGCCAGAGTTATCTATTAAGAGTGAGACTACTGTATCTTTAAATTCAGTATCTTTTTCTTTTTTATATGATAAAGAACTTTCAGGGGTAGTTATTACTCTGGCTAGTTTGCCACTATCAAGGATACCTTCTTCTAGATCAAATTCCCACCATCTATTTTGTTTTGATAAAAGCTTCCTTTGAAGTTTATTGGCTAAAATTGTGATAGTTGAGTCTAATTTTTCAGTCTGCTTATCTAGCTGTTTTCTGAGTTTTGAAGCTTCTTCAGCATCACAAAGTTTATCAGCATTAGTAACACTGTCAAACTTTTTAGTGTAAATAGAATATTTAAAATGAGTTTCTATGCTATCTTTAAAATCATTACTTGAGGATGAATTATAATCAGAGCTTTCTTCTTCACTACCTACTTCATTTAGAGACTCATCATTTTCTAAACTATCTGTACTTTGACTTTCAGCTGTATCAGTTATTTCAAAGCTTTGATACTCTTCAGTTTGTTTTTTTGTTTCCTGTTCTAGGTTTTCCTGTTCTTCACTATTATCATCATTTTTTTCGTTATTATTATTTTCATTTTGTACATTTTGATCTATGACATCATTTATTAGTTTTAAAACTTCTATACTAAATTCTTTTTGATTAGAAATTTTATCTAAGATTTGTATATTTTTACTTTTCAATTCTTTATTTAGGGAGTTGATTATAGGGTCGCCTACTTCAGATAATTGATTATACAGATCCAATCCCAATATATTATTTTTTAAAAATAGTTTAAATGTCTCTGGTTTACTGAGCTTTATATTTTCAGTTATCTTTTCATTAATATACTCTGTATCAAAATCCAATAGATTTTTTTTTATTCCAGGGTACTTTACACTACCTAATAATTCACACCTTAAGAACTCTATTTCATCAAAAATAACTTTAGTTTCTAAGTTTTTAGGTGACATTTTTTGATGAATTTTATTGTTATGGTATCTGTTAACGAGTGATGCGGAATCACTTCTGCCTCTAATTCTTAGCTTGCTTTTATAGAGTTTATCTTTATTAACTTCAGGCAAATTTACATTTTGGTAAGAACTTTTATTATCTGAACCAAATAATATATTAATATCAGATTTTTTAGATATCGCTTTTATGGTACTTTCTATTGATTTTTTAAAAGTATTTATATTTGTGTTTGGTTTACTCATTAATAATATTAGAAGAATCGTTAATAACATTTACCCAAGCACTTGGTAGCTCTATTGCAAAGCATCTTTGATAATATTCAGCAATAATAGGCCTTTCAGCTTCATCGCATTTATTTAGGAATGTTACTTTAAAGGCGTATTCTATGTCATTAAATATTAATGCGTTTTCAGCCCAAGTTATAACCGTTCTTGGAGACATAACTGTGGATATATCGCCGTTTTTAAAACCTGTTCTAGTCAGATTAGCTAAATTAATCATCAGAGCTATTTTCTCTTTTTGATATTTTTTTAAAAATTTTTTAGCTTTCGAACTGACAATATTAAGCTCTTGTTTTTCACTTAAATAATTTAAAGTAGAAACTATATTCCATCTGTCCATTTGTCCTTGATTTATTTGCTGAGTACCATGATACATTCCTGATGTATCTCCAAGTCCTATAGTATTGGTAGTACAAAAAAGTCTAAATGATGGATGCGGAGTTATTACTTTATTCTGCTCTAATAAGGTTAGTTTCCCTTCTAACTCAAGTATCCTCTGAATTACAAACATTACATCTGGTCTACCTGCATCATATTCATCAAAAACTAAAGCTACGCCATTATGCAAGGCCCATGGAATAATGCCTTCTTTAAATTGTGTTATCTGTGATCCATTTTCTAATACAATTGCCTCCTTGCCAATTAAATCAATTCTACTTACATGGCTATCTAGGTTAACCCTTAAACATCGCCAATTAAGCCTAGCTGCAACTTGCTCTATGTGAGTTGATTTTCCTGTTCCATGATAACCTTGAATCATTACTCTTCTATTAAATTGAAAGCCTGCCAAAATTGCTAAGGTAGTATCTTTATCAAAAATATAATTATCGTCTATTTCAGGTACATATGGGTCTCTTTTGCTAAATGCATCAACCTCTAAATTTGTTTCTATATTAAACAGTTCCGAGACATTTATTTTGTTTGTAGGTTTATCTAAGGGCTCAAGAGCATTGGTATCTTGTAAATGTTTCATAATTTCCTTTATTGTTTCAAAAAATTTAATAACTCTGAATATGCGTAATTTAATTTTATAATGTGTTCTTCATTATTATTTTTACTAACATCAGGATGAAACTTTTTGACCATTTTTTTATACTGTTTTTTTAATGCAGATATCTTTACAGGTAACTTAACTTCTAATATTTCTGCACAATTTGCAATATTAGTATTTTTTACTTTATCTTTAGGCTTTGAGTCAGAAAAATCTAAATTTTCATTATTAAATTCATTAGAATTTAAAAACTTGTACTTTTTAATTTTTTCCCATGTTGGCCTATGCCATAGTGCATCTTTAGAAATTTCATTATAAATTTCATCACTAGTTCTACCTTTAAAGTAATCCCATCCTTTATTGTATAATTTAACATGTTCTAAGCAAAACCATTTAAACTCTCTAAGTTTTTCTCTAGAAGTGGGAGCTTTATATTCACCTTTTTTTTGGCAATTACCCCATTCGCAATATTTAGTAAGAGCCAAAAATTCATCCTCTTTTCCCTCAAAAAAATAACTAAAGCTTTTTTTATTTTTATACATAATTATTAATATTATGTTATTTTATCTTATTAGCAATAGTAGGTATTAATTATGAAAGAAGATTCACGAAAAAAAAGAATTGAAACAATTCTAAAAAAAAACTTTTCTCCTAATGTACTATTGGTAAGAGATGATAGTAAAAAACACGAGGGGCACAGCCAAGTTAGCAGAAATGCCAAGGAAACTCACTTTTTTATAAAGATGGTACTAACTAATTGCACGACAACTAAAGTGAATTTACATAGAAAGGTATATAACCTGTTAAATAATGAATTTACTACTGGATTGCATGCATTAGAGTTGGATCTAAAAAGTTCTTAAGTTTTATTTTTTTTTATTAAAACCTTAGTAATTCTAGTTTGGCTTCTTGATATGATATTGATAATTAAGTTTTTTATAACAAAATTTTCACCTGTTTCGGGTATTCTTTTAGCAGTATTAATGATCAGACCAGCTATTGTTGATGCTGAGTTTTCTGGTAGTTTAAAATTAAATTTTCTATTTAAATCTCTAATAGTAACATTTCCATTAACATAAATATTACCATTATTATCATATAAAAGATTAGAAGAAGGATAGTCATGTTCATCTTCTATTTGGCCCACTATTTCTTCTAATATATCTTCAAGTGTAACTAATCCTAAAAGCACACCATATTCATCTACAACAAACGCCATCTGTTTTTGTTTTTCTCTAAACTCATTTAGTTGGCCAAGTAGACTGGTAGTTTCAGGAATAAACCAAGGTTCTTGTAAAACTTTTTTAACATCAAATTTCTTAAGTAGCAGTGATCTTAATAAATCTTTTACATACACAATACCTATAATATTTTCTGAATTATTTTCCCATACAGGAAATCTTGAGTAAGGTGTCTCATTTGCAAGCTTAGAAAAAAAATCTTTATTTTCGTTAATGTTAACACTAAAAATATCTTTTCTATGAATCATAACTTCATGAATTTCTCTATCTTTTAAATCTAAAATACTTTCTAACATAAATCTGTTATCTTTTACCATTTCTCCTTCTTTTGCTGCTAGCAAAATAGCTCCCCTTATCCTATCTTCATTATTATTATTATTACTTTTAATTTTTTTGAAGCTTAATAAAAAATGAATTAACTTTTGAATCAAAAAGTTTATAGGTGATAATAGCCAAACAAAAAACATCAACATAGGAGTATAAAATATTAATAAGGTATCAGGTTTTCTTATTGCGTAAATTTTCGGCAAAACTTCAGCAAAAATAAATATTAAAGATGTCATTACTAAAGTAGAATACAAAATTCCTATTGGGCCAAAAGACTTAATGAGAATGTTTGTTGCTAATGCTGAAGATAAAATATTAACTAAATTATTTCCTAATAATATTGCACTGATTATAATTTCTTTTTTTTTTAATAGCTTTTGGGTTCTTATAGCTTTTTTATCTTCCTCTGATACTTTTTTTTGGATTAAAGGTTCAGATATACTAGTGATTGCTGTTTCTGAAGAGGAAAAAAATCCTGATAAAACTATTAAAAAAAAAATAATTAAGATTTGAATAATCAAATATAATTCGGGCATTAAATTATAAATTCCTCAATTGTTTTTTTAACTATGGTTTTATCAATATTATTTTTTATGAATGTAGCACCTATTCCTTTGCATAAAATAAAACGAATATTTCCTTTATAAGATTTTTTATCTGTTTGCATTTTCTTTAAGATATTTTTACTCAACCATTTTTTTTTATTAGATAAATCTTTTAATTTAATTGGGAGTTTAGAGCTTTTTAGATGATTTTCCAATAGATTAAAATCATTTATTTTAGCATAACCTAAATTATATGATAACTTCATAGCCATCAATAACCCTAAAGAGACTGCTTCGCCATGCCTTATTTTATAATTTAATTCATTTTCTAACGCATGAGCAAATGTATGTCCTAGATTCAAAAGCATTCTAGTTTTTTTTTCTTTTTCATCTAACTTTACTATTTCTGCTTTTTTTTTAACACAAGTTGAAATAATTTTTAAAATATTTTTAGGAACCAAACTCAAATTATCTTTATTATGTTTATTTAACCAATTAAAAAAAACTCTATCATTGATTAAGCTATACTTAACTACTTCAGCATACCCAGCTAATAAGTCTTTTCTCGGCAAAGTACTAAGAGTATTTGGATCAATAAACACAGCAGCTGGTTGAAAGAAAGTTCCAATTAGGTTTTTCCCTAATTTAGAATTTATTGCTGTTTTTCCTCCTACAGAACTATCGACTTGAGATAAAAGAGTGGTTGGTATTTGAATAAACTTTACCCCTCTTAATATTATAGAAGATAAAAAACCTGTTAAATCTCCTACAACACCACCGCCAAAGGCGTAAATAATATCATTCCTATTTATTCCTTTTTTTATAATTTTTTCCGCAAGTGATTCTAGAGATTTGAAAGATTTACTTTTTTCGCCATTTAAAACAGAGTAAGCATTTATTGTAATATTTTTAGCAGAAAATCTATCAGTTAATTTTTTTAAATAATACTTTTTAACATTCTGATCAGTAATAATAATAGCTTTGCAATCAGTATAATATTTTTTATGGAACGTTGCTATATCGTCAAAAATATTATGCTGTAAATAAATATAATAGCTATTATATTTTAAATTAATTTTTATTTTAACCATCTTTTATACTTACGTATTCTTCAATTTGATTTAGTATTATATCAGACATATTTTCTTTGCTAGTATTTATTATGTTTACCTTTATATCTGCTTTTTGATAATAAAGCATTCTATCTTTTAAAAGATTTTTTAACTTTTCTTTTGTATTAAACGTTAGCATTAATGGACGTTTAATTTTTGATTTTTTTAGTCTATTATAAATAATATCTATGTTGCCATTTAACCAAATACTAATTCCAACACAATTTATTAATTTTCTAATGTTATAATTTAAATAAGCGCCCCCCCCCAAAGACATAATAAAATTATTATCTTTATTATTTTTTATCTTCTCAATTATTATTTTCTCTTCAATTGCTCTAAACTTACTTTCTTCATTTCTTCTAAAATATTCATTTATTGAACAGCCTAAGGCTAACTCAATTTCTTTATCACTGTCAAAGAAGGGCAAATTAAGCTTAGAGCTTAGCTTTTTACCAATAGTCGTTTTTCCAGTAGCCATAAAACCTACTAAAAAAAGTTTCTTTGCTGTTGATTTTTTATATAAACTTATTTCATTCAATAGATGTTTGTTTTATGCTAAATTTTAAAGTATTATATAGTATATTACATAACAGAATAATTTCATTGAAAAATTTATGATAATTAAAAAAATTTTAGTTTTTAGTGTTTTAGTAATTTTTGGACTTATTTTTTTTGTTATTTTTTTTTGGGAAATACCTGCGCCACAAGAAAAAATAGAAAAAAATATTGAAATACACCGGTTAAAAAATGATAACTAAAAAATATCTATTTATTATTTTGTTTAGTTTTGTTTTCAATAATTTATTTTCAGAGGAACCACCAAAGAATATAATATTATTAGAAGAAAATCTTAAATTAGAAAAAAATGATGGTGAACCAAGTGAGGAAAAGGCTGAAAGTGAAAGTGAGAATAACTTAGAAGAAGTAATTGGTAGTACAGAAAATAAAGAAAATAAAAATTTAATAGTAATAGATGATATACCTAAAGAGTTTAATGATTGGTATGGTATATTGTCCAGTGAAGAGGGCGGTCTTGGTTGGTTAATGTGGGGAAGTACAAACAGTTTTTTTGCTAAAAATTTATTAGAAAGAACAAATTTTTCAACTCAATCAACAACCTTATTTAAGTTAACATCTAGAATATTATTGTCTCGAGCTCAAAAACCTATAGAAAACAATCTTGCAAGAATTAACGGGGCATTAAATGATGATAGTGAACTAAAATATTTAAAAGCAAAGATTAGAATTCTGAGTAATATAGGAGATACTGCAAATATAAATAAGCTTATAGATAATATTCCATTAGAAATAAAAGATGATAACTTCTATAATTTAATATTTGATTTAAGAATTTACGATAAAGATATTCCTTATATTTGTAATGAGTTACAAAAGAAAAAATTTGACGTTAAAGAAGATATAGAAAAGAGAAAGACGCTAATTGCTTGCAATATTGCTAAAAGGAAATATAGTCAAGCGCAATTAGCTTTAGATTTATTAGAAAATGACTCTGTTGAAAGCCTACCTTATATTAAAAAAGTACGTAAGTATTTAGAAGACCCGTCAGTTAAAAATTTGTTATTAGAAGAAAAAAATATAGAAGATATGAATTATAAAATAATTAGTTTAAGTGATTATTTAATAGCTAAAAAAATTTTTTCTAAAGACCCCTTAACTTTAGATAAAATTATTTATGATATGAAGTTATATAGTATTAAAGAACAGATAGAATCTTTAGAAAAGTTGGTAACTTTTGGTTTGTACAGTCCTACTATTTTGAAAAATTCATATGTTGATTATCATAAAACAGTAAAAGATATAGTAGATCTAGATAGTTTAACTAATAAGGAAAGCGAAAATTCTTTGGATGTAAGGGTTAGTTTATTCTATCTTATAAATAATACAATATCAGATGTAGATAGAGCTAAGCTTTTAAACTTATTGTGGTTAAAGGCAAAGGAAATTAATATAGAAAAAGCTTTATATGGAATATCTTTGGATTCTATCAATACAATAACACCACAGAGAGAGTTAAGTTGGTTTACATATCCAGTAACAAGAGCATTAATAAGCAATAAGAAAGTAGAGGAAGCAAAAAATTGGTTATTTTTTATTAATAATGATTTTAAAGATAGAGCAGTATTGGATTTAAATTTTTGTAAAATGCTATTGTTATTATATGTTGTGGACCCAGACTTAAAGAAATCTAATTTTGAAATACCTGATATAAGTTTCTTATTAGATGTGCTTAATAATAGTTTAGAAGTAAAAAAAGAAAGCATTTATAATCTTATGATTACTTTAAAGGCCTTAAATTATGATATTTCACCTCTCCTATGGGAAAACTTTTATAACGAATTTGAAAGTTTTAACTCTAGTTCTAATATAAATAAAACTAACCTGTTTTTAATATTAGAACAATCTCTTAAGAAAAGAAATTTAGCAGAAACTGTATTTATTGTAATAGATCTATTCAATTCATCAAAAAAAGAAGAATTAAATTTTTATTATTTATACAAATCTATTTATTCATTAAATAATATAGGCTTGAGAGAATATGCGAGAGAATTAGGTATAGAAATAAACTTTGGGTTATAGATTGAGAAAAGTGGTTAATAATAATGGAGAAGACTTTATATTATTATTTTTAGAAAAATCTATTACAGAAAAAAATTTAACTAAACCTACTTTAGATTGTTATAAAAATGACCTTAAAGGTTTTTATAATTTTTTAAAAAAAAATAACTATAGTTTATTTTCATGTACTTATAATAATATAATTACTTGGATAGAATTATTAAGTAAACAATCATTAGAAAAATCAACAATATCAAGAAAAATTTCTACTGTAAGGCAGTTTTATAATTTTTTATTTGTTGAACAGCTTATAGATGTAAATCCTGCCACCAATATTACAGCTCCAAAAAAGAAACAAGCTCTGCCAAGATTTTTAAGTGAAGAAGATATAAAAAAAATTTTAAACTATTTATACATTAATAAAGACACATTCAAGAATTTCCAAACTTTATTATTAACAGAATTGCTTTATGCTACTGGGTTAAGAGTATCAGAGCTAGTTTCTATGAAATTAAGCAATTTAAATGAGGATCTAAATAGTATTTGTATATTAGGAAAAGGAAATAAAGAAAGAGTAATTCCATTAGCAAAAATTACAAAAAAAATACTATCTCAATACTTAAGCAGTTCATATTATTTAAAATCCAAGGATAAGTCCGGAGACTCATGGCTTTTTCCTTCAAGGAAGAGTCATATAACTAGACAAACTTATTATTATAAACTGAAATCAATTGCAATAAAATCAGGTTTAATTATCCATAAAATTTCGCCCCATATGTTAAGGCATGCATTTGCCTCTCATATGCTCAAAAATGGAGCAGATTTAAAAGTTATTCAATATTTGCTAGGCCATGAAGATATATCTACAGTTCAAATATATACTCACGTTAATCTAAAAGATTCATTAAATGCTATAAAAAAACACCCTATTAGGAATACTTTACGCAAGGGTTAATCTAATATATTTTCACATTATGAGAAATAATAAATATAATATAAAATTACGGTTAAATAGGTCAGAATTAGCAGTACCAGGTTCCAGAATAGATTTTTTTGAAAAAGCCGCCAAAAGTGATGCAGATATAATATTTTTAGATTTAGAGGACTCTGTTTCAATAAGTCAAAAGTCAAGTGCTAGGGCTAATGTTATTGAAGCAGTGAATGAAATTGATTGGAGAGATAAAACATTATCAATTAGAGTAAATAGTTATGATACAGAATTTATTAATGATGATATTGAAGAAATAATGAAAAATACTTCTTCTAGATTAGATTTGTTAATGTTTCCAAAAGTAAATAGTGATAAGGAAGTTATAAAATTTGATGAATTAGTTACTGCTTATGAAAATAAATTTAAAAGAAAAAAGAAAATAGGTTTTGAAATTATTATAGAAACAACTTTAGGTTTAATTAATATTAACAAAATAGCACTTTCCAGTAAAAGAAATGAATCTTTACATTTCGGCTCAGCGGATTTTGCTGCCTCTATAGGAGCAAAAATCACTAATATAGGGGGTATAAATAAAAATTATGGAGTTTTAGACGGCAATAAAAAGAAAAGAACTTTTTTTATAAATGATATGTGGCACTTTGCATTATTTAAAATAGTATTGACAGCACATGCATATGGTTTAAGAGCAGTAGATTGCCCATTTGGTGATTTTTCAGATGAATTAGGATTTGATTTTGCAGCAAGAAGTTCTTACACTATGGGATTTGATGGAAAAATGGTAATACATCCATCACAAATTAATCTCTCTAATAAAATATTTTCTCCTACAGAAAAAGAAATTTTAGAGGCAAAAGAAATATTAGCACAAATGAAATTAGCTGAAAAAAAAGGAAAAGGAGCTATTGCATTTAATGGAAAATTGTTAGATATTGTATCTATAAAACAGGCACAAAATATAGTAGAAATAGATAATATGATAAAAAATACTAGAGAAGATACATGAAGTTCTTTTTAGACTTTGAAGCAGAAATAGCGGAATTAGAAGCTAGAATTAATGAGCTAAGGCATGTTAGCAACGTAAAAGGCACTAAAATTCTTGATGAAATTTCTAACCTAGAATTCAAGACAAAAAAACTTTTAAAAGCTAAGTATTCCTCACTATCACCCTGGCAGAGGGTACAAGTTGCGAGACATCCTGAAAGACCGCATTTTATAGATTATATAAGTGGTATTTTTGAAAACTTTCAAGAATTGAATGGTGATAGAAACTTTGGACAAGATGATGCAATAATAGGAGGGTTAGCCTCTTTGGATGGTCAATCCGTCATGATTATAGGTCAGGAAAAAGGTAACGATACTAATAGTAGAATAAAGAGAAATTTTGGTATGGCTAGGCCTGAGGGTTACAGAAAGTCTATTAGACTTATGAATTTAGCTAATAGATTTAATTTACCAATTCTTACTTTTGTAGATACTGCAGGAGCATATCCAGGAGTGGGTGCTGAACAAAGAGGTCAGTCAGAAGCCATAGCATCATCAATTAAAACGTGTTTGAGTGTAGACGTACCTTTGATAAGTATTATTATAGGAGAAGGTGGCTCCGGAGGAGCTGTAGCAATAGCTACTGGAGACAGAGTTTTAATGTTGGAAAACTCAGTCTATTCAGTTATTTCTCCGGAGGGTTGTGCCTCAATATTATGGCAAAAAGAAGGGTTTGATGAAATTGCTGCTAATAGCTTAAAATTAACTTCTAGTGACTTAGTTAAGTTAAATGTTATTGATGAAGTTATTAATGAGCCGCTAGGAGGAGCGCATAGAGACATTGATAAAACTATTGAAAATGTTAAGCATAGTCTTTTAAAAAACCTTAAAGAACTTAATTCTAGCAAGCATACAAATTTACTATCTTTAAGACGTAAAAAATATTTAAAATATGGATCAACACTTAGAGTTTAGCAAGTTTGTCACTATTAAGAAAATTTCAAGATCTTAATAACTTCATTTACAATGAAAATTATTACAAACTTATTTTTGGCAAAATACAAATAGGTTATGTACACAGGAAAATAGCGAAATATATACTACTAAACGTTAAAGGTATTTATTTGTTAGATCAAAAAATTTATTTTGAAAATACATCACAAACCGAACTTAAAAAAATAATTTTAAAAATAACAGAAACCTTAAGTGAAAAAAAAAAACTTTTTATTCCTGCTGGTGAGTTATTTTCATGTAGAAATACTATTGAAGGAAAAGAACTTTTTAAATTAGATAGAAAGTTAGTAGAGTTTTTAGGTATAAGGGGTTATGGAGTTCATTTAATAATATATATAAAACGAAAGAATTCATATAAGTTATGGGTGCCTAAAAGAAATAAAAAAAAATTGGTATCGCCATCAAAGTTTGACAATAGTGTTGCAGGAGGAGTAAGAGCAGGAGAAGGTGTTTTTTGTGCTTTAGAAAGGGAGGCCTATGAGGAAGCTGGTCTAAAAAAAGAACAACTTAATAATGTAAAACTAGTTGGAACATTAAATTATAATTGGAAAAATAGCCCATATACCTTAAGAAGAGATACATTATATCTTTTTGATTTAGAAGTAGATGATAAGTTCAAGCCACAATGTTTAGATGGAGAGGTTGAAAAGTTTGAGTTAATGGAATGGAAAAAAGTTTTAAAGCTTATGCAAAATACTGACTCAATAAAAAATAATTGTAATTTAGTTTTTTTTAATTTTATGGTTAGGCATAGTCTCATTAATAAAAAATTAGAAAAAAACTATGAAGAAATATTAAGGGTCTAATAACAATTAAACTTTTAAACACTTAATAAGCTCTAAAGTATTAATATCTTCAATAGTTGCAGGCACTTTATAGTCTTCTTTGTTAAGAATTTTAGATATAGTAGATCTTAAAATCTTACCAGATCTAGTCTTTGGTAAATTTTCAACAACAATTGATTTTTTATATGATGCAACGGGGCCAAGCTTTTCTCTTACTAAATTAATAGTTTCTTTAATAATAGTGTTTTCTGAATTCATTGAAGATGTACTCAATACAATTAAGCCTATAGGAACTTGTCCTTTGAGTTCATCATTAAAGCCTACAACAGCACATTCTGCTACATCTTGATGTTGGGTTAAAATTTCTTCTATAGATCCTGTTGATAATCTATGACCTGCACAGTTTATAATGTCGTCTGTTCTTGACATCACAGAAATATATCCGTTTTTATCAATTATCCCTGCATCAGAGGTATCATAATAACCATCAAATTTTTTTAAGTATGCTTCATAAAATCTATTTTTGTTATTCCAGATTTCTGAACTGCAACCGGGAGGAAGAGGAAGTTTGATAACTAAGTTACCCATATTTTCTGGAGCTAATTTTTCTCCTTTATCATTTAAAACATTTACTTGAAAACCTGGTGCTGCTTTTCCAGTAGAGCCATACATTATATCAAAAAGTCCGAATTGAGGAAAATTTCCAGCTATAGACCAGCCTGTTTCTGTTTGCCACCAATGATCAATTACAGGTTTCTTGGTCATTTCCATAGTCCATTTTATACTTTCTGGGTCAGCTCTTTCACCTGCTAAAAAAATGTACTGTAACTTAGATAAGTCATATTTTTTTAATTCTTGTCCATCTGCGTCTTCTTTCTTTATAGCTCTTATTGCAGTAGGAGCAGTAAACATAGTTTTTACTTTATATTCAGATATTACTCTCCAAAATTGTCCAGCATCCGGAGTTCCGACAGGCTTTCCCTCATATAATACAGTACTGCAACCTAATAAAAGTGGCGCATAAACTATGTAAGAGTGACCAACTACCCATCCTACGTCTGATGCAGCCCAAAAAATATCATCCTCTGAAATATCATAAGTCATTTTCATACTATTTAATAAAGCAACAGCATGCCCTCCATTGGTTCTTACTATTCCTTTTGGTATGCCGGTAGTGCCAGATGTGTGTAAAATATATAATGGGTCGTTGGAGTCAACAGGCACACAATTAATTGAAAAGGAGTTGTCAACAAATTCATTCCATGAAATATCATTTTCTGAGGTTAATTTACACAAGTACTGCTCTCTTTGATATATAATTTGTTTTATAGGCTTATGAGATGTTAGAGAGAGAGCTTTATTTAGAATTTTTTTATAATCAATTATTCTTTTTGGTTCTAAACCGCAACTTGCAGAAATAATTACTTTTGGCAAAACATCAGAAATTCTGCTTGCTAATTCTTCTGCAGCAAAACCTCCAAATACTACAGAATGTATGGCTCCTATTCTTGCACAAGCTAGCATAGATATAATTACTTCTGGGATCATTGGCATGTAAAGTATTACTCTATCTCCCTTTTTCACCCCTATATTATTTAACGAAGCAGCTAAGGAAGATACTTGTTTGAGGAGCTGACCATAAGTAACTTTTTTTTTTGTATTAGTTATAGGACTATCATAAATAATAGCAACCTTATCACTCTTTCCATTTTCTACATGTTTATCTACACAATTATAACAAGTATTTAATTTTCCTTGATGGAACCATTCGTAATAATTATCAGTTTTGTGTAAAGTTTTTTTGTAAGGCTCTATCCAACTAACGTCTTTAGCTTTTTCATCCCAAAAAGATAATGGGTTATAAGCCCATTCTGAATAATATTTATTATAAGACATGCATAAAGAAAAAGGGCAAAAGTTAAAAACTAATGCCCTGACATATAATTCTATTCTCTATTGCCAAAAAGCATTAGTAGATATTGAAATAATAATAATAAATCTAAATATAACTTCAAAGCTCCCATTACTGCTTTTTTTGTTGTATCTTCACTGTTCTCATTTTCTACATAAATTTCTTTAATGACTTGTGTATCATATGCTGTTAATCCAGCAAAAATTATTACACCTATAATAGACATTGCAAATTGTAAAGCTGAAGAGCCTAAAAATATATTAACAATTGAAGCTATTATAAGTCCAATTAAACCCATCATAAGAAAACTGCCCATTTTGGCGAGTGATCTTTTAGTGGTATATCCCCATATACTCATAGTCAAAAACATAGAAGCAGCTATAAAAAATACTCTTGCTATTGTAGCTCCAGTATATACTAGAAATATACTAGCTAGAGAAATTCCATAACATGCTGATAATAACCAGAATAAATTTTGAGCAGTTCTAGAACTCATTTTATTGATACCAAAACTCATCCACAAAATGATTCCTAAAGGAGCAAACATAACTACAAATGCAAGGGGTCCTTGCATCATAGACATAACTAATGCATTACCAGATACATAAGCATTAGCAAAAAGATATGAAATAACTCCAGTTATTGCCAAACCAGCAGACATATAACCGTAAACTCTTAACATAAATTTTCTAAGACCTTCATCTACTGCAGACAGCGAAGAAGCTCTTGATCTAACGTTATAATCGTTAGTATATTTACCAAATGCCATTGATAACTCCATAAAATAATTAATAATATATATAATATATGATAATTTTAGTCTAATATTCAAGAATTGTTTTAAAATAGGAGATGGCATATGAATGAAAAACAATTTTCTTATTTTTTAGAAAATGATTGGGAAGTTCAAGGTAATGAAAAGCAAGCTTCTAAAATTTTTGAGTTTAAAAACTTCAAAAGAGCTTTTTCTTGGATGACTAGCTTAGCATTTGAAGCAGAAAACCAAAATCACCACCCTGAATGGAAAAATATTTATAATAAGGTAGAAGTAACTTTAACTACTCATGACATAGGAATGCTTTCTGAAAAAGATGTGCTCCTAGCTACAGTGATGGATAAAGAGTTTGAAAAACATAACCACTAAGCAATACAAAACTAATGAGAATCTAGCTAAAATATTAGGATTTAGTGGTTTAATACCATTTATAATTGCTATTATTACACTTAATTTAAATATTAGTAAAATTCAAGTATTAGAAATTATTATAGTATATGGATATACTATTATTGCTTTTCTAGGAGGAATTTACTGGGGAGTAGGTCTAAATATTAAAACAGGAGCTAAAAAGTATTTTTTTATTTCTACTTTACCTACCATTCTAGTACTTATAAGTTTATTATTTTCGTTTAGCTTAATAGCAAAAATAATTTACTTAATTTGCATATTAAATTTTTTTTTATATCTAGAATATTCTTTTTTACAAACTTTAAAACTTCCTAGATGGTTTTTGCTTCTTAGAATTAAATTAAATATATTTTTAACTATTTTACTAACTATGATTGCATTAAGTGCTTACTTATCAATTTAATTTACTTAATTGAATTCCAGAAAAGATAATCAGTAAAGCACCTAACAAAAAGAATAAAGTTATGCTTTCTGAGAATATTAAGACTCCTATTATAGTAGCAAAAATAACTCTGAAAAAGTCAAAAGGCATTACTATAGTTGACTTAGCTTCCCGTAATCCTTTAATTGTAAAAAATTGAGCTAATAATCCAAAAATAGAAGCAAAGAAGATATTAAATATTGATTTTGGTGAGGGAAATATTGCTAAATGAAAATATGGAAAAAATAAAAATATGCAACTATATAAAGCAAACCAAAATTGTATATTTAGTGTGTTTTCGTATGCTACTATTTTTTTTATTAATATTTTAACTAAAGCAATTAAAAACGCTCCGAATAAGGCGTAAAAATAATATTTTAGATTGGATGCGCTGTCTGCTTCAATTCCAATTATTATAACAATTCCCAAAAAACCTATTAGAATATAGAAGAAAGAAGAAAAATAAGTCTTTTCCTTAAGCAAAATAACAGCAAGAGGTAAAATAAAAAATATTTTTGAAAAATTAATTATAGTTAAATTAGATATAGGAATATATTTTAGAGCAGTGAAAGTAAAAAACATCGCAGAAACTCCCAATATGGTTCTAAAAAAATGAAACTTAAAATATTTTTTTTTTACTTCAAAAAATTTGAATTTATATAAAGTTAATAAAATGGTTAAGGCAAAAATAGACCTTAAAAACATAATATCTAAAACGTGATGTTGTTCTATTATTAGCTTTAAAAATGCTGACATAATAGAAAAGCATAGTGCAGCGATAATAATAAATGTTATACCTTTAAAATTTTTTTTTTTTTGTGAGTTATTTAATAATTTCAATTTTATTAACAGGTTATAATCTCTTTGCAGTAATAACAGGAGTAGTTTCTTTTTTACCAGCTACTTTTTCTCTATTAATAATATATATACTTGAAATAAAAATTATTAGACTTCCTAGGAATATTGATATAGTCGGAGTTTCTAAAAAAATGTAAAAAGCAAATAAAGCAGTAAATGGTAACCTTAAGTAATCAAAAATTAGTACATAAGTAGCTTCAGACTTTGCAAATGCTCTTGTAATTCCTTGATGTGCTAGAGTAGCTGTAAGACCAGTACTAATTAGCAGTAACCACTGATAAAAGGAGGGAGTTTTCCAATAAATAATGCAAGGTATAAGAGAAAAAATAGATAAAATAGCTGGCATATAGAAAACTACAGCATTTGGATGATCAACCATAGAAAGTTTTTTAATGAAAATAGCTGCTAATCCCATAAGAAGAGAAGCTAATACTGCAATAAGTATATAAATATTTATCTCAGTAAATCCAGGCTTAATAATAATTAAAGCTCCTAAAATTGAAAAGATAATGGCTATAAATCTTCTTTTTTTAATTTTTTCTTTCAAGAAAATTATTGCACACAATGCCCCAAATATAGGAGCAGTAAAGTTAATGGCAGTTGCTTCAGCTAATGGTATTTTTGAAATGGAAAAAAACCATAAATACATTGCAGCCAATGCTACAGAAGATCTAGCTAACTGTAGTTTATATGATTTAGTTTTTAGACTTAATAAACCAGCATTCAAAAGCCAGGGAAGGATGAAAACAATAGCAAAAAAAGATCTAAAAAATATGATTTGTGACAAGCTAAAATCAGTAGATAGATATTTAACAAGAGTATTTAATAATGCAAAATTTAAAGACGCAAAAAGCATCCACAAGGCTGAGTTAATTCTTAATGACATTTTTTTATTTTATTTTATTATCTATAAGATGAATGATAAAGTATTTAAAAAAGTTTATAAAGAGCCTAAAGAGGCATTAGAAGGAATTCTTTTTGATGGAATGATAGTTATGTCAGGAGGATTTGGTTTATGTGGGTTGCCAGAAAATCTAATACTTGCTTTAAGGGATAGTGGAGTAAGAAATTTAACTGTTATTTCAAACAATGCAGGTACTGAAGGACAAGGCTTAGGGCTCTTATTAGAGACGAAGCAAATAAAAAAGGCAATATCATCTTACGTAGGAGAAAATAAGTTATTTGAGCAACAATATTTGTCTGGCGAGATAGAGTTAGAGTTTAACCCTCAGGGTACTCTTGCAGAAAGAATTAGAGCTGGAGGAGCAGGTATACCAGCATTTTTTACTGCTACAGGAGTTGGTACATTAGTTGCTGAAAATAAAGAACATCAGTCTTTTAACGGAAAAGAATATATAATGGAAACAGGTTTAGTAGCCGATCTATCAATCGTAAAGGCATGGAAAGGAGATAAGTCTGGTAACTTGATTTATAGAAAGACAGCTAGAAACTTTAATCCAGTTATGGCAACAGCAGGAAAAGTAACTATTGCAGAAGTAGAAGAACTATGCGAAATAGGTGACTTAGATCCTGATCACATACATACGCCAGGAATTTATGTCAACAGGATATTAGAAGGACGTAACTATACCAAAGCAATAGAAAACTTAACATTGAGTGAAAGTTAATTAATGGCTTGGACTAGGGAACAAATGTGTGAAAGGGCTTCAAAAGAACTTGAAGATGGTTACTATGTTAACTTAGGTATAGGTATGCCAACATTAGTTGCTAATTATATTAGTGAAAAAAATAATATTACTCTGCAAAGTGAGAATGGAATGTTGGGTATGGGCCCTTTTCCTAAAAAGGGAGAAGAAGACCCGGATTTAATTAATGCAGGCAAACAAACAATTACTTCGCTAGCAGATTCAAGTTTTTTTTCATCAGCGGACTCCTTTTCAATGATAAGAGGAGGTCATATTGATTTGTCAATTCTGGGAGCAATGCAGGTTTCGGAGGCAGGAGATTTAGCTAACTGGATGATACCTGGAAAAATGGTCAAAGGTATGGGAGGCGCTATGGATTTAGTGGCTGGAGTGAAGAAAGTATTAGTGCTAATGGATCACAATGCTAAAGATGGAAGTCCAAAAATAGTTACTAAATGTACTTTACCATTAACTGGGAAAGAGGTTGTTAATCTTATAATAACTAATTTGGGGGTATTTGAGGTTGATAAAGGTATAAGAGTTTTAGAGATTGCTCCTGATATTAGTAAGCAAGAAATCATAAACAGGACTGAAGCTAATTTAGACTTTAGTTAACTTTCAGAACTAGTTTGCCTATATTTTTTCTTTCTAGTAAATATTGTAATGCTTCAGAGGCATTTTCAAGTTTAAAGGTTTTATGATTATTGGGTTTTAATAAATTTCTATTATATAAATCTTCTAATTTTAAAAAATCTTTTTTAATGCTATTCGGCTCTCTATATGCTAGTTCTCCCCAATACAAACCTATAGCACTAGCATTTTTCAATAGTAATCTATTGGCTGGAATATTAGGTATATTTCCTGAAGCAAAACCTACTACAACAAATCTTCCGTTCCATTTAAGAGACTTTACTGAATCTAAAGCATATTGTCCTCCAATCATATCAATCACAACATCTATTTCTTTTATATTAAGTTTATTAAGTTCATTTCTAAGAATCTTTTCTTTATAATTAATGACATAGTCGGCACCTTTGGATGTACAACTTTTTAATTTACTGTCACTTCCTCCACAAGCTATTACCTTTGACCCTAAAGCTTTAGCTATTTCAACTGTTGCAATGCCTACCCCTCCAGTTGCTCCGAGAATTAAACATGTTTCGCCTTTTTTAATTTTAGCACTAGTTACTAAAGCACTGTAAGCTGTGCCATATATTACAGGAAATCCAGCAGCAATTTCTAATGGCATATTTGAAGGAACTTTATAAGTATTTTCACTAGGCACCACAACTTCAGACTTATATCCGCCATATTTCATTATAGACATCACTAAATCTCCAACTTTATGTTCAGTTACATTTTTTCCTATACCTATTATTTTGCCTGAAATTTCAAGCCCAGGAGAAAATGGGGGTCTTGGTCTTTCCTGATACCTGCCTTTTATAGTTAATACATCTGCAAAATTTACACCACATGCACTGACTTTTATTTTTACACATTTGTCATCTATATTTTGAGAATCTGATCTTACATACTCAAGAATATCAGGACCACCATATTTTTTTACAACTACACTATACATTTTATTATAGACCTTAACTATTTTTTAAATTAAAACTATTTTTACCTAATACTTAAATGGAGTAAATATGAATTTTAAATATGCTGTAATTTTAATAAATTTTTTTCTACTAGTATTTAGTTTTAAAGTTATGTCTGATAACGAAGGTACAAAAAAAATAGGGAGCTTTGAAAAATGGAGTGTTTATGCAAAGTCTAAATCTTTATGTTATATAATAGCTCAGCCTGAAAAATCTGAAGGAGAATATAAAGTAAGAGGACGCGTAAGAATAGTTGTTTATAGAAATAACCTTGAAAATCAAAATAAGAATGCAGTTGGCATTGACTTCGGATACTCTTTTAATGAAAATAGCAAGGCATTCATCGAAATTGACAGTAAAAATAAATTTGAACTCAATACTTTTGGACAAACTGCCTGGACTGCTTCAAAAACTAAAAAAGATAAAAAAATAATAAAAGCTATGATTAAAGGCGATAAACTAATTGCTTATGGACAATCTAGAAGAGGAACTAAAACTAAGGATACTTATTCTTTAAATGGTTTTGCAAAGGCCTTTAATAAAATTAATGATTACTGTAGTTAAGTCAGTTGAAAGAAAATATATATAATACATCATTTGCAGAATTAAAATCTTTTTTTATTGATTTAGATGAAAAGGCTTTTAGAGCTGAGCAACTTTGGAATTGGCTATATGTAAAAGGGATAGATGAACTATCAGGGTTAAATAATATTTCTAAAAATATTATTAATAAAATCAACGAGCAATATTATCTATCTCAGTTTAAGGTAAGTAGAAGTTTATTATCTAAAGATGGAACTAGAAAATGGTTGTTCAAACTAGAAGATGGCAAAGAAATAGAAACGGTTTATATCCCTGATAAAAATAGAGGTACAATTTGTGTTTCTTCACAAGTAGGTTGTTCTTTGTCGTGCTCTTTTTGCCATACTGGTACTATGAAGTTTTCAAGGAATTTAAGTACGTCAGAAATATTAGGACAAGTAATGTATGTAAAAAATATTTTGAAAGATTGGAATAATAAAACTGATAAAAAAAAAATAACCAATATAGTATTTATGGGAATGGGAGAACCTCTTTTAAATTATGATAATGTTATAAAGTCTATTAACGTACTTACAGATCAAAAAGGTTTAGCTTTTTCAAAAAGGAAAGTAACATTGTCAACATCAGGAGTAGTGCCTAAAATTTTAGACTTTAAAGAAGATACTGATGTTAATTTAGCTGTATCTTTTCATGCAGCCTTTGATGAAATAAGAGATATTTTAGTTCCAATTAATAAAAAATGGCCTATAGCAAATTTATTAGATGCTTTAAAGGAATATAGTAAAAAAAGAACGCATAAAAGAATAACTTTTGAGTATATTATGTTGGAAGGAATTAATGATAGTATTAAAGATGCTAAAGAGTTAGTTAAACTAATAAAGCCTTACAGAGCTAAAATAAACTTAATACCTTTTAATCCATGGCCAGGATCTAACTACAAGGCTTCTTCGCCAGATCAAATTAAAGTATTTAAAAAATTTATTTTGGATGAAGGTAAATTGGTTGCAACAGTTAGGTTACCAAGAGGAGATGATGTACTTGCAGCTTGTGGTCAACTAAAATCTTTTTGAAAGGATTATTTATGAAAAAAAAAGTAGTATTAGCATATTCAGGAGGTTTAGATACTTCGGTTATCCTTAAATGGTTGCAAATAGAAAAAAAATTGGATGTCATTGCTTTTATTGCGGATATTGGGCAGAAAGATGAATTAAAAATAGCTAAAAAAAATGCTATAAAAATGGGTGCTAAGAAAGTTATAGTAGCAGATCTTAAAAATATTTTTGCTAAAGATTTTATATATCCTATGTTTCGAGCCAATACTTTATATGAAGGAAATTATTTACTTGGTACAGCAATAGCAAGACCTTTGATTGCAAAAAAGCAAATTGAAATAGCAAAAGAATATAAAGCAGATTACGTATCTCATGGAGCTACAGGTAAAGGTAATGATCAAATTCGCTTTGAATTAGGTTACTATTTTCACAATCCAAGTATTAAAGTTATTGCACCTTGGAGAGAATGGAGTTTAAATTCAAGAGCAAGGTTAATCAAATATGCACAACTAAATAAGATACCAGTGCCAGGTAGTAAGAAAAAAGAACCACCTTACTCTATGGATGCAAACCTGTTGCATATTTCTTATGAAGGAAAAATATTAGAAGACCCTTGGGAAAGCCCTGATGCAAAAATGTTTAGGATGACAAAAGACCCAAGTAAAGCTAGCAGCAAAGGTGAAGATATAATCTTAAGTTTTAAAAAAGGTGATTTGGAAAAAGTTAATAATAAAAGATTGTCACCTTTTTTAGCTATGCAAACTTTAAATATTATAGGCGGAAGAAACGGTATAGGTAGAAAAGATTTAGTTGAAAATAGAACTGTAGGGATGAAATCAAGAGGGGTATATGAGACTCCAGGAGGTACTATTTTATTAGAGGCCCATAGAGCAATAGAAAGTCTAACATTAGATGGTCCTTCCATTACATTGAAAGATGAGATTATGCCAAAATATGCTCAATTGATATATGATGGTTTATGGTTTAGTCCAGAAAGAGAGATGTTACAGGCTTTGATCGACAATAGTCAAAAAAGAGTAGAAGGGGAAGTGAAATTATTTCTAAGACAAGGAACTATTACTGTAAAAGGTAGAAGGTCTAAATATAGTTTATACAATAAAGATCTTTCAACTTTTGAAGAGGATAAAATTTATAATCAAAAAGATGCCGAAGGTTTTATAAAACTTAAGTCATTAAGGTTTAGGGGTTAAATTAACTAAAGTTAATTAAGCCGCTATATTCAAATAGTAAATTTCTGAAAAATATAAGTAGTATAATTAAAATGACTGGAGAAATGTCGACACCAGCAAAATCAGGTAAGAGCTTTCTTATTGGTCTTAAAAGTGGTTCAGTGATTTTATACAAAAAATTACCAACCATATTAACAAAGCTACTTTGCGTGTTAATGATTCCAAAAGCTATGAGCCAACTTAAAATAGCCTGTATTATTAAAAGCCAAATAAATAGTTCTACAATTTGACTAATTAGTATTACTAAAGAGTTCATACTAGAATAATATATAAAAAAAGGGAGGTAGCAAAGGAAAAATTCCTTTGCTACACTTTGAAGGAAAGGTTATTTTTTCTTTGAGACGTATTCTAACCCAACCTGACCAGATTCTGTATAATCTAAACCATACTCTTCATCATCTTCACTTGCCCTAATGCCTACGGTAGATTTAAGTATGAACCAAACTATTGTAGAACCAATTACAGTAAATATGCCAAAGGCTAATATACCAATTATCTGCGTTCCGTATGAGGTATCACCATTAGTAAATGGAACTATAAGCGTACCCCATATACCTGCAAATAAATGAGCTGGTATTGCGCCAACAACATCATCTATTTTTAACTTATCTAAAAGTTTCATACCAAACATACAGATTATACCACCAATTCCACCAATAATTATTGCTTGTCCTATAGAGGGTGTTAAAGGTTCAGCAGTAATACTCACTAAACCTGCAATAGCACCATTTAAAGTAGCTCCAATGTCAGTTTTTCCATACATTAATCTACTTAAAATCATAGGAGCTAATACACCTCCAGCTGCAGCCATTGAAGTGTTGGCAAAAATAGTAGCCACTGCGTCTGCATCTGCATATGAACCGAGAGCTAATTGTGAAGCTCCATTAAAACCGAACCATCCTAACCAAAGTATCCATACTCCGAGAGTAGCCATAGGAATAGATGAGCCTGGCATTACATTAGCAGTGCCATCTTCATTAAATTTACCTTTTCTAGCTCCCAGAAATAATGCTCCTACAAGAGCTGCCCATCCACCAACAGAATGAACTATTGTCGAGCCTGCAAAGTCGGAAAAGCCCATTTCACTAAGCCATCCGCCTCCCCACTGCCACGAACCGGATATAGGATAAAGAATAGCTGTGAGCACTAAAATAAATGCAAAGAAAGGATATATTAATATTCTTTCTGCTAACGCTCCAGAAACTATGGAAGCAGTAGTAGCAACAAAAACCATTTGGAAGAACCAGTCTGATGCAGGTGAATAACCTTGTCCCACTAAATCATCAGCACTACCAACTCCACTAGACCAAATACTAATTGAACCTATGTAACCTCCATCTACCCCAGCATACATTAGATTGTAACCAATTAAATAATACGCTAATCCAGCAATAGAGAATAATCCTAGATTTTTAATACAAATAACTACAGTATTTTTACCTCTAACAAGTCCTGCCTCAAGCATAGTAAAACCAGCGGCCATCCACATTACTAGAAAACCACCTATACAAAATAATAATGTATTAAAAACAAATGAAATTTCTGCAGGATCTGCCACAGCAGCTTCAGCTGCCTCATGGCCATCCGCAAAGGCTAAATTAGTCGAGATGACATAGCCTAAAATAAGAAATAAGTATTTAAACAATTTATACTCCTTTATAGTTAAAAATATATAAATATCAAAAGCAGTACTAATTACAATATAATTATTTAATAATTTTTGTATAAAAAATAGGCATATGCCTAAAAATTAGCTTGAAATTTTTACATCTTGAATTTCTTTTCCGTCTTTTGTAATCACTCTAAGTTTTACATTTCCTGTTTCCTTATTAGTTACTTTAAGCAGCTTTCTATCTGGATCATTTGCTTTAAGCTTCAGTAATGCATCCTGAATATCAGTTCTGGTAGCTAACTCTAATAATCTATCTTGTAAAAACTCAATTCTATTTTCTAGCTTTTCTAATTGTTTAGCCCTATTACCTTCTATAGCAAATAATGCAATAATACATATTGCTACAATAACTAAGAATATTACTTCTGCCATTATTCGCTAAGCCTTAGAGTAGAAAAAAATCTGTCGTATTTATACATTTTCCCATCGTCTGAACTGAGGTAGGTGTAACGAATATTATCTAGATTCTTAAATAAAACAAATGTTAGGGAAGAAATTATTAATAAATTAACAAAAAAATTTCTTTTATTAATTAAATTATTTGAAAAAAATTTAAATTTACTTAGTTTTTTCATTTTTCTCTCCTAAATCAGAGAAAAATAATGCTCTAATTTAGTAAGTTATTTTTTTTTTTAATTTACCTGTAAACCTATCGTATACAAATTCGGTGCCATAAGGGTCGGTAACTATAGTATATCTAACTTTATGAAAATTATTTGTTAATACAAATATTAATGAAATAATTATGCTACTAGTTGCTAGTGCTTGCCTATACTTAAAAAGTAATATTCTATTGTTATAAACATTATTTAGTACTTTTCCAAAAATTGATAGTTGATTAGCTTGCTCAAATGCTACCTTTTCCAGCTCTATATCTTTTAATTCTCTATATTTTTGTAAAATTTGGTCTTTTGGAATTGGTTTAGTTTTTCTTCTCCAAAATATATTATCGATATCATCATAATCAAACTCAGCATCAGGATTTATTGCTAAAATAGCATCAGATAATGTAATCATAGTATAAACTTTAAATTATTATTATAATAACGGATTGCTAAAAAAAAAATTAAATAGTTTTTTATTTTGGCCATTTTTTTACTAAGTCTAAAAACAATGGATCTATTGATTCTTTATTTTTAATGGCGTCCCTTGCAATATCTCCTGGCGAGTCATTATATCCAAAATAAGTAAAGTCTTTCATTTGCATAGGATACAGTATTCCATTTAAGTGATCATATTCGTGTTGTATTAATGCAGCCCATGTAGAGTGAGCCTCATGTTCTACTAATTTATTATCAGGAGTATAGTACTTAACAAAAATTTTATCATATCTAGGCACTTTTGCATGCAACCCTGGTAGTGATAGACATCTTTCCCAAAACATTTTCTTTTTTGTGGTGATAGGAGTTATTTCAGGGTTAATCATATAAGTCCAGGGTTTAGTGCTAAATTTACTTTTAAGAGGAATACGGTTCTTGTTAACTCTATAAACTATTACTCTTTTGCTAACCATTACTTGAGGTGCTGCAAGGCCGCTTGCTCCAATAAATTTCAATGTATCTTTCATATTTAAAATTAATTCAGATACTTCTTCAAAGTTTTTTACCTTTGATGCCTTTTTTCTTAATATTGGATGACCCATTTTCAATATTTGTAAAACTGCCATAATAGTTAGAGTTTCTTTAAAAATTTAAAAATAATATCAAAAGTTTTATTAGGTTGTTCTTGCTGAACCCAGTGACCTGCTTGCTTTATTATAAACCTACCATAATAATTTTTTAAAAAAACATTTTCCATTTTTTCTAGATCTCCTGGTTTTTGATACATACCCCAATCTGCGCTTCCAGAAATAAATATTGATGGTATATAAACAGACTTAGGCAAGTTAAGTTTTATTATTCTTAATTTTTCTTTTTTACTTAACATTACCTTATACCAAGATAAAGGTTTTTTTATTCCTGACTTAAGAAAGTTTTTAACATAATAAGCTAAATCAACCTCATTTAGCCAAGTACACCCTGTCACTTCTTTTTTAGTAGGAGAGTATTTTTTTACTGTTTGAGCCATACCCAAATTTAATCTCATAATATAATATTCTGGCATTTTAGATATTTCTTTAGCTGTAAAGCTTTTTAATTTAAAAGGACTGTTTCCTTTATAATCATAACTTTTAAAATAAAAATAACTTCTTAAGAAATTATTTAAACCTTGTTTACATTTGATTATATTGTTATTTGCGCCATATGAGGAGAAATAATATTGGTAGTGTTTGCGTTTTGGTTTTAATAGGGCTAGCTTTTGATTCATGCTAAACATTTTACTGATATTTTTAAGAATGGGAGGACCAGGAAAAGGCATACTCATTAAAGTTAAGCTTAATATATTTTTTTGGTGTAAAAGACATAAATAAGAACTTACGTATGCTCCAAAATCATGACCTATTAGATGATATTTATCTATATTTAATTTTGCCATTAAACAAGACACATCTCTTGCTAAGTTTAAAACACTAAATGAATTAAGTGTTTCTTTAACTTTTGATTTTGTTTGTCCATAACCTCTTTGATCTGGGGCTATGCAATAATAACCAGCTTTTTCAAAAAGCAACATCATATATCTGTAACTGAATGATATTTCAGGAAAACCATGCAGCAATAAAATAACATTTTTCTTTTTAACTTTAACGTTGTTTTCTAGAATATGTACATCTAATCCGTTTACGCTTTTTATAACCCTAGACTTTATTTTATAGTTATTAATCATTTAAAAAGGAATAATATTTTTATTGTAATCAAAAAAAAGACCACTATCTTCTAAAGTCAATGTTTCTAATAAGTTAATTATTTTTATTGCTGCTTCAGACGGCGTTTGAACTTTTTTTTTTCCTATAAAAGGGTTTGAAAGTCTTGTGTTAACCGTACCAGGGTGAATAGATACCATTATAAGGTTTTTATTAACCCTTTTTTGTTCAATAGAGGATGTTTTAATAATCTGATTCAGGGCTGCTTTAGATGCTCTATAACTATACCATCCTCCTAAATAATTATCCGATATACTTCCTACTTTAGCTGAGATTGAGGCAAATATTGACTTTTCATCTTTTGTCATTAATGGACAAAAGTATTTAATCATTAATGCAGTTGGTATGGTATTAATTTCAAAACACTTTTTCATATACTCTTGGTTTATATCTTTTAGCTTTTTTTCTGGAGAATAACAATTATCATGAAGAAACCCTATAGCATTTATAAAAATTTTAATTTTTATCTTCTGTTCTATAAATTTAAGGGATAGATCTTTTAAGTATTTTTCACTAATGATATTATTATTGGGCTCAGTTGTTCTAGAAAATCCATATACTTCGAAATTTTTTCTTTTTAAATTACTATATATATTGCTTCCAATACCACCAGAAACACCAAATACTAAAGCTGCCTTTTTAGATTCGGACACTACTTATTTTTACCCAGCACAACTTTTTTAAGTTGTTGAATATTTTGTGTTTTTACTGCGTTATTTTCACTTTTTTCAATTTCTGAAAAGTCAGCAAGAATTAATTGAGAAATTGCTGTTTGTACATTCTTACAAGAATCAGCTATTGCTTTAGAAGCTGATAAACCTATTTTATCATTCTGTTCATAAGATTTGGTTACCATATCCCACTCAGCCGAAACTAAAAGGTTAAGTAATTTACTTAATTTTTTAATTTGTTTATCCCTATTCTTTTTTAAAGATTTTATTTTATTTGTAAAATTATTCATAAATTTTCCTTTATATATATTAAAAAAAATAATAATACGTCGTTTATATATTTATGTATTTAAATATCATAAATAATATTAGGCACGAAAGTAAGAGAAAAAATAAAAATACAGATTATTTGCTCGAACAAGAAAAAAATAATTTAGAAAATGTATCTAGTCAAATTTCCAATGATAATGCTAGCTTTATTTACTATTCAGTCTTTTATGGAGACTTAACTAAAAATTGGATTAAGCTTAATAATTAAATAATTTTTAAAAAAAGTTTTTTTCATATTTCACATTTATGCTATAATAATTTATGGATAAAAGAAGCCCAGAAGATATAAGAAAATCAATTAAATCTTTAGTTGAAGAAGCTGAGAGTGTTTCAATCGATAATGAAAAAAATGTTGAGGTTCAAAAAGAACCTGAATCAAAATTAGATAACGTTTCTTTAGATTTAGAAAATAAATATAAAAAAAATCTTATTAAAAAGAAAGCTTCCTCCGAAGATAACTTAGACTTAGACTTGACAGGGTTAATTAGTGATGACGTAGCTCTAGCAGTAAGAGCAGAACTAATGCGATTTTCAGACGTTTTCGATACCGATGACACTAAAGAAATAATTTATAAATCTGTGACCAATGCAACGAGAGAGATGGTTAGAGAATGGTTAGATCAAAACTTAGCTTCTATAGCTAAAGAAGTTATTAATGAAGCTTTAGACAGACTATCTAAAAATGCTAGGAATTAAAACTAAACTTCAGTATTTAACTTAAAAAACTTTTTTACTTTCTGGTGACTATCTTTTCTTCTATAGGCAATTAAGCAGTGCTCACCACAATAAGGTTTTCCTGGAATTACCGGCTTACCACAGAAATAGAAATCATTATCTCCGGGGTGTCCTATAGGCCATTTACAACCACTCATACTAGGTACTAATGAAGATGCATTTATTTCTTTTTTTATAGTTTGGCTCTCAGAAGAAAGTTTTTTTGAAAGACCAAGTCTATTGGCTTTTCCTATTACAGCGTTTCTGCTTACATCTCCTAATTTTTCTGCAATATCCCTAGCTGATACCCCTTGTCCCCATAATTTGGAGAGTTTTTCTACTTTTGCTTTGGTCCAATAATTTTTCATGTTTTTAAATAGTTAAAAAAATAATATATTATAATAATGTTAAAAAAGCAAAATAGATTATCTACACTTTTTTTATATTTAAAACTTTTAAAGAAGTGGGGTTTTAAACAAAAAAAAAAATTTATAATAGCAAATATTTTAATGTTTATAGTAGCAATGGCAACTTCTATGTATCCATTAATAATAGACTTTGCTTTTGATGTGATATCAGAAAAGAATAAGCAATATATTTTTTTATTACCAGTATTGATATTAGGAACTACTTTTATCAAAGGTCTTGCTCATTATTTCCAAACATTATATGTCGGGATAATCGCAAATAGTATTATTAAAGATATTCAATTTCATCTATACAATAAAGTTTTAGAATTTGATGTAACTATATTTAATAATCAAAATGCTGGTTCATTGCAGTCAAGATTTATCAATGATTTAAATATTTTAAGAGAATCAATAATTAGGACTTTAAATAATCTAATAAGAGATGTTTTAATCTTGTTAGGCCTGATAATTAGTATGTTTTATTTAGATTGGGTTTTAACAATATGTGTTTTATTAGTTTACCCAATTTGTATAGGCCCTGTTATAAAAATAGGAAAAAAAACCAGAGATATATCATTAAAACTACAAAAAAAAATTTCTGAAGCCAGTGCATTTTTAAGTGAGAGTTTTTCTGCAATAAGAGTAATAAAAACATATAATTTAGAGGATTTACAAAAAAAAAATGCTATAAAAAAATTTGAAAATATTTATGAAGGTAATGTTAAAATAATAAAAGTTAGAGCAAAAATAGAACCAACTTTAGAAATAATAGGAGGACTTGCAATTTCAATTGTACTAGTCTTAGCAGGAATAAGAATTTTAAACAATAATTCTGATTTAGGATCCTTTACTGGATTTATAAGTGCTTTATTAATAGCAGTACAGCCAGCTAGAGCCTTGGGTACTCTACATACAATTCTTCAGGAAGGAGCGGCTTCACTAATAAGACTAGAGGATTTACTTAAAAAGAAGAGTCTAATAGATATAACAGAAAGTAAAAAGATTTTGAGCTCATTAAAAGGTAAAATAAAATTTAGTAATGTAAGCTACTATTATAATTATGAAGAATATACTTTAAAAAAAATCAATTGTATAATTAGCCCAGGTGAACAAGTTGTAATTGTTGGTGCAAATGGTTCAGGAAAATCTACATTTATAAATTTAATTCCAAGACTAATGGATCCTGTAAAGGGCAATTTATATATTGATGATCAAAATATAAAAAAATTACAAATTAAAAGCTTAAGAGATAGCATAGCATTAGTTTCTCAAGACGTAATTTTATTTGATACCTCAATAATGAAAAATATAGCTATTGCTAATCCAAAGGCTTCAAAATTTGAAATTATTGAAGCTTCTAAAAAAGCTGATGCGCACAATTTTATTATTAAATTAAAAAAATCTTATAAAACAATAACAGGAGATAGGGGCTTAAATTTATCAGGTGGTGAAAGACAAAAAATTTCTATTGCCAGAGCGCTTATTAAACAGCCAAAAATATTATTATTAGATGAGGCAACAAGTGCTTTAGATAATAGATCTGAGTCAAAAGTAAATAAAGTGCTCAAAAGTTTTGAAAAAAATATTACTACTATAATAGTAGCACATAGGTTAAGTACTATTCTGGAGGCAAAAAGAATAATTTATTTTGACAAAGGATGTATTTTAGCTGATGGAAGCCACAAGAACTTAATTAAAAATAATTCTCATTATAAAAAGCATTTTTACAGTGTATTTAAACAATAAATTACTCTCTTCTTAACAAAAAACTTATTAATGCATCTAATAACGTATTATTTTTAAAGTTATTTTTAAGGTTTTCTTTATCATAACTATTATTAAGCCATTTTAAAAAGTCTGATCTTTTATAAACCCCTTTTTTAATAAGCTCTGAAAAAAAATGATCGAGAATACCAGTTTTAGTGTATTTAATATGCAAATGCTTAAAGCTTAGTTCATGACTAGCTTCTTCTAAGCTATAGTTTTTTTTATATATAAGGTATAAAGCAGCTGCTAAGCCAGCTCTGTCTGCACCTGATTTGCAATGCATTAAACAGGGATATTCAACTTGATCTAATAATTTTTTAAAACCAATTAATTTACTTTTATCTGGAATATCTCTTGAGGAGATAGGAAAGTTATGAATTTTTATATTCTCTAATGCACATATATTTTTTTCTAAATAGTAAGATGAGCAATGACGCTCTCCTCGTAAGTTTATAATGCTTTTTATCTTATAATTTTTAATGTCTCTTTTAATTTGATAAGGATATGGTTGATTACTTCTATACATTTGACCAGGAAGTACGCCCCAAGACCTCCAGAATATTCTAAATATGCCGTGGTCTGAAAAAGTTGAATCAATGTAGGACATAACTTTATCTAGTTTTCCAGAAATATTTCCTCTATTCCACATAGTTACCTTATAGACTATAATTTAAAAATAGCACTAAAATTTTTAATATTTAGAAAGATAAAATTAAATGATATATTTTTAGTATGAATAGAAAAAAAAAAATTACTAATAGAAACAAAATTTTAGAAGAAGAGATGAAAAAAAACCTATTAAGAAGAAAAAATCAAACTAAAAATCAAGTAAAACTTATAAGAAAGGAAAAAAAAAATGGCATTGATGTCTGACCAGTGGATTGAAAAACAGGTACAGGAAAATAATATAATTAGTCCTTTTGAAAAGACGCAAATTAGAGAAGGCAAGATATCTTATGGTTTGTCTAGTTATGGATATGATGCAAGGGTCTCTGACGAGTTTAAAGTTTTTACAAATGTTAATAATACAATAGTGGATCCTAAAAATTTTAGTTTAGAAGGTTTTGTTGAAAAAAAGTCAGATACTTGCATCATACCACCTAATAGTTTTGTTTTAGCACGTACAGTAGAATATTTTAAAATACCTAGAAATATTTTGGTTATATGTTTGGGGAAATCAACTTATGCTCGTTGTGGAATTATTGTAAATGTTACTCCACTTGAACCAGAATGGGAAGGACATGTTACTCTAGAGTTTTCTAATACTAGTCCTTTGCCAGCTAAAATTTATGCTAATGAAGGAGCATGTCAATTTTTATTTTTAAAAGGCCAAGAAGCTCCTAGATTTTCATATGCAGATAAAAAAGGAAAGTATATGCAACAGCAAGGTGTTACTTTACCAAAAATTTAATTATGGAATATATTGAAATTGATGGAGGCAGAGAACTAGCAGGTGAAATAGAACTATCCGGCTCTAAAAATTCTGCTTTACCAATATTAGCTTGCAGTCTTTTATCAGATAAGCCTATTAATTTATCAAATGTGCCAGACTTATTGGATATAAAATCAATGATTAATCTTATTGAAAGTTTGGGAGTTAATATAGGAAAAAAAAATAATAACTATATTTTAGAGACAAAAAAAATATTATCGCATGAGGCTAATTATAATTTAGTTAGAAAGATGCGAGCCTCTTTTCTTACTCTAGGCCCATTATTAGCTAGAGAAGGTTTCGCTAAAATATCTCTGCCTGGTGGTTGTGCTATTGGTTCAAGACCAGTTGACTTGCATTTATATGCTATGAAAAAACTGGGAGCAAACATTGATTTTTCTGATGGTTATGTGATTGCAAAAAGTAATAGGAAAGGCTTAGTAGGTAATAAAATAGATTTTCCTAAAATTTCTGTAGGTGCTACTGAAAATGCTATAATGGCTGCTGTACTAGCAAAGGGTGAAACATTAATTAATAATGCAGCTTTAGAACCAGAAATAGTTGATTTATGTAATTGTTTAACATCTATGGGGGCTAAAATTGAAGGAGCTGGAACAAGTAAAATTAGAATTGAAGGCATAGATGTTTTTTTAAACACTTTCCATCAAGTAATAACAGACCGTATCGAAGCATGCACTTTTATTATAGCTGCTGCAATTACTCATAGTAGTTTATTGATCAAAAGAATTAATTATGACCATATAGCTAAATTTTTAGAAATTATGGAAGAGATGGGCTTAGAGTTTAAATTAATTAATGAAGCCATTTTTATTGAGAAAGGTAAAAAATTATCTTCAATTTCTATAAAAACTAAGGAATATCCAGGTTTTCCAACAGACCTACAAGCACAATTAATGACACTTGCTTGTGTTTCAAATGGAAAGTCTTACATTGAAGAAAGTATATTTGAAAATAGATTTATGCATGTACCAGAGCTAAATAGATTAGGTGCTGATATACAAGTTAAGGGGAACAATGCTATTATTAATGGTAATTGTAGCTTTATAGGTGCCGAGGTTATGGCAACTGATTTAAGAGCATCAGTGTCTTTAATATTAGCAGCTTTAATTGCAAAAGGTAAAACAAAAATTAATAGAATTTATCATTTAGATAGAGGATATGAAAATATTGATTATAAACTCTCAACATGTGGAGCGGCAATTAAGAGAGGAAAACATGGAAATTAGGCAAAACTGGTCTCCAGTTAAATTAAAGGCGGTTGACGACCAAGATCTGCAAGTTTTTAGTCAATGTTTGTTTGAGGCAATAGTACTTCCATCTGAAATTAATTTTGAACAAAATAAACAACGGTTTGCAATGGCAATTGAAAGATTCACATGGGAACATGCTAAAAATGAAAGCCATTTACTTATGCAAGTCCTGTCAATTTTAGTTATAAATTATGTTGAAAATGTTGATTTTAAAAATGTATATAATAATCACAAAATCAAAAATATTTTATCTATTAGTAATATTGACAATAATATTCTTATAATGCTTAATGACAATGAAGTTATTACGTTAAAAGTAAAAAAATGTTTTTGTTTATTAGAAGATATAGGAAAACCAATCTATCCAGCAATAATACCTGCATATTCTAAAAATGATTAATAGAAAAACTGAAAAAAAAATTATTGTTGCCATACCTAAAGGTAGAATATTAAAAGAATTAACTCCTATTCTTAACAAAGTTGATATTATTCCAGAAAAAGAATTTTTTGATTTTAATTCAAGAAAAATTTTATTTTCGAGCAATAAAAAACTTATTGATTTTATTAAGGTTAGAAGTTTTGATGTGGTCAATTTTGTAGCATATGGAGGCGCTCATCTTGGAATAGTTGGATTAGATGTAATTGAAGAGTTTAGTTATGAAGAAATATATTCACCAGTAAACTTAGGTATTGGACGTTGTAGGCTATCTGTAGCTGAGCCATTCAAAATGGCTTTGAAGGATGACCCAAAGACTTGGACACATTTAAAAATTGCTACAAAATACCCTAAAATTACAAAAAAGCACTTTGCATTAAGAGGAGTGCAGGCTGAATGTTTAAAGTTAAACGGGGCATTAGAAATTGCTCCTAAATTAGACTTAAGTTCTAGAATTGTAGACTTAGTTTCAACAGGAAAAACATTAAAAGAAAACGGGTTAATAGAGGTAGAAAAAATTATGGACATCACTTCATATTTAATTGTAAACAAAAATATGGCTAAGACTTATCCAAACAGAATTAGAAAAATAATTTCAAATTTTAGAAAGGCAGTAAATGCTTAAATTAATTACATGTAACGAATCAAATTATGAAAAGAAACTTTTTTCTTATGTAAATAAAACGAGTATAAATAACAAAAAAAGAAGTGAAATAGTTAGTAATATTATAAAAAAAATAAAGAAAAATAAAAATGCAGCTTTACTTAAGTATTCGAATGAACTTGAAAATAATAACTTTAAAAATGTTAAGAGTTTAAAAGTAACACCAAAAGAAATTTCTAATGCTTTAAGTCAATGTTCTCAAGCTTTCCATGACTCTATAAAATTAGCTGTGCAAAGAATTACGAGTTATCAAAAAAAACTCATGCCAAAAAACCTTTATTACAAAGATGAATTAGGTATTAAATTAGGGAGTATTTGGTCTCCTTTAGAATCTTGTGGTTTATATGTACCTGGAGGAAAAGCATTATATCCTTCGTCTGTACTAATGAATGCTATCCCAGCAAAGGTAGCAGGAGTTAAAAGAATAGTAATAACTACTCCAGCTAATAATAATTTATTGAGTCCTGAAATATTAGTGGCTGCAAATGCTGTAGGAATAAGTGAAATTTATAAGATTGGAGGAGCTCAAGCTATTGCTGCACTTACTTTTGGTACTGAAAGCATTCAAAAAGTTGATAAAGTTGTAGGGCCTGGTAATTCATTCGTTACTGAAGCAAAAAAACAGCTCTATGGTTATGTTGGCATAGATTCCATTGCAGGTCCATCTGAAATATTAGTCATAGCTGACAGGCATAATAATCCTAAATGGGTTGCAATGGATTTATTATCTCAAGCAGAACATGATGAAGAAGCTAGAGCTATTCTAATTTCTAACAGTAAAGACTTTATAAAGAAAGTTAATAAGTACTTGTTTAGTTTTTTAAAATCCATTAAAAGAACTAAAATAGCATCGAAAAGCATTAAAAAAAATGGTCTAGCTATCTTAATAAAAGATATAAATTTTGCTCACTGTTTAGCTAATTATATCGCTCCTGAACATTTAGAAATAATGACAAAAAATAAAAAATTATTAGCAAAAAAAATTAAAAACGCTGGTGCTATATTTATGGGTGAATATACTCCAGAGGCATTTGGTGATTATATAGCTGGTCCTAGTCATGTACTTCCAACCTCAGGAAATGCAAGGTTTGATTCAGGATTATCAGTTTCAGATTTTCTAAAAAGAACCTCTTACATAGAAGCAAATAAAGCAGGTCTTAAAAATACTCTTCCTTCAATAGAGACGTTAGGAAATAGTGAAGGTTTAGATGCGCATGTTAAATCAGCAAAAATTAGGTTTTCTAAGGATTAGTAATTGACTGAAACCAAATTTTTTATAGTAGAGGCTGAAGTTGACAAAATAAATTTAATAACTTGGAACCAAGAAATTGAACAAGAGCGTAAATCAGCTGTATTTGATTTGCTTAATAATGGAAAATTTAAACTTTACAATAAAAATGAAACAGGCCCATATAAAATAAATATAAAATTATTAGAATGGAAACTTTTATTGAGAGTAATTGATTTTTTTGATGACTCAATCATAGATTTAAAAATATCAATTAGTAGTATAAGGAGAATTATAAGAGATTATCAGATAGTTTGTGATAATTATGTTGAAGCAATCAAGACAGCACCATTAAAAAAAATAGAAGCAATAGATATAGGAAGAAGAACTATACATGACGAGGGTGCTGGAATGTTGTTAGATGCTTTTAAAGAAAAAGCTGAATTGGATATGGACACTGCAAGAAGATTATTTACTTTAGTTAGTATAATATCAATAAAAATATAAATGCTTGACCAAATCAAGATTAACTAGCATTTTAAAAGAAAAGGAGAGAAATGCCAAAAGAAGATGTTTTAGAATATGAGGGTGTAGTATTAGAAATACTTCCAAATGCAATGTTCAAAGTAAAACTAGATAATGATCATGAAATTTTAGCTCATACAGCTGGTAGAATGAGAAAACATAGAATAAGAATATTGGCAGGTGATAAAGTTACAGTAGAAATGTCAACATATGATTTGACAAAAGGTAGAATAATTTTTAGGCATAAATAATTAAGGTGTATTTAAAATAAGTAATATAATTTTATCTTCTTCATCATTAGCTAGACAAGAAATCCTAAAAAGAGTTAATGTTTCTTTTAAAGTATTTAAACCTAACATTGATGAAACACCCATAGATAAAGAAACTCCTCAAAACTTAGTCAAAAGAATATCATCATTAAAAGCTGAAGAGGCACTTAAACAATATAAAAGGCACTTAATAATAGCAGCAGATACTATTTTATATTCTAGAAAAAATTTTTTTCATAAAACAACTAATAAAGGGCTAGCAGAAAAAAATTTAAAGTTATTGTCCGGCAGAAGACATACGATTTTTACTGGACTCACAATCATAGATAAAACTCATAATAAATTCTTTTATTTAACCAAAACCAAGATAAAGTTTAAGGTTTTAAATGAAATTGAAATTAAAAAATACTTAACTCTAAATGAGTGGAAAAACAAAACAGGATCTTATGCTATTCAAGGTTATGGGGCTTTTTTTATTAATTATATATCTGGTTCCTATTCAGGTGCTATAGGATTACCTTTAGAAAAGTTATATTATGTATTCAAAGATAAGAAAATATTATAGTGAAAAGAACTAACAGTCAGAATATTTGGTTAAAAAGACAAAAAAAAGATGTTTTTGTAAAGCTATCTAAAGCTAAAGGTTATAGATCTAGAGCAGCCTTTAAACTAATAGAGATAAACAAAAAATTTAAAATTATAAATCAAAATAGTAAGGTAGTTGATTTAGGTGCAAGCCCAGGTGGGTGGACACAGGTTGTAGCAGAGCTACAAAACAAAAAAAATCAAATAATAGCTATAGATAAAAAACAAATGGAGCCAATTGAAAGTTGTAAATTTATATATGATGATATATCAAATTTTCTAAAATATAATGAAACTTTAGAAAGAAATTATTTTGATGTAATTCTTTCTGATATGGCTGCTAATTCTTCTGGGCATAGGTTTACAGATCAGGCTAATGCAGAAAAAATTTATTATCTTGCTCAAAATTTTGCATTAAAATATTTAACAAAAAATGGAAGCTTCGTTTGCAAATTTTTTAGAAATTCCTTAGAAAAAACTATTTTACAAAATATAAAGCAAAGATTTAGTCTTGTGAAAATTTATAAACCAAATTCAAGTAGAAAAGACTCCAAAGAGATTTATTTAATAGCAATTGGTTTTAATAATTTACATAAGGATTAAATGCTATTAACATAATTTTTAGGAGACTACATGAAATTAGACGAAGCCTTAACTTTTGATGATGTTTTAATAAGACCAGGATACTCTTCAATTTTACCAAGAGATGTTAGTACCAATACTTATTTCTCTAGAGAAATAAAAATTAATATTCCGCTTGTTTCTGCAGCTATGGATACCGTAACTGAAGCTAAAATGGCTATAGCTATAGCACAGGGAGGAGGAATAGGAGTTATTCATAAGAATAATTCTATAGATCAACAAATAGCAGAAATAGTAAAGGTTAAAAAATATGAATCGGGAATGGTTGTTGACCCAATTACTATAAGAGATGATTTGTCTCTTAAAAACTTAATTTCTTTAAAAGAAAAATTTAATATATCAGGTTTTCCAGTTGTTAATAAAAACAATAAGGTAGTAGGAATTATTACTAATAGGGATGTAAGGTTTGCTCAAAATATGTCACAACCAATTAGTGAATTAATGACAAAAAAAAATTTAATTACAGCTGAAGCAGGTATTAGTAGAAAAAAGGCTTTAGATATTTTACATAGTAATAAAATAGAGAAACTAATAGTTATTGACAAAGGTAAAAGATGTGTGGGATTAATTACTGTTACAGACATAAAAAAATCAAAAAAATACCCTTTAGCTACGAAGGACCATATAGGAAGGCTAAGAGTGGCTGCTGCAATTGGAGTAGGGGAAGATGGATTAAATAGAGCCGAGTCTATCTTTAAAGCTGGAGCAGATGCAATAGTTTTAGATACTGCCCATGCGCATTCTAAAAGAGTAATAGATACAATTAGAGCTATTAGAAAAATAGTTAAAAATAATATTCAAGTAATAGCAGGAAATATCGCTACTAAAGAAGCTGCAAAAATGTTGCTAAAGGAAAAAGTTGACGCTATCAAAATAGGAATAGGCCCAGGATCTATATGCACTACCAGAATAATAGCAGGAGTAGGTGTTCCCCAATTTAGTGCTATTACAGAAATATATGAAGCTACAAAAAAGTCAAAAATTCCGCTTATAGCTGATGGGGGTATAAGATATTCTGGAGATGTTGCAAAAGCTATAGGAGCAGGAGCTGATTGCGTTATGATTGGATCACTTTTAGCAGGCACACAAGAGTCCCCAGGAGAAGTTTTTTTATTTCAAGGTAGATCTTATAAATCTTATAGAGGTATGGGGTCTTTAGCAGCTATGGAAAAAGGTTCCTCAGATAGATATTTTCAACAGGATGTACAAGACAAGTTAAAGTTTGTACCTGAAGGCGTAGAGGGAAGAGTTCCATTTAAAGGAGCTAGCTCAGAAGTTATTTTTCAATTAGTTGGAGGGTTAAGAGCAGCAATGGGATACACAGGTAATTTAAATATAAATAAAATGAAAAGCAATTGTAAATTTCAAAAAATTACTACGGCTGGTGTTAAAGAAAGTCATATTCATGATATTGCAGTTACAAAAGAAGCGCCAAATTATAAAACTGAACGATAGTAATGAAAGTAGGTGCCGTTCTTGTTGCTTCTATTTTATTAGTAGAAGACATAATAATTAAAAAAATCCAAGCTAAAAAAACCTTAAAAAACTTTATAAGAAGTAATAAATATATTGGATCAAAAGATAGAAAGCTACTATACGAAATTACCTTTAATATGTTAAAAAAATACTTTGGTTTACTTTATATTTGTAAAATTTATGATATAAATTGTTCGGTAAGAAACCTAGCTCTTTTTAATTTTTGTAATAAATTTAAACATCATAATTTAGAAGATTTATATCAGGGTAAATATTCCTTAAAAAAAAAAGATGGGGATTTTTATATTTTTAATAAAGCTATTAATTTTAGAGGAGAAGTAAAACCTATGCTCCCTAGTTGGTTGGAAAAAAAAATCTTAATTAATACAGAAACAGAAAAATTTTTTTTTTATAACTCTATATTATCAGAGCCCAGATTTGATATCGCAATAAACCTTATGAAATACTCTAGAGAGGAAGTAAAAAATAAATTAAAAAAATATAATATAATATGTAGTTATACAAAAAACTCTACTGTAGGTATTACTGTTAATAATAGGATTCCAAAAAATACTTTAAAGAAAATTAAAAGTGATATGTTTGAAGTTCAAGATGAAGGGTCACAACTAATGACACTTTTAATTGGAGTACAGACAAATATGAAAATTTTAGATATGTGTGCTGGGAAAGGAACAAAAACTATATTAATGAGTAACTTATTAAAAAGTGAAGGCTTTATAACAGCTTTTGATAAAATAAAAGAAAGGTTAGGTGTTTTAAAAAATAGAGTTAAAGAATTAAAGTTGAAAAATATTAATTTTGATTTTGATTTTAAAAACCAAGGTCAGTTTGATTTAGTTTTGTGTGATGTGCCATGTAGTGGTATAGGCACCTGGAGAAGAAGGCCTGAAAATATTATATGGTTAAAAAATGAAGAATTAGAAAAATTAAAATTAGTACAGAATAATATTTTACTTAATGCTGCCAAGCTTTGCAAAGCTGGTGGAAAAATTGTTTATATAACTTGCTCTTTGCTCTATGATGAAAATGAATTTCAGATAAAAAGCTTTTTAAATAATTTCAAAAACTTTGATGTTATAAATTTTAGAGAAGATATACAAAAGTATTTAAAAAAAGAAATATTTAAATACAATAAATATGGTTTAACTCTAACCCCTGATGTTTTGAATACAGACGGATATTTTATTAGTATGTTAAAAAAAACAGCATAAAAATGATTATTTATATTTAATAAAATTAATTAATGATATAAAGATTTATGATTAACAATAATAAAAAATATGTTCCTGTTTTGGTTGTAGACTTTGGTAGTCAGACTACCCAACTAATACTTAGAAGAATTAGAGAAATAGGTATTTATTGTGAAGTTATATCTTACCAACAGATTATGGATAAAATAAAAGAACTAAAGCCAAAGGCGATTATTTTTTCAGGGGGACCATCTTCAGCATTTCACAGATTTTCTCCAAAAGTTGATAAAGAAGTTTTTGACATTAAAATACCAATATTAGGGATTTGCTATGGAATGCAAATAATTTGTGAACAACTAAATGGTAAAGTTAACAAAACACATAAGAGAGAATTTGGAAAAGCTTATATAAGAGCATTAAAAAAAAGTACTTTATTTAAAGATAATATTAAATTAAATAGTAAGACACAAGTTTGGATGAGCCATGGAGATGAAGTGGTAAAGGTTCCAACAGGATTCGAAATTATAGCAAGGTCAGATAATAATATTGCCGCTATTTCAAATAAAAAGAAAAAAATTTATGGGTTACAGTTTCACCCTGAAGTAATACATACCTTAAAAGGCAAACAATTAATTAGAAACTTTGTTTTACATATCGCAAAAATTAAGCAGGAATGGAAAATTAATGATTTTTTAGAAGAGCAAGTAAGCTTAATTAAAAATAAAGTTGGAAAAAATAAAGTTATTTGTGGTTTGTCAGGAGGTGTCGATTCTTCAGTTGTTGCTGCACTGATTAATAAAGCAATAGGAAATCAATTAACGTGTATTTTTGTTGATCATGGGCTTTTAAGAAAATATGAAGAAAAAGAAGTAATATATAATTTTAAAAAATATACAAATGCCAAAATAATTTACGTTAATGCAAAAAATTTATTTATGCAGAAATTAAAAGGAATTAAAGATCCAGAAAGAAAAAGAAAGGTAATTGGAAGAGAGTTCATAAAAATATTTGAAATAGAAGCAAAGAAAATAAAAGATGCAAAATTTTTAGCACAAGGAACCCTTTATCCTGACGTTATAGAATCAAAAATAATTCAGGGATCAAAGTTAAAAGTTATAAAATCTCATCATAATGTAGGAGGATTACCTAAAAGGCTAAACCTAGAATTAATTGAGCCTTTAAGAGAGCTTTTTAAAGATGAGGTTAGAAGTTTAGGAAAAGAGTTAAATTTACCTGATAATATTATTCAAAGACACCCATTTCCTGGGCCTGGACTGGCAATAAGAATACCAGGAGAAATAACAGCTAATAAAATTAGAATCTTACAAAATGCAGATTATATCTATATTAATGAGCTAAAAAAATACAAACTTTATAATAAAATCTGGCAGGCATTTTGTGTATTATTGCCTATTAGAAGTGTAGGAGTAATGGGAGATAGTCGCTCTTATGAACTAACTTTATCTATAAGAGCAATTACTTCAAAGGATGGAATGACAGCTGAAGTTTTTTATTTCAAAGAAGACTTTATACAAAATCTTGCGGGAAAAATAATAGGCCAAGTTAAAGGAATAAATAGAGTTCTATACGATATAACCTCCAAGCCTCCAGCAACTATCGAGTGGGAGTAGTCCCAAATTTTTAAACCTTTAGTGAGTATGGGTTTTAGGAAAAAACTAACATTCAAAGTAGGTTCAAAAAAGTTAGTTTTCTGATGTTTTGAAGTCCTTAGATTCAAAGTTAGATTCATAGAATTGACCCTATTGCTTCTCATAAGTATAAAATTCTGCTCTATTATTTTGAGCAGGGGAATCATAATTCTAAGGTCGCAAGTTCAAATCTTGCCACCGCCACCACAAACCCACAGTCATTAGAGATTACAGGGTTTCCAAAAATCTAAAAAACAAAATACTTTTTTTTACCCTTTTTTACTCTAAAAAATCGGTGCTAAATATAAGGACGTTATTTAATTAAAAACATTATTGATAGGTCATATTTTGGTAATAAATAGTTGATAGAACCTGGTTTTAAATTTATAAAATATTGCTTTTTAAAAATATGATAATTTATACAGTAAATACTAACCAATATGATATTATGTCAGATAAACATTTTTTTCATAAAAATGTTAAATACGTATGTTTTTATTCAGGAGAAATTAATAAAGTAGGCAAATGGGAATATATTAAAATAAATAGGAATAAAAATAGTCTTGTTCAATCTAGACAATATAAAATCAACTACTTTAAATTTTTTCCTAATGAAAAAACAGTTTACATAGACAGCAATAGGTTGATGAAAAAAAATTTTGTTGATAAGTGTATGCAAATATTTGACAATTCAGATTTTGCAGTTTTAAAACATCCTTCACGTAAGTCATTCTTAGATGAATTAATAGATTGGTATTTGATTTCAGTAATCAAACAAAAGGATTTTAAAAAAATTATAAAACTATTTGAAAAATATAATTATGATTATAATACTCATCTATGTCCTCACTTGTATTGTATATGGAGAAGAGATAATACCTTAAATAGGAATTTTTCAAAACAATGGTGGAAAAATTATAATATTTTTAAATTAAGAGATCAGTTATTGTTTTCCTTAACTCTTCAACAAAATTTATATACTCCTTTAATTATTAACAAAGATAATTTTACAAATAAACTGAATCACTTTAAGACTTATCAAAAAAATAAAAAAAAGGTAAAAAATATTTTTAAAATAGTTACAAATGTAAGAAATCTTACTCAAAAAAATTTAAGTTTTTCCTTAGATACTTTAAAGTGGAGAAAAATTGAAAGTAATTGAAAAATATTAATTGCTGGAAGAATGTAAATTATTTTTAGAAGAAAAAAGGTTTTAAAGTATAATACTAAAATCCACTGCTCAAGATTTGGAAACATAGACTAGAAAAGAAGTTAAAAGTTATATAAAATAATATTAAGTATTATTGAAAGTCAATTGTGGCGGGAGATTCAAAGTTGACTCAAAGTATTTTAAAATCCATAGTGAGTAAGACTTTCAGGACTTTAGACTATTGAGTGGGAGTAGAGAAAAAATTAATAAAAGTACTCTTAAAACAAAATGTGATAATCATTAAACATAGCAACATTAATTAGTGTTGCTACGAAATACCTCGGGAGGAGACAAATTGTAGCAACTATATGAGAATAATAATCATTCTCATAATAGTCAAGGGATATTTCTAATACTAATTAATTTAAAAAAGATATATATTAATATTAAAAGTTTTTAAATTTCAATTAGTTAAACTTAAGAAAAATGTTTGAAAAAGTAACATATAAATTAACTCAGAGTGTTTGCAATAATGATGGAGAAAGTCTTTCTAACCTTTTTGCAGATAATGGTGTGTATCATGACTATATATATGGTTCCTTTAAAGGAAAAAAAAATATAAAATTAATGCTGAATAACTATTTTCACAGAGATGCAAAAAATTTTTTCTGGGAAATGAGTGATCATGTATTTAAAGAAGATATAGGATATGCTAAATATATGTTTGCATTTACATCTAAAATTCCAGAATATTTAGGAAAAAAAGTAGTAGTGTCAGGAATTAGTTTCTTTAGGTTTAAATTTAACTCTATTGTTGAATATAGTGAGTCCGTTAATGGAGGATTAGCGATGGTGCAATTAGGTGTTAAACCGGAAAAAATGCAAAAAGTTTTCTTGAAATGGTTCAAACGTTCTTTAGAAGATGATTTTAATTTAAGAAACTTTTATAAAGGTAATAGTAATGGGGAAAATAAATGAAATTTTTTTTATTATTTTTTATGATTATTAATACAGTATCTGCTGGTCAATTAATCAATGAATTTAATTTTAGTGCTTCTACTGACGGACTATATAAATTAAAAGATGGGAGAGTTTTTGAAGCATCAAGTTTAGACGGTCATCTAAAAAATAATGTGGGCAGTTACGGAAAAATAAAATGTAATAGTTTAATTGAGACCAAGAGAAGTGAACTAATTTTTTTAAAAGTTATATGTGAGATTTCTCTGAATGATGGGAATACAATTTGGTCAGTTTTAGAGAGAAGTAGTTCATCTTTTAAAGCAGGAGTTGGAGAGTCAACAGTTATTGATGCTACAGGAAAATATAGTAAGTTAATAGGAACTAAATGTATTTATGCAGTAACCAAATATAAAAACTCCAGTTTTGTAAAAGAACAATGTGAAATAAATGATAAAATTCTTAGTGAACTTAAAAATAAATAATCTAGTTAAAATTTTCAGGTTACTTCCAAGTAAAGATGAAATTCACTTTCACAAAGGGTTTTAGAGAGCATGTTTAATAGAGTGGGAGTAGTTCATAGATCATAAGTGCTTGATATAGGTGTTTGTTAGTTAGCAAGTAGTTAGATACTCAACCCTTTTTCTTTGCTATTACTTGCTTTTTCATTAAAATGTTAGATACAAATTTAGAAACTACAGCAAATATGGGAAAGAACAATTGAGTACTGAGACATTGGCGAAAAAAAATATAAAAATTAAAGTAGATGAGCAGATTTTACTTAAAGTGCTTAAGTTAAATGATGTTTCTGACTCATACGTTGAGTGGCTTAATGATTTTGAAGTAACCAAATTTACAGAACAGAAATATTTTACACATACGTTAGAGAATACTAAGACATTTGTAAGCCAAAAAGATGAATCCGAAAGGGATTTGTTGTTCGGTATTTTTTTTAATGGAACGCACATAGGAAATATTAAATTAGGCCCTATAAATTTGGAACATATGTCGTCTGAAGTCTCATATTTTATTGGTGAGAAAAAATTTTGGGGTAGAGGGATTGCCTCAAAATGTGTGGAGGCCATTGTCCAATTTGCAGTCACAGAATTAGGCTTAAAAAAAGTTAATGCTGGCTACTATGAAAATAATATTGGTTCAGCGAAGGTTTTACAGAAATGTGGGTTTGTTGTTGAAGGGAACAGAATTAGTCAAATAATTTTTGAGAATAAGCGTATAAATCACGTTTTGGTTGGATATGTACCCAATTAATTTAATTGAATCAGAGCGCTTAGAAGTTTTAGGCGGCAAAGTAATCATCAAACAAAACAAGTTTGATGTTTGGCAATTTAGAATGTGGATTAGTAGTGAGAAGAAGTACGTCGAAAAAACCCTACGCACTAAAAAGAAAACTGACGCTGTAGATTTATCAGAAGAGTTATATATACAACTACGCAACAAGTATAAGAATAGAAAAAATAACACGCTAACTAATAACAAGTATTTTGAAGGAGAACTTGTAAGACATTGGTGCTTATTTAGTGCCAATAATGCAATGTGAAGTGGCGAACAACGACAGTTGATTTGGAAAAATATATGAAAAAATCTAAATTAATTAACTTTACTACTCAAGATTTTATATCAGAGAAGGAGCTAGAACTTAAATTATATAGATGGGATAAAGTAAAAGAAAAATATATTCCAAAGTTAAAGGAAAACGGATTACTAAGAGTGGTTACTACAAAAATTTGGAATAAAGATGGCATCAGTAGATTGGGGCATTTATTTGAATATGAAGACGAAAAAGCATATAAAAAGTGTCAACCAATTTTTGAAGAAATTGAGAGAAAAGAGAAGGAGGATCAGTTAATAAAAGTTTTTGTTAATAGAGGTATTGTATTAGAAGAATATGATTTTAGAAATAATGAAGATGACTAAGTCATTACTTTATTCAAAGTTAATTGATATATTAAAATGATTACAAATAGGATATATTTTTAATGAGTAAAATAATTCATTTTTATTATGACTTTATATCTCCTTTTGCATTTTTTGCATGGCGTAAACTTCCTATTTTAGCTAATAAGTATAATTATAAAATTGAATGTCATCCTGTAGTATTTGGAAAATTATTAGATAAATGGGGGCAATTAGGTCCAGCAGAAATTCCATCCAAACGAAATTGGCTTTATCAGTACTGTATTAGATATGCAACGATCAATGGATTTAAATATAACCCACCTAAAAAACATCCGTTTAACCCCTTACCAGCTCTTAGAATGTCATTAAAAGAAGTAAGTGGAATACATCAAAAAAAAGTAATAAATACAATATTTCATAAAGGTTGGTCATATGGATATGATTTAGGTGACATTTCTACTTTAGTTTCCATATTAGATAAAAATTCTTTAGATGGTCTAACCTTTAGCAGACAAATTTCAAAACCAGAAGTTAAGAAACTATTAATTGAAGAGACAAATATGGCTATTGAAAATGGAGTTTTTGGAGTTCCTTCTTTCATCATTGATGATAATTTGTTTTGGGGTAATGATCAAATGGAGCACATAGAATTACTATTAGCCGGTAAAGATCCTCTTGATAAAAAAAAACTAAATGTTTATTTAAATAGACCTAGAGCTATTGACCGTGAGAATGTAAAAAAATAGAAAGCCTATAAATGGTAAAAAAAAATAAAATACTAGAAAAAAATGATAATGAGATAAAGAAATTAAGTGAAGCAATCAAAAGCTTAAATAATAATAATATTTTTAAAATATATAACTCAACAAAGAAAATTTTATTTATTAGTTTTTTAAAAGGTTTAGCTTCTGGACTAGGTTGGATTATAGGAGCTACAATATTAGTTTCACTCTTAACTTACATTTTATCACAGATAGAATTTATACCTATTTTAGGTGATATAGTATCTCAGTTGATTGAAGAAATAGAGACATTTGATAGGTGATGTAATATAAGCAAAATTTGTTCATTACTTTAATATATGTCTATAATATTAGAACAGTTTTTAATTAAAAAATTTTAAAGGAGTAAAAATGTTTAAAGCATTACTATTAAAACAAGAGGAAAATAAAAAAGTAACAGCAACAGTAGAAGACTTAGAGGTTGCAAAATTACCTGAAGGGGATGTTTTAGTAAAAATTAACTACTCAACTATTAATTATAAAGATTCTTTAGCTATAACTTCTTCTTCCCCAATAGTAAAAAATTTTCCAATGGTTCCAGGTATAGACTTTTCAGGAGAGGTAGAAGAAACCTCTAATGAAAATTTTAAAATAGGAGACAAAGTAATATTGAATGGATTTGGGGTTGGAGAAAAGTATTGGGGTGGATTGGCTCAAAAAGCTAGAGTTAAAGGAGAGTGGTTAGTAAAACTACCAGAAAAACTAACTCAAAAACAAGCTATGGCTATAGGTACAGCAGGATATACTGCGATGTTATGTGTTTTGGCCCTAGAAAAACAGGGAGTTACTCCAGATAAAGGCGAAATTTTAGTAACAGGTGCGACTGGAGGAGTAGGAAGTGTTGCTATTTCTTTATTAAGTAAGCTTGGATATACAGTTTGCGCATCATCAGGTAGGGAAGAATATCAAGATTATATTAATTCATTAGGTGCAAAAAAAATTATTAATAGATCTGAATTATCAGAGAAAGGTCGACCATTAGGAAAAGAAATATGGGCGGGTGCAATTGACTCAGTAGGAAGCCACACCCTAGCAAATATTTGTGCTTCAACAAAATATGGAGGAGTAGTTGCAGCATGTGGTTTAGCGCAGGGTTTTGATTTTCCTTCCACTGTGATGCCTTTTATATTAAGAGGAGTTTCTTTGCTTGGTGTTGATAGTGTTTATCATTCAATAGAAGGAAGAAAAGAAGCATGGATGAGGTTAGAAAAGGATTTAAATTTAGAACATTTAACAAAAATGACACAGGTAATAAGTTTGGATGAAGTAGATCAAGTTGCTAAGAATATGCTTGAAAATAAAACTTTTGGAAGAATAGTAGTAGATGTTAATTTATAATATTTAAAATGAGTTATTATATTTTTAAAGTAGTTATAACTGGCATAATAGTAGTAATAATCACTGAAACTGCCAAGTTTAATTTGAAATTAGCTGCATTAATTACAGCGATGCCTATTGTGACTTTATTATGTATGTTTTGGATGTATTATGAAGGTATAGAAAAAAAAGAAATATCTGAATATGTAATTAGTACTCTAAAGTATCTCATACCTACGATACCAATGTTTGTATTATTTCCTATTTTGATCGAAAGAACAAACTTTTACATTACTGTTTTTTTATGCTGTTTATCTATAATATTATTAATTTATTTATTAAATTTTTATTTTAATTTTTTTAGAAGCTAGATGAATTGGTTATTACTTAAAAGCATATTTAGAAAAAATAAAATGTTAACAAATAAAATTTTAGAATTTAAATGCGAGAGTTCTGGAATATCACATACTGTTAATATTAAAGTAACAAAAAGAAAAAAAACAATTTCTATTCGAATAGATAAAAATAAAATATTAGTAAATACTCCAAACTTTGTAAAAGAAGATTATATTCTAAGTTTATTAGAAAGAAAAAAAGAATGGATAAGTCAAATAATATTAAAAAATAGAAAGAAATATAAAAATAATTTTGTTAATAATAGAGAAGCTTTTTACCTAGGTAAAAAATATAAAATAAATATTAAAAAAGGTTTAAGTAATGGGGTAATTTTAAAAAATGATAATTTAGAAATACTTTATAAAAGAAAAAATTTTAATATTAAGAAAGCCCTAGAAAAATGGTACAGACTGAAATGTAATTTATTTATAGAAGATAGATTAAATTACTATTCAAAAAAAACTAATTTGAAATATAACGGTTTTTCTATCCGTTCATTTAAAACAAGATTAGGAAGCTGTGACAATAAAAAACACATCTCTTTTAATTGGAAGATAATTTTTATGCCTAAACAAATAATAGACTATGTAGTCATACATGAGTTGTGTCATATAATTCATTTTAATCATTCCAAATTATTTTGGAAAGAAGTCTCTAATCTTTGTCCTGAATATAAAAGTTATAAAAATTGGATTAAAGAAAATATAAGTATTTTCAACTATTAAAAAAAAACTATATAGTTTCTAAATATTTTTCCATCATTTTTCTTAGTTTAACATCAGGATAATGACCATACATTGCTTGCATGTTTTGTTGCATATGGGCGGTTCTAGAAGTAGCAGGAATAGCACATGTAACTGCGTTATGAGAAATAATATATTTTAAAAAAAAGTTAGCCCATGTATTTATAGAATAATTTTTAGCCCAATTAGGTAATGGTTTATTTTTAACTAGGCTAAATAAATTTCCTCCTTGAAAAGGTCTATTTGCAATAACTGATATTTTCTTTTCACGTGCTAATGGTAACAAATAATTTTCTGCTTCTCTATCAACAATATTATAAGTAAATTGAACAAAGTCTATGTTATGCTTTTCCATAATTTTTATGGTTTTTTTATGTCTCCAGCCATGAGATGTAGTAACTCCTACATATTTGATCCTACCTTCATTCTTAAACTGGAATAAATTTTCCAAATGACTTTCATAGTTTACTAGATTATGTACTTGCATAAGTTCTAAATTTTTAACTTTCCATAGTTTTTCTGAATTTTCTAATTGCTTAACACCATGCCAGGTATTTGGTGTCCAAACTTTTGTAGCTGAAAATAAATTATATTCTTTTTCAATATTTGATAAACATTTCCCAATTACTCTTTCTGAAGTACCGTACATAGGAGAAGAATCGATTAGTGTTCCTCCATAATTAAAAAATAACTCTAAAACCTTTGTTCTTTCTAAAATTTTTTTTGTATTATGTCCAACATCAAATGTTAGCCAGCTCCCCATACCAATTGTGGGTATAGAATCATTAGTACTATATATAGCTTTTTTTATAGGACTTTGTCCTTTATTTGATTTTGTATTTTTAGCTTTTGTAATATTAGAAAAGCTATTACCACTTAAAGCTAATAACATTGTATTTATTATGAATTCTCTTCTATTCATTTAATAAAAGTAACACAAATTAAAATAAAAAATAAATTATTAATTTTTTTTTAAACTTGTATTATTATTAATATATGACTTCAAATAATATAGAGTATTTAGATTGCGATGTTATTGTCGTAGGATCAGGTGGAACAGGAAGTCAGGCGGTACAAGCAGCAGCAGAAGAGGGTTTAAAAGTTATAGTTATTTCGAAAGACCCAATGAGTTCATCAGATACGAAAATATGTGAAGGAGTAATTACTGTAAGAGAAGCTGGTGATAATACAGATACAGAGGAAGTTCTATCTGAAAATATTAAATTAGCTGGTGCTGATTTACCAGATAAAAATATTACAGTTGCCTTTGCAAATGATAGTAAAGATGCTTATGACAGATTAAGAGTTAATGGTTTAAGACCATCCATTAACAAAGAAAAAAATAAACCAAAGACATTAGCAATAGCTATGGGAGGCCATAACAAATCAAGATCAGTAGGTCATAAAAATAGTGGAGTAGCATTTGGACACACTAACTGGGATACCATTATAAAATATAAAAATGTAGAATATTTTGAAGATTGCTGGTTTTTAGAGGTAGTAAAAGAAGAAATTGAAGGAAATAAAGGTAAAGACATCAAAGTATTAGGAGGCATTGTTTATGATGCGGCAAGAGGCAAGATATTATTTATAAACGCACCTTCTGTAGTAATAGCATCGGGTGGACTATCATCACTTTATTTTCCTAAAACTGATACTATGAGGGGAAATACCGGAGATAGTTATGCTTTAGGAATTAAAGCGGGTGCTGACTTACTGGATATGGAGCAAATTCAATTTTTACCTTTTTGCTTAGCATCCCCGCCTTCATATGAAGGCTTGTTAGCAGGGGAACCTTCTACAGCAAGTTTTTTAGGGGTATTAAGAGATAAAAATAATAAAGTAATTTTAGATAGTGTCTATTTGAGAACAAGAGCAGAATGTTCAGAAGCAATAATGAGAGCAGTTGAAGATGGAAGAGGGAGTCCAAATGGTGGAGCTTTTTTAGATATGACAAAAAATATTTCTGCTCCAAAATCTGGAAAATATTTTATGAAATATTTAAAAAGCGCTTTGCCAAGTGCTTACAACAATGCAAGGCAAGCTTTAGGTAAAGAAGCTGGTAAAGCAGAAATTCCATGGGAAGTAAGACCTAGCGCACACTATAGTATGGGAGGTATTAGAGTTGATGAATACACAAGAGTTATTCATTCTGCAGAAAACCAGTATGAACCAATAATTATAAAAGGGCTATTTGCTGCAGGGCAGGCTATGGGAGGCCTATTTGGTGCTAATAGGTTGGGATCAACATCACTTACTGAATTAGCAGTATTTGGCTATAGAGCAGGAAAGTCTGCAGCCAAAAATGCTAATCAAAGTGTTAAAAATAAGAATTATGATATTTTTCATAAACATTATTTTAACTTTAAAAATCTATTCAATAAAAAAGGAAAATTAAAACCATATAAACTTAAGTTAGATCTTCAAAAAAAATGTTGGGATAACATAGGACCAGCTAGAACAGAAAAGAAATTAAAAAAAATGCTTACTTATTTAGAAAAGATAGAAAAAGATCTTAATAATGTAAATGTACCCAAGGAAATGATATGGAACCAACAATTTTTAGATTTAATAGAACTTAAAAATATGATCACTACTGCGAAAGCAATAGCTATAGCATCTTTAAAAAGAGAAAAAAGTGTTGGAGGGCATGTAAGGTTAGATAAGAAAACCTCAAGCTTATTTTCTAAACCCTATTCTACATTAGTAAAAATAAATAAAAATAACGCATTTGAAGCATTTAAACTTTTAAGACAGAAGACACCTTTGAAAAGGATTATTAATTATAAAATTTCTGAGAAATTTAGATTTATGAAAGCAAAAATACTAAGAATTTTACCTGAAAGTATTAGTGATAAAATTATAGAGAATAAGTATAAAAATATTTTAGGAACCGATCAAATTACTATAAAGCCAGGCAGCTTAGACGGAGCACCAGGTGATAAAGTAAATCAAATATAAAGTATATTAGAATATGGAAGAAAAATACCTAAATATTAAAATTAAATTAAAAAGAAATAATGAAATTAAATTAATTGAATATAAATATAAGAAAAGAACATATGATGAAAGGCCTATGGCCCTTGATGTTTTATTGCAAGCTCAAGAAGAACAATATGATGATCTAGCTTTTAGATATGGGTGTAGAGCTAGAAATTGTGGAGTATGCACAATAGATGTTAATAGTAGACCAAAATTAGCATGCAGAGCAAGAGTAAGAGAAGGAGATATTCTTAGTGCAATTGTAACATTACCAGTTATAAAAGATTTGGTAGTAAAAAGAGATGGAATTACTAGACAAATGAAAGGGTATAATAACATACCTAAGAAAAATGATTTGAATGAAGATGCAGATAAACTTTATCATAATTTGACAGCCTGTATAGAATGTTATGCTTGCTTGGATGGATGTCCTGTACATGCCAAAAATAATATTGCAGATATAAAAAAAAATGACGCTTATAAATATGGTAATCCATATTCTTTTTTAAAAATACAGAGACTTTTGATAGATCCTTTAACTCCTGATAGCGAAAAACATAAATTAATTGATAAAGCAAAAAGGTTAGGGCTTGAGATATATAGAAGAGAATATAATAGTTTTAAAATTAAGTGTGGAGTTGGTATTAATCTTAAAGATGAAGTAATTAAGCCATTACTCGATGCTGCATATGGTGATGAAATTGAAAAACAAAATAAATAATAAAGTAGCTATAGTAACTGGTGCCGGGTCAGGTATAGGAAAAGCTGTTGCACTAGGTTTAGCTAGAGAGGGAATTTATACATATTTAGCTGGAAGAAAAAAAGACAAACTACTTAATACAAAACAAATATCAATAAAAGAAAATAATAAAGGTAGTTGTTATGTAATTAAATGTGATGTTTCTAAAGAGACTGATGTAAGAAAAATGTTTTTGCTTATACAGAAGCATCATGGAAGACTAGATTTATTGTTTAACAACGCAGGCATAGGTCTCGAAGCTAATACTATAGATAATATAAAATTCAGGGATTGGCAAAAAGTTATAGATACTAATATTAATGGTATGTTTTTATGTGCTAAGTATGCCTATCAATTAATGAAAAAGCAAAGGCCTAAAGGAGGAAGAATTATTAATAATGGATCAATTTCCGCATTTACTCCAAGACCAGGAACTACAGCTTATACCACCTCAAAACATGCAATTACAGGATTAACTAAAAGTATAGCGCTAGATGGAAGAGAAGATGATATTTTATGCAGTCAGATCGATATAGGTAATGCAGAAACGGCAATAACGAAATCATTTAAAAAAGGAGTAAAGCAACCTAATGGAAGAATTTTGAAAGAAGCTACTATGAATACCGAAGATGTAGCCAAATCAGTTATTACTATTTTTAAACTTCCCCTAGATACTAATATTCTTAATTTAACAATTATGGCAAATAAGATGCCATTTGTAGGAAGGGGATAAAATTATTATAAAAAGTTTAAAATTTGATTTGCTACTTGATGAGGCTTTTCCTCTGGAAGATAATGGCCTCCTCTTAAAGCTTTTCCTGATAAATTTTTAACGTAACTTTTCCAGATGCTTAAAGGTTCAAAATTTTTACCTACCAGGCTATTTTTACCCCACAGAACTAATGTAGGACAATCAATTTTTTTAGTATCTTTTTTATGGTGAATTAAATCTATGCTAGCTCCTGCCCTATAATCCTCGCAAGATGCAATTATAGATTTTTTTGAAAATTTTTTAATATAAGTATCTATTACTTTTTTTTCTAAGAATTGGTTTGTATTACTTAATCTACCAAGCATACTTTTTATGTAATATTCTTTATTATTATTTATTAGATTTTCTGGCAATGGCTTTTTTCGTGAAAGTAGAAACCAGTGAAAAAAGCTCTCCGAAATATTCTTATTTAAATTTTTATATATATGCGGAGTAGGAACAATATCTATTAATACTAGTTTTTTTATCATTTTAGGGTAATCTAATGCTGCTCTATGAAAAACCCTTGCTCCTCTGTCGTGGCCTATACAAAAAAATTCACTGTAGCCTAACTTTTTCATAAGAAGCATTTGGTCTTTAGCCATTTCTCTTTTTGAATAAGTACTATGGTTTGCTTGAGGTGCTGGTTTATCACTATCTCCATACCCTCTTAGATCGGCAGTAATAACTGTGTAATGTTTGGAAAGAAGAGGAATAATTTTTCTCCACATCAGTCTAGTTTGTGGGTATCCATGTAGAAGCAACATAGGAAAGCCTTTCCCATATTTTGAAAAGGCAATATTTATATTATTAACAAAAATTTTCATTTTTTTTTTATGAATTCAATGTATTATCATTAAATTAAAATGTAAAATAATTAGTTAAATGAGGTATGTGTTTTGAGTGATCCTTTTGAAAATATAGATAATGAAGTGTATGTAGAAAAAATAAAAAATTTTTTCTATAAATATAAAATTATAATTATTGTTATTGTAACTATATTTATTCTAAGTGCTTTAGGTTTGACTGCTTTGAATAACTATAAAAATAAGGAAATTGATAAAGTTTCTAATTATTATATAAAAATATTATCAATTATAGAAAGTGACCCTGAAAGGGCTAAAATAGAGCTTAAGAAACTAGCAAAATTAAAAAATAAAGATTATAGAAATTTATCAAATTTACTGCTTTTTAAGTTACAATTTCAAAATAATGAATTTGAAGAATCTTTAAAAACTCTTAGCTACATTGAAAACAATAGTAAAGGAAATAGCTATTTGGGCAAAATAATAAAGTATTATTACTCACAAGTTTTTATGGAGCAAAACAATAAAATGAATTTTGATATATATACTAATGAATTATTATCATTTGGAGGAATGTGGGCTCTTTTAGCTCATGAGTTGCGTGGGCATTTTCAGTATGCAAGTAAAGACTATGAAAATGCACTTAAGAACTTCAACAAAATTACTCAAAATCAACAATCAACTGTATCTATTAGAAATAGAGCACAAGAAATGATTGATAACATACACTTATATTATGATAAAAATAATTAAGTACTTTTTTTTATTTGTAGCCGTTTTATTTCTGACATCCTGTGGTACTAGAGAATACTTAGGGTTTGAAAAAAAAAAAATAAGACTAAAAGGTGAAAGAGTTTCTATTTTAAATGAATTAACTGCTAATGATCCTAATGAAAAAAAATCTTCTACAGAGATTATTCTTGACGATGCTATTATCTTATCAAATTGGCCACAAAGTTATAATTCGCCATCTCATTTGTCTATTAATCATATTTCAGATTCAAAATTAAATCGTTTCAAGTATTTAGTATCAGGAGCTGGTGAAAGAAAAAGCAGTAAAATTTTATCTCAGCCTGTTATTTATAATGATCTTATGTTCTTTTTAGATGCAAAAAGTAATGTAATATCATTTAATTTGAAAAGTAATAAAATTATTTGGAAAAGAAATATTTCTCTTAAGAATGAAAGTAATCATAATATTGGAGGAGGTATTGTAATCTATAAAGATAGTCTAATTATAAATTCACCTTATAGGCAGATAATTAGTTTAGGAATTTTAAATGGAGAAATAAATTGGGAAATAAATGTGGACTCCTCTATTAGGTCTGCTCCAACTATATTTGAAAATAAATTATTGTCACTTACCTCTAGTAACAAACTTTATGTTTTAAACGCAGATGATGGAGGGTTGTTATGGCAACATCAAGGAATGTTTAATAATACAACACTTATAGATAGTCCTAAGGTAGCAGTAGATGAAAATATTGTAATAGTTCCATATTCAAACGGTGAATTTTTTGCATTAAACCTTAACAATGGAAAAGAAATATGGAGAAATAGCTTTATTGATTTTGAGGTAAAAGAAACTACAAACGCTTTCTCTGATATTGATGCCTCTCCAATTATCAAGAAAGATATAGTTGTTATAACTAGTGCTATTGGAAAATTGTTTGCGGTTAATAAAAAAACAGGTAGTAAATTATGGATAAGAGATATTTCCTCAACACAAACTCCTGTAGTAAATGGAAATAGTATATTTATAGTTAATAAAAATGAGGAAATTATTTGTTTGAATATTTTAGATGGAGGAACAAAGTGGGTATTACCTATTGATGATGAGTTATCAAATGATAAAAAATATCTTTGGCTACCCCCTATTTTAATTAATAGTAAATTATTATTAGTAGGTGGAAATAAAAAATTAATAGTAATAGATACTTACACTGGGGCAATTAATAAAATTAAAAATATTCCAAATTTTCCTACTTCTAGCCCTATAATAGTGAATAGCATACCGTATTTAATGATGAGAAATGGAGATATAGTTAAAATTGAATAATTCAATAACTAACATAGTGATAGTTGGTAGGTCAAATGTTGGAAAGTCTACTTTATTTAACAGATTATTAGGAAGAAAAGAGGCAATAACCGGTGAGGAATATGGTTTAACAAGGGATTATCAATCTGGAAGATGTATTTTAAATGACATTGAATTTTATTTAATAGATACAGCTGGTTATAATACTAAAAAAAGTGAGTTAAGCAAAAAAATAAATAACACTATAAAAGATCAGGTTATGAAAGCTGATATCATTTTTTTTGTAGTAGATATCAGTACTAACTTAACGTCTGAAGATAGAGAGTGTTGGGAATTAATTAGAAGAAAAAAAAAAAAAATTGTTTTGATTGCTAATAAAGCTGAATTAAAAACTGTTAAAAATTATGAGTATCAAATTAATGACTTTGGTATAGCAGAGTTTGTAAAAATCACTGCATTAAGTAAAAACTCAACACCACTAATATATAATTTAATTAAAGACAAGGTTTCAAAAAAAAATAAAGAATTTAATAAAGTAGAAAGTAAAGATACTATTAGAATTACTATAGTAGGGCAACCAAACGTAGGAAAATCAACACTATTTAATTTATTATATGGAAAAAATAGAGTTATAACTGCTCCTATATCTGGTACTACAAGAGATTCTATTTTATCTAGTATGCATTATAGAAACTATAGTTTTGATTTAATTGACACTGCTGGGTTAAGAAAAAAAAACAAAATAAATGATGGGGTAGACTTGGCTTCTGCATATTATTCTAGAAAAGAGATTAGATATGCTAATTGCGTAATATTGGTAATTGATGCTTTAAAAGGACTTTCAAGTCAAGATATTGCACTTTCTAATTACATTATTAAAGAGGGAAGGTCATTTTTATTAGTTTTCAATAAATGGGATTTAATTAAAAATCAATACAATGAACAGAAAAAAATAGTTAGTGATATAAGAGAGATTTTTTTTGATGCTAAAGGAATTAATGTACTATTCATATCGTCTAAAGAACAGAAATATAAAAGAAAAGTATGTGAAACTATTAAGGAAGTTTATAAAAAATGGAATAAAAAAATTGGAACATCAGAGCTCAATAGGTGGTTTTCAAGCATATGGGAAACAGGTAGTAATCAAAAAATTCCTGGGTCCTTAAAGTTTAAATATATTGCTCAGAATAAAACTAGACCTCCTACATTTAATATATACCATAATAAAAATTCTAAGGTCCCTAAAGTAGCAAAAAGATATATAGTAAATAGAATCAGAGATAAGTTTGGGTTTGAGGGAATACCGATACGCATTAATCTTATGACTTCAAAAAATCCATTTAATAAAAAAAAGTAAATTAATTATCGCTAAGCAATGACAGCTGTGAAGAAAGTATACCCTCATTCTTATCTGTTAATTCTGTTGGGTAGTCTCCAGAAAAGCAATGATCAGTAAATTGTGGGCTAACAGAGTTTCTCTTAATTAATCCCATAGATTTGTACAAACCTTCTATTGATAAAAAATGTAGTGAATCTAGTTTTAATTTTTTTTCCATTTCTTTAATAGAATTATTAGCGGCCAAAAGTTCTTCTTTTTTTGGCGTATCTATACCATAATAATCAGGAAATTTAATTGGTGGACTGGAAACTCTCATATGAACTTCTAAAGCTTCAGCTTCTCTAACCATTTCAACAATTTTTATAGCTGTAGTTCCTCTCACTATAGAGTCATCTATCAATATTACTTTCTTCCCTTTTATAAGCTTTTTATTAGGATTATGTTTTAGTTTAATTCCTAATTGTCTAATTTTTTGAGTAGGTTCAATAAATGTTCTGCCTACATAGTGATTTCTAATAATTCCCAAATCAAATGGAATTTTAGACTGTATAGAATAACCTAGAGCAGCTGGTACTCCAGAGTCTGGAACAGGAATAATAATATCGCCATCAGTTTTATATTCCTTTGCAAGCTCCTTCCCCATTCTTTTTCTATATTCGTAAACGCTGTTCCCACTCATAATGCTATCAGGTCTTGCAAAATAAATATATTCAAATATACAAGGCCTTTCCTTTGAATTTGGAAAAGGATTATAACTTTTCATACCATCTTTATCTATTGCTATAATTTCTCCACATTTTATTTCTCTTATAAATTTAGCTCCAATAATATCTAGTGCGCAAGTCTCAGATGAAATTATCTTAGCTTTACCTAAAGAGCCTAATACTAATGGTCTTATACCCAATGGGTCTCTTATCCCAATTAATTTTTTATTGGTTAATAAACCAAAACTATATGCACCTTTAATTTCATATAAAGCATCTATTATTTTTTTTACTATAGTTTTCTCTTTACTTTTAGAAATTAAATGAATAAAGGCCTCAGTATCAGATGTGGACTGAAATATTGAACCTTCTCTAATAAGTCTTTTTCTTAATTCTATACCATTGGTTAAATTACCATTATGTGAACAAGCTAAACCACCTCCTTGTAAATCCGCAAAAAGAGGTTGAATATTTTTAAATAAAGTTTTACCGGTTGTGGAATATCTTACATGACCTAGTGCCGCATAACCAGGTAGCCTCTTTATTACTCTTTCCTTTGTAAAGTAATCTCCAACTAACCCTAAATTGAGTTGATTATTAAAATTTTTACCATCAAAAGACACTATCCCAGCACTCTCTTGTCCTCTGTGTTGTAAGGCATGTAAACCTAAAGCTGTTAGAGCTGAAGCGTCTTCGTGTCCGAATACTCCAAAGACACCACATTTATCTCTTATTCTATCATCAACGTTTATCATTTTAAAAAAATTTTAATTATTACTCTCAATGTTAAATAATTTATCTAAAGAGTCATTATCACTTTCACTATATCCTTTTTGGTTATTATCTTTTTTTAAATTAATAACCGGTTCATTGTATTTATCTAGTTGTTTCTTTTTATTAATAAATTTTTTGATACCATTATCTAATGAAATGTTAAACAATTGTTCAATACTTTCCATACTTCTACTAGGTAATATTTGAATTAATTTATCACTAGTGTAATTGATTAAAATCATTGATTTTGAATTATTTAGCCATTCAGGTATATCTTTTTTCCATAATGTCCAATAAAGTAAGATATTTAATAAAGAAAATATTAATAATGCCCTAAAAAAACCAAAAAGAATACCAAAATTTTTATCTAAAATTCTTATTGGAGTTTTGGTTATACTTGAGACTATAAAATTACTAAAAATATTTATTAAGGAATATAAAAATAAAAACATTAAAGCAAAAGAAATACTGTCTGCAAATACAGCCATCTCAATGTACTCTTTAATAAATAAACTAACGTTAGGATATACATTAATTGAAATATATACTGAAATAAGTAAGGATAGAATAGAAAGTATTTCTTTTATTAAGCCTCTTGAATAGCCGTATATCATAGAAATAATTGTTAAAATTATTATTAGAATATCTATTTGATTAAAATTATTTATAAAACTCACTTTATTCTCTTAACTAATTTAATTAATTATAAATTCTTTTTACTCTTAAGCCTATTTTACTGCTTACTTCATAAGTAATAGTATTACATTTTGAGGCAAAAACAGAAATAGAAATATTATTACCAAATATTTCTACCCAATCATTTATTTTTGGATTTTTAATAGAAGAAACATCTATGCAACTTAGATCCATAGAAACATTTCCCACGAATTTTATTTTTTTTTTCTTATAGAAGGCAAATCCATCATACTTTCTAGGAAGCCCATCTGCATAACCTATTGCTAATGTAGCAATTATAGAATCTTTTTTTGTAACATATTTAGCACCATATCCTATACTTTTTCCCTTTTTAACAGTTTCAATTTGAATAATTTTAGCTTTAAGTAATAAAACATTTTTGCTCCTTATTTTTTTTGTAAGGTCGAGCCCATAAATAAAGCCTCCAGCTCTTATCATATCAAAATGAAAATTATTTTTTAAAAATATAGAGTTTGAGTTTCCTAGGCTAAAAAGAGTTTTTTTTGAAAACTTAAATGTCTTTTTAATATCAGTAAATAATTTCAATTGATTATCATTTAATACAGATTTTTTTTCAGAATTTATTAAGTGACTGATAACTAGCTTTATGTCTAAATTTTTATGAAAAGGATATATATATCTATTAAAATCTTTTAACTTTAGACCTAGTCTATTCATACCAGTGTCAAAATGAAGACAACACTTAATTCTTTTTTTTTTTATTTTAAAGAAGTTTTTTAGAATTAGAAATTGATCTAGATTATTAATTACAGTTATTATATTTGAATTGAAAGCATCAAAAAATGAGTCTAAGTGATTTACACCATTTAACATATAAATATTAACATATTTATATTTTCTTCTTAATAATAATGCTTCCTCTAAGGTAGCAACAAAAAAATCTCTACAATTTTTTTTATACAAAGCTTTACATATTTGATTGCTACCTAACCCATAAGAGTTTGCTTTAACGCATGCTGCTATAATAGAATTAGGCGCATTTCTTTTTAGGTAATCATAGTTATTTTCAATATTTTTTAAATTAATTTGTAGTATAGCGTTATATATCCCATTAAATTCTTTCATTTTATGATGTATTTTTAGGCTGATACTTTTCATCAGTAAGATTAGAAAATTTAGTAAATTTTGCATTAAAATGTAACTGAAGAGAGCCTATTGGCCCATGTCTTTGTTTTGCTACTATAACATCAGCAATATTTTTGCAATTTTTTAAATTTTCCTGCCACTTTATATATCGTTCGTGAAAAGAGACTGAACTTTCTGTTCCTGAGGATTTAGGTTCTGAGCGTTCTTCATAATACTCTTGTCTATAAATAAACATAACTACATCAGCATCTTGTTCAATAGTTCCTGACTCCCTTAAGTCAGCCAGGTGAGGCCTTTTGTCTTCTCTTTGTTCTACTGCTCTGGAAAGTTGAGATAAAGCTAATATAGGAACCTCTAATTCTTTTGCTACTGATTTCAAGCCTTGAGTTATTTCTGAAATTTCTTGTACTCTGTTTTCATATTTTTTGCTTCCTCTCATTAGTTGCAAATAATCTACTACAATTAAACCTAATTCTGTATCAAGTTTTCTCTTTAACCTTCTTGCTCTTGTTCTAAGAGTAGATACATTTATTGCTGGAGTATCATCTATAAATAATTTATTATTAGAAATTTCTTTGCTTACTTGAGATAACTTAGAAAAGTCTTCTTTATTTAATTTTCCCCTTCTGATTTGATCTGATGATATGCTTGCTTGTTCAGCTAATATTCTATTTGCTAACTGTTCTGCAGACATTTCTAAAGAAAAAAAAGCTACTGATTTTCCTTCATTTTTATTTGATGCTGCATTATATGCTATATTAGTAGCTAGTGCTGTTTTACCCATAGAAGGTCTTCCTGCTAATATTACGAGGTCAGATTTATGTAATCCGCCCAATAAATCATCCAATGCTGAAAATCCAGATGAAATACCTGATAACTTGCCCTTATTTTTATGAGCCAAATTAGCAGTGGTCATAGCTAATTTAATTGACTCTGAAAAAGCCATTAGTTTATTACTTTCAAATTTTTTATTTTCTGTAAGTGCAAATAATTGAGCTTCTGTTTCTTCAATTAATTCAGAAGAGCTTTTTTCATAGTCAAGCTTTTTAGAATTCAGAAAAATACTTTGAGCTATTCTTATTAACTCTCTTTTATTAAAAAGTTCAAGAATGAGTTCAGCATAATCTTTAACAATTCCTGAACCTAGGTTGCCTTCGCACAAGCTATGCAGATAATTTTTACCCCCAATTTCTTTAAATGAATTATCATCTGCAAAATAATGATCAAGTGTTAAAGGATTGGCAATTTGATCTTTATTTGTTAGCTCTAAGACTGCTTTAAATATTCTACCAAGCATAGGAACGTAGAAATGAAAGTCAGACAAGCCATTTTCTATGTATTCTATAGAATTATTATCACTTATCAAGGCACCTAAGAGGATCTCTTCAGCTTCATTGTCATGGGGAAGTGCATGATTATTATTAGTAAAACTATCAACTAAATTTAATTTATTATTATAATTATTTTTTTCCATATTAAATTATTTATTAAAAGTATACTAAAATAAACTCTTATTTTAAAAAATATGTTTTCTTTTTAGGGTCTGTGGATAACTTTAAATTTTACCGAAAAATAATAAAGGTATTTTATGTTAATAATGTGGATAACTATTATAAATAAAATAGAATAAAGGTTTTGTGTATTAATTTTTAAGTGATTCTTCTGACTTTTCTACTATTACATTGATTTCTTTAAAAACTTCAGGGTGCAAAACAATTTTAACTTGAAATTCACCAACATTTTTAATAATAGACTTTACAATAACATCTTTAGCACTGACTTCAATATCATCAACTTTTATTTCTTTAGCAATATCTCTAGCAGTAACAGAGCCAAATAGTGCACCTTGCTCGCTTGCTTCTCTGATAATATTTATGGTATTGGGTACTTTTTTTAGCTTTACTGTAGCAGTTTTAATTTTTTCATCATTAATCTTAACTAGCTCTTCTCTTTTTTGTTCAAAAATCTTTTTATTTTCCTCAGAGGCTCTTATTGCTTTTTTGTTAGGTATAAGATAATTTCTAGCAAAACCATCTTTAACTTTAACCTCTTGTCCTATATTCCCTAATTTAGATATCTTCTCCAGTAAAATGACGCTTATCATCTCATTTTTCCTACATGTGAGATTAATGCTAATGTCCTAGCCTTCTTGATTGCTTTAGATAATAATCTTTGTTTGGATGTAGACACAAAACTAATTCTACTAGGCATAATTTTACCTTTTTCTGAGATATACTTTTCTAACAGTTTGACATTTTTATAGTCAATTTTTGGAGAATTTTTATTGCTAAATGGGCAAGTCTTGTACTTTTTTGTAAAAAGCTGATTCTTAGTATTATTATTTTTTCTGCTATTTTCTCTGCTATTTCGCATATTTAACTCTCACTAGTTTCTAGACTAACTTCATTAGCATAATTTTCAGCATTTTCTTTTTCAATTTTATACTTCATTATAGGTGTGGGCTCAGAAGGAATACTATCAGCTTTAGATGTGAGAAATCTTATTATATTTTCATCTATCCTAAAATTTCTTTCTAGTTCACTTACGGTTTCTTTTTCACCATTAAATACAATCATATAATAATAACCTTTTTTATAATTTTGTATTTTGTAAGCAAGATTTCTTAACCCCCAATTTTCTTTATACTCGATTATTGCCTTGTTGAGCTTCAAAAGGTTTTCATATTTTTCTTCAAGATCTTTCAACGCTTTATTATCTAGATCCTGCTTTACTATATATATGGTTTCATATAATTGCATAATTATACTTTATTACATTAAAACTTGAAATATAGTAAAATTTGAGCTACTTGCAAGTTTTATTTTATATTTTATAGTATTATTTAAACGGTTAAAGGTATGTTATGATAAAAAGTTTAATTTTTCCAGGACAAGGCTCACAAAAAATAGGGATGGGTAAAGAGTTTTTTGATAATTTTCAAATTGCAAAAGAAGTATTTCAAAATGTTGATAATTGCTTATCACAACATTTATCAAAATTAATATTTGATGGTCCTTTAGATGAATTAACTTTAACTGAAAATGCGCAACCAGCAATTATGACAGTATCTATTGCCATTTTAGAAGTATTAAAGAGAGAGTTTGGATTTAATTTAGGAGAATCAAGGTTTTGTGCTGGACATTCTTTAGGTGAATACACAGCATTGGCTGCAACTGATTGTCTAAGCTTAAGTGAAGTAGCATTATTATTAAAAAAAAGAGGGAAAAGTATGCAGAATGCTTTACCTAAGGGAAAAGGTGCTATGGCTGCTTTAATAGGTTTAGAAATCAATGAGGTTAAGAAACTTATTGCTGAAATATCTAAAAACTTAGTCTGTGAAATAGCTAATTATAATTCAATTAACCAAATAGTGATATCTGGTGATAGTGAAGCAATTGATTTCATTGTAGATAAAGCAAAAGAAAAAAAAATTAAAGCAATAAAACTATTAGTAAGTGCACCATTTCATTGTAAATATATGTTAGAAACTTCTAATCAGTTAAAAAAATCTTTTGATAAATTAATTTTTAAAAATCCTATTATACCTATAGTTTTAAATTATTCTGCAAGACCATATGAAGATTTAAAAGACTTAAAGAATTCTTTAGTCAAACAAACATTTTCAACAGTAAGGTGGTATGAAAGCTTAAGTTTTATGGTAAAGGAGGATACAGGTATATTTTTGGAGATTGGAAATGGCAGTACATTATCAAATATGATAAAGCGAATGAAATTTAAAAAAGAATTTAGTGCTATATCTTTATCTTCAATAAAACAAATAGAGAATTTTATGGAGAATAATAATGCAAGTTAAAATACAAAATCAAAATATACTTATCACTGGTGCTACAGGGGGAATAGGAAGATCGATAGTAAAAAGTTTTGATGGAGATAATAATAATTTATTAATTATTGGAACAAATGAAAATAAACTAAATGCACTTTCGCAAGAATTAAAAAGTAGTACAAAATACTTAGCTTGTGATTTTAGTGACTATAGAAATGTAAAAAAAATAACAACTAAGATCAATGAAGAGCTTGATAATAAAATTGATATTCTAATAAATAATGCAGGTATTACTAAAGACAACTTGACTTTAAGAATGAGAGAAGAAGAGTGGAATAGTGTAATTAACCTTAATTTAAACACTACTTTCTTTTTAACTAAAGAAATATTAAAGTTTATGGTAAAAAATAGATTTGGTAGAATAATAAATATTTCTTCGGTAGTAGGTTCTTCTGGTAACATAGGGCAGGCTAATTATGCTGCTTCTAAAGCAGGCTTAGAAGGAATGACTAAATCTATTGCACTTGAAGTAGCTAATAGAGGAATCACAGCTAATTGTATTGCTCCTGGCTTTATTAAAACAGCAATGACCTCGGATATACTAGAAAAGAATGAAGAAAAAATTATAAATAATATCCCCATTAAAAGGATTGGAGTGCCTGATGATATATCTAGTTTGACTAAATTCTTAGCAAGTGATAAAGCTAGTTATATTACAGGGCAAACTTTTCATGTTAATGGTGGAATGCTTATGTAATATGAAAGTATAAAGTACTTGCAAAATTTAAAAAATAATTATAGTTATCTAATCTAAAAGAAAGGGATTAAAATGAGTGACATATCAGAAAGAGTTAAAAAAATTGTAATTGAACATTTAGGAGTTGACGAAGATAAGGTTACAGAAACTGCTTCATTTATAGATGACCTAGGAGCGGATAGCTTAGATACAGTTGAATTAGTAATGGCATTTGAAGAAGAATTTAGCTGTGAGATACCTGATGACATTGCTGAAAAAATTGTTACAGTTAAGGATGCTATAGCGTATATAGAAGAAAATATATAGGTAATAATAGTAGGAAAATGCGTAGGTAATAATGAACAGGGTAGTGGTAACTGGAATTGGTATGGTCAGCCCATTAGCTTCTAATGTAAATGACACTTGGAATCAGTTATTACAATCTAAGTCTGGTATTAATAGAATTACCTCTTTTAATACTGACGATCTAAACGTTAAAATCGCTGGTCAAATTCCAAGCAGTGAAGAACAGTTTGGATTTAATGCAGATACTTTTGTAGAACCTAAAGATCAAAGAAAAATTGATGACTTTATTTTATATGCAATAGCAGCCGCAGACCAAGCTATTGAGGACTCCGACATAGGTAAGTTAGATGAAGAAACCTCTAAAAAAGCAGGAGTTTTAATAGGTTCTGGAATAGGTGGTTTGCAGTCTATAGCTAAAGCTAATGAAACATTAACTGAAAAAGGGCCGAAAAGAATGAGTCCTTTTTTTATACCTTCTTGTTTAATTAATTTAGCCTCTGGACAAATATCAATTAAACATAATCTAAAAGGACCAAATCACTCTGTAGTTACGGCTTGTTCAACTGGAGCACATGCAATAGGAGATGCAGCTAGAATAATTAAATCAGGAGAGGCTGATATTATGGTAGCTGGAGGCTCTGAGGCAGCAGTGTGTAGATTAGGTGTAGCTGGATTTGCTGCAGCAAGAGCACTATCTACTAATTTTAATGATTTTCCTGAAAAGGCTTCAAGGCCTTGGGATAAGAGAAGAGATGGCTTTGTAATGGGTGAAGGTTCAGGAGTAGTAGTATTAGAAAATTATGAAAGTGCAAAAAAAAGGGGGGCAAAGATTTATTCTGAAATACTGGGTTATGGCTTATCGGGAGATGCTTATCATATCACTGCTCCAGCATCAGACGGTAACGGAGGATATAGGTGTATGGAAGCAGCGCTTAAAAATGGTAAAATTAATATAGATGAGGTAAATTATATTAATGCTCATGGTACTTCTACTCCACTAGGAGACGAGATAGAGTTAAACTCTGTTTCTAAATTATTTTCTAATAATATCAAAGAAATAAGTATGAGTTCAACTAAGTCATCTATTGGACATTTGTTGGGGGCAGCGGGAGCAGTGGAAGCGATTTTTTGTATTTTGTCTACTTATCATAATATTGTCCCACCTACTTTGAATCTAGAAGAACCTTGTCAGGACCCTCTAGAAATAGATTTAGTCCCTAATCACGCTAAAGATAAAAAAGTTAATATAGCCTTATCAAACTCATTTGGTTTTGGAGGCACAAATGCTTCTATAGTTGTTGGGAAAGTGAAATGAAAGTAAAGCACTTACTGTTTTTTGTTCTTTTTTTTTTTTAGGGTTAATCTTTTTTTTCTTCTACTCAATATATTCGAATATAACTATTCCACATAATAAAGTAATATATATTAAACAGGGGCAAACGGTAAATCAAATAGTAAATACTCTAAAAAATGAAAGTTTAATTAAAAGCTATTTTTTGTTCAAGGTATTACTAAAACTAACTGGTAATGATAAAAAAATTCAGTATGGTGAATATTCTTTCCAGGGAAAAACTTCAAAAATAGACATAGTAGAAAAATTAATAAGCGGAAATTATTATTATCGCAAGCTTACAATACCTGAATGTAGTTCAATCAAAGAAACTTTGGATATAATAAATAATAATACCTTTTTAATAGGAAATATTTCTACTGCACCCGCTGAAGGAACAATTTTTCCAGATACATACTTTTTTCAAAGAGATGATGATAAAAATTTAATACTTTCAAGAATGCAAAAAAAAATGGATGAAGTAGTTGCTTCTATATGGAGGAATGATAATGACCTACTTCAATCTAAGGAAGATTTAATTAATCTTGCTTCCTTGATTGAAGCTGAGGCAAAGGATAATTTTGAGAAAAATATTATATCAAGTGTTTTTTATAATAGAATTAAAAAAGATATGAAGTTACAATCTGATCCCACCATTTTGTATTATAAAAACCTAAAAAGAAAAATTAAAACTAGAAAAATTTTTAAGAAGGATTTATTATCAGATAATCCATGGAATACATATACAAGAAAGGGATTACCTTTAACAGCAATCTGTAGTCCAGGTATACAAGCTTTAGATGCTGCTATGAATCCAAAAAAAACAAGTTTTTTATATTTTGTAGCTGATGGCATTGGTGGACATAAGTTTAGTGATAATTATAAAGAACACCTGGCAAATATAAAGTTGTGGAAAGATAAAATTAGAGAAACTAATGAAATTAAATAATAAAATTCAAAGATCTGGAATATTATTCGTTATATCTTCCCCATCAGGTGCGGGTAAAACAACCCTAGCAAGAAAATTAATAGAAATAGATCCTAACATAGAGTTATCAATTTCTGTAACAACAAGATCTCCAAGAAAATTAGAAAAAAATAAGAAAGATTATATTTTTGTAGATGAAAAATCCTTTGGAAAAATGATTAAAGAAGATAAGTTTTTAGAACATGCAGAAGTATTTGGAAATAAATATGGAACACTTAAACAACCTATTATTGAAAAACTTGAAAAAGGTAAAGATATTCTTTTTGATATTGATTGGCAGGGTACTCAAGAACTAAAAGAAAAAGAATCAAAACATTTAGTTTCAGTTTTTGTATTACCACCGTCTACTTTAGAATTAGAAAAACGATTATTAAATAGAGCACAAGATTCTAGAGAAGTAGTTAAAAAAAGAATGTCTGAAGCCACATCAGAAATGACACATTGGGCAGAGTATGACTATGTAATAATAAATGATGACTTAGAAGAAACTTTGCAAAAGTTAATTGCTATACTGACTGCTGAGAGATTAAAACGAAAAAGACAAACAGGCCTTAGTAGTTTTGTTAGAAAAGTTATTTTTTAAAATTATATATTAAATTGGCCAATTTACAAAATTCATCTACTGATATTTGCTCTGGTCTAAGTTTATCTTCAATATTGAGCTTCTTTAGAAAATAAGAAATATTATTAACATTTTTCAAAGAATTTTTAATGCTTTTTCTTCTTTTATTAAAAGCTAGTTTAGTAAGTTCTTCTAAGCTTTTAAAATTATTTATTATAATTTTTTTTTTTCTCACAAAAGTTAACACGGTACTGCTAACCTTTGGTGTGGGGTAGAAAATTTTAGCAGGAAGGTTTTGCCTTTTTTTTATATCACATACGGATTGTACTATCACAGATAGTCTTGAGTAATTTTTACTATTTGGCTGGGATATTATTCTATCTGCCACCTCTTTTTGAAATGTGAACATTACTTCTTTAATGCCAGCATTAAATGGTAAAACTTTTAATAAAATTTGAGTAGACAAATAATAGGGTAAATTTGATACGATTTTTGTATTAGTATCAATATTTTTTTCTAAGTTAAAATTTAAAAAGTCATCTATTATTAGACTACTTTCTATATCACTATATTCAGTTAAAATATTATTGATAATTTTAAAAAATGATGAATCTTTCTCTATAAGAATTATTTTTTTAGGCTTATTTTTTAAAATTGCTAATGTGAGTCCCCCTGGCCCTGGTCCAATTTCGATAATATTAAAGTTTTCAATTGGGAGAATATTACTAATAATTTTATTTAAAATATTCTGATCAAAGATGAAGTTTTGACCTAGGTGTTTTTTAGGAATAATTTTATATTTATTTTTTATATTTTTTAAATTAATTTCTTCAAGCATTTTATTATATTGAATTAATTTCAATTAAGGCTCTTTGCCTTATACTGTTTAACAATAAATTTGCTGAATTATTAATTTTTTCTATTCTTAATTTCTGCGCTATATTTTTTCTAATTTCATCTAGATTGACCGTCTGTGGTTTATCGCACAGCATTATAGCGTGAATACCTTCTGCAGTAATAATAGTTTTGCTAAGTTTTCCGACTTGTAAATTATCTTCTAGAATTTCAAGAAATCTTTTATCTAATGATTCTGAAGAGAGGAGGCCTAAACTACCTCCACTACTACTGACTTCTTTTTTAATAGCTTCTTCTAGTTGAGAGCAATTTTTTAAATTTTCTCTTAAATTTGAAATTTTATTTTTAATATCCTGTATTTTGTTTTTATTAGCCTCAGTTTCTTTAAAAAAAATTTGGCTGAGATTATATAAAGTTTCATTTTCTATTATTTTCTTTGTTTTTCTTTTATCATTTAATAAGTAAATATGTAGACCAGAACTAGTTTTAATAGGCTTACTAATATCTCCAATTTGCAAGTTTCTAATAGTTTTTATTATCTCTGGATTTAGTGCACTTTCTCTATACCAATTATTAATGTTTAATGCACCGTCTGAAAATTGCTGTGCTAATATAGTAAAGTTTGCAGAGTCTACTTTATTATATATTGAGTAAATTTTATCTTCTGAAGTATTTTCTAAGTTATTGGAAGTATGAGATATAAAGATTTCTGATATATTATATTCTACTTCTCCAGAACTCTTAATAAAATTTTGTAAAGCTTCTTCTGTTTGTTTATTAGATATTGAAATATTATTAGCTATCGTATAGGAAATAATCTTATTCCACAGTAATTGTACTCTTATTTGGTTATATATGACGATTTCAGGAATATTTTTTTTTCTAAAGTTTTCTATTAAAGAATCTTTGGGTAGTTTTAGTCTTTGCTCTAATCTACTTATTTCAGAATAAACTTCTGCACTAGAGATCAATATTCCATATTTTTCTGCTTCCTGGATCTTCAAGTTCTCATCTATTAAAAGATTTAATATTTGTTGTCTAATTTGTTTTCTAAACTTAATTTCATTTGGAATATTTGATATTTCAATGGCTAGGTTTAACCTATATTCTAGATCCATATTTGTAATTATTTGATTATTTATCTTTGCTACAATTTCAATTTTAGTAGCATAAAGATTATTAAAAGTAATAAAAATAAATAAAAATAATAAGTGAGTAATTTTTTTTTTCATTTAAAATCCAAATAATTTTATATTAAAACTTAAATTAGTTGCAGCTGGTATGTCAACATTATATGATTTATCTCTAGTATAAGTAAATTGTAATGCTGTACATTCGTTTACAAATTGAATGCCTATATTAGTTTTAAAAGGAACAGAATAAGTAGCTCCCGCTAGATCCCGTAGTTGATAAAAATTTATGTTCCAAGATTTATTAATGGCATAATTAAAACCATAATTAATTTGTTCAGTATCACTGTTATTTGTGCTAGCAAAGCCTTTTAATTGAATATAAGATAGTTTGAAACCTAAATTTTTTGATTTGGTTTGAACATTAAAATTATTCCTATTTAAGTTAAAATTTTCAGAAAGCCTATAATCGTAGCTTATATTGTAAGAGTCATCAGTAAAAATAATATTACCAACTATTTCTGATCTCTTATTTTTAAAACCACTATTTTTGTTAAAAAGTTCTTGCTTATTATTATTGTATGTTTGTCCTATAGAGCTGCTTAAACTTTGCTTATTTGAATTTATTTTTTTTAATAAAACTCCATAGTTCAATCTAACCCCACTCTCTTTTCTGTCATTTCCAGAATACCTATCATAATTAAATAGATTAGAACTATTTAAATCTAATTCTAGGCTATCTTCATTTCTTATTTTATTATTATAATAATCATCAGGTGAAAAAAAAAGCTGTATTTTAGGTTCAATTAAAAAACTAGATTTTTTTGAATAACTAATTAAAGGATATTGGGTTTCAAGGCCTAATTTAGGAAAGAACTTTATTAGCGCTTTACTATTAGATGTGCCGTTTTTATTATAAGCATCAACATTAAAAATATTAAAATCTTTTATTAAAAAACCATTATATAAATAGCTTTTATTATTAGTGGTTTGAAAGTGTATACTATCTACGTCTTTATTATTCTTTCTAGAGACAGAATTTAAGGATATTTTAATTGAGCTATTTCTATTTCTTTTCTTATTATTTAAATTATTTGACTCAAAAGAGATGCTTGGTCTTATGAAAGGTAAATTAGATACTAAGTATTCATCTGAAAGAGATTGAAATTTAATAAGGTCAAAAGAAGCTTTTTTATATAAGTTTCCCCATTCAGTAAAAATATTTTGATTAAGTAAACTCTCACCTTCGGATAAATCGTATTTTGATAAATAAGATTTATCACTAGATCTTTTAATGTTAACTCCATAAACCCAATTGCCAATATCTTTGTAAATATATTTCAGGTCAAGATGCCCTCTAATCTCTTTTTTTGTAGGTTCATTAATTCTTATTTTTGTGCCTTCAGTCAAAGAATACTTTAATTTTAAATTACTTTTATTAGAAATCGCGTTATGGTCATTCATTATTAAAAGTCCTTCTTTGCTTGACAGTTTAGCTTTAGTAATAAGGTTAGAAGTATTTGAAAAGTTAAAAAAAATGGGCTGTTCATAAACTGTCCCAAAAGTATTCGTACTAGAAATTTTTGGAGTTAGAAGGCCTGTTTTATTCTTAACAGAAGGATCAGGGTGGTAAAAAATAGGCACAAACAGTATAGGAATATTAAAGGCCTCTAAGAACACATTCTCATATAAGATTATTTTACTTTTTTTTAAGTGCGTTGCTTTTTTTGCTTTTAGCTTCCACATAATACTTTTATCTGTTCTTTCCTTACAACTTTTGCATTTTGTAAAAACTACGTTGTTATAAATAGTTTTGTCAGCTTCTTTTATGTTTTTTGCTGAGCTAGCTGCAAGTCTAGAGTTATCAGATAGTAAAACGCCTATATTTTTAATAAAATTACTTTTTAAATCACTTGATAGTTCTGCCTCAGTTGCATAAATAACATTTGTATTTTTCTCAATAATTATTACATTGCCTTTTGCAAAAACTTTTTTTTCTTTTAAATAATATGTTATTTCATTTGCTTTTAATTTGTAATTATTATTTGTTATATTAACATTTCCTTCTGCTTTTATTGTATTATTTTCTTCATTTTTGCTTATGCTATCAGCAGACAAAAAAAACTTTTCAGCTGTATAAGCAAGCTTAGTAGTAATTAATATAAGTGCCCCAAAAAGCATAAATTTAAAAATTTTATTATTTCTCATCAGCATGAATAATAAGCGCAATTGCTAAAAATAGTGGTAAAATAATAGGTAATATAGACCCAAATAATAAAGGCATTTTACCAGCTAAAGATAAAGCGTTAATTATTTTAGTAATATAAAAGATAAAAAATCCGGTTATTATACCCATTAAAAAAAGTAAATTAGTTTTTTTTCTAGCAAAATTATTTAAATTGAAACTTACTCCCAGCAAGCTCATTGCTGCTAAAAGAAAAGGAAAGCTAAAGAGTTTATATAAATGGTAACGATGTTTTTTTGCAGAGAAGCCAGCATTTTCAAACATCTTTATAAAAGGAATTAAACTCCATAAAGACAAGGAATCTGGTGAAGAAAAACCTTCTTTTATTTGACTTTTTGTAATAGAGGTAGGTATTTTAATTTTTGGCATCACAGAAACCTCTCCCATATTATTAATTATTTCAGTATTTTTAAGCAACCAATAGTTTTCATATAATTCAGAGCTTTCAGCCTTAATTTTTTTTTTAACTTCATATTCTTTATTAAAGTTAAAAACAATTACATCGTTGAACTGCATTGTTTTAGCATCTAAACTTTTAGCATAAATCATATCATTCCCATCAATATTTCCTTGTTTTACCCAAAATCCACTGTTCGTTACCAATATAGAATTAATAGGCTTACCTAAAACATCTGCTTCAATACTTAATATTTTTTTTTGTGTGGCAGAAATTAAAGGACTAAAAACTATTACAAAAAACAAGCCTAGAATAATAGAAACCAAAAAAATGGGTAAAGTTATTTTTCTTATCGTTAAGCCTGTGGTTCTCATAACAATAAGTTCTTTTGTATTACTCACCTTTATAACCCAAAGCATTCCAGAGAAAAAAAAGCAAAATGGTAAAATTTCTAATAACATTTTTGGTAAATTTAAAGAACTTAATATTAATATCAAAGTTGTGCTAATCTTTTCATTAGAAGATAGTTTTTTTCCAAATTCAACGGCATCACCAATAAAAATAATAGAGGCAAATAGTACAATTATAATCCCAGTTGAAAAAAGAAATGTTTTAGATATATATTTATATATCTCAGAGTTTAAGTTCATTTTTAAACCTTTTAAGAAAACTAATAATTATGTTTTCATATTTAATAATAAGTATTGGCAGACAACATAATAATATCAATGAAATATATGGTAATAAAAATGTATAAATTGAAAAAATTATTTTATTCATAGATGATATATATATTGCTTGTATCAAAACAGCAATAAATGAACATAAAATTATTTTACTGGCTAAGACTTTTCTTTTAAACTCCCCAAAAAGTATTGAGAAGGCAGCTAAAGCGCACATAAATAATACTAAAAAGGGTGAACTAAGTCTTTTGTGAGCTTCTGCCAAAAATTCATTCTTTATTTTACTATTAATAGTTTTATCAGGATAGAAAAGCTCCTTAATAGATCTTTCTTCAACTTGTTTGAATCTAACTGTTTCTTTTTTTTCTGTAATTATTTGAAATTCATATTTACTAAAATTTAATATAGATGTTTTTTTATTATTATAATTATAAACATACCTAGTTCCATCAAAAACTATAATTTTTGTTTTATTCTCAAAATTGGTCAATATCCCTTGTTTAGCTAAAATTGTACTTTCTAATTGTTTATTTCGTGTATCATGTATTAATATATTCTTTACTACCCCATTCTTGTTAGCTTTATCGATATAAACTGTCAGGCCCTTGATAGGATTATGAAAAGATCCTGCTTCTAGAGTGGACATAACAAAATTATTTCTTAAATCCGATTGAAAACTTTTAAAGGTTTTGTAATTATTTGGACTTAGGTAAAGCTCTATTAAGAGCAAGAATAGTGCTACAATTCCACCAAATATAATAGCTGGAACCATAAGAAATAATTTAGATAGACCAAAAGTTTCTATAACTAATAATTCTGAATCACCCTTTAATTTTTGATATGTGTATATTACTGCTACAAAAGATATCAATGGCAACAAAAGCGCTAAAATTTTAGGAGCTATTAAACTTACAAACCAAAAGTAAGAGCTTAGAGATAATCCTTTATTAATTATTAAATCAATATACTTTAAAGATCTAGACAACCAAACTATTCCTGTTAGCACTAAGCTTATAACTAAAAAAGGTTTTAAAATATTCAGAAAAATATATTTTATAAATATAAAGTTATTTATGCGCATTTTTTTACTTGTTTACATTGAAATAATAACATAAAAATAATACATAATTCTAAAAATGATATTGGAGTAACTTAACATGAAATTTAATTTTAATTCAGAATTTTCTAGAGATAAAGGTGTTTTATTATTTGTATGTGTAAGAAATGAACCTATGCATAGATATTTAGCTAACTTAAATAAAGAAAATTCTGATTATATTAAACAAGCTATGAAAGTAGTTAACTTTAATTATAAAGAAAATAATAAATTAGATCTAATATTACCAAAAGGTTCAAAATCAGACAGAATTTTAATATTAGGTATCAATAAAAATAGCTCTTTTAGTGATATTGATCTGGGTAAGTTAGGTAGTACTATTACTACGATATTAAATAATAAAAAAATTAAAGAAGCTAGTTTAATTTTAAATGATAAAACCTTTAACGCTAATGAGGTAGCTTTATTGTTATACGGAATTACTTTAAATACGTATAGATTTAATAAATATTTTTCAGATAAGAAAAAAATAAGAGAGAATTTTCTTGAAACTATTAATTTGTTTAGCGCTAATTATAAAAACATTAAAAATGAATGGAGGCGCTTCAATGCTGTTAAAGAAGGCGTTTTTCTCACAAGAGATTTAGTTAGTGAACCATCAAATAACTTAACCCCATTATTGTTAGCAAAAGAAGCGTTAAAGTTGCGTAAAACTGGCTTAAAAGTAGAACAACTTGATGAAAAAAAGCTAAAACAATTAAAGATGGGAGCTCTATTAGGTGTTGCTCAGGGAAGTGCGAATAAACCATATGTTGTCACTTTAGAATGGAGAGGTAATAAATCAAAAAAAACTATGGATTATACCTTTGTAGGAAAAGGAGTAACCTTTGATACTGGAGGTATTTCAATAAAACCCTCTGGAGGAATGGAAGAGATGAAATACGATATGGGTGGCTCAGCTGTTGTACTAGGACTTATGAAAGCATTAGCATTAAGAAAAACTAAAGCAAATGTATCTGGTGTAATAGGGTTAGTTGAAAATATGCCTTCAGGTACTGCACAAAGACCAGGTGACGTTGTGAAATCAATGTCAGGGCAAACAATAGAAGTTATTAATACAGATGCAGAAGGAAGGTTAGTGCTTGCAGATATACTGTGGTATGCGCAGCAAAAATTTCAACCAAAAAAAATAGTAGATTTAGCTACTTTGACTGGAGCTATAATTGTTAGCATTGGCCAAGAAAAAGCAGGGATGTTTTCTAATAATAAAGATTTTGCAGATGAACTTACTAAATTAGGTTTAAAAGTAGGAGAGGAAGTATGGAATATGCCAGTTGATGATAGTTATGAAAAAGATATAAGGTCTGATATTGCAGATATGAAAAATGTAGGATCAGGTAGGGGAGCTGGTTCAACTGCTGGAGCAATTTTTTTAAAACGCTTTATTAAAAATACAATTTGGATGCATTTAGATATAGCAGGTGTTACTTGGGCTAAATCAGATAGACCCATGACCCCAAAAGGTGGGTCAGGGTTCGGAGTAAGGCTTTTAGATGAACTAGTTTTTAAAAGCTTTAAATAATTAAGGAAAACCTATGGAATTACAAAAAACATTATCAATAATTAAACCAGATGCAATGGAATTAAAATATTCAGGCAAAATTATAGATTTTATTGAAGAGAAGGGTTTTAAAATTATTGCACAAAAAAAAATAGTTCTGACAAAAAGCCAAGCTGAAGCTTTTTACTCAGTACACAAAGAAAGACCATTTTTTTATGAATTAGTTAATTTTATGATATCAGGTCCTATTCTAGTTCAAATTATTGAAGCTAAAAATGCAGTTTCATTTTATAGAGAAATAATGGGAAGTACTAATCCAGATGAGGCCGAAGAAGGAACTATAAGAAAGCTTTATGGTACTAATATTCAATGTAATGCAGTACATGGTTCAGATAGTATTGAGAATGCTAATATAGAAACTTCATTTTTTTTTAGTAAATTAGAAATGATTAGGTAAAAATAATATTTTTATTGTTTGTTATTTGGCCTAAAACCTTTATAGGTTGCTTAATTTTTTTACTAAATGTGGAAAATTTTTCTAAATCTTTTCTTTGTATAATTAAAATCATACCAATTCCGCAGTTGAAGGTTTTTAACATTTCTTTTTGACTAAGTTTACAATTTTTATAAAGCCAATTGAAAATACTATTTTTTTTATAGAAATCTAATTTATCAATTAAAATTTCTGCTCCAACATTTTTTGGTAGTATTCTTGATAAGTTTTCTGTTATACCGCCCCCTGTTATATGAGATATTCCTTTAATATCAAATTTATCTATAAATTTTTGTATAGTTTTAACGTATATCAATGTAGGCTTTAAAAGAATGTCTCCAAAGGAGTTACTTGAGTAAAATTTTTTTTTGTAACTAATTTTTTTCTCTTTGAAAATATCTCTTATTAAAGAGAAACCATTGGAGTGAATTCCATTGCTTGGCAATCCAATTAAAACATCGTTATTTTTAATATTTTTTTTTGGTAATAATTTACTTTTATCAACAATACCTACAGCAAAACCTGCAAGATCAAAATGAGCATTCTGATATAATCCAGGTAATTCTGCTGTTTCTCCTCCAACCAATGAACATGATGCTTTATAGCATCCTTTAGCAATTCCCTTGATTATATCAAGAACTTGTTGTTTCTTAATCTTTTCTACAGCGATATAATCAAGAAAAAAAAGAGGTTTTGCTCCTTGAACAATTAGATCGTTAACAGACATTGCCACTAAATCAATTCCTATTGTGTTATATTTATTCATATCTTTAGCTATTAAAATTTTGGTTCCTACGCCATCAGTTGCAGATACTAATAGAGGTTTTTTATATTTTGTATGTTCTAGATTATAAACTGCTCCAAAGCCACCTATTCCATTTAAAACATTTTTATCATTAATTTTTTTTGATATTGGCTTTATTGCCTTGACTAATTCATTACCCAAATTTACATTAACACCTGAACTTAGATAAGAGAAATTATACTTTTTTTTTTTATTCATACTGTTTTATTTAGTAGGTTATAAAATACTTTGAAAACTTTCAACATAATAAAGATTAAAAATATTTTTTTAATATTTTTAATATGCTTTTTTGTAAATATTTCTTTTAGTGCTAATCAAGCTGTAGTAAAAAATATTTACATAGAACTTGATCTTAAAGAGAATGTTGATCACAGAACTATTGCAATTGAAACATCTTATAAAATAGCCCTGTCAAGATACTTGAAGTGGATAACTTTAAAAGAAACCCCAGATATAATTGATTTAGTAGGTTTATTAGAAGCCAGAGATTACGTTTCTGGATATTCTATAGAGAATGAAAAATATAAGAAAGAAAAGTATAGTGCATTAATTACAGTAACCTTTGAAAAAAATAAATTAGAAAAATTTTTAGAAAATAAAAATATAGAGTTTTTTTCGAAAAAGGGTCCAAAAACTTTAATTATTCCTATTATAAACTTTGAGCAAAGATTAATTTTATGGGATGACCCTAATCCATGGTTTGATGTTTGGCTTAGAAGACCTTTAGATTCAAATTTAAATTTATTTACCTTACCGACTGGAGAGGTTGATGATTTAATAACGCTTAGTGCACAAGATGCAATTAATCTTAAATATTTTAAAATTAAAAAATTAGCAAATAAATATGACGCAGATCAAGCATATATTTTACTTGTTAATGTTGAAAGTCAAAATGAAAAAATCAAGTTAAGTATAGAAGCTTATGATGGCTTTTCACAGGAAGTTATATTTTCTTCAGATATAGAAAATATAAAAATTAATAACTTTGACTATAATCTTAATGTGTTCGCAGATACTTTTGCTGACTATATTGATGATTTGTGGGTGAAAGAAAATCTTGATAATATTAATTCTGAAACAAAGATATTAGCAAAGATTTCTTATAAGAAATATAGTGAATGGATTAAAATTAAAAACTTTTTAATTAATAATGAAAAAGTTTTAAAATATAATATTTTAATTATAAGTAACAACAATGCCACAATTGAATTGAATATATTGTCAATTGATGAATTTGTAGAAGATTTAATAAAAAATAGATTTAAGATAATAAAAAAAGAAAATAATATTTTTATTAGTCAATATGAAAGTTAGACATGAACAACATTTTTAATAAAAAGGTATTGTTTTTTCTATTTTCTTTTATATTTAGTATTCTGTTAGTCTATTTGATAGAGTTACTTATTCCCTTCCTAGCTGGACTACTAATAGCTTATCTTTTAGACCCATTAGTAGATTATCTCGAAAAAAATAAAATTAAAAGAGCAATTGCGACTACTATTATATTAATCTTCTTCTTTTTAATTATTTTGATTTTATGTTTTTTAATTTTTCCAATATTATCAATCCAATTAAAGAGTTTTTTAATTGAGTTTCCGATGGTTATTGATACTTTAAATCAAAAGATTAACTCAATAATTGAGTATTTGCAAAAAAAGGCTCTTCAAGAAAGTAGCTCAGATTTTTTAAATAATATTCTCCCTAATTTTAGTAATCTTATAACAGGTTTTTTAAAAAATATAGTTTCTTCATCGTTAGCAGTATTTAACATAATTACTATAATTTTAGTGACACCTATTGTGTCATGGTATTTTTTAAAAGATTGGGATGACATTTTAATGAATTTAAATAGTTTACTGCCTTCAAAACAAAAAAAAACATTCATTAAATATGCAAAAGAAGTGGATTTAATTTTTAGTGCTTATTTAAGGGGGCAAATATTAGTTAGTTTATTTTTGACACTTTTTTATTCTTCTTCTTTTTATATCCTAGGATTAAACTATTCATTATTTATTGGTATATTTGCAGGTTTTTTTTCATTTATTCCTTTAATTGGAATAATAGTAAGTTTTTTTATTACTGCTTTACTAGCTTATCTTCAATTTCTAGAAATTTTTACAATATTTTATATATCATTAATATTTTTAGTAGCACAATTATTAGAATCTAACTATTTGACACCAAAGCTAATTGGAAAAAGACTAGGCTTACATCCTCTAGCAGTATTATTCTCCATCTTTGTGTCTGGTGCTTTATTTGGTATAATAGGAATTATTTTTGCAACACCATTAATGGCTACAATTGTCTTTATTTTTAAGAGTAATTTAAAAAATTAATGAATGATTTTACCTATCAACAAACACTTCCTTTAAAACTTTTACCTTCTTATGGTAGACATGATTTTATCGTAGGAGAGTCAAATTTAGAAGCCGTAAAGTGGGTTGATAATTTTTCAAAATCTAAGGTTAATGGCCTAGTAATTATTGGACCAATTGCATCAGGAAAATCACATTTAATTAGTACACTAAAAAATAAATACAAAATACTAGAGGCGGAAGAGGTAAACGAAGAAAAAATAAATATTTTAGAGTTAAAAGATCTTATTATTGAAAATATAGAAAAAATAGAAAACCATTATTTTTTTTTACATATTATTAACATAGTAAAAGAGAAAAATTTTAAAGTATTACTTACTTCAAGACAACCTATTAAGGAACTAAATATTAAGCTAGAAGACCTAAAATCAAGATTGCTAGCTTATGCCCATTCTAAAATTTTGCTTCCCACAGATGATGTGTTGAGGGGTATTATTATAAAAATTTCTAAAGACAAAGGGCTGCTTTTAAGCGATACTGTCATAAATTATATACTTAGTCATGTAGAAAGATCTTACTCTATTATTAATGGTTTTATCAACGAGTTAGATCAATTATCACTGATAAGAAAAAAAAAAATTACGATACCATTTATTAAAAGTTTTTTGGAAAGTAAACTTTAGCGTATAAATAAATTTTTATTTTATGATATATGGTATTAATATAAAATAAATTTATGCTTGGTAAAACAAAATACATTAATAGAGAGTTGTCTTGGTTAGAGTTCAACCAAAGAGTTCTAGAAGAAGCAGAGAACTCAAAAATACCTTTGGGAGAACGCTTGAATTTCCTATCTATTTCTGGATCAAATTTAGATGAGTTTTTTATGGTAAGAGTTGCAGGTCTCAAAGGTCAAGTTGATAGTGAAGTTTTAATAGAAACTATTGATGGGCTTATGCCAGAACAAGTTTTACATGAAGTAATAAAAAAATCAAAATTAATAAAAAAAAAGCAAAATGAATGCTGGGAAACTATTTTAAAAGAATTAAGTAAAAATGGAATTAAAGTATGTGAGACTAAGCAACTAAATGTGACTGAAAAAAGATGGTTGAAGACTTATTTTGTAGAGGAAATTTTTCCCTTATTAACTCCAGTAGCAATAGATCCTGCACATCCTTTTCCTTTCGTGCCTAATTTGGGTTTAAGCATTGTATTAAAGTTAAAAAACAAAAAGTCTAAAAATATAATTCGAGTAGTGATTCCTTTTCCAAAAGGACTTAAAAAGTTTATAAAAGTTAATAATATTAATAAATTTATTCCAACTGATAAAATTATAACTTTCTTTATTGATCAATTATTTCCAAAATACACTTTCATTTCTTATGGTGCCTTTAGATTAATTAGGGATAGTGACATAGAGTTTAGTGATGAAGCTGAAGACTTGGTAACGACATTTGAAAATCAGCTAAGAAAGAGAAGATATGGAAGAGAAGTTATTTTGGAAATGACGAAGTCAATTCCAGAGGATTTAAAAAATATGATCATCAATTCACTTGATATTAATAGAGATAATATAATTTATGGTGAACATATTCTTGATATAAGTTCAGCAAATCAAATTACCTCATCAGTTAACAAAGAACATAGATGGAAAAATTTTAAACCAAGATTCCCTGAAAGAATTAAGGATGCTAATGATAACTGCTTTGCAGCCATTAGATACAAAGATATGATAATACATCATCCTTATGAAAGCTTTGATGTAGTAGTTAAATTTTTAAGACAAGCTGCTAAAGATAAAAAAGTTCTAGTAATAAAACAAACTATATACAGAACAGCTAAGGAAAATAATGAAATAATTGAAGCTCTAGTAGAAGCAGCAGAGGAAGGTAAATCAGTAACTGCCCTATTAGAAATTAAGGCAAGATTTGATGAAGAACTGAATATTAAGGTTTCTAGATACCTAAAGAGGTATGGAGTACAAGTGGTATACGGATCAATAAATTTAAAAACTCATGCTAAAATTTCTCTTGTTGTTCGTAGAGAAAGAAAAGGATTAAATACATATGTTCATTTTGGAACAGGAAATTACCACATCAATACTGCTAAAGTTTATACGGATTTATCATTATTTACTTGCAACAAAGAATTAGCTGAAGATGCTCAACAATTTTTTAATATGGCTACTGGTTATGCCTCGCCTTCAAGGTGGAGACATCTAAGTGTTGCTCCAGATAATTTGCGAAATGATATTCTTAAACTTATAGATAATGAAATTAGTAACAAGTTAAAGGGTAAAAAGTCAGAAATTTGGTTTAAATGTAATTCTTTAATAGATGAAGAAGTAATCAATAAGTTGTACAAGGCCAGTCAGATGGGAGTTAAAATAGAATTAATCGTCAGAGGAGTGTGTTGTCTGAGGCCACAAATAAAAGGTTTATCTGAAAATATTAGTGTTAGAAGTATAGTAGGTAGGTTTTTAGAGCATTCCAGAATTTATTGTTTTAGTAATGGTCATAGATTGCCATCATCTAGGGCAAAGATATTTATTTCATCTGCAGATATAATGCCTAGAAATTTTGATAGACGTTATGAGGTAATGGTTCCAATATTAAATCAGACCGTACATAAGCAAATTTTAAATCAAATTATGGTTGCCAACCTTAAAGATAATACACAAGCCTGGGAAATGAAATCATCTGGTGAATATAGTAGAATAAAAGAAAGTAAATCACCTATCTCAGCACATAACTATTTTATGTCTAACCCTAGCCTATCTGGTAGAGGAAAGGCTATAAAAATTAAAAAACCCAAAAACTTAGTATTTAAAA
>CACMQH010000003.1 GCA_902615805.1 Rhodospirillaceae bacterium
ATGATATGATTGGCAAAGATAAAGTTTTTGATACTAACTCTTACTTTATAATTTGTACTAATGTTTTAGGAGGGTGTATGGGCTCTACGGGACCAAAAAGCATAAATACAGACACTAATAAATATTTTGGTAATGACTTTCCTGAAATTAGTATACAAGATATGGTTAATTTGCAAAAAAAACTAATTGATCATCTTGGTATAGAAAAGTTATTATGTGTTGTCGGAGGCTCTATGGGTGGTATGCAGGTATTAGAATGGGCTACAAAATATTCAGAAAGAGTCAAACTAGCGATACCTATTGCAACTTCTTACAGACATACTGCTCAAAATATTGCTTTTCATGAAGTGGGAAGACAAGCAATCAAAAATGATACTAATTGGATAAATGGCGATTACATAAAAAGTAATACTTCTCCTGAAAAAGGTCTAGCAGCAGCTAGAATGGTTGCGCATATTACATATATGTCAGAAAAATCATTATCAAAAAAGTTTGGAAGAAATAAAAAAAATCTAAATCCTTTATCTAAAATTTTTGAAGGAAGTTTTGAAGTTGAAAATTACTTACAATATCAAGGCTCTTCCTTTGTAAGTAGATTTGATGCAAACTCATACTTACACCTTACAAGATCTATGGATCGCTTTGATTTGTCGGAAAAATTTAATGGTAAGCTAGAAAAAGTTTTTAAGAGTAATACGTGCAAATGGTTAATTATTTCTTTTAATAGTGATTGGTTGTTTCCAACTTCAGAAAGTAAGAGATTGGTAAATGCGCTTAATGCAAATGCTTGTGATGTTAGTTTTGTTGAAATAGAATCTGATAGAGGGCATGATAGTTTCTTACTTCAGATACCTAGGCTCTATAACATTTTAAGAGGCTTTTTAATAGGAGCAAAATTTAAGTAATGAAAAACGTAAGAGCTGATCACTATATTATATCAAACATAGTGAAAAATAATTCTAGAATTTTAGATATCGGTTGTGCTGATGGCAAGCTTTTGCATTTATTAGAAAAAGAAAAAAATGTATCAGGACAAGGCATAGAAATCAAACATGATAAAGTTGAAACATGTCTTAAAAAGGGACTTTCAGTAATTGAAGGAGATGCAAACAAAGAAATCATAAACTATCCAAAAAAATCATTTGATTATGTAATATTAAGTCAAACATTACAAACTGTCGAAAGACCGAAGTGGCTTCTAAATGAAATATTAAGAATTGGAAAAAGTGCTATTATATCTTTTCCCAATTTTGGCCATTGGTTATGCAGAGCACAGCTTCTTTTCAAAGGCAAGATGCCTGTAACAAATGATTTAAAGCTAGCTTGGTATGATACTCAAAATATACACCTTTGCACTATTAGAGACTTTAATAATTTAATACTTGAATTAAATTTACAAATTGATGAGAGGTTTGGAATCAGTAAGAAAAAAGTACTTTCTTTTCCATTTAATTTATTTTCTTTAAATGTATTTGCCTCTCATGCAGTATTTGTAGTAAGCAAAAAAAATTAATTATTTTTTAAAAAACTTTTTTAATAGCATATGTTAAAGTACTAAATATTTTATCAATTTGTTTTTTTGTTATAATTAATGGGGGAGATATAGCTATCGTATTACCAGTAAATCTAACCATTAACCCGTTATTAAAACACTCTTCATAAACATCTCTTCCTAAAGTTTTAGGTTCTTTCTGCCTTTCTGCAAGCTCAATACCTGCAACTAAACCGAAGTTTCTAACATCCTTAACCACATTAAGTTTTGATAAAGAGTGTGCAGCTTTACCAAAATATTTTTCTAGCGATTTTGATCTTTCAAAAAGTTTTTCCTCTTCATAAACTTCTAAAGTTGCTATGCCAGCAGCACATGCGATAGGATGTCCTGAATAAGTATAGCCATGAAAAAGCTCAATTTTATCTTTATTTTTTTTATAAATTGTATCGTAAATTTCAGATTTAACTCCAATTGCACCCATTGGAATTGTAGCATTCGTAATACCTTTTGCTAATGTCATAATATCTGGGGTAACTTTAAACCTTTTGCTGGCAAAACTATCTCCAACTCGCCCAAAGCCGGTTATGACCTCATCGAAAATTAATAAAATATCATTCTTGCTGCAAATTTCTCTTAATTTTTCTAAATATCCCAAAGGTGGCACGAGAACACCGGTAGAACCTGCAATAGGTTCTACTATTACTGCTGCAATAGTATCCTTGCCATGAAAATCTATAATCTCATTTAAAGCCTCAGCTTTTTCAATCCCATATTTAGGTTGCCCCCAAGAAAAAGAATTCTTTTCAGGCATATGTGTATGAGGAAGATGTATAACACCATTAAGTAAGTTACCAAATTGTGATCTGTTAGCTATGATACCTCCCACTGAAGTCCCCCCAAAACCTGAGCCGTGATATCCTCTTGATCTACCAATAAATTTTGTTTTTGAATGTTGTCCTTTAGCTTTAAAATATGCTAATGCAACCTTGAGAGCAGAGTCTACTGCCTCAGAGCCAGAATTAGAAAAAAAAGTATGGTTAATTTCATTAGGTAAAATATTTACTAGCTTTTCAGCAAACTCAAATGCTAGCTTGTGTCCCATTTGAAATGATAATCCGTAATCCATCTTTTCTACTTGTGCTTTTACTGCATTTACTATTCTACTTCTGCAATGTCCTGCATTTACACACCAAAGCCCTGCAACTCCATCAAGAATTTTTTTACCATCTGAAGTCTTATAATACATACCTTTAGCGCTCTCAAGTAACTTAGGATTAGACTTAAACCATCTATTATCAGTATAAGGCATCCAATAAGCGCTTTTTTCTTTCCTAGATAATTTCATAGTTTTACTATACTATAAATTTTAAAATTTTTTAACTGTAAAGTATGAATTTAATATCTAAATTAAAAAACAAAAAAAGTTTAAATATTATTTATGAAAACAATAATATTAATTCCAATAGTTTATTGCAAATTATAGAATATAATACAATTACATTAAAAAAATTAGCTATTAAAAAGAAAGATACAATTGCCATAGTCTTAGAAAATGGCCCCGAGTTTATAACAAGTTTCTTAAGCTGTATTAATTCTACAGTGGCTGCACCACTAAATCCTAATTATACTGCTTCAGAGTTTGATTTTTATTTTAAAGACTTGAAACCTAAAGCATTAATTACAAATATGCCAAGCAACCATCCTTCTGTAAAAATATCTTATAAAAATAAAGTAAAAATAATTAGGCTAGAAGATTTTCTCTTTAAAGTTGATAAGAAAAGTTTGAAAAATAATAAAATCAAAAACACGGTAGCAAATCTAAATGATACAGCTTTAATCTTGCACACATCTGGCACTACATCCAGACCAAAAATGGTTGCTCTTAGCCACCAAAATATTATCAGTAGTTCACTAAATATTTCCAATGCACTGAACTTAAAAAAAACAGATAAAAATATTATTTTAATGCCTTCATTTCACATTCACGGAATTATAGCATCTATATTAGCTCCACTTTATTCAGGAGGAAGTGTAGTAGCTTTACCTAAATTTAATGTGCTTACTTTTTATAGTTTTTTAGAAAAGCATAAACCCACCTGGTTTACAGCTGTACCAACTATGTTGCAATCAATCTTGGATAGGTCAAAAAATAATAAAAAGATCATTCAAAATAGCAAGCTACGATTTATTAGATCCTCATCTGCCTCGTTACCTTCTAATGTATTTAAAAGCCTAGAAAGTACTTTTCAAGTTCCTGTAATAGAGAGTTATGGCATGACTGAGGCAGCCCATCAGATGACCTCAAATCTTCTACCCCCTAAAAAAAGAAAGATTAATAGCGTAGGAAAACCTATTGGACTACAAGTCAAAATAATAGACCAAAACAATAAATTTCTTAGCTATAAAAAAGAGGGAGAAGTATTAATTAAAGGGAAAAATGTTCTGAATGGATATTTAGCTAATTCAAAAGCAAATAAAGAAAGTTTCTTTAATGGTTGGTTTAGAACAGGAGACTTAGGCTATTTCGATAAAGATGGTTATCTTTACATATCTGGTAGAATAAAAGAAATTATTAATAGAGGTGGTGAAAAGATTAGCCCCAAAGAAGTAGATGAAGTCTTTATGAAGCATTCTAAAGTTTCAAAAGCTATATCTTTTTCTGTTAAACATCCTAAGTTAGGAGAAGATATTTCTTTAGCAGTTGTACTTAAAAATAAAAAAGATTGTAAACCTAGTGAATTAAAAGACTTTGCACAAAATAAGTTAGCACGTTTTAAAATTCCTAAAAACATATATATTGTTGATGAAATACCAGTAGGAGCTACTGGTAAAATACAAAGAATAGGTTTAGCGAAAAAATTGGGAATAGAATAGTGAGGATTTGTATATTTGGTGCTGGAGCAATAGGCGGAATGATAGGCTCATTGCTTAAGTATAATAATATAGATGTGACCCTTATAGCCAGAGGAGAACACTACAATGAAATTAAAAAAAATGGACTAGTATTCAAAAGCAAAGAATATAATTTAGATATCTGTCAGAAGTTTGATATATATCAGGATATTTCAGATATAGGAAAATTTGATTTAGTAATTAATGGTTTAAAAGCCCATTCCGCAAATAATACAGCCAAACATGTTAGTCAACTATTACATAATTCATCTGTAATATTACCTACCTTAAATGGGATTCCCTGGTGGTTCTTCTATAAGTTTGGAGGAAACTACGATAATTATCAATTACGATCAGTAGACCCAAATGAATTTCAGTGGAAATTTTTTAAACCCTCTAGGGTGATAGGATGTGTAGTTTATCCAGCAGCATTTATAAAAAGTCCAGGTGTTATTGAACATGTTGAAGGCAAAAGGTTAATTCTTGGTGAACCAGATAATTTAAAAACTACAAGAGTTGAAGTATTATCAAAACTTTTTATGTCTGCTGGAATAAAAGCCCCTATTAGTAAAAATATAAGAAGTGATATTTGGTTAAAATTAATTGGCAATAGCTCTTTTAATCCTTTATCTATAATTACTAAAGCAACCTTAAAGAAAATGTGTGAAACCCAAGAAACTAAAAATATAATATTTAATATGATGACTGAGGCCAACAATATTGCACAAAAATTAAATATTCCAATGAAGTTAGATATAGAAAAAAGAATTGAAGGAGCAAGACTGGTTGGTGATCATAAAACCTCTACCTTACAAGATTTTGAGGAAAAAAAACCTTTAGAATTAAATGCTCTGATTAAATCACTTGTAGAATTAGGAAATTTAACCAATACAAATATACCTACTATCAATACCATATTTGCATTATCAAAATATTTTGCTGTTGAAAATAATTGTTATGTTGAATAAGTGTTATTAAAATCCCAAAGCTAATCCATCTTTTCTTGGATCTGAACCCCCAACTAATACACCATTATCTCTGAGGAGAATAGCTTGCCCTCCTCCATGAGGAAGGTCACAATAAGTAACTTTATGTCCTAATTTTTCTAACTTATCAAAATTTTCTAAAGAAATAGTCTTCTCAAGCGCTAATTTATTATCAAAATAGAAAGAACGTGAATGATCTAAAGCCATTTGTACATCCATACCATAATCTAATACATTGGTTAAAAAATGAACTTGCCCAACTGGTTGATAGTGTGCTCCCATAACCCCAAAAGGCATAATTGGTCTATTATTTTTCATTAATAGTGCAGGAATAATAGTGTGCATTGGTTTTTTTAAGGGCACATAAAAGTTTGGATGATTTTGATCCAAGTTAAAAGAAGCTCCTCTATTATGTAGCAATATTCCTGTGTTTTCTGTGACTATTCCACTTCCAAAAGGATGAAAAATTGAGTTAATGAAAGAAACAAAATTACCCTCATTATCTACAACACTAATATATACAGTATCTTTATTATTTTCTAATTTTTTTATATCTAAATTCTCTAATACAGAATCTTCTTTAATCTTATTACTTAAATGCATTCCATAATCTTTAGATAACATTTTTTGAATAGGTATTTCAGTAAAGTTAGGATCGCCTAAATATTTGTTTCTATGAAGAAAAGCCAACTTAGTAGCTTCAGCTTCAATATGAATTCTTCTATAATCATTAGGTTCGTATTTATTGATATCTATGTTAGATAAGATATTTAACATCATTAAGGCTACAATACCCTGACCATTTGGAGGGCATTCGTATACTTGATATCCATTATAATCTATTTTAATAGGATCTACATATTCAGCTTGAAAGTTTGCTAAATCCTCAAGTGATAGTTGCCCTCCTAACTGGTTAATTTTAGTTATTATATCTTTGGCAACATATCCATCATAAAAGCCATCCCTACCATTTTTTGCTATATACTCTAAAGTTTCAGAAAGTTGTTCCTGTTTATGAATTTCTCCAATTTTATACGCTTTCTCATTTTTCAAAAATATTCTTTTAGCATCTTTATCAACTTTTAATTTATCCTCTTCTCTCTTCCACATATCAGCTATAACATCAGCCACCACATAACCTTCTTTTGCCAATTTTATTGCCGGGCTTAAAATATCTGTTAACTCTAAATTCCCATAATCTTTTACTAATTTACACCACGCTGCGACTGCTCCAGGTACAGTAATCGCACTATGAGAATAAGGGTCTATAAGATTGTCTTCCGTCTTTATTATACTGTCATAATTAACTTTACTCGGAAGATTTCCTGATCCATTTAATGCAACTACTTTTTTATCTTTATTACTATAAAATATACAAAAACAGTCTCCCCCAATTCCTGTTGAATGAGCTTCTACTACAGCTAGCACTGATGCAGCTGTGATAGCAGCATCAACAGCATTGCCGCCTTTTTTAATTATTTCCAAGGCTTTCATTGTAGCTTCAGGATGTGAGGTTGCTACCATAGCATTTTTGCTATAAATAGGTGATCTTGATGGTATATGTAAATTTCTCATAATTAACTTATACCTTAATATTTTTATAAATAAAAATAATTTTTCTCTTGTTTACAAAGGTGTTAACGGGTATATATTAATATTATTTTTTTTAAGGTAAATTATGTTTGTTGTGATCAAAAACGGTGGTAAACAATACAAGGTTCAGACTGGTGATATTATAAAGCTTGACTACCTTGGACAAGATAAAGGTAAAACTCTAAGCCTAAAAGAAGTTCTAGCATGTAATGTGGATAATAAAGACTACATAGGATCACCTTACCTAAACAACGTTGAGGTGAAAATTGAAATTCTAGAAAATAAAAAAGATAAAAAGGTATTGGTCTTCAAAAAAAGAAGAAGACACAATTCCAGAAGGCTAAACGGACATAGGCAAAGTTTATCAGTTGTTAAGATTAATGATATATTGCTAGATGGTAAGAGTGTCGGTAAAGATAATAAAAATAAAGTTTCAGTTACTAAAAAAAATACTAACTCAACAAAAAAAAAGGAAGCAACCAGTAAAAAAACTTTAAAAACTAAACAACCTAAACAAAAAAAGGAATAGAATATGGCACATAAAAAAGCAGGTGGTAGTTCTAGAAATGGAAGAGATTCAGCAGGTAGAAGATTAGGAGTTAAAAAATTTGGTGGGGAAAAAGTAATTCCTGGTAATATTATAATAAGACAAAGAGGAACTAAATACTACCCTGGAGAAAATGTTGGAATTGGCAAAGATCATACTATTTTTGCTCTTATAGAGGGTAAAGTAAAGTTCTCAACTAAATCATCTGGAAAGAAATTTGTTTCTGTCAATAATTAATCTTAATGAAGTTTCTAGACGAAGCTAAAATCTTTTTACAATCAGGAGCCGGAGGTAATGGATGTGTCAGCTTTAGAAGAGAAAAATATATTGAATATGGTGGTCCTGATGGCGGAGACGGCGGTAATGGCGGTGATATAGTATTCCGAGCAGTCAGCAATAAAAATACCCTAGTAGATTTTAGATACAAACAGCATTTTAAAGCAAATAGAGGCAAAGATGGATCTGGTAAAAGAAAAAAAGGATTATCTGGGAAAGTTCTATATATTGATGTTCCCTGTGGAACTTCGGTGTATACTGATGATAAATCTACAAAGCTTTTAGAGTTAAATAAAGAGTTTGAAGAATTTATGATTTTGAAAGGAGGTAAAGGAGGATTTGGAAACTATAAATTCAAATCATCTAGAAATGTAGCTCCAAAAAAATCAAACCCAGGACACCCTGGAAACGCTATATGGGTCAGACTAAGATTAAACTTAATAGCTGATGCTGGAATAATTGGTTTGCCAAATGTAGGTAAATCTAGTTTTTTAAAATCTATAACTAATGCTAATCCTAAAATAGGAGACTATCCCTTTACTACTTTACATCCTAACTTGGGTGTGGTTTCTTTTGAGAATTATGAGGAATTAGTCATAGCGGATATTCCAGGAATTATAAAAAATGCAAGCTCTGGAATAGGGCTAGGAATTAAATTCTTGGGTCATATAGAAAAATGTAAAGTACTATTACATTTTTTAGATTGTAGCCAAAAAAATATTATAAAAAATTATGAAATAATTAGAAAAGAATTATCAAAATATGGAGCAGGGCTAAAAGAGAAAAAAGAGATATTAGTATTAACAAAATCTGATTTAATTAATGAAGCTCAAGTTAATAAATATTTAAAGCAATTGAAAAGTTATAGTAACAAAGATGTAATTCCAATTTCTATAAATAATTTAAATAGTTTAATTGCTTTAAAAAGACTATTATTATCTGAAAAAAATAAAAATAAGCAATTTGATACGAAAAAATGGCAGCCTTAGAAAAAAGAATTTTAAGTGATTCTAAAAGAATAGTTATAAAAGTTGGTTCTGCTCTTATTAGAAGCGATGATAAGAATCTTATAAATGAAATCATTTTAAATAGGATAGTTAAAGAAATTATAAATTTAAACGAAGCAGGAAAAGAAATATTATTAGTTTCTTCTGGCGCTCTAGCATTAGGAAAAAAAAGCCTAAATTTTAAAAAAAATAATTTAAAAGTATCTGAAAAACAAGCAGCTTCATCAGTAGGTCAAGTGCTACTCATAAATGCCTGGAAAAAAGGCTTTTTAAAATATAAAAAACAATGTGGTCAAATTTTACTAACTCATTTAGATGCAGAGATTAGAAGTAGTGCCATAAACGCTAGAAATACCATAGAATCATTACTTAAACTAAATAGCATACCTATAATTAATGAAAATGACTCGGTAGCTACTCAAGAGTTGCGCTATGGAGACAATGATCAGTTAGCAGCCAGAGTAGCTCAAATTACTAGCTCAAATTTATTAATAATTTTATCAGATGTTGATGGATTATATACATCTAATCCTAAAAAAAGTAGTGATGCTTTACTTATAAAGTATATAAAGAGAATTACTAAATCGATAGAAAAGCAAGCAGAAAATACTTCTTCTTCAATAGCAGTAGGAGGTATGAAAACCAAAATAAAAGCTGCTAAAATTGCTTTAGCTGCAGGGTGCCATATGATTATAACTAGAGGAAATAAATTACGACCAATTAGTTCTATTATGCAAAAGGCAAACTTTTCTTTATTTTTAACTGATACAAGCCCTAAAACAGCAAGAAAAAAATGGATTTCCTCTCAAATGAAAATTAAAGGAAATATTACAATTGATAAAGGTGCTGAAGAAGCATTAAAAAATGGAGCAAGCTTATTACCTGCTGGCATAATATCGGTTTCTGGCTCATTTTATAAAGGTGATATTATCAATGTATTAAGCAAAAAAAAGCAAATTATATGTGTAGGTATAACTGCTTACCCAGCAAAAGATGCTAAAATTATAGCAGGGGCAAAAAGTAATGAAATAGAAAATTTGTTAGGATATCATTCTAGAGATGTTATAATTCATAGAGATGATATGGTATTAAAAAACTAAATGATTAAGAAATTAAATAATATAGAACTCATTTGTAAGAAAGCTAAAGATGCCTCATATGAATTAGCAGTCTCTTCAAATAAAGAAAGAAATATTGCTTTAAAATTAATAGCTAATCAAATATTAAAATCTGTAAATAAAATAATTACAGCAAATAGAAAAGACTATAAAGCTGCAAAGAAAAATAAAGTTCCTTCGGCCCTTCTTGACAGACTGCTACTAAATGAAGAACGCATTAAAAATATGGCTAAAGATGTAAACAATATATCTAAACTCGAAGATCCCATTGGAAAAGAACTTATTAAAAAATTAAGGCCTAATGGTTTAAAAATAACTAAAGTATCAGTACCGTTAGGAGTAATCGCTGTAATATTTGAATCAAGACCAAATGTTGCTTGTGATGTAGCCTGCTTATGTATAAAATCTGGTAATGCTGTAATATTAAAAGGAGGAAAAGAGGCTAAACACACAAATGAGATAATAATAGAAATAATAAAAAATACTTTAAAAAAAACTTCTTTAAATGCAAATGTCGTATCCTCACTTAAAAATTATTCCAGAAGTTCAGTAAACCAGTTATTAAAGATGGATAAATATATTGATGTTTTAGTTCCAAGAGGAGGCAAAGAACTTATTAAAACAGTAAGGAAAAAAACTAATATACCTGTATTTTCTCATTTAGACGGGATTTGTCATACTTATATTGATAAATTTGCTAACGAAAAAATGGCCATAAATATAACTTATAATGCAAAAATGAGAAGGACTAGTATATGTGGAGCAACGGAAACAATACTTTGTCATAAAGATGTAGCAAAGCAAGTATTACCTCATTTATTAGAAAAACTTTTAAATGCTGGCTGTGAAGTTAGAGGAGATAGTGATGTAGCTCTATTTAGTAAAAAAATAAAAAAAGCAAGTGAAAAAGATTGGAAAAAAGAATACCTAGCCTCAATAGTTTCAATAAAAATAGTCAAAAGTTTAAATGAAGCAATCAAGCACATAAACAATTATAGCTCAAAGCATACTGATGCAATAATTACTAACAGTAAAAAAAATGCTAAATTATTTTTGACTGAAATTGAGAGCGCCATAGTAATGCATAATACTTCTACCCAATTTTCAGATGGAGCAGAATTTGGATTGGGAGCAGAAATAGGAATATCTACAGGTAAACTTCACGCTAGGGGGCCAGTCAGTACTCAAGAGCTGACTACTTATAAATACATTGTAAAAGGAAATGGTCAATTAAGACAATAAGTTCAAATAGTTTATTCAATAATTTAAATAAATCTAATATTGGCTTATTAGGAGGAAGTTTTGACCCTGCTCATCAAGGCCACCTTTATATCAGTAATAAAATTATTAACATTTTAGGTTTAAATCAATTATGGTGGCTTGTAGCCTCTCAGAATCCTCTTAAAAAAAAAAATCAATTTATAAATTTAAATGAAAGATTATTAAGTACCTATTTAATAAATAATAATTATAAAATTAAGCCTCAAGCCTTAGAATTAAAAATAGGAACAACTTTTACTTATGACTCAATAAGAAAACTTCATACTATTATGCCTAGAGTTAAGTTTTACTGGATTATGGGAGCTGATAACTTATGTACTATGCATAATTGGTATAATTGGAAAAAAATTTTCTATATGTGTCCTGTTATAATTGTAAATAGAAAAGGATTTTTGTATAAGTCATTGCATTCTAAAGCCTCAAGTAATTTTAGAAACAACAGGTTTGATATTAGGCAAATAAAAAATAAAAAAAACCTTCCTGCTTGGGCATTCTTTAATGTTAGACCTAATCCTAATAGTTCTACCAATCTTAGACAAAATATAGGATAATAAAGTAATGTTTAAAGTAACTAATAATATTGCCAAAACAATTCATAAAGTGCTATCGGATAATAAAGCAAAAGACATTACTAAGATTAATTTAGAGAAAAAATCAAGTATTGCTGATTTTATGATAATTTGTTCAGGTACTTCTAATAGACATGTTATTTCTTTGTCTAACTATTTAGTGGAAGCCTTAAAAAAAGAAAATTTAAATACATTAAATGTCGAAGGTATAAGAAATGGAGATTGGGTTTTAGTTGATGCTGGAGATATAATAATACACCTATTTAGGAGTGAAGTAAGAGAATATTATGGTCTTGAAAAAATGTGGGCAGGAGAAGAAATAAATTCTTATATAAAATAAGACACTAAGCTATATTTAAATTGTGAATTATTTGTTTTTAACATTTTTTTATTTTATAATATGCAGTCTAGACCTCGTTCAAGCCAAAGACAATAATTATGAAAAATTAAAAGAAGTAGAAAAAAAACTTTTAAACAATCAGGAAGTATATTTAGAAATTCTGAAGGTAGAAAAAGAAGTTAATAAAAATATTAATCAAATCAAATCAAATGTAGAAAGCTATAAAAAGTTAATTAAAAAAGGTTTTTCTGAAAAACAATTTTTAGAAAAACATATTAAAAAAAAAAATAAATCCTTGATTAAAGTTTCAGCTCTTAAAGATTCTATTAAAAATCAAAAAAGTTTATTCTTGAATAATGTTTTAATATCTAGATATAAAAATTCTTATTCAAAAAAAGAAGATAATATTTTAAGAATTATCTTAGAAAACTATCAATTCTTATATAATAATTATAATATTAATTACTTAAAAATTGAGGATGATATAAAAAAATATCAAACCTTATTAGACAAACTAAACAAATCTCTAATGAATATAGAATTATCACTTAAAAATAAGTCTAGTGATTTAGAAGGGTTGATTGCTGAAACTATTATTACAGAAATAGAAAAACAAAAAAATATATTACAAAAAAATGAATTTCAAGAAAAAGCTAACAAAATAAAATCGCTAATAGAAAAATTTGAAAATGATAATTTAGATTCCAAATTATTTGGAGATTTTGAATTTAATCAACTACAAGATATACTACCATTAAAAAAAATTAGTATAAAAAAAATATATCAAGAAAAACTTAATACAGGTATAAATTTATCTGTAATTAATGATACCCAACTAATAGCCCCTAAGAATAGTTTAGTAGTTTATGCTGATTTTTTTAAAGGTTATGGTAATATGATCATTTTGGATTTAGGTAATGGATATCATCTAGTTTTATCAGGATTAAGTAATATTTTTTGTAAAACAGGAGATTGGCTTGAAAAAGGTATGGTTTTAGGCGATATTAATAGTAGTAATAATAACCTTTATATTGAATTTAGATTTAAAGGAAAAATCATAAGTCCTAGTAAGTGGGCTAAACTAAAATAGAAGAGGAAAATAATGTTGAACCTTATTAACATATCGAAAATTGTAACTACTTTAACTTTGATATATTTAGTTATAATACCGAAGCTTTTTTCAGATGACAGCGATGTATATAAACAATTAAATTTATTTGGTGAAGTATATGAAAGAGTTAGAAGTGAATATGTGGAAAAGGTATCAGATAAAGATTTAATAGAAGCTGCAATAAATGGAATGTTACAATCTTTAGATCCTCATTCAAGTTATTTAAATGCTGATAGCTTTACTGAAATGAAAATACAAACCAAAGGAGAATTTGGAGGATTAGGCATAGAAGTTACTATGGAAAATGGTTTAGTTAAAGTAGTTTCTCCCATTGATGATACTCCTGCGGCTAAAGCTGGCCTGCAGTCAGGTGATTATATTTCTCACATTGATGATGAAGCTGTAATGGGACTAACCTTATCAGAAGCTGTTGATAAAATGAGGGGACCTATCAATACTGAACTTAAGATAACAGTAATTAGAGAGGGCCAAGAAGCTTTTGATCTCAATTTAAAAAGAGCAATAATCAAGGTAACTTCTATTAAAGCAAAAAAAGAAGAAGATGTTGCCTATATAAGAATAACTTCTTTTACGCAAAAAACATTTAAAAACTTAGTAAAAGAATATAATAAATTAAGTTTAGATATGAAAGATAATTTGAAAGGATTAGTTTTGGATTTAAGAAATAATCCGGGAGGCCTTCTTGATCAAGCAGTATCAGTTTCTGATGCATTTTTGGAAAGAGGCGAAATTGTATCAACAAGAGGTAGAGATAACAAAGGAGAACAAAGATACAATGCATCTAAAGGCGATATTACAAATGGCCTACCTATTGTGGTTTTAATTAATGGGGGGTCCGCTTCAGCATCAGAGATAGTTGCAGGAGCACTACAAGATCATAAAAGAGGGATATTAATGGGAACACAGACTTTTGGAAAAGGCTCTGTGCAAACAATTATACCAGTAACAAGCAAAGGTGCAGTAAGACTCACTACCGCTAGATACTTTACGCCTTCTGGTAATTCAATACAAGCAAAAGGAATTAGCCCTGATATTTATGTACCTCAATCAAAATTAGAAATATTAGAAAATAATAATTCTAGAAGAGAAGCAGATTTAAGAGGTGCTTTAGATAGTGAAAATAAAAAGGAAAACGATAAAAGTCTTAGCAATGATGAAGATAATCCTGTTAAAGATTATCAATTAAATAGAGCCATAGAGTTAATAAGATCTATAAATGTTTATGAAAATATTAAAAAGGCATCTTAATGAACCTTTCTGCTAATTTTGAAAAAGGTTGGAGATTAGGCGTAGGTATAACACTAATAAATCAAGAAAATAAAATCTTTATGGGAGAAAGAATTGATAATAAGGGTGCATGGCAAATGCCTCAAGGCGGAGTAAATATTGCTAAAAATGAAAGTTTAGACAATGCCGCAAAAAGAGAGCTTTACGAGGAAACAGGAGTAAAAACTGCAAAAATAATCAACCAAAGTGAAGGCTGGTATTACTATTATTTACCAAAAAATTTACAAACTAGACTATGGGGCGGAAAGTTTTTAGGGCAAAAACAAAAATGGTTTTTATTTAGTTTTAATGGGACAGATAAGGAAATCAATTTATTACATTATAAAAAGCCTGAATTTAATAATTGGCAATGGGTTAGCCCTAAAAATGTATTAAATAATATTGTAAATTTCAAAAAAGAAATTTATCAAGAAGTACTTAAAGAATTTAAATTAATTACCTGTTAGCTTTACTCTGAGGCTTGGTTTTCAGATCTAATTAGGTCAATATTCATAATCAGGTTATCTCTAATACCTTGATCCTGTGTTTTTTCAAGTTTAGAAAGTAATTCTGAAATCCTTTTTTCATTTTCTTTAACATCAATTTCTGAACTTTTTCTTATATAATCCACCATAACTAAACAATTATTATTTTGTATTTTAACAAATCCTCCTGCTACAAAAAAAGTAATTTTTTCTTTTTCTCCTTTTGAAAATACTTCCACTTTTCCTGGTCTTAAAAATGTTATGATAGGAGCATGTTCATACATAGCGGCAAAGTCTCCATCTTCTCCTGGTAAAACAACCATATCAGTGTCACCCTCATAAACTTCATTATCTGGTGAAATAATTTGTGTTTTCAAAAGCCCTTCACTCATTTAGGCATTCTCTTTAGCCATCTTTTTAGCCTTCTCAAGAGCTTCATCAATAGTACCTACCATATAAAAAGCAGCCTCAGGAATATCATCATATTTGCCTGAACATAAATCTTTAAAACCTTTAATTGTGTCTGTAATTTCTACAAACTTTCCTGGAAAGCCAGTAAAGACTTCTGCAACATGAAATGGTTGCGACAAAAATCTTTGAATTTTTCTTGCTCTAGCTACTACTAATTTATCTTCTTCAGATAATTCATCCATACCTAATATAGCAATAATATCCTGTAAAGATTTATAAGTTTGTAATATTTTTTGAACTTCCCTAGCAACATTATAATGCTCTTCTCCCAAAACTCTAGGGTCTAGTATTCTAGATGTTGAGTCTAATGGATCAACAGCTGGATAAATACCTAGCTCTGCTATTTGTCTAGATAAAACCGTTGTAGCATCAAGATGACTAAAGGATGTAGCTGGAGCAGGGTCAGTTAAATCATCAGCAGGAACATAAATAGCCTGAACAGAAGTAATAGAACCTTTATTAGTTGAAGTTATTCTCTCTTGTAAAGCACCCATATCAGTTGCTAGCGTAGGTTGATAACCAACAGCTGATGGAATTCTTCCCAATAGAGCAGAAACTTCCGATCCGGCTTGAGTAAATCTAAAAATATTATCAACAAAAAATAAAACATCTTGGCCTTCCTCATCTCTAAAATACTCTGCCATAGTTAGTCCTGATAGAGCAACCCTTGATCTAGCTCCAGGAGGTTCATTCATTTGACCATATACTAATGCTGCTTTAGAGTCTTTGCTGCCAGGCTTAATTACCCCTGACTCAATCATTTCATGATATAAATCATTTCCTTCTCTAGTTCTTTCACCAACACCTGCAAATACAGAATACCCTCCGTGGCCCTTTGCCACGTTATTAATAAGTTCCATAATAAGAACTGTTTTACCTACCCCAGCTCCTCCAAACAAACCTATCTTTCCTCCCTTTGAGTATGGCGCCAAAAGGTCTACAACCTTAATTCCTGTAACTAACATTTCTGTATTAGTTGATTGTTCAATATACTTAGGAGCTTGCCTGTGAATGGGATATGTTTTTTTTGTTTTTATCTCTCCTATTTCATCAATTGGCTCACCTACTACATTTGTAATTCTTCCTAACGTTTCAGGCCCTACTGGTACTTGTATTGGAGCTCCTGTATCTGTTACCTCTTCTCCTCTTTTCAGGCCTTCTGTAGCTGACATAGCAATAGATCTTAGTGTGTTCTCTCCAAGATGTTGTGCAACCTCAAGAACTACTCTATTACCATCTACTTTTACGTGTAAAGCATTGAGAATAGGTGGTAACTCATTTTCAAATTCTACGTCTACTACTGGCCCTATTATTTGTTTAATTTTTCCTACGTTTTTACTCATCTATTTCTCCAATTTATTTATAAAGCTTCTGCCCCAGATATTATTTCTATTAATTCTTTTGTTATTATAGCTTGTCTTTGTCTATTATACTTTAATGATAAATTATCTATCATATCACCTGCATTTCTTGTTGCATTGTCCATTGCAGTCATCCTTGCTCCTTGCTCACTAGCCTTTGACTCTAAAATTGCCTTGTAAATTTGAACAATAAAGTTTTTTGGAAGAATTTTAGATAAAACTTCTTCTTCATTCGGTTCATACTCAAAATAAGTATCAATATTATTTTGATTTTCTGAATCTGCTTCATCAGAATTAGAGTAAGGAATTAATTTTTCAACCTTAACTTCTTGAGAAATAACACTATTGAAATGATTATAGAACAGACTACATTCTTGAAAATCATTCTTATAGAAACTATCTAGAATTTTTTTTCCTATTTCTTCTGTAGATTTGTAGTCAACTTCACTAATATTAATGTACTTGACCTCAAAGTTAAACATTTTTTCATATAAACCAGATAGTAAATCAAAGCCTTTCTTTCCTATACATACCAAAGAAGCTGATTTTTTTTTTCCTTCAAGTTCATTTATTTTCTTCTTTACCGCTTTAACTATATTGGAATTTAATCCCCCACATAAGCCTCTATCAGAAGATACTACAATTATTAAAGATGAGCTTTTATCGTCTAAATTGTTGCCTAACAGTGGATGCTCAATATTTTCACTAGAGTTGACTAAACCTTTTACTATGCTATCCAAACCAGAACTGTAACTTCTACCTTTTTCAGCTAAAGATTGAGCTTTTTTTAATTTAGAAGCAGCTACCATTTTCATCGCTTGAGTAATTTTCTTAGTAGATTTAACACTATCAATTCTATTCCTTAAGTCTTTTAAAGAAGGCATTTACTTATTTAACTCTGCTAAAAAATTAGTTTTAATAGTATCCATTGCTTTTTTTATATCCTTTGTTAGCGTGTCATCTAAAGCTAATTTGGTCTTTATTAACTTGAATACTTCTTTATGATTCTTTTTAAACTCAGCTAGTAAAAATTTTTCAAAATCTCCTACTACACTTACGCTAAGGTCATCCAGATATCCATTAACTCCAGCAAAGATTGTCACTATTTGTTCTTCTACTGCTAAAGGAGAATACTGTCCTTGTTTTAATAATTCTGTTAATCTCTCGCCCCTATTTAGTAGTTTTTGAGTTGAAACATCTAAGTCTGATCCAAACTGAGCAAACGCTGCCATTTCTCTATATTGCGCCAATTCTAATTTAATAGAACCCGAAACCTGCTTCATTCCTTTTACTTGTGCTGCTGATCCTACTCTACTAACAGATAATCCTACATTAATCGCTGGTCTAATTCCTTGATAAAACAAATCTGTTTCTAAAAAAATCTGCCCATCAGTAATAGATATTACATTTGTAGGAATATATGCTGAAACATCTCCAGCTTGCGTTTCAATAATAGGTAAAGCCGTAAGAGAACCTGAACCATTATCTTTATTTAGTTTAGCTGCTCTTTCCAAAAGTCTTGAGTGAAGATAAAAAACATCTCCAGGGTAAGCTTCTCTTCCTGGTGGTCTTCTTAAAAGTAGCGACATTTGTCTATATGCAACTGCCTGCTTCGATAAATCATCGTATATGATTAGAGCATGCATGCCGTTATCTCTAAACCACTCTCCTATAGTACATCCAGTATAAGGGGCTAAATATTGAAGTGGAGCAGGATCTGAGGCTGTAGCTGCTACAACTACTGTATAATCTAAAGCTCCCTGTTCTTCTAGTGTTTTTACAATTTGAGCTACTGTTGATCTTTTTTGTCCTACTGATACATAAACACAAAATAGTTTATCTTTATCATTCTTTGATTTATTCTTCTCTTTCTGGTTTATAATAGTGTCAATAGCTACAGCTGTTTTACCAGTTTGACGATCGCCAATAATTAGTTCTCTTTGCCCTCTACCTATTGGAACTAAAGCATCTATAGCCTTGAGTCCTGTTTGCATAGGTTCAGATACTGATTCTCTAGGTATAATTCCAGGAGCTCTTACATCTACCATTTTCCTTTCTTTGGTTTTTATAGCACTTTTCCCATCAATCTCTATACCTAAACCGTCAACTACTCTACCAAGTAACTCTTTTCCAACAAAAGTATCTACTATACGTCCAGTTCTTTTTACAGTATCTCCTTCTTTAATGTTCCTATCGTCTCCGAATATAACTACACCTACATTATCTTCTTCTAAGTTAAGGGCCATACCCAGTGTTTTATCAGAAAATTCTACCATTTCTCCAGCACTGACTTCCTCTAGACCATAAACCCTTGCTATGCCATCACCTACTGACAAAACTTTACCGATTTCCTCAGTTTTGACATCTAAATCAAATTTTTCTATTTGTTCCTTTAATATTGAGGATATTTCTGAAGAACTCAAATTCATTAATTAACTCCTTTTTTAATATTATTAAGTTTTAATATTTTATTTCTTATAGATGCATCAATTAGGCTTGATCCAGATTGCAATATTATACCTCCAATAATTTTTTTATCAACATTACTGATTATATTTATTTTTTTATCTGTTTTTTTTAACAATATGCTTTTTATTTTATTCAAGTTGTCATCTGATATAGGAAAAGCAGTAGTTAAATTTATATTAATTTCTTTATGCATAGATTTTACAAGATTCTGAAAGCCATATAAAGAGCTTAAAAGTATTTTTAAACGACCGTTTTTTGCTAATACTTTTAGAAAGGCTAATACATTTTTGCTAACTTTTATTTTTTTCTTATCAGTATTACTAAATAAATTGCTTACGAGTTTCAACTGACTTTTTGAACTCAGTAATGGACTTAAAAATAGTTTAAAAAATAAATCATTAGATTTGAAAATCTCAAGTAGATTACTTACCTCATTGTATATTTCTTGCTCAGAGTTTTCTTTACTAGATATACTAAAAAGAGCTTTACTGTATCTTCTAGAAACTTCAGTATTTAATAGTGTATTTTGTTCCATAAATATATAACTTTAATAAAGGTTTTCTAACATACCAGTCAAATTGTTGCAATATAGAATACTATTAAATTAAAAAAAACTTAAAGGATCTATATCAATTTTGATTTTAGCCTTATTTTTTAATATTTTACTTAAGTTGATTATTTTAAATATCTTTTGTACACGAAAAGCGTGATTCGTTTTAATTAGCATTCTATACCTATATTCATTTTTTATATATTCTATAGGTGCTGGTATCGGGCCTAGCAAGGTGAAATCATTAAAATTAGAAAGTCTATCTTTCAGTGTAAAAGAAACTGTTTTTAAATAATTTTTATTTTTCCCAATTAAAATTATTGCAATTAATTTACAATATGGAGGAAGTAATGTTTTTTTTCTTAAAAAAAGTTCACTCTCGTAAAATTTATCTCTATTACCCGAAACTATATACTTTAATAAAGAATTATTAGTATCATATGTTTGTATAAAAACTTCACCAGTTTCTGATTTTCTACTTGTTCTACCAGATACTTGATGTATTAATTGAAAAATCTTTTCGTTAGTTCTAATATCTGTATTATAAGACCATAGATCAAAATCTAAAATAAAAATACTGCTTAAATTTAAAAAATTAAAACCTTTACTGATTATTTGCGTTCCGATAATTATTTTTGTATTTGCGTTTTCTATATCTTCAAGTACGTTTTGAAAAGTACTATAATCAATACTATCTGATGAGAGTGAAATTATATTTATATTATTAAAAGCTTTTTTAATTTCTTCTGTTACTTTCTCAATACCATAGCCAAGGCGTATTTTTTTATCAGATTCACCACAATTAATACATAAACTTTTTGGTTCCACTAAGTAACCACAGTGATGACAAATAAGTTTATTATTTTTTTTATGATATACTAGATTAATATCACATTTTTTACATGTTTCCCTATGTCCACAATTAGAGCAAATTGTAATAGGAGCATATCCTCTTTTATTAATTAAAATTAGTATTTGCTTACCTTTATTTATCTTCTCTTTTATTATGGCTATTGTCTGTTTAGAAATTAATCTTTTTTTGTCTAATTTCATATCTATTAAAAACACTTTAGGATTCTTTGCACTGCCAAACCTATTTGTTAATTTACAATAATCGTATTTTTTATTTTTAGAGTTGTTATATGTTTCCAAAGATGGAGTTGCTGAAACTAAAACTATATCAGACAAATTTATTTTAGATTTAACAACTGCCATATCTCTAGCATTATAAATTGGATTTTCTTCTTGCTTATAAGAGATATCATTCTCTTCATCTATAATTATAATACCAAGTTTACTAAAGGGCAAAAATATTGCTGACCTAGCTCCAACTACTACATTAATTTTTCCTTCAATTATATCTTGCCATATTTTTTTCTTTTTTGATTGGGTAACTTTTGAATTCCATACTAAAGGATAAAATTTAAAGGCATTATAAAACCTAGAAATCCATTGCTTGCTCAAAGCAATTTCAGGGATTAATACTAAGACTTGTTTTTTATTAACTAAAAAATGTTTTATTAATTTAAAATAAACTTCTGTTTTTCCACTGCCTGTGACTCCATCTAAAAAAATTGGCTTGTATTTTTTTTTATTAATTTTTTCTAAGATTTTATTATAAACAGCATCCTGCTGCAGGCTTAATTTTTTTAATTTTACTTTTTGCAAATCAAGCCTTATATTTTTTTTTTCCTTATAGACTTTTTTTTCTATAATATTTTTATCAATTATATTATTTATAAAGCTCTTAGAATAATCACTTAATATATTTTTTTGTTCTTCAAAACTTGCACCCTTTATTTCTTTTATAAAAATTTTTTGTTTATTTGTTAAATTAATATCTAAATTCCTTCTCACTATATATTTATAAACTACATTAGGTTCTAAAAATTTTACATTAGATATCATTAGTTTTAATGCTAGCCCAAAACTAATAAAATTGTATTCACTTACCCATTTCAAAAAATCAATTTTTTTTTTATCTAGATAAAAATAGTTATGTGATTCTTCAATATCTTTAACCTTAAAGTTTGTTTTAGGCTTATACTGATAAATATTTAAAATGCAGCCTGTAAATATTTTTTTTCTTATACTAATTTTTACTAGACTTCCTAGCTTAAAAATCTGATTACTTGAATACGTTAGAGCTGTATCAATATTGTAAGCAGGTAAAACATCGTAATAAATTTTTTTTGTGCTTTCTATTTTATCCATTTTCTTTAATATTATTTATATCAAACTATTATAAAAAGGTATCTAAATGAAATTTTTTGTAGACACAGCAAACATTGATGAGATTAGTGAGTTATCCGAGATGGGCATAGTAGATGGAGTAACCACAAATCCTTCCTTGATATATAAATCTGGAAGAGACTTTAAAGAAGTTATAAAAGAAATTGCTAGAATTGTTTCTGGTCCTATTTCAGCAGAAGTAACTTCACTAGATAAAAATGAAATGATAGATCAAGGCTTAGAATTATCAAAAATAGCTAATAATATAGTAATAAAAGTGCCTTTAACAGAACATGGGTTAATTGCATGTAAGAACCTAAGTAAGAAATCTATAAAAGTAAACGTAACACTATGTTTTTCCTCATCTCAAGCTTTAATAGCATCAAAAATGGGGGCAACTTATATCTCACCATTTATTGGCAGATTAGATGATATTAGTAATGAAGGACTTAATTTAATTGAAGAAATTATAACTATTTATAGTAATTACCCAGATAGGTTAAGTACAGAAGTTTTAGTAGCTTCTATAAGGAGTCCTTTACAAGTTGCTCAGGTAGCACAAATGGGCGCCGATGTAGCAACTATTCCTCCTAAGATTATTAAACAAATGATAAAGCATCCACTTACGGATATAGGTTTAAATAGTTTTATGGAAGATTGGAAAAAAACAGGACAAACTTTTTGATTGGCAAAGATAAATCGCTAAATGAAATTTGTGATGTTAGTTCTAAAGAGGTTTTAAATTTATATGATAACTGGCTCAAATGGCTTTCAAATCAAAAAAATTATAGCCCTAATACTATTTCAAGCTACTCGTATGACTATAAATATTTTATAAACTTTGTATTCAATCATTTATCAGCAAGCAAGGTCAGCCTAAAAGATTTACAAAAGCTTGCACTAAGAGACTTTAGATCCTGGTTATCTTTTTTGAAAACTATTAACCCTAACTTAAGTGCTAAATCTCTTGCTAGAGCTCGCGCAAGCATTAAGTCCTTTTATTTTTATTGCATTCTTATTAAAAAAATTAAATCATCAGAAATTTATAACCTTGCTAACCCAAAACTACCAAAAAATTTGCCTAGAGCTGTATCTGAGAATCACATAATAAAAGTTATAAATATATTGAAATGTGAAAAAAATAAGTTTTTACAATTAAGAAACACTGCTTTAATTTATTTGCTATGGGGATGTGGATTAAGAGTTTCTGAATTATTATCATTAAATAATAAACAAATAAACGACAACTATATAATTATTTTTGGTAAGGGGAAAAAAGAAAGAATAGTTCCATTATTACCTGAAGTAAAAATAAAAATAACAGAATGGATTGAATGGAAGCATAAAAATTTTAATTATGATAATGATGCGTTATTTATTAGTAGATTAGGAAAAAGACTTAGTCCTAGGTATGTTCAAAAACTAATAGAAAAATTAAGGCAACAACTAGATTTAGACAAAAACTTCACTCCTCATGCATTAAGACATAGTTTTGCAACTCAATTATTAATGAATGGAGTTGATCTGAGAACTCTACAAATGATGTTAGGCCATTCTAGTTTGTCTACCACACAACATTATCTAAAAGTTACTAATAAGTTTGTAGAAAATGTTTATAAGAAAACTCATCCTAGAGCTAAAGAAAATTAAAAGTGTAATGTTTTTCCAATTGAAGATAATGAAGCAGCTTCTTTCATAGACTCGGATAAAGTAGGATGCGCATGACAAATCAATGCTATATCCTCTGCAGTTAAACCAGCTTCTATCGCTGCTACTGCTTCTCCTATTAACTCTCCTGCATGAGCACCTATAATATGAACTGCCAAAACTTTATCATTATCTTTATCAGATAAGAATTTTATGCTTCCTATGGTATCTCCCGTTGTCTTTCCTCTAGCATTAGCACTAAAAGGGAAAATCCCTTTTTTGTATGCAATTTTTTTAGTTTCTAATTCTCTTTCTGAAGGTCCTACCCAAGCTACTTCAGGTTCTGTATATACTACAGCGGGAATGCATTGATAATTTACTTCTGGTTTATTACCTAGTAATTGTTCAGCAAAAACGTGTCCTTCAGAACTTGCTTTATGAGCTAACATTGGCCCTGAAATAACATCCCCTATAGCATATATACCTTCTATATTTGTTTGAAAGTTTTTATCTACATCAATAGTGCCATTTTTATTAATTTTTATGTTTAAATTTTCTAAGCCTAAGCCATCAGTAAAGGGTTTTCTTCCCACAGCAACTAAAACTTTATCAAAATCTAAAATCTCTGATTTATTGTTCAACAAGTTCAAACAATTAATTTGCACCTTTCCTTTTTTATTTAATGCCCCCTCTACTTTAGTACTTAACATAAAATTGATGCCTTGTTTTGTTAAAGTACTATGAAAAATCTTTGCTATATCTTTATCCATAGTTGGAACCAGAGTATCAGAAAATTCTATAACAATAACATCAGCACCTAACCTCTTCCATACTGACCCTAATTCCAATCCTATGTAACCTCCGCCTATTACAGCTAGTTTTTTAGGAACTTTTTCAAACTCTAATGCTCCTGTAGAAGATACTATATTTTTTTCATCTATATCTATACCTGGAATAGTGGAAGGCACAGAACCAGTTGCTATTAAAATCTTATCGGCTTTGAATTTCTTTTGATTAACTTCAATGGTTTTATTGTTTACAAACTTTGCTTCACCAAAAAAATGATCTACTTTATTTTTTTTAAAAAGCCCTGCAACACCAGATGTTAGCTTTCCTACAGTATCAGTTTTATTAGCCATCATTTTATTTAAATTTAAAGAAACCTTACCATTAATCTCAATACCATAATTAACTAAATCATTTTTGCTTTGTTCGTAGAGATGTGACGAGTGTAATAATGTTTTTGAGGGAATACAGCCAACATTAAGGCAGGTACCTCCAAAAGATTTTCTTTTTTCTATACACATAACCTTGATTCCTAATTGGGCAGCTCTTATAGCTGCAACATAACCACCAGGCCCTCCGCCTATTACAATTAGATCATATTCAACTATGTTACTCATTTTTCAAAAATCATTTCTTCAGGGTTTTCAATTATCTGTTTAAGCCTTACTAAAAAAGTAACTGCTTGTTTGCCATCTATTATTCGATGATCATAAGTTAATGCTACATACATTACTGGCCTTATTACAATTTCATTCTCCACTACTACAGGTCTTTTTACTATATTATGCAAACCCAATATACCTGATTGAGGAGGGTTTAAAATAGGAGTAGATAACATAGAGCCATAAACACCACCATTAGAAATAGTAAAAGTGCCATCTTTCATATGTTCTATAGTAATTTTATTATTTTTTGCTAGGTTACCATATTCTACAATTGAACTTTCTATTTCTGCAAAATTCATTTTATCAGCATTTCTTAATACAGGAACAACTAAACCTTTATCTGTTCCCACAGCTATTCCAATATCATATCTATTTTTATAAATTATATTATTATTTTTTATTTCAGCATTAACTTCTGGTATTTCCTTTAATACGGAAATACATGCTTTAGTAAAAAATGACATAAAGCCAAGTTTGGTATTATATTTTTTTAAAAAATGATCTTTATATTTTGCTCTCAAAGAAATAACGTTTCCCATATCTATTTCATTGAATGTAGTAAGCATAGCTGCAGTATTCTGAGCTTCTTTAAGTCTATGTGCGATACTTTGTCTCATTTTACTTAGAGGTTTGCTAACATCTGTAATATTACTTAAAATATTTTCATTTGCAGAAAAAGTATTTAGTCCCGGGTCAAGTTTAAGATTACTAAAACTCTCTTTTGTTACTCTGCCATTGGTGGCTATTTTATTTAAATTATTAATTTCATTTTTACTTTCATTAATGAATTTTTTAGCAGATGGTGAAAGTGACACATCCTGTATAAACTCCCTTAAATCATTAACCCCTATCTTATTATTAAGACTAGTTCTTTTAATTTTTGTTGGATCTAAATCTTTTTCATTCTCCGTTTCTTCTTTGATATCTTTTGTAGGTTCATTGGTATTAACTAGATCGCTACCAATAGAGTCTTCAGTTTCATATTCTATTAAATCAATTACTCCAATTGTCTCGCCTATTTTAACTTCTTCTTGCTCATTAAATAAAATTTCTTTTAAAACTCCGCTACTTTCTGCATATAACTCTTGTGTTACTTTATCTGTTTCAAGCTCTACAATAGGTTCTCCTTTTTTCACATTCTCTCCAGCAGATTTCATCCATTTACTAATTAATGCTTCTGAAATAGACTCTCCTAGGGACGGAACTATGATTTTATTTTGTTCTCCGCTAACATTAGAGTTCTTAATTTCTTTTTCTTCTATCTTCTGTTCATCAATATTCTTTTCTTCGATATTAACTATAGTTTCTCCAATTTTTACCTCTTCGCCCTCTTGAAAAAAAATTTTTTTAATAATACCGGTCTTTGGTGAATATATCTCTTGAGTAACTTTATCTGTTTCTAATTCAGCAATGACTTCATCTTTATTTACTATTTCTCCTTCTTTTTTTAACCATTTAGCTATTACAGCTTCTGTTATTGACTCACCTAGAGAAGGCACTGTTACATCTAAGTTACTCATTTTTAAAATCCCTAAAAAGTGAATTAATTAATTTTTCTTGTTCAATAACATGTCTTTTAAATAACCCCGTGGCAGTAGAAGCTGAGCTTTTTCTTCCTGAATAATATAACTTTTTATTTTTAAAATTATTTTTTTCTAAAATTTCACTTATTTCTGAGGATACAAAAAACCAAGCTCCCATATTTTGAGGCTCTTCTTGACACCAAACAAAATAAGCTTCTTTATAATCTTTTATACTTTCTAAAATTAATTCCTTGGGGAAAGGGTATAATTGTTCTACTCTAATAATTACAGTCTTTTTTTGTTCTTCTTTATTAATTTTTTCCTTAATGTCATAATATACTTTACCACTACAAAAAATTACTCGTTTAACTGAACTATTTATATTATCGGCATTGACTATTATTTTTTGGAACTTGGAATCTTCAGTAAAATCTACTAAATCAGATACAGCTTCTTTATGTCTTAGCAATGATTTTGGTGTAAAAATTATTAATGGCTTTCTAAATTTTCTTAACATTTGCCTTCTTAAAACATGGAAATAATTAGATGGAGTTGTACAATTAACTACTTGTATATTATCTTCAGCTGCCATTTGCAAAAACCTTTCTACTCTTCCTGATGAGTGCTCAGGCCCTTGACCTTCATAACCATGAGGTAGCAAAATTGTAAGCCCAGACATTCTTAGCCATTTAGATTCTCCTGAAACAATAAATTGGTCTATTATCAGTTGAGCACCGTTTGCAAAATCTCCAAATTGTGCTTCCCATAAAACTAAAGTCTTAGGGTCAGCAAGTGTATAGCCATATTCAAAACCTAAAACTGCAGCTTCGGATAATGGGCTATCTACTATCTCTATCCTGCTTCCATTTTTTACAACTTTATTCAGGGTAGAAAATTTTTCTTCGGTATCTTGATCAATTACAATTGCGTGTCTTTGAGAAAAAGTACCTCTTCCGCAGTCTTGGCCCGATAGCCTGACACTTATTCCTTGATCAAGTAACGTAGCAAAAGCTAAGGCTTCAGCAGTGGCCCAATCAATTCCTTTTTCCTCAGAAATATTTTTATTCCTTTTTTGAAGTTGTCTTAAAACTTTTCTATTAATTATAAAATCATCGGGAACTTCTGTTATTTTTTTTCCTATATCTTTAATAAAATTTTTTTTCAGCCCTGTTACAGTAAATGGTTTTTCTACTCCTTTTTTTTCTAACCCAGCCCAAGAGCCTTCTAACCAGTCAGCTTTATTAGGTTTAAAGTTTTTCCCTATTTCTAAATCTTTTTCTAAGTTATCTGACCAAGTAGCTAATAAGTCATTAACTTCTTTTTCAGTAATAACTTTTTGCTCAATTAATTTATCTGCATAAAGCTTTCTAGTAGTCTGATGTTCCTTTATCTTTTTATACATAAGTGGTTGAGTAAATGCAGGCTCATCACTCTCATTGTGACCCTGTCTTCTATAACAAAACATGTCTATAACTACATCTTTATTAAATTTTTGCCTAAATTCTGTTGCTATTCTTGCAGCGTACACAACTGCTTCTGGATCATCTCCATTTACGTGAAAAATTGGAGCTTCTACCATTAATGCTACATCTGAACAATAAGGTCCAGATCTAGAAAAAGTTGGGTTAGTAGTAAATCCGATTTGATTATTAACTATGAAGTGTATTGTTCCTCCAGTTTTATAGCCTTTTAGTCCTGATAAGTCTAATGTTTCAGGAACTAAACCTTGTCCTGAGAAAGCAGCATCTCCGTGCATAAGTAACCCTACAACTTTTTTTCTGTCTATATCTTTTTTTTGATCTTGCTTTGCCCTAACTTTTCCTACTACGACAGGATTTACTGCTTCAAGATGAGATGGATTTGCTGTCAAAGATAAGTGAACCTTTATATTATCAAAATGTCTATCCGAAGATGTACCCAAATGATACTTTACATCTCCTGATCCTTGAACATCATCAGGGTTAGATGCATTACCTTGAAACTCTGAAAATATTGCAGAGAAAGGTTTTTTCATAAAGTTTGCTAATACATTTAATCTACCTCTATGAGGCATACCTAAAACTACTTCTTCTATTCCGTTTTTACCTCCATATTTTAGTATCTGTTCTAGGGCAGGAATTAGAGACTCTCCCCCTTCCAAACCAAATCTTTTTGTTCCGGTATATTTTTTGTCTAAGAAAGTCTCAAAAAATTCAGCAGCAGTTAATCTTTCTAAAATAGCTTGTTTTCCCTTTTCAGTAAAAATTTCATCAGGTTTAATATTTTCAATTTTATCCATAATCCAATCTCTTTGTTCTTTATCTTGGATGTGCATAAATTGAACACCTATTTTTCCACAATAATATTTTTCTAGAATTCCTATTAATTCTCTAATAGTTATAGTGTTAATACCGAAAACTCCATCAATAAAAACCTCCTTATCCATATCATTGTCATCTATACCATAAGTCTTAGGATCTAGATCAGGAATATACTTTTGTTCTGTTAATTCTAATGGGTCAAGATCTGCCTTAAGGTGTCCCGCTATTCTATAAGCCCTAATTAACAATCTAGCTCTTAAGGAATTAGCTGTATACTCATTATCTTGTGAACTATTATTAGAACTTTGGCCATTATTAGGAATAATATGGGTGGAATTTCCTTCTAATAAATCAGCTGCTTCTTCAGTAAGATCATCAAAAAAACTTATCCAATTATCATCAATATTTTTTTTATTTATTTTATATTCTTTGTATAATTCTTGAATTTTTTTTAAATTAGATTGAACTTCCATTTTTTTTAAAGTCTACCTCAACATTTCAAAAAGTGTTTTTCCCATCAAAGCAGGAGATTCTGTAACTTTTACATCAGCTGACTTTAATGCTTCAATTTTATCTTCTGCTGTCCCCTTGCCTCCAGAGATTATAGCTCCAGCATGTCCCATTCTTTTTCCTTTTGGCGCTGTTAATCCAGCAATGAATGCTACGATAGGCTTTTTAACTTTAGACTTTTTTATAAAATCTGCTGCTTCTTCTTCAGCTGTACCTCCAATTTCACCGATCATAATAATTGAGTCTGTTTTATCATCCTGTAAGAATAAATCTAAAACATCTATAAAATTGGTTCCAGGAATAGGATCTCCTCCTATCCCTACACAAGTTGACTGACCAAACCCTACTTGAGTAGTCTGATATACTGCTTCATAAGTTAACGTTCCAGACTTAGAAACAATTCCGACTCCCCCGCTTTTATGAATATGTCCTGGCATGATTCCAATTTTACATTCTTCAGGTGTTATAATTCCTGGACAATTAGGACCAATCAACCTACTTTTAGAATTGTCTAATTTTCTTTTTACTTTACTCATATCATGTTGTGGTATTCCTTCAGTAATACAAACTATTAAATTTATTTCTGCATCAATCGCCTCTAAAATTGCATCTGCAGCAAAAGGAGGAGGAACATAAATAACTGAGGCATCGCATCTTGTTTTATTTTTTGCATCAATTACAGTATCAAAAACTGGTAATTCTAAATGTTTTTCACCTCCTCTACCAGGAGTAATACCGCCAACCATATTGGTACCATATTTTATAGCTTGTTCAGAATGGAACGTTCCTTGAGATCCTGTGAACCCCTGACAAATTACTTTAGTATTTTTATCAACTAATATTGACATATTTATTTTTCAACTATGCTTACTGCTTTTTCTGCAGCATCCTCTAAATCTTTTGCTGTTACTATCTCTAATCCTGAATTACTCAAAATTTCCTTACCTCTTTCAACATTGGTACCCTCTAATCTTACTATAAGAGGTTTATCTAGTTTCATCTCATTAACAGCTTCAACAATACCTTCTGCTATAATATCACATCTCATAATTCCACCGAATATATTAATTAATATAGCTTTAACATCTTTATCTGAAATTATAATTTTTAAAGCACCAGATACCTTTTCTTTTGAAGCACCACCTCCTACATCCAGAAAATTTGCAGGAGAAGATCCTTTTAGTTTAATAATATCCATAGTTGCCATAGCCAAACCAGCACCATTTACCATACAACCTAATTTACCATCAAGTTTTACGTAGCTTAAATCATATTTTTCTGCTTCTAATTCTTTTGGATCTACTTCAGACTCATCTAAAAGCTCTTTTAAATCAGAGTTTCTAAATAATGCATTATCATCAATATTTACCTTCGCATCTAATGCAATTACTTTATTATCTTCAGTTAGAATAAGTGGGTTGATTTCAACTAAAGTAAAATCTTTTTCAACCGCTATTTTTGACAATAGAGTCACCTGTCTTACAAAATCTTTCATCGCCTCTTTAGGAATTTCTAAAGCAAATGAAAGTTGTCGTGCTTGAAAACCATTTAAACCCATTAAGGGATCCAATATAACTTTTATTATTTTTTCAGGCATTTCTTCTGCTACTTTTTCTATTTCCATTCCGCCCTCAGTTGAAGCCATCATCACAAATTTACCTTTTGCCCTGTCTAAAACAATACCTAAATAATATTCTTTTTTTATTTGGCAGCCTTCTTCAACATAAACTTTTAAAACTTTTTTTCCTTCAACTCCTGTTTGTGGAGTAATAAGATTCATTCCTAAAATATTATTAGAATATTCTTCTACCTCTTTAATAGAGTTAGCTATTTTAACTCCTCCACCTTTACCTCTACCCCCTGCATGTATTTGAGCTTTTACTACCCATTTTTTTGAATCAATGCCCTCTGCAATTTTAACAGCATCATCTACGTTAAATGCAATATCTCCTTTTAGAACATTAATACCATAAGAACTGAATAGTTGCTTGGCCTGATATTCGTGAATATTCATATTATTTTATATTTCTTTTAATTTTTTTTACTGCTTCAACTAATTTCTTTACTGAATTTACAGATTTTTTAAACATAACTTTTTCCTGTGTATCTAATTTTATTTCTACCACTTTTTCAACTCCCTTACTACCTATTATTACAGGTACTCCAACGTATAAATTCTTCACACCATATTCACCTTTTAAAAAAGCAGCACATGGTAGTATTCTTTTCTTATCTTTCAAATAAGATTCAGCCATAACAAGAGCTGAGGCTGCTGGAGCATAATATGCTGATCCAGTTTTCAATAAACTAACAATCTCTCCTCCTCCAGACCTTGTTCTATCAACTATACTATCAAGTTTTTTTTGACTAATCATTTTCATTTTCACTAAGTCTGGCAAAGGTATTCCAGCAACATTAGAAAATCTTACCAGAGGCACCATTGTGTCTCCATGCCCTCCCAAAACAAAAGCAGAAACATCTTCAACAGAAACTTTCATCTCTTCTGAAAGAAAGTATCTAAACCTGGCACTATCTAATACTCCTGCCATTCCTACCACTTTATTATATGGTAACCCTGAAAACTCTCTTAATGCCCATACCATTGCATCTAATGGATTTGTAATACAAATGACGAATGCTTTTGAACTATATTTTTTTATTGCCTGACCTACAGATCTCATCACTTTTAAATTTATTTCTATAAGATCATCTCTGCTCATTCCAGGTTTTCTTGGTGAGCCTGCAGTAACAATTATAACATCAGAATTTTTAATTCCTGAAAAATTATTAGAACCTTTAATAGCAAAGTCGAAGCCTTCTACTGGAGAAGATTGTGCTATATCCAAGCTTTTGCCTTGAGGAATACCTTGTGCTATGTCTACAAGAAAAACATCAGCTAATTCTTTTACCCCTATTAAGTGTGCTAAAGTGCCACCTATATTTCCTGATCCAATTAAACTTATTTTTTTTTTAGCCATAATATATCCTTTAATTATTTCCCCATTGCTTTGAAGTCATTTCTGAAATTCTAGAAACTGTTCTTTGAAAAGGAATCAATGATTTTTTTACATCAAACATTTCTAATAATTTTTTTTCTGACCTAATATAAATTTTGCTCTTTTTTTCATATAATATATCTATTAAAATTACAAATCTTCTAATTTCATTTAACTTATTTCTACCTAATACTGGAATATTATCAATAAAAAATATTTTAAAACTTTCAGTTACTTTTATATAATCATTAGGTGAAAATTTAAAAGAACAGATAAAGTCAAAATCAACAAGTACAGAGTCAGCTATTGTTTTTTCAAATAAAATACTTCTTCCTAAAGAATGAATATTTTTTTTATGAGGAACGTTATTTTTTTTTGAGTTAAGAAATAAATTATTAAAATTTTTTTTAGTTAAATTGTTTAAAGGAAAAAGAAACTTTTTAGACGACTTTACTATTTCGGAAAATCTTAGGTCTTTATTATTATCTAGCTCTAATAAAATCATTCTTTCCTTTATCAAATCTATAAAAGGCAAAAATTGAGATCTTTGCAATCCATTTTTATAAAGCTCCTCAGGGTAATAGTTTGAAGTAATTATGAATAACACTCTTTTATCCAATAACTTATTAAATAATTTAGATACAATCATCGCATCAGCAATATCTAGAATTTCTAATTCATCAAAAACTATCAGAATGTATTTATTCGAGATATCTGAAGCTACATCTTCAAGAGGGTTTTTTGATTTTCTTTTTCTTTTTAAATATGTCTCTTCATGGACTTTGGCCATAAACTCTTGGAAATGTACTCTTAATACAGATTTTTTAAATTTACTTTTCTGAATAAACTTATAAAAAAGATTAACTATAAAAGTTTTCCCTCCACCTGGTTTTCCATATATATAAATACTATTATTTAAAATGTCTTTATTAAAAAAGCTAAGAATTCGTGTTCTTCTTCGAAACAACTTTTCATAAAGCACATCTAATGCATGTACTAAGCTAGATTGGAAAGAAAAAAAATTTATTTTTTTTTTTTAATTTGCTCTTTATAAATTAGATTAAATTTTTTGTAGGTCTCCATATTAACCTAATGTAGGCATAGTAAACTGGGCACCAGATCTTATGCCCTCTGGCCATTTAGAGGTTATTGTTTTTGTATGCGTATAAAATCTAATTGCTTCCATTCCATAAGCATTATGTCCTCCAAAGATTGAGTTTTTCCATCCCCCAAAACTAAAATATGCTACTGGAACTGGAATAGGAATATTAACACCAACCATTCCTATATTTGCCTCGCTTGAAAAATTTCTTGCTGTGTCACCATCTCTAGTAAAAATAGAGCACCCATTACCATAAGGATTATCTTTAACTAATTGTAATCCCTCTTCATAGTTTTTTGCCCTCACAATGCTAAGTACTGGACCAAAAATTTCTTCCTTATATATTTTCATATTATCTTTAACATTATCGAATAAACATGGTCCTATGAAATAACCATTTTCATAACCTTGTAATTTTATATTTCTTCTATCAACTATTAAATTGGCGCCTTCCTCAACTCCACTTTCAATTAAACCACTAATCCTCTCATATGCATCCTTACTAACCACGGGACCCATATCTGAAGTTTCATCATTATATGGACCAACTTTAATATTATTAATTTTAGGAGTAATATTTTCAATTAGCTTATCCGCTGAATCTCCTATGGCGACAGCTACGGATATTGCCATACATCTTTCACCAGCTGAGCCAAATGCAGCCCCTATTAATGCATCTGACGCTTGTTCAATATCAGCGTCTGGCATAACTAGCATATGATTCTTTGCACTTCCTAATGCTTGAACCCTTTTATTATAACTTGCAGACTTTTGATAAATATATGAAGCTACTTTACTTGAACCTACAAAGCTAATTGCCTTTATTTCTCTGTGCTCAATTAATGCATCAACTACTTCTTTGTCTCCATTTACAACATTAACTAAACCCGGAGGTGCTCCTGCCTCTTCAAATAACCTTACTAATTCAATAGAACTTGAAGGGTCTCTCTCTGACGGTTTTAAAATAAATGCATTACCACATGCTGTTGCAAGAGGAAACATCCATAAAGGAATCATAACTGGAAAATTAAATGGAGTTATACCTGCACAGATACCAAGTTCCTGCTTCATTGAAAATGTATCGATTCCTGATCCAACTTGATTAGAGTATTCGCCTTTTAAAAGATTAGGTATACCACAAGCGTATTCTACTACTTCGATACCTCTTTGTAATGATCCCTTTGCATCTTCAATTGTTTTTCCATGTTCTTTAGACACCATCTCTGCAATTCTTGCTGAATTATCTTCAAGTAACTTTTTATAATTAAACATTATGGAAGCTCTTTTCGCAGGTGTAGTATACCTCCATTTTTCTAATACTTTCTTTGAACTCTCAATAGCATTATTCACTACCTCTAAATCGCCTAATGTAACCTTAGATACAACTTCTCCTATAGCTGGGTTATAAACATCTCCTTGTCTACTACCTCCATCTGTATCCGCACCGTTAATATAATGTTTTATTAAATCCATAAATTTTTTATACCACTCTTAAATAGATAAATACTACATAAATAAAATAAGAAATCAATACAACAAAAATTAATTTTTTATTCAGATACTTCAATAATGAAGATATTAAAATAAATATAATTGTAGAAAAAATTAGATAATAAATATCAATCTTATCTAAAACATTACTGGTATTTATTGCCGTAATTGTTGAAGCTATTCCTGTAATAGCTAATAAGTTAAAAAGATTTGATCCTAATATTGCTCCTAATACAAAACCAATTTGACCTCTAAAAGCAGCAACCATAGACGTTACTACTTCTGGAATGGATGTACCTAATGCCACAACTGTTAATCCTATAATAGTTTCTGATACTCCAAATGAACTTGCTGTTATAACTGCACCTTTAACTAAAACTTGGGCTCCCACTATTATTCCTACTAAACCTAATATTGAAAATAATATTGATTTTTTAAAACTTACGTTTTTCTCTATATCTTCAGTATCAATATTTCTTAAACCTTTTGACGCTTCATATAGTATAAGTGCTAAGTAAGAAAGTAACAAAAGTAGCATCAGCAAACCAGAAATTTTATTAAAGCTACCCACAAAAAGAATTATAAAAATATAGATGAAAGTTGAAATTAAAAGATAAAAGTGATCAATACTTTTAAGATCACATTTTTTAGGAATTTTAATTAAAAATGCTAAAGGCAGAGCAAATAATACATTAGCAATATTAGAGCCGACTATATTTCCAAGGGTTATTCCTTCATAGCCTTTAAGTGCAGAGTGTACAGAAATTGCTAATTCAGGAGCTGAAGTTCCAAATGCTACTAGTGTTAAAGCAATTACAAAAGGCTTTACTTTCATATGTCTCGCCAGAGAAGTAGAGCCATCTACAAGCCAATCACCACTAAAATATAGTAAAGAAATACCAAGCGCTAGGTAAAAAAAACCTATCAAGTTTTAGCCAATATCTTTTTTTTGATTTTAGCTATTGCTTTAGCAGGGTTTAAACCTTTTGGACAAGTTTTTGTACAATTCATTATAGTATGGCACCTATACAACTTGAAAGAATCTTCTAGACTATCTAATCTCTCTTGAGTAGCTTCATCTCTGCTGTCAGCTATCCACCTCCAAGCTTGAAGTAATACTGCTGGACCTAGGTATTTATCTCCATTCCACCAATAGCTAGGACAACTAGTAGAACAGCAAAAACACATAATACATTCATATAATCCATCTAACTCTTTTCTTTCCTCAGGTGACTGTTTAATTTCTCTTTCAGGTTTTTCAGAAGTTTTAAGCCAAGGCTCTATAGAGCTATATTGTTTGTAAATGTCTTTTAAGTCAGGAACTAAATCTTTTATTACTGGCATATGAGGTAATGGAAAAATTTTTACATCACCTTTAACATCATTTACATATTTAGTACAAGCTAATGTGTTGGTGCCATCTATATTCATAGAACAGCTTCCACATACGCCTTCTCTGCATGATCTTCTGAACGTAATAGAAGGATCAATATCATTTTTAATCTTAATTAAAGCGTCTAAAACCATTGGGCCTGTATTACTGAGATCTACATCATATCTATCTATTCTTGGTTGTTCAGATTTATCTGGATCATACCTATAAATCAAAAAAGTTTTTAAACTTTTTTTAGAACCCTTTTCCGTGTAATGATCACCTTTTACTACTTTAGAATTTTTTGGCAATAATAATTCAACCATTAGTAAACTCTTGCCTTTGGTGGAAAAGATTGAACCTCATTAGACATAGCTCTCAAGGTAACAGGTCTGCTTCCCATTTTAATATCATTATCCTTCAACCACGCTAAAGTATGAAACAACCAATCCTCATCGTTCCTTTCTTTGTAGTCGTCTCTTGCATGAGCTCCTCTGCTTTCTTTTCTGTTATCTGCTGATTTTATAGTAACCATAGCTTGTTGAAGTAAGTTTTGGAGTTCTAGAGTTTCTAAAAGGTCTGTATTCCAAATTAATGATTTGTCTTTAGTTCCTATGTGATTAAATTCAGTTACTACTTTTTCTATTTCTTTATTACCTTTCTTTAGGCCCTCACCCGTTCTAAATACAGCACAATAAGATTGCATAATTTTTTGCATTTTTAACCTAATATCAGAAACCAAAACCTCTCCTTTAGAAAATCTGATATTGTCAAATCTATCTAGACATTGCTCCTCAGATTTTTTTTGTTTTGGAGGTAATTTCCCATTTTCTTTAAATTCATTTGAGATGTGCTTGGCAACACTTCTACCAAAAACAACTAAGTCCAACAACGAATTAGATCCAAGCCTATTTGCACCATGAACTGAAACACAAGCTGCTTCTCCTATTGCATAAAGGTTAGGAACAATAATATCATTTTTACCATCTAAGTTTGTTACAACTTCACCTGTATACTTTGCTGGGATACCTCCCATATTATAATGACAAGTTGGTATTACCGGAATTGGTTCCTTAGTCACATCTACTCCAGCAAAAATTTTAGCTGTCTCGGAAATACCAGGTAATCTATCATTTATAACTTTAGGATCTAAATGATTAAGATGAAGATGGATATGATCAGACTGATCACCTACTCCTCTTCCTTCATTAATTTCTATAGTCATTGATCTAGCTACTACATCTCTAGAAGCCAAGTCTTTTGCATTAGGAGCATACCTTTCCATAAACCTTTCGCCTTCTGAATTAGTTAAGTAACCTCCTTCTCCTCTAGTGCCTTCAGTAATTAAACAACCTGCTCCATATATTCCTGTGGGATGAAACTGAACAAATTCCATATCTTGTAAAGGAACACCTCCTCTTAATGCCATTGCATTTCCATCTCCTGTACATGTGTGTGCAGATGTTGCTGAAAAATAAACTCTTCCATACCCTCCTGTTGCGAGAATTACTTTATGAGCATTAAACTTGTGAATACTACCATCTTCCAAACACCAAGCCATAACTCCCCTACATCCATTTTCTCCATCCATTATTAAATCCAAAGCTATATACTCTATAAAAAATTCAGCTCTGTTTTTAATAGACTGTTGATACAAAGTATGTAGTATAGCATGACCTGTCCTATCCGCAGCAGAACAAGTTCTGTTTGCTGGAGGTCCGTCTCCAAATTCAGTAGTCATTCCCCCAAATGGCCTTTGATAAATTTTACCTTCCGGCGTTCTTGAAAATGGTACTCCATAATGTTCAAGCTCAACTACTGCAGGTATAGCTTCTCTGCACATATATTCAATAGCATCTTGATCTCCAAGCCAGTCAGATCCCTTTACAGTATCGTACATATGCCAATGCCATTTGTCTTCCCCCATATTGCCTAAGGCTGCGCTTATTCCTCCTTGAGCTGCTACTGTATGACTTCTAGTAGGGAAAACTTTAGTAATACATGCAACCTTAAGATTATTTTCAACTAAACCTAATGTAGCTCTTAGTCCTGCGCCACCTGCTCCTACAACCACTACATCATAATTATGTTCTATTATGTTATAAGCTTTTTTCATTTAACCACCCAAATTTTTATATACGCATAGTCCTAAAGAAAGTGAAGCTATGAGTAAAGCGATAATACTTATTATAATTATTAAATATTTTTTAACTATACTATTATGAATATAGTCTTCTATTATGACAGTCAATCCCAGTTTAAAATGAAAGGCTGAAATAATAAAAAAAAGCGCTACTAAATAGAGGTTTAGAGAACTATTAATCCAAGACAATTTATCTGAGAAACTCAGCTGTATAAATTTAGGTAGTTTTAAGAGCACCCATATTGTAATTGGTATTAAGAGCACTGCTGTGACTTTTTGAAACAACCAATGATTTAGTCCTGACTCTAAATTATTTTTTTTATTACTATTTAACATAACTAAAAAATCCAAAGCAATATATTCATTAAAAGAGCACAAAATATAGTTATGTAGCCTGTTATATAAACATTTTTAATTTCAAATCCATACCCTAGGTCCCAAGTCAAATGTCTAATTCCATTACAAAAATGATAACAAATTGAAAAAAAATATAAAAATAAAAATATTTTTCCTAATAAACTAGTTATAAAAAAGTCAATATAATTATAAAAACCTTCTCCGATAAAAAGAGCCAAGATATATACAAATATAATGATTGTCCCTATCGTTTGAAAAAAACCTGAAATACGATGAGATATAGACATTATTGATGTTATCTGAGGTTTATATACAGTTAAATGTGGAGACAAAGGTTGCTTTTTATTATTCATTGGTACTCATCATTTTTTTTTTAATTAAAGATTCTCCTATTTGTACTGAATTTAATGCAGCACCTTTAAGTAGGTTATCAGCAACTACCCATAAATTAAATATATTATTTTTATAAATATCTTTTCTTAACCTAGATACATATACCCAATCTTCTCCTTCACTATCTATGGGGGTATGATAATCAGAATTAGAATATTTTATTCCTTCTGCATTTTGTAAAGCCCTTTCAAGACCTTCAATACTCATATCCTTTTCTAATTCAATGTAAATCGATTCTGCATGTCCCATATATGATGGTACTCTCACGCATGTAGCGTTAACATTAATATTTTTATCTAATATTTTATTAGTTTCATTTACCATTTTCATTTCTTCTTTAGTAAATTTATTATCAGTAAATATGTCTATCTGAGGAATTACATTATATGCAATCTGCTTTGGAAAACTTTTACATACTATTTGATCTTTACTAAAATAACTTTTGGATTGTTCGGTTAATTCATTCATTGCTTGTTGTCCAGCCCCTGAAACAGATTGGTAAGTTGAAACAATTATTTTTTTTATTTTATTGATTTTGTGTATAGGAAATAATGCTACCAACATTTGAATAGTTGAACAGTTTGGATTAGCAATAATTTTTCTATTAGAAGTATCTATATCTTCTTCATTAACTTCTGGAACTACTAAAGGTATATCTTTATGCATTCGAAAAAAAGAAGTATTATCTATAACATAACAATTACTTTCCTCTGCTAATAAAGCATATTTTGAAGATACTGAAGCACCAGCAGAAAAAAATGCTATATCAACTTTTGAAAAGTTAAAACTATCTAAATCTTCAACTATAAACTCTTTATTATTATGAGCAATTTTTTTTCCTGCAGACTTTTTTGAAGCTAATAAATAAATTTCATTAGTTGGAAATTTTCTATCTAAGATTGTTGATAACAGTTTATGTCCTACTGCTCCAGTTGCTCCAATTATCGCTATATTGTATGTCATTTTAAAAGCTTCTAGATAAATTTTTTATTTCTTCACTTATCAGAGATCCCATATCTGATGTAGTAACTAAATTCTTACCAGCTTGCATTATATCTTTTGTTCTGTAACCTTTTCCTAAAACATTTTCAACAGAAGACTCTATTAATTCAGATACTTTGTTATTTTTAAGAGATAACTTTAAGAACATCGCAAAAGATAAAATCATAGCAATTGGATTTGCAATATTTTTTCCTGCTATATCAGGCGCACTTCCGTGCACAGGTTCATACAAAGCTTTTCTCTTACCATTAACCTCATCTCCTAGACTTGCTGAAGGTAACATACCTAGTGAACCCGTAAGCTCTGCAGATATGTCAGATAAAATATCTCCAAATAAATTTCCTGTAATAATAACATCAAATTGTTTTGGCTGTTTTACTAATTGCATAGCACAATTATCAGCGTACATATTTGATAAATCTATATGTTTATATTTTTCATTATGCAACTTCATTATTTCTTCTCTCCAAAGTATTCCTGACTCCATTACGTTTGCCTTTTCTACTGAATGTACTATTTTTTTCCTTTGCTCAGCAATCTCAAAACCAACTTTACCTAATCTAACAATCTCATTAGTGGTATATACCTCTGTATTTATTCCTTCCCTTTGACCATCTGGTAACTTTCTTATTCCTCTTGGCTCTCCAAAATAAATTCCTCCTGTGAGCTCTCTTAATACTATTATATCCATTCCCTCTACTATGTCGCTTTTTAACGATGAAGCATCTTTTAAAGCATCAAAAACTTTTGCTGGCCTTATATTAGCGTATAAATCTAATTCTTTTCTTAATTTTAATAATGCTCGTTCAGGCTTTACCTCAAATGGTAACTTATCATACTGATAACCACCAACAGACCCTAAAATTACTGCATCAGCGGATATAGCTTTTTTTAACACATCATCTGTCAATGGGGTGTTATGTATATCGTAAGATGCTCCTCCTACAAGATCTTCTTCAACCTCAATATTAATGACAGTATTAGAATCAGCAGAATTAATTACATCTTTTAAAGCCTTGTTTACCTCAGGGCCAATACCATCTCCAGGCAATAATAAAATTTTACCTTCACTGTTTTTCATCAACTATATTCTTCCAAATATGAAATTTTTTTTTGTTATTTTCATAATCAACTATTAATTGTTTATTTTTTAAAGTAATTTCTATGTCATCATAGCCATGGATTAATCTATCTTTAATAATAGGGTCAACATTAAAATTAACGTCATTATTTTTAACTAATATTTTTTGATTTATCAAATCCACAGTAAAGCTTTCTTTTTTCATTGCTAATTCACTTAATATTTGTATTTCTTTTTTATTTAGTTTAATCAGTAATAGGCCATTCTTAATAGAATTATTAAAAAATATATCAGCAAAAGAATTTGAAATAATACATTTTATACCAAAATCTAATAAAGCCCAAGGAGCATGTTCTCTAGAGGACCCACATCCAAAGTTTTCCCCCGCAATAATAATACTACTATTTGACCATGGATCTTTATTTAAAATAAAATCTACATTTTTATTATATCCTTCAGTATAACGTTCATTGTAAAACAAACTTTTTCCCAATCCTTTTCTATGTATTGTTTTAAGAAATTGTTTTGGAATAATAGCATCTGTATCTATATTTATATCTGGCATAACAGCAGCAATACCTTTTAAAATTGTAAATTTTTTCATAAATTCTCTTCGGTTACATCTACAAAAAATCCTTTAATTGCACTTGCTGCAGCCGTAATAGGACTTACTAAGTGAGTTCTTCCTCCTCTACCCTGTCTACCTTCAAAGTTTCTATTAGAAGTAGAGGCACACCTTTCTCCAAAGGCCAATTGATCTGGGTTCATACCAAGACACATTGAACAGCCAGGGTCTCTCCACTCAAAACCAGCTTCTAAAAAAATTTCTTTAATACCTTCGGCTTCAGCTTGCTTTTTTACTAAACCCGACCCAGGAACTACTAATGCTTGAACATTATGAGAAACTTTCTTGCCTTGAATATAGTTAGCAGCAGCTCTAAGGTCTTCAATTCTTCCATTAGTACAAGAGCCTATAAATACTTTTTGAATGCTGATATTTTTTAAACTGTCTCCTGCTTTTAACCCCATATAATTTAAAGATTTTTCAATAGACTGCCTTTTTTCCAAATTATTATACTCTTTTGGATCTGGTATCTTTTCATTTATAGCAATTCCATTTTCAGGACTCGTTCCCCAGGTTACAAAAGGTTTCAATTCTTCAATGTTGAAGGAAAACTCTTGATCAAATATGGCGTCTTTATCAGTAACTAATTTTTTCCAATATTCAATAGCTAATTCCCAATTTTTTTCCTTTGGCGCAAAAGGTAGTCCATAAAGATAATCAAAAGTTTTGTTATCAGGGGCAATAAGCCCTGCTTTTGCCCCTGCCTCAATAGACATATTACATAAAGTCATTCTTTCTTCCATAGTCATATCTAGTATTGTGGAACCAGAAAATTCAATAACATGTCCTGTGCCTGCAGCTGTACCTATTTCGCTAATAACTTTTAAAATTATATCTTTAGATGTAACATTTTTTTTAATTTTTCCATTAATGGTTATTCTCATATTCTTTGGCTTAGTTTGCACTAATGTTTGCGTAGCTAAAACATGTTCAACTTCTGATGTTCCAATACCAAAAGCTAAGGATCCAAAAGCTCCGTGCGTAGATGTATGAGAGTCGCCACATACAATAGTAGTTCCAGGAATGGTAAAACCTTGTTCTGGTCCTATTATATGAACAATGCCCTGATTTTTAGATGTTAGTGGAATATATTTTATATTATTATCACTTAAATTTTTTTCTAATGTTTCAACCTGTAATTTTGCTATCTTATCTTTTATAGAGTTTATACCTTGATCTCTTAAAGTTGTTGGTACATTATGATCTGCCACTCCCAGTGTGAGTTCGGGCTTCCTTACTTTTCTCTTGTTTAATTTTAACCCTTCAAAAGCCTGAGGACTGGTAACTTCATGAACTAGATGTCTGTCAATATATAATAAATATTGATTTTTGTTAGTTTGGCTAATTACATGGTCACCCCAAATCTTATCAAAAAGTGTTTTTGGGGCGTTCATTACTTACTTTCTTCTTTTACTTCCTCACTAGAAGCTGGAGCTTCAACAACCTGAGCTGATTGTGGCTTCTTTTTTATGTAGTCTTTTTTTTCAGCAATTCTAGCTGACTTTCCAGACCTTTGCCTTAGATAATAAAGCTTTGAACGCTTTACCTTTCCTCTTCTGATAAGTTTAATGCTTTCTAACATAGGCGAGTACAGTGGAAAAACTCTTTCTACTCCTTCTCCATGCGACACCTTTCTTACCGTGAAAGTTGAATTAAATCCTCTATTGGACCTAGCTATACATATGCCTTCAAATGCCTGAACCCTCTCTTTATTACCTTCAGTAACAAAAACATTGACTCTAACAGCATCTCCAGACTTAAAATCAGGCACATCCCTTTTCTTGATTATTTCTGATATTTGTTCAGCTTCTATATCTTTGATAATATTCATCATTTACCTTTAAAATATATAAATTTATACAAAAAATAAAAATTAGCTATCATTTTTTTTATTTTTTTTCATTATCTTCTTGGTGAAGTATAAGGCTTTCTCACTTCTCCATTTTCTAATTTCTTTGTGATTACCGGATAGCAATACTTCAGGCACTGATAAGTTATTCCAAACTCTTGGTTTAGTATAATGAGGATATTCCAACATATCATTCACAAAACTCTCTTCTAATTTGCTTTTTTCATTACCTAAAACATCAGGAAGCAATCTCAATACCGCTTCGCTAATTACGGAAGCTGCAGTTTCTCCTCCACATAATACATATTTCCCAATAGAAATTTTTCTTAAGTTATTATATTCTATAAATCTCTCATCAACCCCCTCATATCTTCCGCAAATAATTAACAAACCCTTTTTTTTAGAAAGTGCTTCAGCTGTACTGTGATTAAATTCTTCACCGTTAGGAGTCAACATAATTTTTTCAACATTATCAAAATTGTAATCTTCAAAAAATATTTTAGCTTTTTCATATGCATTTTGTAAAACATCTGCTCTAATAACCATACCAGGACCTCCTCCAAAAGGTTTGTCGTCTATACTTTTAGTTTGTGAGGTAAATTTTTTTATATCTACAGTATTTAAATCCCAAATTTTTTTTTGTCTCGCTTTAGCCAATATTGATACATCCAGGGAACCAGGAAAAACTTCTGGAAAAGCAGTAATTATATTTATTTTAAACATTTAATTGCTCTCTAATACTTTCAGATCAACTTTTATTATACTTTTCTTTAAATTTATGTTTTCTTTCTTAATTTGTTCAAACCTAATCATATAGGGAAACTTACCATCTAATTCTAATAAGTCTCCTGCACCAAAATTATGGATTGCCTTTACGTTTCCAATATCTTCTGAATTAAAATTTATAACTTTACATCCAATCAAGTCCATATGAAAAAATTCATTTTTATTTTTGTTATTTTTTTTTAGATCTGTTGCTGAAATTACTATATCTTCATTTAAAATTTCAGCGACTTGATCTCTGTTTTGTATTGTTGTACTCTCACATACTATAAAATTTCCTTTATTAAATTTTTTTATGATATCTATTTTTTTATTTTTTACTTTGAAATAGCTTTTATGTGAGAAAAAAGAATCTTCATTCTCGCTATAAATTAAAACGTTAAAAAGACCCTTCACACCATGAGGAGAAACTATTTTTCCAATAGTTACTTTTTCACTTCTCATTTTTTAACAAAAAAATAAAGGTATTTTAAACAGTAAAAGAATACTATTTATCTTCTTTAGTCTTTGCTGCTGGTTCTGCAGGCTTAGCTTCTGCCGCTGGTTCTGCAGGCTTAGCTTCTGCTGCTTTTGCTTCTTCTTCTTTTTTCTTTAGAGCTTCCTCTTTAGCTTTTATTCTTTCCTGAGCCTTTTTCTTAGGTTTGGCTTTATTTGGGTTATTCCTTTTGATTGGTTCCATCAATCCTGCATCTGATAGAAACTGTTGTACTCTGTCACTAGGTTGAGCACCAGAACTTAACCAATGCTTAATTCTATCTAATTGTAGATTAAGTCTAGATTCATCTGATTTATCTTTTAGTGGATCAAAACTGCCAACTCTCTCAATAAAGCGTCCATCTCTAGGAGCTCTAACATCAGCAACCACTATTCTATAATAAGGTCTTTTTTTTGCTCCATGCCTGCTTAATCTAATTCTTACTGTCATTCTTACCTCTTTAAATTACTGTAAATACTTTCTAAACTACTACTATTAAAATTATTTCCCATCATCTTTTCTAAGCCACTCATACCATGTTTATTCATTTTTTTCATCATAATTTGCATATTTTTAAATTGTTTTAATAATCTATTAACATCTTGTATATCGACTCCCGAGCCATTTGCAATCCTTTTTTTACGGGATCCATTTATTATCTTTGGGTTTTTTTTCTCTTTTCTAGTCATAGAAGATATTATTGCGCACATTCTTAAAAAAGTTTTGTCTTCAAGATTACTGTTTTCTAATGCTTTTTTTGCTTTTCTTACCCCTGGTAACATAGATAAAATACCTTTTATGCCTCCTAGTTTTTGCATTTGATATATCTGCTTCTTAAAGTCTTCTAGATCAAAATTACCTTTTGCTAATTTGTTAGCCATAACTTCGGCTTCTTTTTCGTCAAACTCTTGTTCTGCTTTTTCGACCATACCGACTATATCGCCCATATCAAGTATTCTTCCTGCTATTCTTTTGGCCGAAAAAACTTCAATTTGTTCTACTTTTTCTCCAACTCCCAAAAATTTAATAGGTTTACCCGTTGTGCTGGACATACTAAGTGCAACACCACCCTTAGCATCACCATCAACTCTAGTTAAAACTACACCTGTTATATCAACATATTCAGAAAATGCTTTAGCAACATTTATAGATTCTTGTCCTATCATAGCATCTGTAACTAATAAAGTTTCAGTTGGCTTAGTTAACCTAAAAATACTTCTTAACTCATTAAGTAATGCCTCATCGATATTGGTTCTTCCTGCAGTATCAAATATAACAACATCTGTCGACAAAGCCTTAGCTTGCTCCATAGTTTTTTCGATTAATTCAGAAACCTTCCTATTTGGATTATTATCCATATAATCAACAGATATTCCCTGAGAAAGTTGATTTAACTGTTCAATAGCTGCAGGTCTAGAAATGTCTAACGAAGATAGCAAAACTTTCTTCTTTTTAAGTTTGAGTAGATTTGCAAGCTTAGCTGCAGTTGTAGTTTTACCACTTCCCTGTAGTCCCACCATTAAGATTATACTTGGACTTTTATTAAGGAGTAAATCAAAGTCCTCATCCTTTAAATTAAAAGATAGTAATTCTACTAAAGTATCATGGACTATCTTTACAACTAAGTCACCAGGCTTAACTGATTTGAGTAACTTTTCTCCTACAGCTTTTTTCTTTACCTTTTCAACAAAGTCTTTAGCAATATTAAGAGGAACATCAGCCTCAAGCAATGCCACTCTAATTTCTCTCATTGCAGAGTTAACATCATTTTCAGTTAATACTCCCCTGCTTAATAGTCCATCAAATGTTTTTAAAACTCTATCTGAAAAATTGCTAAACATTATTTATAAATTCATTTTGCATATTAAATAAAAATTCATTATAGTTACGCTTTTGCTATAATAAAGTCAATAAAAACATATACTAACATGAAAACACCTTTTGTAAAAATGCATGGAAACGGCAATGATTTTGTTATTATAGACAACATTAAGCAGAATTTTAAAAAAGATATAAGATTAATAAAGAAAATAACTAATAGAAAAACAGGTATTGGATGTGATCAACTCATTTTAATTGAAAAAAGTGATGAATATGATGCTTTCATGAGAATTTATAACAATGATGGCTCTGAAGCAGAAATGTGTGGGAATGCAGCTAGATGTGTTGCTTCATTGCTGATGGCAGGCACTAAAAAAACAGAAATATGCTTAGAGACAAACTCAACCTTATTAAATGCAAGCTTAGAAAAAAATAATGAAATTTCTGTAAAGATGTCAATACCTAAACAAAGTTTAAAAAATATTATTAAAAATAATTATAAAAAAACCATTAATCTTGAGGAAATTGACCCCCTCTTGAAAGAAGGTCATGTCATTAATATGGGAAACCCTCATATAGTATTCTTTACAGAATCTTTAGATCTTATAAATCTAGATAAAGTTGGCAAAAGCATTGAAACACATGAGGCATTTATTAAAGGAGTTAATGTCGAAATTGTAGAGATTTTAACACCAACATCTTTAAAGTTAAAGTTTTGGGAGAGAGGAGCTGGGAAAACTCTATCATGTGGGTCAGGTATTTTAGCTGCAAGTTATGCAAGCTTTATTAATAAAAAATGTTCTAACTCTATAAAAATATCTCTACCAATTGGTTCAGTAAAAGTTAATATAAAAGAAAATGAATTAGAAATAATTGGTGTAGCTGAGGTGTCATATTTAGGAGAATATAATTTTGCATAAGTTCAATAATGTTATTACCATGGGTTGCAGATTAAATTCTTGGGAAAGTAATAAAATAAATAGTTTTATCAGAGATGATAAAAAAAAAGATATTATGATTTTTAACTCTTGTTGTGTAACTAATGATGCTGTCAAAAGTTTAAAAAAAAATATTAAATTATTTCATAAAAGTAACCCTGGTGTAAAAATAGTAGTCACAGGATGTGCAGCAGAAAGTGAAAAGCACAATTTAGAAAATATGAAAGAAGTAAGTTACATTGTAAGAAATAAAGATAAATTGATAAAAAAAAATTGGGAAAATCTGCAAGACAATATTAGTATTAAAAATAAAATAAACTTAGAATTCAAAAATTTGTATAGGGAAAATCCCTCAAATTCTAACATAAGAAAATTTGTAAAAATTCAAAATGGTTGCGACCATTCTTGTACATTTTGTATAATTCCTTCTTGTAGAGGTAAAAGTATTAGTGAAAGCGTTAAAAACATTAATAATGAAATATCTTTTTATCTTGATAAAGGTGTAAAGGAGATAATATTAACAGGTGTTGACCTAACCTCTTGGCAATCAGTTGACAACAAACATTTCGGTTTAGGTTATTTGCTAGAAAAAATATTTGAAAAAAACATTAGTTCTTTTCGTTTAAGGCTATCTTCTATTGACGCAGCTGAACTTGATAATAAAATATTCAAACTAATTAAAAATGAACCCAGATTAATGCCTCATTTTCATTTTAGTCTTCAGTCTTTAGATGATATGATTTTAAAAAGAATGAAAAGAAGACATAATGTAAAACAAATTATAGAACTGTTAAATGAAATTAGGAATATTTCTGACAATGTAACTTTTGGAGCAGATTTTATATGCGGATTTCCTACTGAAACAGAAGAAATGTTTATGAATACATATACATTAGTAAAAAAATTACAAATAACTCACCTTCATGTTTTTCCATATTCAGCAAAAGCCGGAACGCCTGCATCAAAAATGCCGCAAGTTTTTTTAGAAGAAAGAAGAAAAAGAGCTAAAGCACTGAGAGAACTAGGAAATCAAAATTATTTAAATAACTTACAAAAACAAACTTTTAGACCACAAAAAGTTTTAGTAGAAACTAATGATGGAATAGGTAAAACAGAAAATAATTTTAGAATGAAAATACCTAGTGCTAAAAAAGGAGATATTGTTTCTATTAAACCTAATGACATTAAAGATAATTATCTGATCGTAAATTAAGATGAAAAAATGGTTTAAAAAAATTGGTCAATCTTTTTTAAGAAAAGATGAAACAAAAGACAAAGAAGCTATTCCTCCTACTGTTGAACAAGTAGAAACAAAAGACAAAGAAGCTATCCCTCCTGCTGTTGAACAAGTAGAAACAAAAGACAAAGAAGCTATTCCTCCTGCTGTTGAACAAGTAGAAACAAAAGACAAAGAAGCTATTCCTCCTACTGTTGAACAAGAAGACACAATAAAAATACAAAAAAATAAAAAAAGTTGGTTTAATAAATTAGGTGATAACTTTAAAAAAACTTCTTCAAGTATTAGAAAAGCTATTTTTGTTAAAAGACTTGATGAAAAAAGCTTAGAAGAAATTGAAGAAGCTTTTTTAATGTCTGATTTAGGCGTAAATAATACAAATTTATTGATTGATGAATTAAAAAATAAAAAAATTAATACCAATAATAATACACAAGAAAATGTAGCAGAATTTTTAGAGAAGCAATTTTCTAATATCAATCACGAGTTGAATTTAAAACCAAATAAAGAGTTAAGAGTAATACTTGTTTTTGGAGTAAATGGATCAGGAAAAACAACAACAATAGCCAAATTAGCAAAAAAAGGAAAAGATAGGAATCTTAAAGTGTTACTAGCTGCCGCGGATACCTTTAGGGCAGCAGCTAAGGAACAAATTGAGAAATGGGCAAATATCATACAGATAGAAGTTTTATCTGGTAATATCGGAGAAGACCCATCATCAGTAGTATTTAAAGCACATAGAAAAGCAATAGATGAAAAATTTGATTTACTCATTATAGACACTGCTGGAAGATTACATAACAAGGTTGAATTAATGGAAGAATTAAAAAAAATGACGAGGATTATTCAAAAAAATGATGAAGAAGCTCCGCATAATAAAATTTTGGTCTTAGACTCTACAATTGGACAAAATACATATAATCAGATAGATTCTTTTCATCAAAATATTGGTTTAACTGGAGTGATAATGACAAAGCTTGATGGTTCAGCTAAAGGTGGCTCTTTGATAGGAATAACAAGAAAATATAATTTACCAATTCATGCTTTAGGAGTTGGTGAAAAAATTGATGATTTAATTCCATTTATACCAAAAGATTTTATTAATGCACTATTAGGTGATAATACAGGAGACAAAAAATGAAGGCTTACATAAAATTATTTTGTGAAGTAATTCCTTTGATAGTTTTTTTTCTAGTTAATTCATATGACAAAGTAATTCTAAAAGAAATACCACTTGAAGGTATATTCCAAGCCACATTTTATTTTATTATTGTTTCCATAGTAGTAATACCTATTGCATGGTATATAGACAGAAAAATACCTTGGATGCCAATTGTGACAGGAGCTTTTCTTATTGTATTTGGTAGTTTGACTATTTTTTTAAAAGACGATTTTTTTATTAAATTTAAACCTACATTAATTAACTTAATTTTTGCTTCAATTCTTCTAATTGGACTAAAGTTCAATAAACTATTTTTAAGAATGGCAATGAGCAAAGCTTTCGTCCTGCAAGATAGAACGTGGAAGAAACTGACCATAAGGTGGTCAAGTTTTTTTATTTTTCTTGCTCTTTTAAACGAAATAGTTTGGCGCACACAGTCAACTGAGTTTTGGGTAAGTTTTAAAGTTTTTGGAATTTTACCAATAACATTAATTTTTGCAGTTTTGCAACTTCCTTTAATAACCAAAGACTCAAAAATAAAAAAAAATAAGTTTAATGAATAATATTGATTATAAAAAAATTAAAGCTTGGCCCTTTCAAGAAGCAATAAAACTTAAAAATAAAGTTTCTAAAATACCAAATAAAAAAGTGGTTACCTTAGAAACAGGGTATGGTCCTTCTGGTGACCCACATATTGGTACTTTTGCAGAAGTGCTTAGAACAAATATGGTGCTTAACTGCTTAAAAGAAATCTCTGACTTTTCAACAAATTTAATAACTTTCTCCGATGATCTAGATGCATTAAGAAAAGTTCCTGAAGATTATCCTTACCCAGAAAAATTAGAAAACTATATTGAAAGCCCTCTGAGTATGATACCAGACTTTACTGGAAAGTATGAAAGCTATGCAGATAGAAATAACAATCTTTTAAAGTCATTCTTAAATAAATTTAAATTTGATTATAGTTTTATTTCTTCTACAGATTATTATAAAAATGGAAAATTTGATAAGCAGCTTTTAAAAATCTTAGAAAATTATGAAAGTATTATTAATATTATTTTACCTACTTTAAGAAAAGAAAGAAGAGAAAGCTACTCGCCATTTTTACCAATCTGCAAAAAAACTAAAAAAGTCTTACAAGTTCCTATAAAGGTGATTGATAAAAAAAATGGTGTAATTGCTTATAAAGAAAACAATCAGTATAAGGAAACTTTAGTAACAGGAGGTAACTGTAAATTACAGTGGAAAGTGGATTGGGCAATGCGCTGGTCAGCCTTAAATATAGATTATGAAATGAATGGAAAAGATTTAATTCCGTCATTTGAGCTATCGAGTCAAATTGCAAATTTTATAGAAAAAAATATTCCATCTAATATGACTTATGAGCTTTTTTTAGATGATAAGGGTGAGAAGATATCCAAATCAAAAGGTAATGGATTGAGTATCGATGAATGGCTAAATTATGGTTCATCAGAAAGTCTATCTTTATTTATGTATAATAACCCTAGAAGAGCAAAAAGACTGCACTTTGATTGTATTCCCAAAAGTATGGATGAATATAGAAAATTATTTAATAATATGCAAAGTCAAGATTCTATTAAAAAATTGGACAACCCTTTATGGCATATTCACCAAAAAAAAATTCCATCTACAACCTATCCTATTGATTTTACCAATCTTTTAAATTTAGTAACAGCCTTAAACACAACTAATAATAAAACTATTAAAGACTTTGTTAGAATCTATCTAAAAGAAAAACTGAGTGTTCTAGATGAACAAGAATTAGATAAAATTATCTTATTAGCAATTAAATATTATAAAAAATTTATATTACCTCATATAAAAAAAAGAAAGCCTAACATAGAGGAAAAAAAAGCAATAGAAAAACTCTTACAGGAAATCAAAAAGTTGGAAGATGAAGTTAGTTCAGAAGATTATCAAAATATTGTTTATAAGGTAGGAAAAGAAGTTTTTCCTAATGACCTAAGACAATGGTTTATATCATTATATCAAATATTATTTGGCTCAGACAGCGGACCAAGATTAGGCTCTTTTTTTAACGTGTATGGAAGAAAAAATGTGCTGTTTCTTTTAGAAGAAGCAATTAAATAAAAGTTACATTATCACAAATTTTTTAAAAGCTTTTTTATGTAATTGAAAAGTTATCTTTTCATCTATTAATTTTATTAATTTATTAACGTTATAGAGTATAACTTTGTTTCTTTGAGCTATTGAATATTTATTTAATAATTCAAAGTCTAAACTTGAAGTAATTTTTAATGTTTTCATTAAACTATCATTAGCATTAATAGATAAATCAAAATTTAAAGAAATTTTATAGACTTCTTTCCCCTGGTGAATAATTGAAAGTATTGATTTTTTATTTTTTATTTTTTCTGTCACACTTGTATCAATTTTTAGTAGATTCAAAAAAGCTTTATTTTCAATACCTTCTATAGAAAACTTTTTCCAGGCCCAAGCTTCTAATTTATTTAATACTTTTTTATTTATCTCATTCTGTAAAAAGCTTTCTGATGTTGTAATATCTAAACTATCTGTATTAATTTCAAAACTTTTAACATTGAGTTTAATTTTTTTTATATCTTCTACATCTAAATTATGTTCATTAGTATATTGATAAGTACATCCACCTAATAATAATAAAAACTTTAATAAGATAAAAAGTTTTAACATTATATTTTTTTTAAACACCATTCTAGTATGGCCTTTTGAACGTGTAATCTATTTTCTGCTTCATCCCATACTATAGAAATTTTTTTATTATCAATTACTTCTTTAGTGACTTCCTTTCCTCTTTTAGCTGGAAGGCAATGCATAAAAGCAACTTTTGGGTTTGCTCCTATTATATTTTTTTCATTTACTTGGTATCTTTTAAAATATTGCTCACTAATAATACTTTTTTTGCTTCCCATAGAAAACCAAGTGTCAGTAATGATACAATTACTATTATGTATAGCTTGCTTAACATTTTGTGTAAAAGTAATATTTTTTTTACCATAAGAAATTTTTTTTAATTCTTTGCTAGGTCTAATCTGTTTTGGATGTGCAATGTATAAATCAAAATCAAAAATAATAGCTGCCTCAACCCAAGAGAACAGAACATTATTTAAGTCACCCATCCAAGTTATTTTTTTCTTAAAAATTGTTTCTCTATTTTCTTCAAATGTCATAATGTCTGCCATCACTTGGCAGGGATGCGATATATTACTTAGACCATTAATAATAGGAGCTTTAGCATACTTATGATATTCTAATAATTTATTGTGATTAGTTGTCCTGATCATAAAAATTTGACAATACCTATCTAAAACCCTAGCTGTATCAGATACTGTCTCACCTCTAGCCAAATGCGTCTTGCTTTCATCTAAAATAATTGCGTGCCCTCCTAATTCCTTGATTGCAATCTCAAATGAAACTCTAGTTCTAGTAGAAGGCTTTTCAAATATCATAGCTAAATTAACTTTTGCAAGGCTATTTTTAAAAGCCGTACCTTTAGCCCTTAGTTTTTTTAATTGCCTTGCTCGCTTTAGTATCTTATTAAGTTCTTCTTTTCTAATATCAGATAAATTTATAAAATTTCTTTTATTTGAGGTCATTTACTGCCTCATTTATAATATCTATGGCTTTTTGAGCTTCTTTCATTGTTATATTTAATGGAGGTAAAAGTCTAATTACGTTATTAGACGCTGGGACTACTAATAAGCCTTTTTCTCTTAAAATTTTTGCTAAATCTGAATTAGGCACACTGCACTTAATACCAAGCATTAACCCTTTACCAAAAACCTCGGTTATAACAGAAGTATTATTTGATATAATTTTGATAATTTTTTTTTCCAAAAAAGCTCCTAAGTTTAAAACATTGTTTAGTAACTTTTTTTTAGAAATTTCTTTCATTACAGCTAAACTAACGGCACACGCAAGTTGATTGCCTCCAAAAGTTGATCCATGACTTCCAGGAGTAATGCATTTAGCTATTTTATTTTTTAATAATATGGCTCCTATGGGAAAACCTCCTCCTAAACCTTTAGCTAATCCAATCATATCAGGTTTTACATTCCACCATTCATAAGCAAAAACTTTACCAGTTCTTCCTATGCCACATTGAACCTCATCCAATATCATTAAAATATTATTTTGATTGCATATTTTTCTAATTTGTTTTAGATAGTTTTTTGGACAAACATTTATACCTCCCTCTCCCTGAATAGGTTCAAAAAATATTGCAGCTGTATTGGTATTAATTTTTTTTTTTAAGTATTCAATGTCTCCTAGTGGCACTCTAATAAAGCCACAAGAACAGTCTTCTTTTGCAAGAAAACCTTCTTTATGGAAAGAATTTGATCCAGCCTGTACACCTGTTATAGTTCTACCATGAAAAGCATTATCTAAAACTATGATATCTTTTTTAAGAAAGTCTCCTTTTATATGATGATATTTTCTAGCTAGCTTAATTAATCCTTCAGTAGCTTCAGCACCAGAGTTACAGAAAAATACTTTGTCAGCAAATGATTTATTACATAATTCCTGAGCCAATCTTTCTTGTTCCTTGATATTGTAGAGATTTGATGTATGCCATAATTTTTCAGATTGAGATTTAAGAGCCTTTAATAAAATAGGATTAGAATGACCTAAACAACTAACTGCTATACCAGAAGCAAAATCTAAATATCTTTTTTTATCATCAGTAAATAACCATACGCCTTTGCCGTGAGTAAAAGATATATTAATTCTTGAATAAGTTGATAATAAATAATTAGACATAGCTAAAAATTAAGGCTTAAGCATCCATCCTTTTTTTAAAATATAATAACAAAGTAAATATAATATTAAATTTAGCATACTTATATAAGTAATTCCATAAACCAAATTATGATTAGTATCAATTTGAAAAGCACTTCTAAAGCCATCTATAACATAATAAAAAGGATTAAAAAGACTAATAGTCAAAAATGGTTCAGGTAATCTATCAATAGTATAAAAAGTGCCTGAAAGAAAAGTTAATGGCGTAATTATAAAATTTGTTATACCAGACATATTATCAAACTTTTCTGCCCATATACCAGCTATCAAACCTAAAAAAGCAAGAAGTATTGACCCCAAAATAGTATAAGTAAATAAAATTGAGAGACTATATAGATATAATTCAGAAAATGGATAAATAAAAAGCCAGGTTATAAATCCCACCAGAATAGATCTGATAATTGCCGCTGATACATATGAAAAAATAATTTCATTAGAGTTTAGAGGTGGCATTAAAAGATCAACTATATTCCCCTGCATTTTAGAACCTAATATAGAAGAAGATGTATTTGCAAATGCATTTTGCATCATAGTCATTACTATTAAACCCGGTGCTAAAAAATTTATATAATTAAATTCATAATTTACTCTAGAACCTATTGCTATTGATATTACTAAAAAAAATAATAATGAAGTAAAGGCTGGGGCCAATATAGTTTGCTGATAAACTTTACAAAATCTTTTAGTTTCTTTTGCAAACAAAGTATAAACACCTACCCAATTTATAAAATTAATATATTTATTTTTTTTCATTTATAACAGATCCAATTTTAACCTTCCTACCATTCAAAAAATCTCTTGCCATCATTGCTTTGCGACCAGCCCTTTGTATTTTTATAAGCCTAATAAATCCATATTTACAAGATACTAATAAACTTTCATCTATAACACAGCCTGTTTTTTTATTAAATTTACTATTATCCTCAATTTTAGCATCTAAAACTTTTATTAACTCTCCATCGATAAAACACTTAGCACCAGGGTTAGGACTGAATGCCTTAATTTTTCCTAAAACTTCTTTTGCTGAAATATTAAATTTTAAATATGTATCATCTTTTTTTATTTTATAGCAGTAACTGGCTTCACTGTGAATTTGTATTTTAGGTTTTATAATATTATTAGACAAATCCTCAATTTTGCTAACTAAGACTCTTGCCGCTGAACTTATAATTTTTTGCAATAAAGTGCCGTAATCATCAGTTGTATCAATATTTATTTTCTCTTTATAAATTATTTTGCCTGCATCTAACTCTTCATTCATAATAATAAAAGTATATCCTGTTACTTTATCATTATTTAATAATGCATGCTGAACAGGAGAGGCCCCTCTCCATTTAGGTAATAATGAAGTATGAATATTAATACATCCGTATTTAGGTATTTCTAAAACTTCTTTAGGCAATATCAAACCGAATGAAAAAACTACAATAAAATCTAATTCTAAACTTTTAAGTAATTTTAAATTTTCTATATTTTTAAAGTCATCAATAGTTTTTATAGGAATACCAAACTCCACTGCTTTATCTATAAGCAGATTATTAGTTTTCTTTTTTCCCCTTCCTACTCTTTTGGGTGACTTAGTAAAGGTCACCCTTAAATCGTGTCTGCTATTTTTTAAAGCTATAAAAGGATCTAAGGTAAATTTAGATCCCCCAGCAAAATAAGCTAAGCTTAATACTTTATTCATATCCTATATATTTTTTTTTAATTTCTTTAGTTTTTTAATTATTATATTTTTTTTAAGCTTACTTATATGATCAACAAATAGCTTGCCGTCCAAATGATCTATTTCATGTTGTATACAAGTTGCCTCTAAACCACTAAATCGACTTTCACAAATCAAACCTTCTATATTTCTATATTTTAAAGTTATTTCCGAGGGTCTTGTTACTTTAGCATATTGCGATGGAAGAGATAAACAACCTTCTTCAAACTCAGAAATTTTTTTTGATGATTTAATAATTTCTGGGTTAATGAGCTTTAATGGTTTTTTTATATCTTCATTATCACTACAGTCTATTACTACAAGTCTTTTTAGAATTCCAACTTGAGGTGCAGCTAAGCCAATTCCATTATTTTGATACATGCATTCTAACATTTGATTTAACGTAGATATAATGGAATCATCTATAACTTCAACTTTTTTTGAAATTTGGTTTAACCTGCTATCTGGAGCCACTATAATTTGCATTACCTTTTTTCACCTATCCCTTGATTTACGTCAATTCTTTCATAAAGAGCTTGGCTTAAAGTTGCTTCGTCTAAATAGTCTAGCTCTCCTCCTGCCGGCAACCCTCTTGCTAACCTAGTAATTTTTACTTTAATTCCTTTAAGCTTACTTACTATATAATGTGCCGTTGTTTGTCCCGAAGTTGTCAACGATGTTGCCAAAATAATTTCTTTAATATTTTGTTTTCCAATTTTTTCAATCAAAAAATCAATCCTTAGTTTTTCAGGACTCACACCTCTAATTGCATCTAATGTACCACCTAAAACATGGTATAAGCCTTGGTATAACATTCCTCTTTCCAAAGCCCATAAATCTGCTACCTCTTCAACAATGCAAATTATATTTTTATCTCTTTTTTCATTATTACAAATGCTACAAGGGTTTATAGAATCATAATTACCACAATTTTTGCACCTTTCTATCAGTTTAGCTACATCTGTCATCATCTTACCTAAAGGCATCATCAAAGTATTTTTTTTTGCTATAAGCTGTAAAGCAATTCTTCTCGCAGAACGAGGACCTACCCCTTGCAAGCTAGATAATAAATTTATTAATAAATCAATTTCTTTAGAATACATATTAAAACTTAATCCCAGGTGGCATTGGCATACCTCCTGTCACAGATTTCATTTCTTGCTCTGATAAATTATCAGCATTTTTTTTCGCTTCATGCATTGCTGCAACTATTAAGTCCTCTAAAACTTCAATATCTTCTTTCAAACTATTATCTATTTTAATAGACTTTACTACTCCTTTACCGGTCATTATTACTTTGACCAATCCATTGCTTACTTCTCCAGAAACCTCCATTTCACTTAGCTTTTTATCTATCTCCAACATTTTTCTTTGCATTTGTTGTGCTTGCTGCAGTAAACCACCCATATTATTCATACTTTACTCCTTTTATTAGTTATTAATTTTTTAATACTTTACCTTCTGGAAAGGCATCTAATATTTTTTTTATATCGTTTCCTATATTATTATCATTTACATCAAGGTTTAATTCATCATTATTATCTTCTTTAATTTTTTTTACAACTGTCTCTAAACTTGGTAACTGTGAACTATAAGCTATTCTGATTATTAATATTTCCAAAGCTTCTATCTGATGTGATACCTTATTAACTTCATCTTTGCCTCTCAATAACATATGCCATACTTGATTTAAAAAAGGAATATCACACTTGTCAATAATTGTTTGAAACTTATCCTTTTCATATATTTCTATATTTTTGTTAGCTGCTAAAGAAGAAATTAAGTTATAAGTAACATTTAATAAATCATCTATTATTTGTTTAGGAGCTGCTCCATTTTTATAAATATTATTCAATACATTATTAGCATTATTAATATCGCCATTTACAATATTTATATATAAATCTAACAGAAAGCTTTGAGAGGTAAGTCCCATAGTTTGATTCACACTTTCCACAGTTATATTTTCATTATTAAAACTTAATATACATTGGTCAAGAATTGTTAAACTATCCCTTATTGAGCCCTCAGAGTTTCTTGCTATAACCGAAATTGCTTGTTTAGATACATCTAGTTTTTCTAACTCAACTATTTCTTCTAAATAATCACATAGTGCGGTTAATGTGACTCTATTCAAATTATATTTTTGACACCTTGATACTATAGTAATTGGGATTTTTTGAATTTCGGTAGTGCAAAATATAAATTTTACAAAGCTAGGTGGCTCTTCAATTGTTTTCAATAATGCATTAAATGCTGAATTTGACAACATATGAACTTCATCAATAATAAAAACTTTATAGTTACCTTTAGATGGTCTATATTTCAATGAGCTGATTATTTCCCTTACATCATCTACACCAGTGTTAGAAGCAGCATCAATTTCTAAAACATCTTCATATCTGTCTTGCAAAATTGCCTTACAGTTTGAGCATATTGAACAAGGATTAGCTGTTGGTTTTTTTTCTTTTTCACAATTTAACCCCATTGCTATTATACGCGCTATAGTAGTTTTACCTACGCCCCTAATACCAGTAAATAAAAAAGCATGAGCCAATTTTTCTTGAGAAAATGCATTTGTTAGAGTTTTTACAGTAAAATCTTGCCCTATTACTTCTTTTAATTTTTTTGGCCTATATTTTCTTGATAATACTTTATATTCCATTATTTAATCTTTCTCTCTAGGAAGTCTTAGCTGACCTACTTCAAAATACCTCAGCTGCTTCTTTTCAGACCTGACTGGTTAAATATTTTAAAATATCCAACTAAGTCTTCCAAATTAAATAATATCATGTAAATTAATGAAATAATAGTTAGGATTAAAAATGCGCAATTTGCACTTATTTTCAATAAAAAATAAAATTGATTTTGAAAATAACTTAAATATATTGAAGCCTAATCAGTATTATGAATGCGCTTTTATTTGTAATAATAAAATAATATTTTTTGAAAAAAAAATTTGTTTTATTAAATTTAAAGACTTAAGACATTTAACAATAAAAAAAGAAAACCTTAATTTTCTAGGAAAAAAAGGTAATACTCTTTTCATAGGAGCCTCTATATCATTAAAAAAATTAAAAAAATTATTTAAAGATAGACTTTTCTCTTTAGTTAGTTTGAGAGACTGCATAAGTTTGGTTAATAATGAACAAGTATCTTACTTGTCTTCTTTGTTTTATTTAGAAAAATGGAAAAATGAAAATAAATTTTGCTCTAAATGTGGAACAAGGAATAAATTTAAACATTTGAAAAATTTTTTGGAATGCTCAAATAAAAGTTGCTTAAAAAAAATATTTCCCAAATTAGACCCCACAGTAATTATCTTAATTAAAAATAATAATAAAATATTATTAGCAAGAAATAAAAACTGGAAACAAAATCTATATTCCTGTATTGCCGGATTTTGTGAACCCAATGAGTCCTTAGAACAAACTGTAATTAGAGAAGCTTATGAGGAGGTTGGTCTAAAATTAAAGAATATAAATTATCTTTTTTCTCAATTTTGGCCTTTTGCTAATAACTTAATGGTAGGTTTTGAAGCAATGAGTTCTTCAGTTAAGCTCAAAATAAATAAATCAGAAATTGAAGATGCTATTTGGGTTACCAGAAAAGAGCTTTTAAGTCTAAAAAGTAAAAAAAAAATAATACTTCCAAAAAAATATGCTATAGCTCATAGCCTGATAGCTCACTGGCAAAAAAGCTAAGTTAATCTTTTCTCAATTCCGAAGCGGGGTAATAGCCTAAAATTTTTACTTCCTTTGAAAAGAATCCTAACTCTTCAAATGCTTGTTTTACATTATCATCTTCGGGGTGACCTTCTATATCAACATAAAACTGTGTAGCCTTAAATGAACCCTTTAGCATATAACTTTCTAATTTTAACATATTTATTTTGTTAGTAGAGAACCCTCCTAATGCTTTAAATAATGCGGAGGGTATATTCCTAACTTGAAATATAAAACTAGTGATATATTCCGCATCCTGTATTCTTACTTCTTCAAAATTTTCTTTCATAAATAAAAATCTAGTAGTGTTATGAATAGCATCTTCAATATTAGAGCTTAGTATAGTTAAATTATAAATTTTAGCTGCTAATTCTGATGCAATTGCTGCTCTACTATTATTTTTAACTTTAGATATTTCTTCTGCAGCACCTGCTGTATCTGCACTTATAATTGGTTTAATTTTATTATTACTTAAAAAATCTTTGCATTGCGCTAAAGCATGTAAGTGGCTTTCAGCAGTTTTAATGGAATCTAAAGAGCTACCAGGACACCCTAATAAATGATGTCTAACTTTGTGAAAATATTCTCCAGTAATTACTAAATTTGACATAGGCAATAAGTTATGAATATCGGCAACTCTGCCTGCTTGTGAGTTTTCTATTGGTATTAGAGATATTTCAGTTTCCTTATTTTCAGTTTTTTTAAAAACCTCTTCAAAAGACTCACACGGTACTGGTTCATAATTAGGAAAGGCTTTAATGCAAACTAAATGTGAATAAGCCCCAGGCCTACCTTGATATGCTATTTTTTTTTTCACTTAATTAACTCATTTTTTAAAAAAAATTTTAAATCTTTTGAAGTATCTATACTATATGGAGCTTTATTAACTTTGCCTACAATAATATTTATACCGTTTTCTAATGCTCTGAGTTGTTCTAAAGATTCTACCTTTTCTAGTTGCCCCATTTTCAACTTTACAAACCTTTTTAAGGTATTAATTTTATAAGCATATATACCTATATGTTCAAAAAACTCTCTAGATCCATAGGGTATAGGAGACCTTGAAAAATAAAGTGCTTTATTAAATTTTAAATGTTTAGTGATAGCAACTTTAACAATATTTTTATCATTAATAAACTTAGGGTCTTTAATTTTAGAGACTAAAGTTGCCATTGCCACAGATTTTTGTCTTATAATTAAAGCTAATTTCTTGATTATCTTAGGAGATATATTGGGGACATCCCCTTGTAAATTAATTATGTATTTATATAAATTTCTTTTTAATAAAGTATTCAATGCATTATATACTCTATCAGTACCACTATTTAGTTTTTTTTTAGTCATTACATAAGGTATATTTTTTTTATAAAGATAATCTCTAGCTTCTTTATCACAACACGCAACAATTACATCGCCACATTTAGATAATATTGCTTTTTCCCAAACATGAGCAACCATAGCTTTTCCATTAATTTCAATTAACGGCTTGCCAGGCAGTCTCGATGATGCCATTCTAATAGGTATAACTATTAAAGTGTCATTGTTCATAAATTTATTTCAATCTTTACCTAAATATAATAATATATTAAAAAATTTATAACAGGAATTAAATATGTCTTCAGAGTTAAATAAAATATTTTGTGCAATTTTGTCTGCCATCTTAGTATACTTATTAGCCTCATTTCTAAGCGAATTACTTTATAATGTAGATAAAAAAAAAGCAACCAAACTATCTTATAATATAGAAAATGTAGAAGATAAAAATAAGGATATTAATAAAGAAGATATAGACTCTGAATTAAAAATAATTACAGAATTAGAATTAAATCAACTTTTAAAAAATGCAAATTTAGATAAAGGAAGAACTTTTGTAAATAAAAACTGTGCATCTTGTCATGATTTGAATATGCCTATAAAAAATAAAATAGGTCCATCTTTAGCTACAGTTCTTGACAGAAAAATAGGCAATCTTTCAGATTATAAATACTCAAAAACTTTATTAAACTTAGATAAAAAATGGAATATAATAAACTTATATTACTTTTTAGAAAATCCTAAAAAATGGGCCCCTGGTACAAAGATGTCTTATAGAGGAATTGCAGACTCTCAAAAACTTCTAAATACTATAAAATATTTAAAAGAAAACTCAGTTAGTAATGAAAATTAGACCTATTATCCTTTCAGGAGGCTCTGGTACTAGGCTTTGGCCTTTATCACGAGAGAATAAACCTAAACAGTTTTTTGACATCTTTAATGAAAAAACTAATTTATTTGAAAAAACACTTAATAGAATTAATAACCCTAATTTTACAAAACCCATTATAATTTCAAATAAAAATCAAAGGTTTAATGTTCTAAAGAGTATTATAAACTGTAATGCTAAATACTATAAACTATTATTGGAGGATAAACCTAAAAATACAGCACCAGCCTTTGCAGCTTCAACTTTCTATTGCAAAGATGAGGAGGTGCTCTGCTTTCTGCCATCTGACCATCATATCAAAAATAATAAAAAATTTATTCAAGGTTTATTAAAAGCATATAAAATAGCATTAGATAATAAATTAGTAATTCTTGGTTTAAAAAGCAAAGAGCCTAATATAAACTATGGTTATATTAAATATAAAAAAAATTATATCTTTAAAGATAGCTTTGAAGTTGAATCCTTTATAGAGAAGCCTAAAAAAGCAAGAGCTATAAGTCTGCATAAACTAGGTGCTTTATGGAATTCGGGTATAGTGGTAGTTAAAAATAATTATTTAAAATCACTTTTTAATCAATTTAATAAAAATCTTTATTCATTAGTAAGAAAAAGCTATGCACACTCACGTAAAGATATGGAATTTATATTTCTAGATAAAAAATGCTGGGATCAAGTTCCCTCGATTTCATTTGACTATGCTATACTTGAAAAAGAATTTAAAAAAGTTGTAGTCCAGTTAGATATCACATGGAGCGATTTAGGTACTTTTGAGTCTATTTATAAAGTTAAAAAATCAATAGGTAATGTTGAAAGCATCAACACTGAAAACTGCTTTTCATTTTCTAATCATAAAATACTTATTACAAATGATGTAAAAGACTTAAATATAATTAATACTAGAGATATTACATTAGTTTCAAAAAAAGGTAACGCTAATGCAATCAAAGAACTAGTAAAAAAAATACACAAAAAGAAAAATAAAGAAGTTTTTAATGAAGCAGAATTAAATAGACCTTGGGGAAGTTTTATTAACTTAGACCAAGGATATGGTTACAAAGTAAAAAAGCTGCATATTCTACCGCGTCAAAAAATTTCATTGCAAAAACACTATAAACGTTCAGAACACTGGGTTGTAATCCATGGAACTGCTTTCATAACTAAAGGAAAAAAACAATTTAAATTGAATGCAAATCAATCAACCTTTATTAAAAAGGGAGAAGTTCATAGAATAGAAAATAAATCTAAAAAAGACCTTATTATGATAGAAGTACAAACCGGTGAATATTTAGAGGAAGATGACATAAAAAGGTTTAAGGATATGTATAAAAGATAATTTAAAATGCCTATTTTTAAAATAGCTTATTTACCACCCCTATTAATTTATGCCTCTGCAGGAGTTTCAGGACTAACAAGTATTGTCGGTATTTTTTTTATCAAAGATTTTTTAAGCTTTTCAGCTGCATTTATTGCATCCATTGGTTTCTGGGCAGGAATACCATGGGCCTTAAAGATGCCTATAGGGTTTTTAATTGATAGATATTGGAATCTTAAACAATATTTTGTATATTTAGGGGCTTTTCTTGTATCAATAAGTCTACTAATCATGTATGGCATACTTGTACACAAGAGCACTATGCTTCAATATTTAGAAATTAAAACGTGGTTCATACTTAGCTCAATTCTAACTCCTATAGGTTATGTCTTACAGGATGTTGTTGCAGATGCTATGACTGTTGAGGCAGTAGAACCAGGTTTTAAAAATATCACCAAACAAGTAAAAAAAAATAATACTAAAAAAGAGCATACTATTGTGCAGTTATACGGTAGGTTTGCTATAATTCTGGGCTCTCTTATAGTAGGTTTAATAAACCTTTTTATTTTTAAAGGCGTGAATGAAAATTATGTTAATATAAATTTACTCTACGGGAAAATTTATCTATATGCATTGATAATTCCCGCCATATCTGTATCAGGAATAATCTTATTTAATTTTTTGAATAAAAATAAAACTAAAGCTTCAGAATTTAAAACAACCACATTAGATTATCAAATATTTTTAGGAAGTTGCATCTTTGTTATTTTTACAGTTTTTTTTGGTACCTTTAATATGCCTTTCTCCAGGGAAGTCATTTTGATTAGTTCTTTGTTTTTAGTTGCTATATTAATGCGACTTTTAATAAAAGATTTAAAAAAAGAAGACCAATATACTATTGTAGGTACAGCTATAATAATATTTGTATTTAGAGCAATGCCTAGCCCTGGAGCAGGTTTAAATTGGTTTGAGATTGATATTCTCGGATTTAATCAAAGTTTTTTTTCCATACTATCAATAATATCAGCTTTAATTACTTTAATAGGAATGATTGTTTTAAGAAAAGCAATGATGAAAGCATCTTTAGCTAAGCTTTTTATAGTTCTAAGCATACTTTCGGCTACCCTTTACTCCCCAAGCTTATTTATGTATTATGAATTGCATCAATATACAAGTATTTTAACTAATGGCTTAGTTGACGCTAAATTTATAGCTATCTTAAATACAGCAGTTGAGTCACCTTTAGCTCAAGTTGCTATGATTCCTATGTTAGCTTGGATCGCAAAAAATGCTCCATCAAAATACAAAGCTACATTCTTTGCAGTGTTTGCATCTTTCACTAATATTGCTTTGTCTGCTAGAGAATTATTTACAAGTTACTTAAATAAAGTTTTCGTAATCAGCAGAGAAGTTGTAGATAAACAAACTAACGAGATCTTAGTCAAAGCTAATTATAATGACTTAGATAATTTATTGATTAGTTTAATCATTATAACCCTAGCAATACCTATAATTACCATTTACTTTATACAAAAGACAAAATTTAAGTCTACTGAATAAAAAAAAATCCTTCTCTAATTAAAGAGAAGGATTTGTAAATTATATTTCAGTTATTTAAAACTTAATTTTTAAACTACCTGAAATTGATGTCTCAGAGTAATCTGTTCTAGTAGTAGTTTCTGTTATAGAAACATAACCTGACATTTTACCCTTAAGATTAAGTATAAGACCTCCACCATATGTAATGTATCCATCTGGCGCTGAAGCATCTAAATCAGCTGTAGCCGAGTCTGCTGTAGCTTCGACATTATAAGCTGCTGATGTTGTTTCTTCATTGACATATGAGACATCTATATATGGTATTAACTTATTACCTGTACCTAAAGCAATACTCAATCCAGCTTCAGACATATCTGAACTGTAAGTCTTTCCTGCTACAGACTCGTCAGCTGTTGTTAAAGTATCTGTCGCTAAAGTGTTAGAGTCATTAGGCACTATATCTGTGAACGCTGGTAAATCTAGATCAAAGTTTCTATACGCAACTCTTGGTCTAAAAGTTAATTTACCTCTGTTAAGTTCACCTGATAATCCGAGATGATAAAAAGTTACATCAGCTGTTACATCATCTGCTGATATAGTCGCATCACTTCCTAGATCTCTTCTGGCTGTATCAATCTCATATTCACCTTGTCCAGCTCCTAATGATAACTGTAAAGGACCTGTGTTAAGACCAACATAAAAACCTAAGGTCTCACCTTCAGTTTTGATAGTACCATCGTTAACTTTAACAGTAATGTCAGAGTCGAAAGATGTGTATGCTAAACCTACAACTAGGTTACCAAATCTCTTATCTAAACCAAGGGTAACTGCTGTAGAATCACCATCGAATGCATTACTATCAGTCTGGACATTCGAGAATGCTTGATCATTTTCAAAATCAGAGCTAGCAAAATTAGTCCAAAGACTTAAACCACCCATTACATGGTTAGCAGCCATTCCAATTCCACCACCGTTAGCTGAATAAGACATATGTGCTGCTGTATCAGAATTCATAGTCATCGCCGCTGATAATCTGCCTGAAACTGCACCGACAACAGCGTTAGCTGCTGATCTTGCAATTTCTCCACCAACAATAGCTGAGCTATTTGTTCTACCGCCACCAGCGTATGCGCAATCAAGACCTGCATAAACACCATAAGCGTCAAAAGCACGGTCTGTTCCAGCGGTCTTTTGTAAATAGTCTGACCCTAGATTGACACCGTAAGCCTCATTAGTACAACTAAGCCCATAGTCTCCAGCTGCAAAGGATCTATTGCTTAATACTAATAAGCCTATAGTCAGAGCTACTAGCATTAATATATTTTTAATAAAATTCATAAAATATCTCCATTAATAAACAATTGTTTAACAATTAAGTATAACCATTATTATTTTTATGCAAAATGGTTTTTTTTCTATTTGAAAAAAATTTTTATATGTTGTATTTATGCAACTATTTAAAAATTTCGTTTTATAACTTCTTCTAATTCAAGCTTTTCTTTATTTGATATTAAGAACAATATATCAGGAGATAACGGAATACCATTTAAGCCCCAGCTCATAAATAATTTATCATCATCCTGATTAAACCAAAACCCAGAAGGATTAACTAAAGCATCAAATATGCCTTTATCAATGGCTTTTTCAATAAGATTTATGCTTTTTTTTACATCTTGATTGTCTATGTTTTTTCTAGCTAATATCTGATTTGCTTCAATTAAATGACACATTGCTTCAAGTCCTTTTACTGAACTATTACAAATTTTTATTGCATCTTCATTCTTATTATTATTTATAGTATATGATAAAAATGGCATAATCAAATCTCCTCGTTCGGGCATAGTTTTAGACATCAGTAAAGCCTTATAAAGCCATTTAGAATAATTTTCATCTATATAAATTTTACCTACCTCTATCTTACCAAATTTAAAGTAAAATTTAGTATCTACTTGCATCGCAGTGTTGAGAAGCACAGAATCAGCATCTCCAAGCATAATAATTTCATTAGCTTTGCATTGTAACTGATTTAACACAAAAAAGTCATTTTCTTCTATATCCTCAATATCTAATGAAAACAAATATGACGAATATTCGTATAAAAATCTATCAAGTATTATACCACCTCTATTAAAATCATTATAAAAAGCCAAACATTTTTTATCTTTAGCATTGTTACTATTTTTTTGTTCAATAATTTTACTGTAATTCAACATTGAAGTTGTTTTGGTAGAAGCATAGGTTATGTAAGCTCCATAAAATAATAATAGACCTACTGCAGTAAAAGTCACAGAAAAGATTAAATTTTTTGTATTTGTGTTATTATTCAGAAAATTAATATATTTAACTTGTCTATTTTTTGAGATAATAAAACAACTTAAAACTATTGCAAACAAAGTTAAAGTGCCTGTCCATAAAAACCAAAAACAAGTTATCTTAAAAAATAAGAACCAACCTAGTTTGCTTTCAAAGCTGATACTTCCTGAAGTTTTAAAAATGTAATATATAAATACTAAAAACAAAACTCCTCCTAACACCCCTAGAGAAACTATGTGTTCAAATAACTCGTTATGTGTATGAAAATGTAAATTATATCCAAGCCTTAATTGACTATACTGCCAAGAATTCATATTCTCTAGTAATAAACTTGGTATTGTACCCCAACCATTTCCAATAAATAAATTTTTAAAACTATCTAATCCATATAAGCTATTTTCAGCTATTTTACCTCTTACTACTGGAGCCTCTAGCAAGGTATCTAATATTTTGTTTGGAATATTGTAGTCTGATGACCAAAAAAACATAGAGCTAAAAAGAATTAACAAAGATATTAAAAAGATTCCAAATACAAATACTCCATCAGAAAACAAAACATTAAGAAGTTTTTTATTCTTAAAAATAGATAATATATTTTTTAAGCTATAATAAAATAAACCTACTGAAAAAGTAGTTCCCCAAAATAATATAGCTGCCCTATTTTCAAGAATTGAAAAATACAATCCTAAGATTAAAAAAGCTAATAAATTTAAATAAAACCTCTTTGTTAAAGTAGTAATTAATATAAAGTTTAATACTCCATAAAAACATAAGTAATCTGAAAAATAATAGAAACTTAGAGGGATCCCTTTCCAAAAAGGAAAAAAAGTAAAAAGTGAAACGACAGAAGTTATTATTAATAAATTTATAAGTAATATAATTCTAATTTTTCTAAGATGTGCTATTTGAGAAAAAATTATTAACATTATTGCCATATCAAAATACCAAAATACTCCTTGTCCTATCTGTTTAGATCCTGCTAAAGAGGCATTAAAGTTATTTGCAAAAAAGCTAGATATTATACCTATTAGTGCCAAAGAAAATGGTATAATTATCAAAGGATGGTCTAAATGTTTTAATTCATATTTATCTAATAAAAATCTGCCCGATATATATATAAACATTAAACCACAAATAGAATGCAAAAATATTATCTGTGTGTCTACCTGGGGATACATTCCATTTAATCTAAAGAAAGGAGTAGCAGCAAATATTACCCATGAAGCTAGTATGGAAAAAATTAAAGAAGTAATATGGTTAGGCTTTAAAATAAAGATTTCCTTATATAGATTTTTTTATTTTATAATGTATTATAAAAAAATAAAAGTTAAAGGTATTTGAATTGAAAAAAAAAATAGCCTTAATTACTGGCGTTACAGGGCAAGATGGAGCATATTTATCCAGATTCTTACTAAAAAAAAATTATGAAGTACATGGAATAAAAAGAAGGTCATCATCTTTTAACACTGGAAGATTGGAAAGCATTTATATTGACCCACATGAGAAAAAACCAAGTTTTTTTTTACATTATGGAGATTTAACTGATTCATCTAATTTAATTCAAATTATTCAAAAAATTAAACCTGATGAAATATATAACTTAGGCGCACAAAGTCACGTACAAGTAAGTTTTGAAACTCCTGAGTACACAGCAAACTCTGATGCTTTAGGAACGATTAGGATACTTGAAGCTATTAGAACACTTAAAATGGTTAATAAAGTAAAGTTTTATCAAGCATCAACATCAGAAATGTTTGGAAAGTCTCCTCCTCCTCAAAATGAAGCAACAATTTTTCAACCTAGAAGCCCATATGCAGCTGCTAAACTTTTTGCTTATTGGATAACTATAAACTACAGAGAAGCATATGGTTTATTTGCTAGCAATGGAATACTCTTTAATCATGAAAGCCCTATGAGAGGAGAAACATTTGTTACAAGAAAAATTACTAGAGCAGTTGCATCTATTCTCAAAGGCAAGCAACAAAAGTTGTGGCTAGGAAATTTGGACGCTAGAAGAGACTGGGGACATGCAAAAGATTATGTGGAAGGAATGTGGAAAATTTTACAACACGATCAAGCTGAGGACTTTGTCCTAGCTACTGGAAAAAGTTTCACAGTTAGAAAGTTTTGTGAAATAGCGTTTAAACAAATAGATATTGTGTTAGATTGGGTTGGAAAAGGTATTAATGAGTTAGGGAAAGATACTAAAAGTGGTAAAGTATTAGTAGAAATTGATAAGCGATATTTTAGACCTGCTGAAGTTGATTATTTAGAAGGCGATGCCTCAAAAGCCAAAGAAAAATTAAATTGGGTTCCAAAAATTTCATTAGAGAGTATGATTTCTGAAATGGTGCAGAGTGATATTGATTCTTTTAAATAGTTATGTCTAAAGGTTATAATTTTAATTTAAAAAATAAAAAAATATGGGTTGCAGGCCACAATGGTATGGTTGGCAAAGCTATTGTTAAAACACTTAGAGATAGAAAACTCAATGTATTAACTGTAAATAAAAGTGAATTAGATCTAACTAACCAAAGTAAAACTTTTAATTGGATAAAAACTAATAAACCACAAGCTATTTTTATAGCTGCTGCTAAAGTAGGTGGAATTTTGACAAATAGTTTAAACCAATCTGAATTCTTGTATCAAAATTTAATGATACAAAATAACATTATAAGGTCAGCGGCAGAAAATAATGTACAGAAACTAATATTCTTAGGGTCATCATGTATTTATCCTAAAGAAGCGGATCAACCTATAAAAGAAGAAGCCTTATTATGCAAACCACTAGAAGAAACAAACGAGGGATATGCAATTGCTAAAATAGCTGGACTGAAGTTATGTAGTTATTTGTATAAAGAACATAATAAAGATTTTATTACTATAATGCCAACAAATTTATATGGACCAAACGATAATTTTAATTTAACAACTTCTCATGTACTAGCCGCTTTAATAAATAAAATTACTTATGCCAAAAAAAATAATAAAGAAAGTGTAGAAATATGGGGAACCGGAAAACCCAAGAGAGACTTTCTTCATGTTAATGATTTAGCAGACGCAGTTTATTTCTTAGCTGAAAAGTACTCTTCCTCTGAACCAATAAATGTAGGCTCATCAAAGGAAGTTTCAATTAAAGAGCTTGCCAAAACGATAGCAAAATTAGCAGGATGGAATGGTACTTTTTCATTTAATGAAAATATGCCTGATGGAACAATGCTAAAAAAATTAGATACCACTAAAATAAATAATTTAGGTTGGCGCCCAAAAATTGATATTAAAACAGGAATAAAAGAAACTATAAAAGAGTATGAAAAAACTTATAGTTTTTCAGATTCTGCTTTAGTTAAAAATTGAACTAACTTAAATATAGTGATCCCTTGATACAAAAAAATACAAGGAAGTATAGGAAAAATATATTTTGGTGATACTACTGGCCCAGTTATTGTTAAAAAATACAAGACATAAAGTGTAGTAAGGTAAAATATCGTCCTATCATTTTTATAAATGTAAACTGGCCCCACTATCAGTGAGGTTATAGTGAATATAGAAGATAAAACAGCTATCGATATAAAAGTTAAATATTTATGATATTCTGAGCTGCTAATAATTAATTTTAACCATAAAAAAATACTTCCTGTTTCATAGTAAGAAGGGTGAGGTAGTGACCTTAAGTTCTTATCTAATAATATTGAGGGAACTACTAAATTTACTAATCCTCCTTTGATCCAATGAAAAACCATATCTACTTTATTAACCTCAGATAAAACTTCAAAACTTATTTGTCTTAAAATTTTATCATTTTGATAATGATTGTCCGTAAATGTGTATTTATTTGCTATCTCGTCAATAACTCTCATTGCTTCTGTTCTATTTATATTTTTAGTTTCTGATATAATCAAAGGAGCAATCCAATAAGCTAAGTGA
>CACMQH010000004.1 GCA_902615805.1 Rhodospirillaceae bacterium
AAAATTTTAAAGAAAAAGTATTAGAAGCAGACAAACCAGTTTTGTGTGATTTTTGGGCAGAATGGTGTGGCCCATGTAAACAAATTTCTCCTATATTATCTGAATTAGCTGAAGATTATAAGGAAAAAATGTTAATAGCTAAAGTTAATATTGACGAAAATCCTGAGGTTCCTTCTAACTATGGAATTATGAGCATTCCAACTCTTATATTGTTTAAAAATGGTAAATCAGTTTCTTCACAAATAGGTCTAGTGGAAAAAAGTTCCTTAGCTAAATGGCTTGATGAAAACTTATGATTACTTTATTTTTGCTAAAAAGCTTCCTACTAAACCTATTGAACCAGTAATAACTACCTTTTTTTTAATGCATGTATTTTTATCTTTTTGAATATTGTAAAGCGCGTCGAAGATACTTTCTGAAATGAATGAGTGCATTCTCAATTGATCTGCTACAGCTTTTATCTTTTTGGGGTTATGACTATTGAAACTTTCTCCTTTTAGCACAAATAAGATTTTTGGATTAGCTTTTTTAATTACTTTTAAAATATTGATATAATCTTTTTTTATACCCAAAGCTAAAATAATATAAAAATTTTTCATTTTTAGTCGTTGGATCCATTCTACAAGGACTGTAAAACCTAGTTTATTATGAGCTACATCCACCCAACATTCAAGATTACTATAATTAGGAAGTAAATTAGCGTTAATTTTTTCCAGTCTACCCGGCCAATTCATTTTAGGAAATATTTTTTGTAAACTTTTAAAGTCTATATTTAATTTTTTTACCTTAATACATGCCATTAAAGCACAAGATACATTAATATGTTGATGCCTTCCTATTAAAGAAATTTTTTCTAGATTTATTTGTAAACCATCATTATAAAAAATATTATTTTTTACTTTCCAGTTTTCATTATATTGAAATAGTCTGCTTTCCATTTCTTCAGATTTTTCCTTAATAATTCTCTTAACGCTTACAGTTTGTTTACTAGATATTACACAGCTTTTTTTTTTAATAATTCCTGCCTTCTCATTAGCTATAGCTTTTATAGTTCTCCCTAAAAACTCTTTATGATCAATACCTATAGTGGATATTATTGAAACCATATTATTCTCTATAATATTTGTAGCATCAAATTTTCCCCCTAAACCAACCTCTAATATTGTTAAATCTGCTAAATTTTGATAAAACATATAAAAAGTTGCTGCAGTAATAATTTCGAAGAAGGTTATAGGTTGTTTGTCATTTACCTCTTTTACATACTCTAAAATATCTAGTAAATATTGATCAGAAACCTGTTTATTCTTAATGTGAATTCTTTCATTAAAAGAAATTAGATGTGGTGACCTGTAAATGTTAACAGTTTTTCCTTGATTTTTTTGTAAATAGTATAATACCGTAGCTATAGAACCTTTACCATTCGTACCCGCAATATGAACAATATTTTTTATTTTTTTCTGAGGATTGTTAAGTCTATTTAATAACTTTTTAATTCTCTCTAATGATAAATCAACATTATTAGGATGTAATAAAAAAAAAGACTTTAGTATATCCTCTATTTTTTTGTTTTTATGAGTTATATACTTATAACTTTGAAGCAATCTATCTTTTTCCTACTAAATGCTTTATTATATTATGTAATTTTTCCTTAAATTCATTTCTGTTAACTATTAAGTCCATCATACCATGCTCTAGCAAATATTCACTTTTTTGAAACCCTTCAGGTAAATTCTCATTAACTGTTTTTTTTATTACTCTAGGACCTGCAAAACCAATCAATGCTCCAGGTTCCGCTATTAGTATATCCCCTAACATTGTAAATGAAGCAGAAACACCTCCTGTAACTGGATTTGTGAATAAAACTATATATGGAAGTTTAGTTTCTTTAAATATCTCTATTGCTGCTACAGTGCGTGGCATTTGCATTAACGACAAAATACCTTCTTGCATCCTTGCTCCTCCAGATGAAGCTATAATTAAAAGCGGACTTTTCAAATCTTTTGCTAATTGACTCGCTAGCACTATACCTTCTCCTACCTGCATACCCATTGATCCACCCATAAAACTAAAGTCCATCGCAGCCGTTACTAAATTAATATTATTTATTTTTCCATTTACTACTAATATGGCATCATTGTTAGAGGTTTTTTTTCGAGCAATTTTTAACCTTTCTGTATATTTCATTTTATCTTTGAAGGACAAAGGATCCTCTAGAACTTTAGGAATATTTTTTATTTCATACAGTCCATCATCATAAATGCTTATAAGTCTCTCATTTATTGGCATTGTCAAATGAGCATCACAGTTCGAACACATATATAATTTTTCCTGTAAGTCTTTATGAAAATTCATTTGACTACAAGCAGGACATTTAATCCAAAGACTTTCTTTTTTAAGTATTTTGGATTTTATTGCTTTTAATTTAGGCTTTACAAAGTTTGTTAACCAATTCATTTTTTTACTTATTAATAGCTCTAGAGTATTTTTTTACTAAATTCATAACATTATTAAAAATGTTACTTTTATTTTCAATACCTTTTTCAATTTCTTTTATCAAATCGCTTCCTACCACAACACCATCTGCATATCTAGAAATGTCGTGAGCTTTCTTGGGTGAATTAATTCCAAAACCAATAACAAATGGTATGTTTATTAATTTTTTTAAATACATATAATTTTTTTTAATACTTAGTATCTTATTAATTTTAGAACCCGTTACTCCAGTTATTGATACATAATAAATAAAGCCTGAAGAAGCTTTTAAAATACTATGCATTCTTTCTATAGTCGTTGTAGGTGAAGCCAGTCTAATCATATCTATTTTTGATGCATCTAACTCTAAAGATAATTCATCGCTAACTTCTGGAGGCAAGTCCACTATTAATATTCCATCTACACCTGAAGCCTTTGCTTTATTTATAAATTTTTTTAGACCCATTTGTAAAATAGGATTGTAATAGCCCATTAAAACTACAGGAGTGCTATTGTTAGTACTTCTAAAATTTTTTACTAAATTCAAGGTTTTAATTAGTGAGCTACCCGATTTTAAAGCTCTAATATAACTCCTCTGTATTACTGGGCCATCTGCCATAGGATCACTAAATGGCATACCAATTTCTATTATATCTACACCTGATTGAGGCATAGCTTTTATTAGCTTTAAACTCATTGAAAAGCTAGGATCACATGCTGTCAAAAAAGCAATAAAGGCTGATTTTTTCTTTTTTTTCAACTTTGAAAAACAAATATTTAATCTGCTATTATTCATATTTTTATATTAAGATATTTAGCTATACTATCTAAATCTTTATCTCCTCTACCACACATATTCATGACTAATATATGTTTTTTATTTTGCTTTGAAGCAAATTTTAAAACAAAAGATAAAGCGTGAGCTGGTTCTAAAGCTGGAATAATTCCTTCTAATTTACAACAAATTTTAAATGCTTTAATCGCATCTTTATCACTAGCATATACATATTTTACTCTTCCTGTATCTTTCAACCAACTATGTTCTGGTCCAATCCCAGGATAATCCAATCCAGCAGAAATAGAATGAGCTTCTTTAATTTGACCAGCACTATCTTGTATTAAATAAGTCTTATTTCCATGAAGCACGCCTGGTTTTCCTGCACTTAAAGATGCAGCGTGTTGACCTGTTTTTATACCTTTACCCCCTGCTTCTACTCCATATAAATTTACTTTTTCATCATCTAAAAAATTATAAAACAGGCCCAATGAATTAGAGCCTCCCCCTATACAAGCAACTAAAGAGTCAGGCAGTCTATTTTCTTTTTTTATGATCTGATTTTTTAATTCTTTACCTATAATTGATTGAAAATCTCTAACCATCATAGGATAAGGATGAGGCCCTGCAGCTGTTCCTATTATATAAAATGTACTTTCAACATTACTAACCCAATCTCTTAATGCTTCATTCATAGCATCTTTTAAGCTAGCTGACCCTGACTCTACTGGAATAATTTTTGCTCCTAATAAGTTCATTTTAAAAACATTTGGTTTTTGTCTCTCAATATCTTTTTTCCCCATATACACGATACACTCTAGCCCAAATAGTGCACATACAGTTGCTGTAGCAACTCCATGTTGGCCTGCTCCTGTTTCAGCAATTATTCTTTTTTTATTCATTCTGAGAGCTAGTAAAACTTGACCCAAACAATTGTTGATTTTATGCGCTCCAGTATGATTTAACTCATCTCTCTTAAAATAAATTTTTGCTCCTCCTAAATATTCTGTTAGGTTTTTAGCATAGTATAAAGGGCTAGGCCTACCAATATAGTCTTTAGATAATTCAGAAAACTCATCATTAAATTTCTTATTTTTTTTGTAGAATAAATATTTTTTTTCTAAGTCTAAAATAAGTGGCATTAAGGTTTCCGCAACATAACGTCCTCCGTATTGCCCAAAGTTTCCATTTTTATCAGGGAAGTTTTTATAACTACTTTTTCTCATATTAAATATTATTTATTTTATTACAAAACTTTTTAATCAATTCTGTGGATTTAATTCCTTTTTTAAACTCTACACCAGAGGAAACATCTACAGCTTTAGCCATCGTACTTTTTATAGCTACTACTATATTATTATAATCTAAACCACCAGAAAGTATCCAGTTAAAATTTAAAGAATTTTTTTCTAATAAATTCCAGTCAAAAGACTTACCTGTACCACCAGCTAACTGGTCATCTTTATAATCAAATAGAATCCAATCTGTACTATTTTTATAAGAGTTTGCGTATTCTAAATCTTTCAAAGACTTCACACTTATAGCCTTAATTATTTTGAAATTAAATTCCTTTTTTAAACTTTTGCAAAAATTTGTGCTTTCATTTCCATGAAGTTGTATACATTTAAAACCTAATTTATAAAGATGTTGAATTTTTGAATAGGAAGGATTTACTGTTACTGCTACAGGTTCTATACAGTTAGGTGTACTGCTTAATAGAACTTCAGCCTGCTTATAACTAATGAATCTTGGTGAATCTTTTTCAAATATCATTCCATACCATTTGGCCCCATAATCAGCTGCACACTTTACCTCTAATGGATGTTTAAGCCCACAAACTTTTATTTTAGTTTTATAAACTTTCATTAAATATTAATTATTTATTATTTTTTTAATAATATTATTAGGGTCTAAGGCATTAATTAAAGGCCTTCCCATTACTATATAATCAGATCCCATATCGAAAGCTTCTTTAGGTGATAAAAATCTTGATTGATCATCATTAGAGCTTTTTTGTAACCTTATACCTGGAGTGATTACTTTTAAAATGTTACCGTGCATATTTTTTACTAACTTTACCTCTAAAGGAGAGCATACAATACCATCTAATTTAGCTTTTTTTGCTATATTTGAATAATTTTCAACGCTTTTGGTAATAGAAATAGTATGCCCCATTTCCTGTAGATCCTTATTATTTAAACTGGTTAATACTGTTACACCTAATAATAAAGGTTTTTGTATATTATTTTTTTTTGATGCCTCAGTTGCCGCAAAAACCGCATTTCTTAACATTTTTTTCCCACCTCCTATATGTAAAGTTAACATATAAGGGCGCACATTAGTAACTAGTGGATAAATTGCTCTTTCTACAGTATTAGGGATATCATGTAGCTTTAAATCAAGAAATAGTTTAATATTTTTTTTTGCATTACTTATTTTTCTTATTCCATCAATACCAAATCTATAAAAAAACTCCATACCTACTTTATATACGATATCATAGTCTATAGCTTTAATAAAATTTTCAGCTTTTGAGAAGTCATCAAAGTCTAATGCACATATAATTTGTTTAGAATTTATCATCTTTTTCTTTTTTTAAAGAAGCTATAAATACTTGTGACCATTACACCAATCAATAAGGAAACAAAGAAAAAAAGATAAGCAGGAATTTGTAGCTTAAAACTAAATGGCCATAAGTTTATATCTAATAATTCTTTATTTGAAATTCCAAAAGAAATCAAAAAAATAAAAAATAAAAATAAAAAAACTCTTTTTACAAATTGAAAAAGTATCACTTATTTAAAAACTCATATAATAATTTTGACATCCTAAAATGAGGTATATTTTTTTTAGTAGCAAATATTTTTTCTCCTGTTTTGGGGTTTCTTGCGGGTCTTTCATCTCTGGTTTTGGTATAAAATACTCCAAACCCTCTAAACTCTACTCTATCTCCTAACTGAAGTGCCTGCGTAATTTCTTCAATCATAGTAGTAATAATTGTTTGTGCATCTTTTTCTGAAAGGCCTTTTTGTTTTGATAGTTCTTTTATTATATCAAATTTATTCATATTATTTTGAATGCATAAATCAACTTTTTTTAGTATTAGTTGTTTTCTTGTCTTTTTTTTCAGATTTAGCTTCTAATGCAGCTCCTAAAATGTCACCCAAGGAAGCCCCTGAGTCTGTTGAACCATAATCTTTCATTGCCTTTTTTTCTTCCTCTAGTTCCATAGCTTTTATAGAAAGATAAATTTTTCTAGCACCCTTATCAATGTTTGTTATCATTGCGTCAACTTTTTCTCCTTTAGCAAATCTACTCGGTTTCTGTTCTTCTTTCTCTCTAGAAAGGTCAGATTTTTTTATAAAGCCTAGAACATCTTTTTCTAATTTCACGTCCAGGCCAGCATCAATTACATTTTCAACTAAACAGGTGACCACACTACCTTTTTTAAATTTTTCTGATATGGCTGCCTCAAATGGATCTTTATCTAATTGTTTTATACCAAGAGCAAGCCTTTCTTTTTCAGGATCAATTTCCAAAACTTTACTCTTTATCTTCATACCCTTCTTATATTTTTTTAGTTCCTCTTCAGCTTTTCCATCCCATGACAAATCATTAATATGAATTAATCCGTCTATATCTTCATTAATTTTTACAAATAAACCAAATTCAGTAATATTTGTTACTTCGCCTTCATGAATTTTATCTATATCTAATAACTTATTGATTTCATCCCAAGGATTTTTAGTTGCTTGCTTCATACCCAAACTTAGTCTTCTTTTTTGCATATCAAAGTCTAAGATTACAACCTCAACCTTGTCTCCTGCAGCAACTAATTTAAAAGGATTAGTATTCTTTTTATTCCAACTCATTTCTGAAACATGAACTAAGCCCTCTATACCTTTATCTATTTCTACAAAAGCTCCATAGTCTGCAATATTTGTAACTAATCCTTCATATTTATTACCAACTTTAAATTTATCATCTGCCCCTTTCCACGGGTCCTCATTTAATTGTTTCATCCCTAAACTTAATCTTTGAGAATCTGAATTATATTTAATTAGCTTTACTTTAATCTTTTTACCTACGCTAAGGACTTCAGATGGATGACTAATTCTTTTCCAAGAAATATCAGTAACATGTAACAATCCGTCCATTTCACCTAAATCTATAAAAGCTCCATAATCAGTAATATTCTTTACAGTACCTTCCATTATTTGACCCTCTTCTAGAGTTGATGCCATTTCTTTCTTGGCTTCTGCTCTTCCTTCTTCTAATACAGACCTTCTTGATACTACTATGTTGCCTCGTTTACGATCCATTTTTAAAATATGGAAAATTTGCTCAGTACCTAATAAATAAGAATTGTCCTTTATAACTTTAACGTCTACTTGGCTACCAGGAAGAAAAGCTATTGCATCATTTAAATCAACAGAAAAGCCCCCTTTAACTCTAGAAAATATATTACCTTTAACTTGATCTTTATTCTTTAATGCTTTTTCCATTATTTCCCAGGCCGTTTCTCTTTTTGCTCTTTCTCTTGATAGGACAGCATCTCCAAATTTATTTTCGGCGTGTTCAAAAAAAACTTCTACTTCATCTCCAAGCTCTGGTCTCTTGTCTGGTGGGGTGAACTCTTTAATTGGAACTCTACCTTCTGATTTAAACCCTATATCGACTAATACAGTATCCTTCTCTATAGCCACCACTTTTCCTTTGACTAGCCCACCCACTTTTTTAGTTTCTCTACTAAAAGATTCCTCTAAAAGTTGCGCGAAGTTTTCCTTGCTTGCCTTTATGTTATCTGCATTGTTTTTGTTAGAAACAACTTTATCCATACTTTCCTACTTTCAATATATTAAATTTTACTTTTTAAAGTTGGTATTCTACTAAATATTATATTTTTTACAATATTTATCGTTTCCTTAAAGTTATAATCAGAGTTGTCTATAACAACTGAGCCTTTAGGTTTTTGTAAAGGAGAATGTTTTCTATTTTTATCCTGTACATCCCTTTCCCTCAGATCACTTAGCACTTGCTCATAACTAATGTCCTTTTTATCTTTTGCAAACTGATTAAACCTTCTTTCTGCTCTAACCTTTAAACTTGCTGTTAGGTAAAACTTGAGGTCAGCTTTGGGTGCAACTACAGACCCACAGTCTCTTCCTTCCAAAATAATACCATTAAATTTTTTTTCTAATGTAATAATTATATCTTGCTGTATTTTGACTATAAACTCCCTTATTTCTCTATTCTTAGCAAGATTTGATGCTAACTTAGTAACTTTTGTTGAATATAATATTTTGTTATTAAATTTTATATATTCTTTAAAATCAGTAACATTTAGATTAGAAATAAAGTAGGGTAAATCTAAAATATTTACTTGATTTTTGCAAAATAAGCTTGCAAGACCTCTATAATAAATACCAGTTTCCATATAAAAAAAATTAAATTCGTCTGAAATTTTTTTACTTACTGAACCTTTTCCTGAAGCAGCTGGTCCATCTATCGTAATAACTATCTTATTCATTTCTTTAGTAATTTCAAAGTTGAAAAGAAGTCTGGAAAGCTGGTCATAATAGATTCGTTTCCAATTACTCTAATTGGTTTTTCTGAAAACAAACTTAATAGATTAAATGACATTGCTATTCTATGATCATTATGAGCAAAAATAGTATTACCTCCCAGAACTTTTCTAGTACCAATTATTTCCATATCATCGTTACAAGTATTGACTTGTACACCTGCATTACACAACCCCTCACTTATAGATTTAAATCTGTCACTTTCTTTAAATCTCAACTCTCCCAAGCCTTTCATAATCATTTTTCCTTTTCCACATGCTGCCGCAATAGATAAAGCTGGAAACTCATCAATTAAGGCTGTTGTTTCATTTTTATGTAAATTAATATTTTTTAAAACAGAATATTTAGCAATAATTTCACATGTGTCAATTGAGGTCTTATTAATTTTAATCATACCTCCCATTTTTGTTAATATTTTAAAAACTTTTAGTCTCATACTATCATACAAAATGTTTTTAACCTTAACTTTACTTCCTTTAGTAATAAGACAAGCCACTACTATAAATAAAGCTGATGAAGGATCACTAGGAATTTTGATGTTACAATTTTTTAAAAAACTCGTGCCATTTATTGTAACAGTATTTATATATTTTTTACTGATTTTAGAATTAATTTCTACACCGCATTTTTTTAACATTACCTCTGTATAATTTCTACTTTTATAGGGCTCCTGAATCTCTGTAGCACCTCTCGCGGTAAGTCCGGCAAAAATTATAGCAGATTTAATTTGAGCAGATGCTACTGGACTTTTGTATTTAATTGGCATTGTAATGCCTTTTTTCCTTGCTCCTATTACTGTAATGGGAAGTTTTTTTTCTTCAGAAAAAACAAAATTGGCTCCCATTTTTTTTAATGGATTTATGATTCTATCCATTGGTCTATTACTTAAAGATTCATCCCCATAAAAAGTAACGGTAGCATTGGACCCAGCAACTAGACCTATAAGCAGTCTAGTTCCTGTTCCACTATTTCCCATATAAATCGGTTTTTTAGGAGATTTGAAATTACCTAAACCAACTCCATTAATCGTAAGAGTTTTTTTATTTTTATTAATATCAACTTTTGCCCCTAAAGCCTCTACTGCTTTTAAAGTATAATATACGTCTTCACTGTCTAAAATGCCTTTAATGACAGTTTGTCCTATAGAAGCTAACCCTATTATAACTGCTCTTTGTGACATTGATTTGTCTCCTGGTACTATAGCTTCACCAAATAAAGAATTTTTTTTTAATTTAAAGTCGTTAAGTGCAAAAGGTTCAAAAGGATTTTTTTTAAATATATACATAAATAATTGTTGAAATTAAATAATTTTAAAAATATTTTTAATTATCATAATTATATAGACTAATTTAACAACTTAAATTATGGAGTTAAAAATATGGAAAAATCTTTTAGAGGAGAGAAACATACTTGTTCTAATTGTAATACCAAATTTTTTGATTTTAATAAGGAAAAAATTATTTGTCCAAATTGTAAAACAGAAAAAATAATACAAAAAAAAGCACCTGTTAATTCTCTTGACTTTAAAACGGAAAAAGAAGTTGAAGCAGTAGACGATAATTTAGAACTATCGAAAGAAGTTGAATTTGATGATGAGGAATTAAATGAAGTACTAGAAAATGATACTAGTGTAGAGGAAGACTAAATTTTGAATTAATCCTTATTGGGGCCGTAGCTCAGTTGGGAGAGCGCGTGAATGGCATTCACGAGGTCAGGGGTTCGATCCCCCTCGGCTCCACCATATTTTTGCTATATAAAATAAATATTATTATGCTATAAAAAACCTATGAAAAATAGTCATTATTTTTTTTCTTTTTTAATAGTTATTATTACTTTGATAATAATACTTTTCAGTTTCAAAAATTATTCCAATTTTGAATCTACTGATAACGCCTATGTGAGAGGATCTATTACAACTATATCATCAAGGATAGAAGGCTATGTAATTGAGGTACCTGGCATATTAAATACGGAAATAAATAAAGGAGATATACTTGCTAAATTTGATGATGCTCCTTTTATAGCTATGGTTAACAAATCTAAAGCAGAATTAAAAGCTGCAATAGCACAACTTTCAGAAGTTGACTTAAAACAAGAAACAGAAAAACTGAAAATAGATGAGCAAAAATTACAATTAAAGCTAGCTCAAAATAATATTATGAGCGCAATAGCTAAAAAGGACTCGGAAATTTCGAATCTTGTTATGTATAAAAATGAAGAGAATAGAATTAAAAAATTATTAAAGACTAAAAATGCTACCAAATCTAATTATGAAAAAGCTTTGGCTAATTACGAGTTTAGCAAACATAAAGTAGAACAATATGAGGCTGATATAAAATCAGAGAAAATTTTTAGTCAAGTTATTGAAAAAAAAATTAAGAAACTCGAGTTTAATATTAAAAAGCTTCAAGTTGAAAAAGATAGATTTTTAGCAAAAAAAGAATCTTTAAAAGCAAAATTAGACAACAGTCTAATTAACCTAGACTCAACTATTGTTAAAGCTCCTATTGATGGAACTATAGCGAATAGAATAGTTGAGCCTGGTGTTTATATGAAAAAAGGGTGGCCTCTAATGTCAATAGTCCCAACAAAAGACGTTTGGATTATTGCTAACTTTAAAGAAACTCAAATAAAAAATATCAAGGTCGGTCAAAAAGCTTCTATTAAAATTGATGCTTTTAGCAATCTCAAACTAGAGGGAACAGTGTTATCTTTTTCTCCTGCTTCCGCATCTTCCTTTAGCCTAATTCCTCCACAAAATGCTTCAGGTAATTTCGTTAAAGTTGTACAAAGGATACCTGTAAAAATTACTATAAATTTACCTGAAAACTTTATAGGAAAAGTTATTCCAGGAATGAGCGCAAAAATTAAAGTTTATAAATAAAATTCAATTGTTTTTTTGTTTTAATGATCTAATTTCATTATCACATTGAGCTAATCTATAGGAAAGTTGCTTAACCATAGACTTCACAATAGGAGGAGACTTCTCTAATAGATCTCCTAATATTTTTTCATCAATTGGCAAAACTATAGAAGGCTTTAAAACCTTTACACTAGCTGTTCTTGTTTTTTTTAAAATTAATGACATTTCACCAAAAATTTCCATTTCTGATATTTCTGACACTTTTTTACCATTAACCTCAATAGCAACCCTTCCATCCAATAAAAGGTATGCTTTATGTCCTTTTTCACCTTGCTTAAATATATACTCATCAGGCAAAAATTTTTGTTTTAAAGATTCTTCCATAAATTAACTATACTATTACTATATATTAATAAACATTCCTTCTTTTGCTACTATAAAGTTATTATCTATCTTCTTGCAAGCAGATTCTATATGACTCATATTTTTATCATCATTTTCAGGGTTATGATGAAAAATAAATAATTTCTTTATATTACATTCCTTCGCCAACCTAGTAGCTTCCTGCCAGGTTGAATGTCCCCAGCCTATATAATTCTTAAAGTGTTTATCATCATAAGTTGAGTCATATATCAGTACTTCTGAGTTTTTTAAAAAATCTAATAAACGTTTATTTTTCTTTTTAAGTTCATGCTCATGATCTGTTATATAACACACTGATTTTTTTTTATATTCAACTCTATAGCCTACAGCTCCATCTGGGTGATTTAGAGAAATTGTTTTAACTCTTACTTTATCTATATTAAAATCTTTTCCTATTTTAAAGTCACAAAATTTAATTTTTGCAGAAAAGGCATTTATTGTAATAGGAAATGAAGGGCTACTAATTTGTTTATTTAAAACTTCAAAGGTATTACCTCTAGTCTTTTCTATACCTGATCTAATTGTAAATTGAAAGTCTTTATTAAATGCAGGCTGAAAAAATGGCAAACCACAAGTATGGTCATAATGAAAGTGTGATAATAAAATATCAAAGTTTTTTATATTATTTTTTAATAGATAGTCTCCTAGATTAACTATCCCTGAGCCCATATCAAAAATTATAACCTTCTTGTTTATATGTAACTCTACACAAGAAGTATTTCCACCAAACTTAGCAAAATTTTTTCCTGGTGTAGGAATGCTTCCTCTAACTCCCCAAAATTTTATTTTCACTTTCTTACCATATTTAATTTTATATTATATTTATCAACATTAAGAAACCTTTTTCAAAATATCTGGAGCAGACATTACTGTAGGCAAATTAAGTTGCTTGCCTGCTTTTACTAAGCACGAGATAAAACTTTTAACAGGATCTAAACTTTCATATTGTTTAGGTGTTAATGAAACTAGCTTCCTATCTAATAAATCTGTTTGATACAAATTAACATCATAAGATTTGTCTAAGCCTATCATTGCTGTTAAGGCTGGAAGTACAACAACGCCCAGCTCTGCCTCAACCATTGATAAAGCAACTTCATATGATCTAGTATGTGCTATAATTTTTTTTGTATTAAGATTTTTTTTAAACCAATCTTCTATTCTTTTTTTATGTTGACTTCCAAACTCAAAAACTATGTTTGAACTCAGTAAATTTTTATGTTTTTGGCTTAGACTATTATAATTAGAAATATCTTCCAAATTTAAACTTTTAGGTACTGCTAAAACGTATGGATCTTTAAATAATTCTTTTTTTGCAAAGGAAAGATTAGATGCAGCTAAAGAGTCCTCAGCAACTACTGCAACATTAAGTTGCCTAGCATACAATAAATCTATAGCTTCTGCAGGTGTTACTTCTAATACATTTATTTCAATATTAGGCAAAATATCGGAAAATAACTGCATAGTTAAAGGCAAAATATTCCTAGCTACAGATGATAACATTCCTATTTTTAATATTCCCCTGGTATTGGCTGAAAATTCTTTTAACCCTTCTTCCGCTTCTTCAATGCTAGCAATTATTTGCTCAGCTTTAGTATAAAGATAATCTCCCGCATCAGTAAGGTTAATTTTACTAAAGCCTCTATTAAATAATTTTGAACCAAGTTCTTCTTCTAATTTTGAAATTTGTTGTGATAGCGATGGTTGAGCCAAACCAAGTATTTTAGAAGCTTTGGTATATGATTTAGCTTGGGCTACTGCCCAAAATATTTTTAATTGATGTAATGTCATAGCCATAAATTTTTAATTATAATATATCATTTTAGTTTAAAAAAAGAACAATACAAATTCTATTTATTATTTTTATAAATATTTAGAAAGTTGAATAAAGTTTACTGTATGTAATTATTAATATAAATTCGTGATACCCCTTATAGTAAAACTGGATATTACACCTGCCTCCTAAGCGGGAATTTCAGGTTCGAGTCCTGATAAGGGGACCAAAATTTTAGAAAATTTTTAGCTATAAAGTATTTTTTTATAGTATATTTAAGCTATGGTTTATGCGCATTATGTCTTAAAAAAGTAAATAATTATGTTATTATATTTCCTGAAGAGTATGATTATGCTGAAAAAAATAAAAAATAATTTTATAAGAAATAGCGAGTAAATGCCTACTAATAATTATAAAATATTTTTTACAGTAAGCTTTGTTTATCAGGTAGATACAAAAAAAAAAGTATCAAAGTCTTTTAAAAGTGATGTAGACATCAACGCTGATAATGTTAACTGTGAACTTACTAACGAAAATGTTCATTCTAAGTGGTATGAATATGTCCTTAAAACATCTCTGAATAATTTAAACCCACCATCTGAATTTGATGATAGTAAGGCTTCTGAAAAAAAAGTTACTACTCATAGAATTGTAAATTTAATGAATTTAACTGAGATTCATAAATCTAATATTTCCTAAATAAAGAACTAAAAAATATGTAGTCTAAAAAATACCGCTATTAATCAAACCTGCAATATTCCAAAACTAATTTTTCCTATTTAAAAAAATGAAAATTAAGAAAAAAGCAATTCCAATAAATTTTAACTTTTCATATTTTTTTCTTACTTGCATTTTTATATATTATAATGATATTTAGAAAAATTAAATTAATGAATTCAAAAGTCAAAAAAAAGAACGTAGGCATATTTATATTCGACTCAGTTGAAATTTTGGATTTTGCTGGACCATATGAAGTGTTTGCTAGCACCAGGTTAACAAAAAAAAGTAATGCGATAATTCATAAGTTCTCTTGTCCATTTAATGTTTTTACTTTTACAGAAAAAAAAAAAATCATTACCTGCACTGGAGGGCTTACTGTGAAGAGTGACTTTACCTTAAATAATTGTCCAAAACTAGACTTATTGATAATTCCAGGAGGCATAGGAACCAGAATATTATTAAAAAATAATAATATTTTGAATTGGTTAGCAGCTAACAAAGATATAAATATAATTGCATCTGTTTGTACCGGATCACTGCTTTTAGCAAAAGCCGGGTTATTAGATAATAAAAAAGCAACTAGTCATTGGGGAGCATTAAAATTATTGAAAAAGTTAAGTCCAAGCACACAAATATTAACAAATAAAAAATTTGTATATGATAAGTATTACACGTCAGCAGGAGTTTCTGCAGGAATAAATATGTCACTACACATTATTGAAAAACTATTAGGAAAAAAAATAGCACAGAACACTGCTAAATATATAGAATACGATTATTAAATATTTTTTTGATTTAACCCTTCATTCTGTCCTTGTTGAAGCAAGTTGTCATCGAACCACTTAGAACAACTTAATATGGAACCATTAGTAGAGAACTCGCAAGCTCTATATAAATTTTGTTTTTTTTGAATAAATCCTGCAAAGGCTCCTTCAGAATTGTAATAAGCACTAAATGAATTAATTTCTTTTTTTGTATTGGGATATAATAAAAATATTACTACTAAAATGCTTAAAAAATTAAATATTAAAACATAAAAAATATTATTCATGTTTTGAAATTACAATAAATCTGATAAACTTTAAAGTATATTATGCGCTATATAATAAACTTTCAGATTAAAATTAAAGATAATGGTATCTCTAATGAAACCATTAGATCTTCTTATACTATTTTAGAAAAAGATAGTGAAAAATACGACTTACTAAATATTAATAATGTAGAAGATTGGTTTAAAAATTTTTTTAAACAAACTCCATTAGATCATTTCATAGATACTGCAAAAATTTCGAAGAAAAGACACTTTGAAATGAAAATAGGAAGAATAACTAACGCAACCTCTGGTGAATACAAAACATTTTAGGAGAAATTATGAACGAAAATAAAACCGTAGAATATGAAATTATAGATAATATAGGAATTATAAAGGGCATAAACCCCCCTGTTAACGCATTATCTCACTCAGTAAGATTAGGATTAATAAACAGTCTAACAGAATTAAATAATAATCAAAAAGTAGAAGGCATTGTTTTGATTGGCGATGGTAGAACATTTTTTGCGGGAGCCGATATTTCTGAATTTGGAAAGCCTATGCAACAACCCGATCTAAATAACGTTATAAAAACCTTTGAGGAGTCTAAAAAGCCTATCGTAGCAGCATTACACGGCACTCCCCTCGGAGGTGGTTTAGAGTTGGCGATGGGATGCAACTATAGAGTAGCTATATCTTCAACAAAACTAGGATTACCTGAAGTAAAATTGGGAATTATCCCTGGAGCAGGAGGAACTCAAAGACTTCCAAGATTAGCAGGTGTAGAAAAAGCGTTAGCTATGATAACATCAGGTATTCCTATTAATGCTAGCGATGCTCTTAAATCAGGTATAATTGAGGAAGTCTTTGAAGATGCACTAGTTGCCAATGCCATCAGCTTTATAAAGAGTAAATTACAAGAAGAAAGTCACCCTGTAGCAAGTAAGCTTACAAATAAAATTTCTAATGTTAATAGTGACATTTTTGAAGAGTTTTCAAAGAAAATAAAAAACAAGTTAAGAGGAAGAAATTCTCCTTTATGTGCTATTGAAGCAGTTAAGGCTGCAACTGAGCTTGAATTTTTTCAAGGACTAGAAAAAGAAAGAGAATTATTTAAATTATGCCATGATTCTAACGAAAGCTCTTCATTAATCCATATGTTCTTTTCTGAAAGACAAGCTTTAAAAATACCAGATATTCCTAAAGAAACAAAAATTTTACCCATTAATTCAGCTGCAGTTATAGGTTGTGGAACTATGGGTGGAGGCATAGCAATGAATTTTGCTAATATAGGAATCCCAGTAACTGTTATTGAAAATAGTCAAGATTCTCTTGATAAAGGAATTAAAATAATAGAAAAGAATTATTCTAATACAGTAGCTAAAGGAAGAATGAGTGAAGATGATTTTAAAAATAAAATGTCTTTGATAAAAGGAGCTACTAGTCTAGAAAGTATTTCTTCTGCTGATGTTGTTGTAGAAGCAGTCTTTGAAGAAATGAGTCTTAAAAAAGAGATGTTTGAAAGAATTGATAAAATAGCAAAAGAGAATTGTATATTAGCAACTAATACTTCAACTTTAGATATTGATCAAATAGCTGAGTCAACAACTAGACCAGAATATGTAATTGGTACTCACTTTTTTAGTCCTGCTAATGTTATGAAGCTTTTAGAAATAGTTAGAGGTAAACACACAAGTAAAGAAGTAATAGCCAGCACTATGAAACTTGCAAAAACTATAAAAAAAGTTCCAGTTCTAGCAGGAAATTGTGACGGCTTTATAGGAAATAGGATGTTTCATGAGTATGTAAGACAGGCTCATGCTTTGGCTGAAGAAGGTGCAAAAGTTGCTGATATAGACCGTGTTATTTATGATTTTGGATGGGCTATGGGGCCATTTGCAGTAAATGATTTAGCTGGAAATGACGTAGGGTGGAGAATTAGAAAAAGACATAAGCAAGAAGGAAAATATGACAACCTTAGATATACTTCAACTGTTGCAGATCAGTTATGTGAATTAGGCAGGTATGGACAAAAAACTAATAGAGGTTTTTATATTTATGATCCACAAACGAGACAAAAACAAATAGATCCTGAAGTTGATATGATGTTTGAAAAAGTAGCTAAAGAAAAGGGAATACAGAGAAGAGAAATTGATGACAATGAAATACTTCATAGATTAAGTTGGGCCTTGTTGAATACAGGTTGTATGATACTAGAAGAAGGTTTTGCTCTAAGAGCATCAGACATTGATGTTACCTATGCCTATGGTTATGGATATCCTCATTGGAGAGGTGGGCCAATGAGATATGCTCAGGATTATGGCTTAAAAAAAGTATTAGAAGATATTGAAAGTTTTAGGAAAAATAATTCTGATATGTGGCCAAAATGTAATTATCTAGAAGAATTAGTAAAAAATAATAAAACATTTAATTAGGAGGTTAAAATGAATGAAGCAGTAATAGTATCAACAGCAAGAACTCCAATAGGAAAAGCCTATAAAGGAGCTTTTAATAATACACATGGAGCAACCTTGGCAGGACATGCTGTCAAAAAGGCTATAGAAGTTTCTGGCGTTGACCCTTCAACAGTTGAAGACTGTCTAATGGGGTGTGCTATGCCAGAGGGAGCCACTGGTGGAAATATTGCCAGACAAATAGCAATAAGAGGTGGTTTACCAGTTACAACAGCTGGGGCTACTATTAATAGATTTTGTTCTTCTGGAATGCAGGCCATAACTATGGCTGCTCAACGAATAATGTCAAATGAATTAGATATTTGTGTTGCAGGTGGTCTTGAGTCCATAAGCTTAGTCCAAAATGAACATCAAAACAACTTTATGGCTCAAGAAGATTGGATAAATAAAAATAAACCCGAATTATATTATACTATGATTCAAACCGCAGAAGTTGTGTCGCAACGTTATAATATTTCTAGAGATACACAAGATGAATATGGGTTACAAAGTCAGCAAAGAATGGCTAATGCACAAAATTCTGGATTTTTAGATAAAGAAATATTCCCTTTAGAGACTATTAAGCTGGTTAAAAACAAAGATACTAATGAAATTAGCCAAGAAAAAGTTTGTTTAGAAAAAGATGAAGGAAACAGACCTGATACTAATATTGAGGGGCTTAAATCTTTGAAACCTGTTATGGGGGATGATGCTTATATAACTGCAGGCAATGCTAGCCAACTCTCTGACGGTGCATCAGCTTGTGTAATAGTAAATGCAAAAAAAGCAGAACAGCTAAATTTAGAACCACTAGGAGCATTTAGAGGTATGGCAGTATCTGGCTTAGAACCTGATGAAATGGGGATTGGTCCTATTTATGCAATACCGAAATTGTTAAAAAAACATAATCTGAGTATGAATGATATTGATCTATGGGAACTCAATGAGGCCTTTGCAGTGCAAGTAATTTATTGTAGGGATAAATTAGGTATTCCCAATGAAATACTTAATGTAAATGGAGGATCAATTGCTATTGGGCATCCATATGGTATGACTGGTTCCAGATTAGTAGGCCATGCACTTATAGAAGGAAAAAGAAGAAAAGCTAAAAATGTTGTAGTTACTATGTGTATAGGTGGAGGACAAGGAGCGGCAGGTTTATTTGAAGTATTTTAAATCTAATCTATTATGCAAGCTAAAGAAATCAAAGTTTTTAAATTTTTAGTAATTTTAAACACTATTGCGTCTATTGCTATTACGCACCAAATTATTTTGTATAATTTAGAATATTTAGATTTTAAAATTTATTTTATTTTATTTTATGGTTTTATTTGGTTTTTTTCCTTATACAGAATTTACTTTTTTTCCAAAGTTGGTCTTAAGCTATATGTTTTACTAGTAACATTTGGATTTATGTTAAATATGTTATCAGATTATAAAGTTTATGGTTCACTATATTATTTTATGACATTATTTGAACATCTAATAATAGGTGCAATAATTGCTTTATCTTTTTTTTCTAAGATAAAAACTAAGTTTACCTAAATTAGGCATAAAAAATGAATATAAATAGACAATTCCTCCCTAAAGAGAGACTCAAGAGAGGTTGTGGCTTCTCTTGAGTCCATATTTAATATAAATTTAAAGTATATTTATTTGATAATAATAATGTAGTATATTAATATTTTAAAATTAATGAAAGGAGGTGGTCTATGTCTAAAATTTTAGATCTAGTCACTTTCTATAACCGTATAGAAAGTAGATAGAAAATTTAAGTGAGAGGACAAAAATATCCTCTCACTTTTTTAAAGGAGAATAATATGAAAAATATAATTATGATTACCTTAAGCCTTTCTTTCCTTGCTTCCAATGTATTTGCTGGATGCATGAAAAGTGAAATTAAGCAATTAGATGCAAAGTTATCTACTACAGAAATAACTGAGTCTAAAAAAGCAGAAGTAAAAAAATTGAGAGATCTTGTAGTTGCAAATGAGCACAAGAATTCTGAGTTAGCTTTTGAAAGTTACGAAAAGGCTTTAAGTTTACTAAATTAAAATTAATCTTTAGAGTAGGTTTAATGCCTACTCTAAATCTCATTAAATTCTTTTGCTTTGACAATTTCACTGTCACTTTGACTGCACATACAACTAAAAATAAATACTGCTGTTACATTAAAAGCCAAACCTATGAGTCCAGCATGCAAATCATATAAAGTACTTTCCGCAAAATATTGGTAGTAGATAGTAATACAGACTCCTAAGATTAAACCAATGATAATTGATATTGCGCTTACTTTTCTGAAAAATAATGAAGCATAAACTGCGGGAGCCAGTTGAGCTATAGGGCCATAAGCACCTAACAAAAGCTGAATTAGGCCCTCACTTCCAAAAATAGCTATTAAATATGCAATAGCACCAACACCAAAAACTGCTCCCCTCATTATCCATAATTCTATATTTTCAGGTATCTTTGAATATATAGCTTTACATATATCTCTACCAAATGATACTGAGGCTCCATGTGTAATTGCATCAGATGATGACATTGCTGCAGCTAAAGCTCCTGCACCTACTATACCATACAGCAACCCTGACTCTGTAAGATAATTAGTAATTAAGTAAGGTAAAATTTGTCCAGAGTTTTCTATCTGGTCACTACTCACAATACCGTATCCAGAGAAACCTATGAATAAAACTGGTAATAAAAACAAGGCAAATATTGGATATACAGCTACCGTAGTTTTAATTCTTTTTTCTGTAGTAGTATATGACTTTGTGAATAAATGCGGCCACATAACAAAACCTATCATTGAAATTATTATATTGCTACTATACCTAGCCTTAGACATAGCTGACCCTTCTTCACCAATTAATAGAAAATCATTATTACTGTTATTAATAGTTTCAAACATATTTCCGATACCCCCATGCAATTTTTGCACAAAGTACATACCTAAAATCCAAGCTATAACTAACATCAAAATTGCTTGAAAGACATCGCTCCACGCGGCTCCTCTTACACCGCTAGTAGCAACATATATAACTACAATTCCAAAAGATATAAAAGCACCAAACCAATAAGGTATGTTATCGTAGGTCAATACATTAAAAATGTAGGCCATACCTTTAATCTGTAATGTAAGATAAGGTATAAAAGCTAGTATTGCTACTATTCCTACTATAATTGTCAGAAGTTTTGATTGGAATCTGTCACCTAAAAAGTCTCCCATTGTTATATAATTATTTTTTTTTCCAATTTTAGCTACTTTTGGGCCAATTACATACCACGGCATTAGACCCAGAGTACAGTAAACTAAGATATAAAATGAAGCCGCCCCTTTAGAATAAGCCCAACCGGGACCTCCTAGAAAAGCAAAAGCTGAAAATATAGTTCCTCCCATTAAGAACCACATTACAAACAAATTAAAAGACCTATCTCCTACTGCATACTCAGATAAAGAAAAAAAAGACTTTCCCTTTCCCGCCATAATTCCAATTAAAAATGCTAAAACTAAATAAATGGAGATCGCTACTAAGGCTATATGCCATTTTTCCATATTATGATTCCTCTTTATCTATAAATAGAAAAAAAAGTATGCCTACAAACTGCATCAATATACATACAATAATCCAAAACAATGAAAAAGGCATTCCAAAAATAAATGGGTCTACTCTGTTACCAATACTGTAAATAGGGAATATTAATAAAGCTAAAATAAATAAACTAAATAAAAAGAAATAGAGGTTTATTGTGTCTTTTCTTTTCATTTTAAGATGAATTTTTCTCTATCATATTTGCCTGTAATATTTCTATCCAATAACCATCAGGGTCTTCAATAAATGCTAAACCTTTCATTTTTCCATCATCTGGTTTTTTTACAAATTTAACCCCTAACTTTTCAAATCTCTCTCCTGCTGCATATACATCTGGAACGCTAAATCCAATATGACCAAAACCCTGTGGCTCACTATTACCATTGTGATAAGAAAAACTTTCCTCATTTTCAGTGCCCCAGTTATGAGTAAGTTCTAACATTGCTCTTTGACTAAATGTCCATGTAGTTCTTTTATTACCTTCTTCAGGCACATTTTCATTATCAACATCACCAGGCATACCTAAAAAATATAAAGTAAATTTCATCTCTGGAAAATCTAGTTTTCTATATAACTTCATACCAATTATTCTGGTATAAAAATCTAGAGAAACTTTAGGATCCTTTATTCTCATCATTGTTTGATTAAAAACATATGATTGCGTTTCTTGATCAGGACTTTCACATAACCCTTCTGCTTTATCATGATGTATACTCATAAAAACCTCCTAAATATATTTTAAACAAAAAAAATTCTCCTGACAATATTCATCAGGAGAATTTTAATTTAAAGTATTACTATTACTTTATATTGTACCTTTAGCCATCTCTTTAGCAATATACTCAGCTTGTCTTATAGCAAGTGATACTATTGTAAGAGTTGGGTTTTCTGCTGCGCCTGTTGTAAACTGACTTCCATCAGAAATGAACAGGTTAGCAATATCATGAGATTTTCCATGCTTATCGCATACACCATCTCTAGCTTTTTCACTCATTCTACATGTACCTAAGTTATGTGTAGAAGGGTAAGGAGGAGTCTCAAATACGTCTAAAGCTCCTGCAGCTTTATAAACATCTGTTCCTTTCCCAAAAGCATGCTTTCTCATTGCTAAGTCATTAGCATGATCATCAAAGTGAACGTTAGGCACAGGCATACCATTTTGATCTTTTTCGTTGGTATTTAGTGTAACTCTATTAGACTCCTGTGGCATATCTTCACCAACTATCCACATTCCAGCCATATGATCATAATTATCTAAGAATTTACCCATTTTAGGTCCGTACCCTGTAGTACCCGGTACTAAGAAAGCAGCCATAAATGGTAATCCTAATGATAATGTTTCCATTTCATAACCTCCCACAAACCCTCTAGAAGGATCATTCCTAGACTCATCAGTAATAATACCAGCCATAGTTGTACCTCTATGCATATTAACAGGTTTATCCATTAACGCATATACAGAAGCCGTTAGATGTCTCATATAGTTTTTACCAACCTGACCAGCAGAATTAGATAATCCATCTGGATACATTGATGTGTTAGACATTAATAACAGTCTTGGTGTTTCAATAGAGTTTCCAGCTACTGCGACTATTCTCGCTTTTTGCTTTTGCTGATTTCCGTCCTTGTCAACATAAACTACACCATCAATTTTACCAGCCTTATTATGAGTAATTTGAATAACATGAGCTTCTGTTCTTAGCTCAAAGTTACCTGTTTTCTCAGCCTTAGGAATCTCTGAATAACCGGCAGACCATTTAGCTCCTGATTTACAACCTTGGAAACAAAAGCCTAACTGCAAACAAGCATTTCTTCCATCTCTAGGCATACTATTTATACCCATTCTACCTGTGTGACAATCTTTGTAGCCCATTTTCTGAGCACCATCATATAACACTTTAAAGTTATTGTTACCAGGTAAACCAGGAATACCGTGTGTTCTAGTTACACCAATTTTATCTTCAGCCTTATCATAATATGGCTCCATTTCCTTTAAAGAAATAGGCCAATCTAAAAGACTAGCACCTGCTACATCACCATATTCTGTTTTTACTTTAAATTCATGCTCTTGAAATCTAAGGGATGCTCCTGCCCAATGTAATGTAGAACCACCAACACTCTTTACTATCCATGAAGGTAACCCTGGGAAGTCAGTCGCAACTCTCCAACTACCAGAAGTCGTTCTTTTGTCTAACCATGCAGTTTGTAGGAAAGCCGCCCATTCGTCATTTACAAAATCATCTGTAGTATATCTTTTTCCTGCTTCCAAACATACTACATTAATACCTTTTTGAGCCAACTCATTTGAAAGAGTTCCTCCTCCTGCTCCAGAGCCTATAACTACTGCAACAGTATCGTCGTTTAAATCAAATTTTTTTGCCATATGTTAATTCTCCCTATATTATTCCCACCAACCTTTAGGACTTGCATCCTCAGATGGTTGTGGCCAATCTGCATCCTGAAAACCTCTTAAATAATATCCACCTTTATCATAAGATGCGCCTTCCCATCCAGCTACAGCCCATACTCTTGGATTATTAAAAAAGACATTAACCATTTCTCCTCTCATGGTGTTGAAAAAACCTTCTCCTTCCATAGATTTCAATACTTTCATTCTTTTTTTACTAGAAGCATCTATATATTTTCCCCCAGCAGCTTTATCAAAAGCAGCAACGCCATCGGCTAATGCTGACTTAACTGATTCGTCTTTTGAAGCTTTTCCATCTAGTGAATCAACTGCAATCATATATAAATCGTCTGAAAACCTTTTACCTGGAAACATATCTTTTCCAACTAACAACATAGTTTTAGCAACGTGATTATCAATAGCGCTTTTCTTTGCAGCCCAAGCATTAAAAGAGGTTAGCTGAACAACTCCTCCCGCTAAGACTACAAAACCTGAAGTCTTTCCTGCTTTTTTTAGAAAAGATCTTCTACTTATATTACTATTAGTCATATCTCCTCCCTTAAATTAATTAATAGTTATAAATTATATGTGCGTATTTTATATATTTTCTACAAATTTTACAAGTTAATAAGCTTATTTTAAGCAATTAAAGTTTTTTTAATCGATATCATAACAATATCCATGTGCTATATGAACATAATCTACCTCATTACCTCTTCCATCTAACCAGTAATGAGTAATCAAAGTTTTTCTATATCTTAAGCTGTCTAATGATAAAATTATATTGTAAGTATTATTGTCATCTATAGGTTTACAAATAATTGAATTAAATTTTTCTTCATTTTCACAGTTAAACTGATACTTTGCTTCAAATTTTTTTTCCTTAGTACTCTCCATTTCAGTCATCAAAGTATAATTTTCACTAAAATTGAGAGTAGTCTTATCCGGGAAAAACTCAGTTTCTTTCAAAAATTTTCTTTCAAATTGAAATAACCCACTTACTCTTGTTTCTGTGAGACATTCATATTTTTTTTCATGCATATCTTTATTTGCACTGATAGAGCTTGTCGCCAAAGACATTAAAAAAATAAAAATAATTCTTTTATACAATTTATCCTCTTCCAGCTATAGTAATACCACCGTCCATAGTAATAACTTGTCCAGTTATGAAAGCTCCTGGTTTTGAGGCTAATAAAATAGCAGCTCCAGCAACTTCATCTGTAGTTCCAATTCTTTGAAGCGGTGCGTAACTTTCTACATCTTTAAGAATTTCTGGATTTTCCCATAATGCTTTTGCAAAATCTGTTTTAATTATACCTGGGCATAGGCCATTTACATTAATTTTATACTTTCCTAGCTCCACAGCTAAACTTCTAATTAAACCAATATCAGCAGTCTTAGATATGGAGTAAGCTCCTAAATTCTTTACTCCCTGTAAACCTGCTATTGATGAAACAATTATGATAGATGATCCATTTTGATTATCTTTAAGATGTGGAATTGCGCTTTTACATAACCATAGGTTAGACTTAACATTATTATTCATAATCTTTTCAAAACTTTCATCAGGTATTTCTGCTAGTTTTCCATAATAGGGATTACTGGCTGCATTACAGACTAAAACATCAAGCTTCCCATACTTTTCTTTTGCGAATTTAATTAAACCTTCACAAGCATCTTTATTAGATATGTTACATTCATAAGCACTAGCAGTTCCACCAGAATCAACTATCTGTTTAACTACTTCCTCACAAGCATCAATTTTTCTAGATGATACTATTATTTTTGCTCCTAGTTCTGAGAACCTTAAAGCTATTCCTTTTCCAATTCCCCTAGAAGAACCAGTTATGATAGCTACTTTGTTGTTTAAATCAAAAAAATTACCCATTATTTAAATATTTCCTTTCATTTAATAACTATAAATGTTTTTACAAATTAAGTCGAATGTATTAACCTAAATTAAAATTTAGGGAACTGTATGTCAGAGCATAATACAAAAGTACAAGCTAATCATAATGAGATAGAAGAAGCTTGCATGAAAAACTATGAGGACTTGACTGAAAAAGAGTTAAGAATACAGCTTGCTGCATCTTATAGATTAGTTGAAGAATTAGGTTGGTCTTTTTTAATTTTTGGTCATTTGACAGCTAGAGTTCCAGGGCCAGAAAAACATTTCTTAATTAATCCCTATGGCTTAATGTATGATGAAGTTACAGCCTCAAATTTAGTTAAAATTGATTTAGAAGGAAATATTGTAGAAGAATCTGAATGGAAGATAAATCCAGCTGGATTTATTATTCACTCAGCCATACACTCATCAAAAGAAAATGCTCACTGCGTTATGCACACTCATACTAACGCAGGAATGGCAATGGCAGCTTTAAAACAAGGGTTAATAAATATTGACTTTAGTGGCTCTGCTTTTCATAATAAGGTCGCTTATCATGACTTTGAAGGGGTTACACTACGAAATGATGAATGCGAGCGTATTGCTGATGATTTAGGTGATAAAAGTGTTATGATATTAAGAAATCATGGTTTACTTACCACCGGGCCCACAGTAGCGGAAGCATTTATGAAACTTTATACGTTAGAAAGTGCTTGTCAGGTTCAATTAATGGCAAGATCTTGTGGTGAAAAATTAGAATATGTACCTAGCAATATTCTTGATAGGCATGCTAGAGATTTGAAAGATGAAGGCAGTTACAAACTAGCTTTTAGAGCTTTAGTAAGAAGAATGCTTAAGAAAGATTCTAGTTTTATTTTATAGTTAATAATTAAAGAAGTAATTAAGGAGATTTTTTGTGAAAAGAACTTTTCAGCCCAGTAAATTAGTTAGAAAAAGGAGACATGGTTTCAGAGCTAGAATGGCCACCAAGTCTGGAAGATTAGTACTTTCAAGAAGACGTGCTAAAGGTAGACAGAGACTCTCTGCATAATTTAACTAATGAATACACATCTAATCAAGAAAAAAGAAGATTTCGCTCATATATTTAGAAATGGAAGTTTCTTGAATTGTAGCTCTTTTACAATTAATTATGCTAAAAAGTCAAAGGTAGTTAGCACAAACTCGCCTAGGTTTGGTATAATAGCTAGTAAGAAGGTTGGTAATGCGGTTCAAAGGAATTTCGCAAAAAGAAGAACGAAAGCTTTAAAAAGTATTTTTTTAAATTGTGGCAAAAATGAATTTGACTATATTTTAGTAGCAAAAAAAAAACTACTTAATGAAAACTTCAAAATACTTCGTTCTCAACTTGAACAAACCTTAAATAAAATAAAAACATTATGAATGAACAAAAAAATTTATTATTGGCAATTGTTGCTTCATTAATAATTTTATTAATTTTTCAATATCTTTTTCCTACTGAAAGAAAAATGATAGAAGAAAATGTAGAGGCTGAAAACGAGATAAAAAAAATACCTCAAGAAAAAATATTAGATAGAGAGGAAATAGTTAAAAATAATAAAAGAATATACTTTTCCGAATCCTCTAGAATAAAAGGTTCAATTTCTCTTATAGGAGCACGCTTTGATGATGTTATACTAAAGGATTACAAAGACACCATCAAGCCTGAATCCAGACAAGTAACTCTCCTATCTCCTAACAATACTCTTAACCCTTATTTTGTTGAATTAGGTTGGATGTCTCAAGAAAATATTAATTTACCAAATAAAAATAGTGAATGGCAATTGATTGAAGGTAAAGAGTTAGGTCCTGAAAATCATATTACTATAAAATGGGTATCTCCTGAAGGAATAGAATTTTTTAGAAAAATAGAGGTAGATAAAGATTATCTAATAACAGTTGAACAAAAAGTCACTAATGTTTCAAATAAAGATATTTCATTAACACAATATGGTAGAATAAATAGAACTGGTACACCAAAAACATCTGGTTTTTATATATTGCATGAAGGGCCAATCGCTGTACTTAATGAAAGACTAATAGAAATAGATTACGATGATATTATTGAGGAAGGATCGAAAAGCGTTATTAGCAAAGGGGGCTGGGTTGGAATAACTGATAAGTATTGGTTAGCAGCCCTTATCCCTGATCAAAGATCCAGAATTGAAGGTGGCTTTAAGGCTGTTCTAAAAAATATTGAACGTTACCAAGCTCAATACACGAGTAATGAGATAGTTCTAGAGAAAGGAGAGACAGCTTCAGTAAAGTCTAATGTATTTATTGGAGCTAAAGAGGTAGATCTATTAGATAAATATTCTAATCAACTTTCTATAGAAATGTTTGATAGAGCAGTAGATTTTGGCTGGTTTTATGTAATAACAAAACCTTTATTTTTATTATTACATAAACTATCCGATTTGCTTGGCAATGTTGGCCTATCTATTTTAGCTCTTACCGTTTTAATTAGAATTGTATTATTTCCTCTAGCTAATAAGTCCTTTAAATCTATGAGTAAAATGAAAATACTAACACCTAAAATGACTGAGATAAGGGAAAGGTATAAAACTGATAAATTAAAAATGCAACAAGAAATAATGGCTTTATATAAGTCTGAAAAAGTAAACCCTTTATCAGGCTGTCTTCCTATATTAATACAAATTCCAATATTTTTTGCATTATACAAAGTACTATTTGTAACACTAGAGACAAGACATGCTCCTTTTTATGGTTGGGTAAAAGATTTATCTGCTCCAGATCCAACTACTATTTTTAATTTATTTGGTTTATTCAATTTTATGCCTCCTTCATTTTTAATGATAGGTGCTTGGCCTTTATTAATGGCTTTAACAATGTATTTACAACAAAAATTAAACCCTGCACCACCTGATCCATTGCAAGCAAAAATTATGTCTTTTCTCCCATTGATGTTTCTCTTTTTATTTGCTACTTTCCCGGCAGGTTTAGTTATATATTGGACTTGGAATAATATTCTCTCTATAGGACAACAATGGATTATAATGAAAAAAACAAAATGACTTTATGAAAACTTTTAGTTTTAAAGTTTTTTCTGAAGGTATTAGTTTTAAGAATTATAATGAATTAAAATTTTATGGAATTCCTGAGATATGTTTTACAGGAAGATCAAATGTTGGTAAGTCTTCACTAATTAATGCTATTACAAACAGAAAGTCACTAGCCTCTACTTCCAATAAGCCGGGCCATACACGAAGAATCTTTTTTTATAATATAGCAAAGAAATTTATGCTTGTTGATTTGCCTGGCTATGGTTATGCCAAAGCATCAAAAAATAAAATAGAAAAAATGTCTGAATTAGTATTTTTATATTTGACGAAACGTACTTATTTAAAAATAGTTTATATTCTGATAGACTCCAGGCATGGATTTAAAGAAAGTGATATTAGTTTCTTAGAATTTTTAGACACTAATAAAATTTCCTTTCAAATTGTATTTACTAAAATAGATAAAATAAATAAAAGTGAAAAAGAAGTTTTAATTAAAGGAATGCAGTTTCATAAGCTTATTAAAAATAGTCATCCTTTTTTTACAAGTTCGAAAACTAAACTAGGTGTAAAAGATATAAAAAAACAAATAATAGATAATTTAAAAAACGATGAGTAATTTAATCAATAAAACAGCAAAACAAATTTCTGCTTCGAAAAAAGAAGTTAAATTCAATCTTCAAAAATATATTAATGAAATTATTGTTATTAAATATGGCGGCAGTGCTATGTTAGATAAAAAACTATCTTTAAACTTTTTTCAAAATATCAAAGCACTAGTTGAATTAGGCATTAAACCAATTATTGTTCACGGTGGGGGACCTCAGATAAATTTAATGTTAGATAAAGTAAATATAAAACATAAGTTTTTCAAAGGTATGAGAATAACAGACAAAAAAACTTTTGATATAGTAGAGATGGTTTTATCAGGAGTAATTAATAAAAATATTTCATATTGTCTTTCAAATAAGAAAGTTAATGCTTTAGGGCTTTCAGGCGTTGATTCTAAAATTATAATAGCTAAAAAATATAGAAAAAAAAATGTGTCTGATCCAGACTTAGGACTCGTAGGACAACCATATAGTATCAACAAAAGTCTTTTATTAAACCTCGTCTCTAATAAAATTGTTCCGGTTATAGCTCCTATAGGAGCTAATGCCAAAGGAACTAAATTTAATATTAATGCTGATTTAACAGCAGGTTTTATAGCATCAGAAATTGGTGCTAGGAGATTACTTATGTTAACTGATGTAAATGGAGTTATAGGTAAGGATAACAAAGTAATAAGTGAATTAAAGCTTAGTGAAATCAACCAGCTAATATCTAAAAAAATCATATATGGTGGTATGATACCAAAAGTAAAGACTTGTGTTGAAGCTGTTAAAGCAGGGATTAGAGCTTCCGTAATACTTGATGGTAGGTTTAATAATGTAATACTTAAAGAGCTTTTAAGTGATAAAGGTATAGGTACATTATTTAGAAAGTAATATTATGCAAGACTTATTGATTGACCTCGACAATACCGTTTACCCCGAAGACTCAAATATATTTGCGCAAATAGACTTAAAAATGAAAAGTTTTATAGCAAAAAATTTAAATGTTTCATTAGATGAAGCTTTTAAAATACAGAAAAAATACTTTGTTAATAATGGAACCACACTTAGAGGGTTAATGCTATATCATAATATACAACCAGAGGAGTTTTTAAACTATGTACATGAAATTGATTTAACTAGTATAAAAAAAAATGAAGAACTAGGTGATGAATTAAAAAAATACAATGGGAAAAAAATTATATTTACTAATGGTTCAGATGAGCATGCTAAAAAGGTTCTCAAGAAAATTGGTTTAGATAAAACAATAGATCATATTTTTGATATCATAAAAGCAGACTATATACCTAAACCTGATATCTCAACATATCAAAAAGTTATTAAAGAGTACTCATTGGACCCTGATAAAACTATTATGATTGATGATTTGCCTAATAATTTGAAAACCGCTAAGGAATTAGGCATCAAAACCGTATTAATTAAAAAAGATTTTTTTAATAGTAAAACTCATAATTATATTGATATAATATGTACTAACTTATTAGATACAATTAAAAAAATAAATAAAGGAATTATCTAAATGCTTACAAGTAAATTAGAAAAAGAAATTAATGTAATTTGGAAAACAAGAGATTCTTTGAGCTCTAAATCAAATAAAAAAATTATTAATACAATTGATAAAACAATAGATTTAATTGACAAAGGAAAAATAAGAGTTGCAGAAAAAACTAAAAATAAATGGAAGGTTAATGAGTGGATCAAAAAAGCTATTTTACTTTCCTTTAGAGTAAATGAACAAAAAGTAATTTCAAATGGACCAGGAAGCGCTTCTTGGTGGGATAAAGTTCCTTCTAAATTTTCTAATTGGAAAAAAAAAGATTTTAAAAAGGCTAACTTCAGAGTTGTTCCAAATGCAGTAGTAAGAAAGGGTACACATATAGAAGAAAATGTAGTACTTATGCCTTCTTTCATAAATATTGGTGCTTATGTTGGGTCAGAGACTATGATTGATACATGGGCAACAGTTGGAAGCTGCGCTCAGATAGGAAAGAAATGTCATATTTCTGGTGGTGCTGGCATTGGTGGTGTTTTAGAACCATTGCAAGCATCTCCCGTAATTATTGAAGATAATTGCTTTATAGGGGCTAGATCTGAAGTTGCCGAAGGTGTAATTGTTGAAGAAGGAAGTGTATTATCTATGGGAGTTTATATAGGAGCATCAACAAAGATTGTTGATAGAGCCAGTGGAAAGATATTTTATGGCCGTGTTCCTAAATACTCCGTTGTAGTTCCTGGCTCACTTGAAGGAAAAAAGGGTATAAACCTTTATTGTGCTGTGATTGTCAAAACTGTTGATGCAAAAACAAGATCTAAAACTTCCATAAATGATCTCTTAAGAAATTAACTATTCTTTTTTAAGTGGTCTTGCTAATAAAAGATTAACAATTTTTTTTACAGAATAATCTTTAATTAATATCTTATAAATTGAATCCAATATAGGTGTATCTAGGTTATACTTTTTTTTGATCAAATAAAGTGCCTTAGCATTTTCTAGACCTTCAGTAACAGTACTATTTTTTTTTAAAATATCATTTTTACTTTTACCTTTTCCTATCAAAAATCCAAAGGTATAATTTCTTGATGATACTGATGAGCAAGTTAAAAAAATATCTCCTATACCAGACAAACTTAAAGTAGTTTTTTTTTTACCCCCAAATGCCAAAGACACTTTTTCAATTTCATTTATTCCTCTACAAATTATTGCTGCCCTAGCATTTTCTCCATATCCTAATCCTTCTGTTATACCTGCAGCTATTGCTAAAATATTTTTAATAGCACCATAAATCTGAACACCTATGATATCGTTATTAATATAAACCCTAAAATTTTTATTAGTTAGCAAGCCCCTAACTTTTTCAGAAAGTTTTAAATTTTTGGATGCTACGGTTACGGCAGTAGGCTTCCCTTGAGCAACTAAATCGGCAAAAGAAGGTCCACTTAAAATTGCAATTTTTTTTAATGAGAATATAGACTTTAAAACATCGCTTAATAATAATCTTCTTTTTAGATCAAAGCCCTTTGAACAAATTATTATTGATATTTTTTTTCTACTACCCTTTGAAATACTATCTGAATAGTTTTTTACTATGCTATAAACAAACTGGGAAGGAAGCACAATGAATATGTAAGCCGGTCTAACTCCTTGAAAATCATTGATAGCTAATATATTTTTGTTTAATTTAATTTTTGGCAAAAAAAAAGTGTTGATTTGTTTATTATTTATGGAATTAGATACCTTTTTTTCATAGGCCCATAAAAAAATTTTATTATTACTATTCTCAGCTAATAAGTTTGCAATGGCTGTACCCCAAGCGCCTGCCCCTAAAACTAAAATATCATTTCTCATACTCTTTCTCCTATACTTTCCAATGGCCATCTGGGCTTTGCTTTTATATTTAGTTTACTCTTTACTCCTGCGGTATACAACTCATACCCAGCCCAAGCTATCATTGCTCCATTATCAGTACACAAATCAGTAGGGGGGAAAAAAACTAATTTATTCTTTAATTTAACATTCTCTATTATTTTTTTCCTTAAATAATTATTTGCAGCTACTCCACCAGAAACTACTACATTTTTATAATTAGAAAATTCTTTATTACTAATATCTATAGCTAAGGAAATTTTTTTGCATAATACATCAGCCACTGACTTTTGAAAACTTGCAGCCAAATCGCATCTAGATATATTATTTTTATCAATTTCATTATTACAATTAAATGCAGCTGTTTTTAATCCAGAAAAAGACATATCTAAACTTTTGACATTAATTAGCGGCTTAGGAAGACTAACTTTTTTGTAGTCTCCTTTCAAAGCTAATAATTCTAATTGAGGACCTCCTGGAAAATCAAGTCCTAGAATATTAGCAACTTTATCAAAGGCTTCCCCTAGAGCATCATCTAGAGTTCCACCTAAAAATTTGTAATCATTTATATCAGAAATAAAATAAAAATTAGAATGTCCACCTGATACTAATAAAAGTAAAAAAGGATATTCAACTTTATTAGCAAGCCTAGCGGTTAGTGCATGCCCTTCTAAATGGTTAACTCCAATGAATGGAACTCTATTTACTTGAGATAATGTCTTAGCAAAAGTAAGCCCTACTAGTAGACCCCCTACTAATCCTGGCCCCACTGTAGCAGCAATTAAACCTATATCAGTTATCCTAAGTTGTTGTTTTTTTAGTATACGCTTAAGTATTTTATCAATGTATAAAACATGATTTCTGGCTGCCAACTCTGGGACTACTCCATTATAATCCTTGTGAATTTGATTTTGCGAGATAGTTTCATTAGCTATAATATTTTTATTATCATCTATAATACTTATTGAAGTATCATCACAACTGCTTTCTATTCCTAAAATTTTCATATTAATATTTTATATAATAAATTAATATAAGATATATGATAAATAAAAAAATAATCGTAGCTTCTAGAAATAGTAATTTAGCAAAAACTCAAACAGACTTAGTAGTTTCAAAACTAAAATATGCCGGATATAAAAATATTGAAAAAATTTTTTTAAAGTCCAAAGGAGATACTATCAGTAAAACAAAATTTAAAAAGTTTGGAGGCAAAGGTTTATTTACTGAAAAAATTGATAACCTTATTATAAATAATAAGGTTCATTTAGGCGTGCACTCTGCGAAAGATATTCCCGCAGTATTAAATAAAAAACTTGGTATAGGGGCTTATATGAACAGAGAAGATGTGAGAGATATTTTAATTACAAAAAATTCTAATATAAAAAAAATATCACAACTACCAAAAAACTCTACTTTAGGAACCTCCAGCCCGAGAAGAGCTGCATACATTAAATTATTAAGACCTGATTTAAAGATTGTAGAAATTAGAGGAAATATAGAAACTAGAATAAAAAAAGTATTGAATGAAAAAATTTTTGCTATTATTTTGGCTAAAGCTGGATTAAATAGAATAAAAAAATTACAATTCGAATTCAACTTTTGTAGTATACCTTTATCTCAAATATTACCTGCTCCAGGGCAAGGGGCAATTGCAGTTACCTATAATAAAGAAAATATTTTTATCAAAAATATATGTAAAAGGATTGATTGTCCAGATACTAGAGTATCTCTAAATTCTGAGAGGAGTTTAATTAAAAAAATAAACGGCGATTGCTTCACTCCTATAGCTGCACTTGCAATAATTAAAAATGGCTCAATTATTTTAAAAGCGCGCTTATTTTCTAAAGATTATAAAAAATTTGTGGATGATACCAGATTAGGTTCAATTAAATCAGCTAAGTCTCTTGGAAAAAAATGCGCTGAAAGCTTATTAAAAAAATTAAAAACACTAGAATGAAAAAAAATAAATATATAATAATTTTTAGAGCCAGTAGTCCTTTAAAAAACACTTATCTAACAGATAAGCTTGCAAAATTAAATTATCAAATAGAAGATTATCCTATTTTAAATGTAAAAAAAATATATACAAAAGAAATTAAGATTAATGATAACGATATAGTAATAACTTCTTCTTTCAATAGTATATATTATTTATCACAACTTACTCGAAATAGAGTTTTCATTTTATATACACTCGGCAGAGCTGCCACATTATTAGCGAAAGAATTAGGTTTTAAAAATATAATTGAATGTACTGGAGATAGTGGTAATATATTATTAAGTTTTATTAAGAATAATAAAAGTAAAAGTTTTAATAAGGGGAGTATTATTTACGCTGGGGCAAAAGAGATTTCTTTTAATCTTCCTAAAGAGTTGAGTTGCTTGGGATATAAAGTTAAGAGATATAAAATTTACAGTACTGAGGCAATAAATAAATTTTCCTCTAGTTTCTTAAATTTAGTGAAGAAAAGAAATGTTTCATGGATTGTGCTTCTATCTTCAAAAGGAGCAAAAGCTTTTCGCGATAATGCTAAAAAGGCATTTAATAAAGAAGACCTTTCCTTTATTAATTTTGCTTGTATAAGCTCAAATGTTGCTAAGAATTTAAATAAAAAGCATTTCAGAACCTTTTATCCAGAAACTCCTAATACAAATTTTATTAAAAAAATAATATCGCAATATGAGGAAAAATATGGCTCCTAAAAAGAAACAGAAAAAAAATAAAAAAGCTGCAAATAGAAAAGTATCTTTTAATAAAAAAACCTCTAATAACAATCAGAAAAATTCCTATAACTTTTCTTTAATATTTACGAAAATAATATCAACTATTTTGTCTAAACCATTCTTTTTAATCAACCTAGTAATAAATAAAGCATTAGTAATAATAAAAAGCGTATTCCTTCAGCTATTTAATTTAATTAAGCAGGCCTTAAAGTTATTATTAGAAACTAAGGAAGCTTTTTTTAGCATACTTTTTGGACTTTTAGCAGGAGGAATTGGAGCAGTAGTAATATTTTCTTATTTAGATTTAAATTCACAAGGACAAAATGCTGAGTATGAAACTAAAATTTTGGAAAGTGAAAAAGTTATATCTTCTCTACAATTAGAAATTAAGAAAAATAATGCAAGATTTGAAGAATTTGAAAATACTGTTTCTGTTTTAAAAAATAAACTAAATACTACCGAAAAAAACAGCTTGAAAAATAAAAATTTTATTGAACAACAAAATATTAAATTCGAGGAATTAATAGCAAAAATTAACCAGGCTAGTGAAAAGATATTATCTGCAGAAGAAAAAAATAATAATAAAATAGTAGAACTGGAAAAAAAAATTCAGAATACTTCCAAGCTAATGCTATCCTCAAGTAAATCAGAATTATCTGATCGTTTATATTTAGCAAAAAGCTTGGTGGATAGGCTTAAATCTGGAGTGCCGTATGCCCCTCAGTTAGTGGCTTTGGGTCAAGAAGGACTTGATCCTGCCTTATTAAGGTTTGCTAAAGGAGGAGCTCCTACTTTATCAGATTTAGCTGCTAGATTAAGTGCAAGAGCAGGAGAGTTAAGGGACTCAATGAAAACAAAAAATGATCTGACCTGGAAAGACAGTTTAAAAGATGAAATCTCAAAATTAGTTACAATCAGGCCGACTAATAGTGAAAATATCGAAGGTATGGAAGGCGTTTTATTAAGAGCTGAAGAAGCTATTTCTAAAGGAAATTTAGAAAAAGCTATAACAGAAATTGATAGTTTAGAGGCAAATGACAGAGGTGTACTAAATGCTTGGCTTAAAGAAGCTAAGGCAAAAAAAGATGCTAGTGTTGCTGCAGAAAATATTCTAGCAAAAACTACAGCAGCACTAAAAATTAAAAATTAATTGATTAAAATTTTTTTTCTAATATTGCTAATGACCCTTATAAGCTCATTAGCTATGTGGTTTTCTAATAGCAAAGGAAAAGTGGTAATAGAATGGTTTGGCTGGCAGGTTACAACTTCTCCTTCTTTTTTAATAATCTCAATAATATTTATATTTTTTTTTATTTATATATTACTATCACTTATATTAAGCTTATATAATATTCCTAAAAAAACTCTATTAAAAATAGAGAAAAGAAAAAAAAATAATGCAATCACAGCATTAAATGAAGGGGTTATTGCTTCTTTTTATGGCAATAAAAAAGAAGTTCTTAAAAACTTAAGTATTGCAAAAAAATCACTTAATGACACTCCATTACTTATTTTACTAGAATTGCAAAACTCACTATATAAAGGTGATCAACATAATACATTTACACTTTTGACTAAAATGTTAGATATAAAAGTTTTAAAACCATTAGCTATTAAGAGCTTGATAGTTTATTCAATTAAAAATAAAGATCAAAAACTTTTCAATAATATATTAAATAAATCCTTAGATAAAAAAATTGATTTCTTATGGATTAAAAAAGATATATTTAAGTTTTGTATTCAAAATAATAATTGGAATGATTTATCAAACTACTTAGAAAAAAAAATACCAGCAAGCAATAAAGCTAATAAAGAAATACTTAGTATTGCTTATTTTCAAACTGCTTTAGGACATTATTATTTAAAAGAAATAAATAATGCAAAAATTTTTTTAAGGAAAGCTATAAAGTTGAACAATTTTTTTCCACCTTTTATGGAATTGTACTGCAAACTAAATTTAGAAAAAAGTCAAAATCAACTTATAAAAGTTTTAAAAAAATATTGGCTTATAAATCCTAACCCTAATATAGAGCAATGTCTAGAAGACAGCTTTACAGAGAAAGATGCTCTATCTAAGTTAAAGATAATTTCAAAAATTTTAGTTAAAAATAATCATTTATATTATAAATATTTAATTTTGGGAAAATTTAAATACAAAGCAAAAATATGGGGGTCATCCAAAAGCGATCTACAAACATCAATAAGCTTTAAACCTTCAAAAGAGGCATATTACTTTTTATATAAAATAGAAAAAAGATTAAAAACCAATGAAAGTTTAACTCAAGAACTTAAATTATTATACGATAAAAGTACTAATGATAATTACTGGAAATGTGATATTTGTGACTTAAGTTATAATAATTGGTATCCTTTTTGTAACTCATGCAATTCATTTAATTCTATACAGAGCATAAATATAAATGAAAATTATAAAGTAAATAAAAATAACCAATTAATTGATGGTACTTTGATATCATGATAAGACTCTTACTTTTTTTACTATTCTTTTCTAAAAATCTAGGTGCTTTAGAGAATATAGATTTCATAGTAGTTGATAAAGAAAAAAGAGATATAACTATGTATAAGGAAGGTAAAGTATTAAAAAAATTCAAAATTTCTCTTGGTTTTGAACCAATAGGTACTAAAATTAAAAAAGGAGACGGTAAAACACCTGAAGGCCTTTATTATATTGAAGATAAAGTTAGAGAGAGTTCTTTTTTTCTTGCTTTAAAAGTTTCCTATCCTAACCCTTGGGATATAAGGAGAGCATTAGAACTTAATTATCATCCAGGAGGACAAATTATGATACATGGAGTACCAAATATAGGATATGATCACAATTACCATAACTCAGATAATGATTGGACAGAAGGATGCGTAGCCATTTCTAACCAACAAATGCTTGAAATATGGAAAAAAATATCTGTAGGAACACCTATTTTAATAAAAAAATAATGTTATATTCTTTCCACAATATTTTTGTATATACTTAAAGGTAATGTAGAACCAAATACATTCTTCATACTTTTATCGTCATCTCTACCATTCCACACACCTATTACATATCCTTTAGAACATCCTAAAAACCAAGCATCTCTGTTATTTTGTGTTGTTCCAGTTTTTCCTAATACCGTAAATGGTAATTTAGATAATTGCTTACCCGTCCCTTCAGCTATTACTTCTCTTAATAATTTCTTCATATTACTATTAACGGTATAACTTATAATTTTTTTTCTTTCTGGCTTTAATCTTTTCCAATAGCTATCACCATTCCTTAAGTTTATTTCTTCTATACCGTATGGTATAATAGGTTTTCCTTTACCGCATAATGGAACATATGAGCCCACCACTTCAAGTAAAGACATAGCGGCAACCCCTAGTGGCATAGATAACTCATTTGGGATCTTAGAAGTAACACCTAACTTTCTAACCTCCTCAATTATTAAATCCCTTCCAACCATATCTGAAATTTTTACCGCTATTACATTAGATGATTTTGCAAATGCTCTTTTTATTGATATTCTTCCTTCATATTTATTACCAAAGTTTTTAGGAGACCACTCTTGTCCAACTATAGGAGTATCAAGCATAATTTGATTAATAGAAGTTCCTTTATTTAATGCAGCTAAATATACGTAAGTTTTAAATATTGATCCTACTTGCCTTTTTGATTGGGTGGCTCTATTGAACTTACTTACATTCCAATCTTTTCCTCCTTTCATAGCTTTTATAGCCCCTTCGTTATTCATTACAATAACAGCTACCTGAATATTTTTATTTTTACTTTCTAACTTTAACTCTACAACTTCGTTGACTATTTTTTGAATTCTTGAGTTTAGTGTCGATTTAATTAATAAATCTTTTTTAGATCTTAAAACTTCACCTGGAGTTTGTGTATATATCCAATCTATAAAATATCTAGCCTTAACTTGTTCAGAATTTTTTCTTTTTAATAATAGTACATCTAAATCTTTATTTGCTAAATTTTTTTCTGACTCAGAAATAATATTTTCTTTATATAATAGACTAATTATTAATTTAGCTCTTTTAATATTTAAATCTTTATTTACTAAAAAAGAAAGCTTACTAGGTGCTTTTAAAGTACCTGCCAATATTGCCGACTCAGCTAAATTTAATTTTTCCGGTGGATTAGAAAAATATCTTCTAGAAGCTGCCTTCACTCCATACAAACCTGATCCAAAATATGCTCTATTCAAATACATCGTTAATATATCTTCTTTAGTAAATTTATACTCTAAATAAAAAGCTATTATCAATTCTCTCATTTTTCGTGATAAAGTTTTTTTGCTATCTAAAAAAATTAATTTCGACAACTGCTGAGTTATTGTTGATGCACCTTGTGCATACCTAGCTTCCTTTATATTATATAAGACTGCCCTAATTATACCTTTTAAATCTAGCCCAAAGTGATCATAAAACCGTTTATCCTCAATAAATACTACCGTTTTAATTAAATTATCAGATATATCTTTGTAATTTATGCTCCCAGCATAAACATCACCAGATGAACCCATTATTTTTCCATTATCGTCTAAAACACTAATAGAAGGAGTTCTAGTCTTATTTCCTAATCCTGATAAATCTGGTAATGTTATAATACAATAAGATACCCATAATAGTGCTGCTAAAAATAATAATAAGATTATTACTCTTATGACTTTCATTAAACGCTTATGTGTCTATATTGCTTGCTTCAAGAGCATACTTTTGAATAAAGTTACGTCTAGGTTCTACATTACCTCCCATAAGTTTACCAAATAGTTCATCTGCTGCCCATTCATCCTTATATTGTACCTGTAATAAAGTACGAGAGTCTGGATCAAGTGTAGTTTCCCATAATTGATCAGGATTCATTTCACCTAATCCTTTATATCTCTGTATTGAATAACTTCTTCTAGTAAAGTCATAAACAATATTGTAGAGATCAAGTGGCCCAAAAACATCAAAAACTTTTTCAGATACTTTTAATTTACTTGTGCTTTTAAAAATGTCACCTAGCTCTTCACTAAATTTTTTTATTGCTTTGATTTCAGGAATTAGAAGAATATCTTCTTTGATAAAATATATTTTTTCTAATTCATTATTTGTATGTTTAATATTTATCTGCTTAGTCTCTGTTATGAAATTACTTTCCCACTTTTCATCATTTTTAACCTGTAAATTTAAATGCTTATCTACACTTGAACAAAGTTTTTTTAACTTGTTGATATCAGAAAAATCTATTAACTCAGCTAACCCATTAACCAATAAGGACTGAAGCACATTATGACTAATATCAGTAATAATATTCGTAATCAACTTAGCCTGATAGTATGTATTTTTTAATAAATTAAGCAATGGATCTCCTATCATTTCTATCTTTTCCTTACCATAGTTGAAAGAAAAGTCACTAATTGAACTTTCTATTAAAAAATGGTCTAGACTATCTTCATCTTTTAAATAAACTTCGCTTTTTCCTCTCTTTACTTTAAAAAGAGGTGGTTGTGCTACATATAAATGTCCATTTTTAATTATCTCTTTCATATACTTAAAAAAGAAAGTCAGTATTAAAGTACGTATATGAGAACCATCTACATCAGCATCAGTCATTATGATAATTTTTTTATACCTCAATTTCTCAAGTGTAAAGTCTTTGTCTATTCCTGTACCCATTGCTGTAATCATTGCTCCAATTTCATTAGAAGCTAGTACTGCAGATATTCTGGGCTGCCATGTATTTAATATTTTTCCCCTCAAAGGCAAAATAGCTTGGAAAATTCTATTTCTAGCTTGCTTTGCAGAACCTCCTGCACTATCTCCCTCAACTAAAAACAACTCTGCTTTTTCTGCGTCCTTTTCTTGGCAGTCTGCTAATTTTCCTGGAAGACTACTTATGTCCAAAGCATTTTTTCTTCTAGATAAGTCTCTAGCCTTTCTGGCAGCTTCTCTTGCAGAGGCAGCATCTATTATTTTTCTACAAATTAATTTTGCATCAGAGGGATTTTCTTCCATCCAGTGAGATAACTGTTCATTTATAATACCTTCAACTGCTGGCCTTACTTCTGATGAAACTAATTTATCTTTGGTTTGAGATGAAAATTTAGGATCAGGTACTTTAACAGAAATAATAGCATACAATCCTTCACGCATATCTTCACCAGTAAAATTTAATTTATCTTTTTTTCCACTACTATTTTCTTTAACATATTTAGATAGTACTCTAGTTAATGCTGCTCTAAAACCAGCTAGATGGGTACCTCCATCTCTTTGAGGAATATTATTTGTATAACTTTTTACACTCTCGTGGTAAGTATCAGTCCACCTTAATGATGCTTCTATTTTAATAGAATCTTTTTCTCCATTTATATTGATTATTTTTGAATGGAGAGGCTGACTAGCCTTAGACATCCATAAAACAAACTCTGATAAACCTCCAGTATAGTGAAAACTCTTTTCTTGTGCTGGTTTTTCCCTATTATCTTTAAGTAATATTTTAATATTAGAGTTTAAAAACCCTAATTCACGCAATCTTCTTTCTAAAATACTAAACTCAAAGTTAATATTAGAAAATATATTTTCTGAAGGATAAAATGTTAATTTAGTACCATGTTTAATATCTGACTGTCCTATTTTTTTTAAAGGAACAATAGTGTTGCCATCAGAAAATTGTAACTCATAAATTTGATTTTCTCTAAATATTTGTAAAATTAATTTATTAGATAATGCATTTACTACAGAAACACCTACACCATGCAATCCACCAGATACTTTATAAGAGTTATCATCAAACTTTCCACCTGCATGAAGTTTAGTCATAATGACTTCTGCAGCAGATGTTCCCTCTGAATGTTTATCAATTGGTATTCCTCTTCCATTATCTTGAACAGTAACTGAGCCATCTTTATTAATAAAAACCAAAATTTCACTACAATAACCTGCTAAGGCCTCATCTATAGAGTTATCTACAACCTCAAAAACCATATGATGTAAACCACTTCCATCATCCGTATCACCAATGTACATACCAGGTCTTTTCTTTACTGCCTCGAGACCCTTTAAAACTTTAATTGAATCTGCGTTGTAGTTCATATTATCTTTTTTGTTTTTAATAGGCATTTTGTAATCCATTTTCAGTTAAATGATGCAAACAAAAATTTTTTTTATCTTTAAAAAATTTCTCTTTTTCTGTAGCTGTAATCCAGATTTGTGACTGCAAATCTACTAAATTTTCTAGAAGACTTGATTTTTTTTCCAAATCAAGATGAGTGAACACTTCATCCAATAAAATTATTGGAGACTTTTTTGTATATTCTATAAAAGCATTGGCTGTAGATAACACTAGAGATATTAAAATAGACTTTTGTTCTCCTGAAGAACATAATTCAGCTGAAAAGTTTTTTTGTAAATTTTTTACCATTAAATCTGTTTTATGGCATCCTACTCTGCTACCACCTAATAATCTATCAATTTCTCTGTTTGCCTCTAATTTTTCTTTTAATAATTCTTCTACATCTATTGCCGCTTTTTTTATTAGATCATTTTCTAACGAATCATCAAAGCCTATTTCTAGTTTAGGAAATTTATCTACTGAGTTTTTTAATTTTTTTGATAGTCTGTCTAATAAATCTAACCTAGAAGAACAAATTGAAACTGATAACTCAGATAGTTTTTTTTCTAATGCGCCTAACCAATTAGCGTCACCTACATTGTCTTTCAAAAGTTTAGTCCTTTGTTTAATATTTTTGTCATATTCACTTAATCTAAGAGAATGATCACCATCAAAGATATTAACTAGTTTATCTAAAAAGTTTCTCCTGAGCATTGCAGAGCCTGTAAATATTTTTTCAGTATACGGCGCTATCCACAGCATTGGTATTGTTTTTCGAGAGTGTTTTGCTGTAATCTCTTTATTATTAATCATTACCCTTCTAGACCTGTCTAATTTGTTATATGAAGTTTGGTATTCTAAAATAAGATTTTCTCTTAGATTTAAGTCTAAATCAATTACAAATCCTTTTTTATCCTTGTTAATCATGTCATAAAACTTTGCATTCCGTATTCCCTTTCCGTAAGAAAATATGGAAATTGCTTCTAATATACTTGTTTTACCGACTCCATTTGAACCTAAAATTAATACTGAGGCATTTCCTGGTTCAAAACTAATATCGTTATGAGCCCTAAAGCTTCTAACCCTCAGTCTGTTAATATAGTTATAGTCTTCGCTTGAAAATTTATTTAACATTTACTCGATTATAATTTATATATGCATAGGCATTAATAAATATAAAGCTTGTTTATCATCGTCATCAAATATTAAAGTTGGAGAAAGTTTATCTGAAAGTAAAAACTTTACTTGCGCACCACTAATTTGTTTTGCAATATCTAATAGGTATCTTGAGTTAAACCCTATATCTAATTTATCACCAGTATAATGAACGTTTAAATGTTCCTTAGCGCTTCCTTGGTCAGGATTTTCTGCACTAATTATTAGTTGTTTATCACTTAATTCAAATTTTATTGCTCTAGTTCTATCTGAAGAAACTGTAGATACTCTATCAACTGCATCTATAAATTCTTTATTATCAATGATTAATTCTTTAGTATTATTACTTGGTATAACTTTCTCATAATCAGGAAACGCACCATCTAATAATTTAGAGGTTAAAGAAATATTGTCTATACTAAACCTAATCTTATTTTTTGAAAGTTGTATTTTTACAGTATTTTGTTTGCCGTCAATTATTTTTCTTAATTCAATAACTGTCTTTCTAGGTATTATAACTCCTTCCAGATTTTTAGCATTTAAGGGAAGTTCTGTACTTAACCTAGACAATCTATGCCCATCAGTAGCTACCACTCGAAACCGCTCTTCATTTTCTTCTTTAACAGAATGAATATATATACCATTCAAATAATATCTAGTTTCTTCAGTGGAAACCGAAAATAAAGTTTTATCTATAAGCCTGGATAGCTTATCTGCTTCAATTTCAAAGCTATCCGGAAAGCTGCCTGAGTGTATATCTGGAAAATCTTTTGGATTTAAACACATCAAAGAAAAAGATATTTTGTCAGTTTTAATTTCTAATTTTTTTCCTTCAAAGCTTTCAAGTTCTATAAGAGCATTGTCAGGAAGTTTTCTTACTATATCATGAAGAACATGAGCTGGCGTTGTGATTACTCCGTTTTGCTCAATTTTACATGAGACTTTTTGTAATTCAGCTATTTCCATATCAGTAGCTGCTAGTGATAAAAAATTATCTTTAGCTTCTATTAAAACATTTGCTAATATCGGGATAGTATTTCTTTTTTCTACAACTCCGTGAAGGTGAGTTAATGCTTGCATTAACTTCTTTTTTTCTATGATAGCTTTCATACTAAACACCTATGTTATTAATATAAATAGTATAATATATAAAATATAATACTAAATATAGTATTATAAACAAAATCTAAATAAAATCCAACAACTTAGTCCTATCAAATAAAAGACTTTTTCAAAACTTTAATATGTTCTGAAAAAGATATATCTGTTTTATATAAGTTTTCCACTTTTTTAACTGCATGAATAACTGTTGTATGATCTCTACCTCCAAATAGTTTTCCTATCTCAGGCAAAGACTTTGTGGTACAAATTTTGGATAAATACATTGCTATTTGCCTTGGTCTAGCAACTACCCTTGACCTTCTAGTAGATAACATATCACTCTGCCTAATATTAAAATACTCTGAAACTTTTTTTTGTATTTCTTCAATGGTAACATTCTTATTATTTGCCTTAAATATATCATGAAGTATCTGTTTAACTGTATCTAGTGTTAATGGTCTGTTAACTAATTCAACATGTGCACACAATCTTCTATAGGCCCCTTCTAGTTCCCTGACATTAGAAGTAATATGTTTTGCTAAGTGTTCTATTATATCATTATCAACTTTTACTTTTTTATTTTCAGAAACCTTTGATTTTAGGATGCGTACCCTTAATTCGTAGTCTGTTTTATGTAATTCTCCTACTACCCCAAAGCTTAGTCTTGATCTTAGCCTCTCTCCAACTCCCTCCAAATCAGAAGGAGAGCGATCTCCGCTTATAATGATTTGTTTTTTCTGATCAACTAGTGAATTAAATGTATGAAAAAACTCTTCTTGTGTACTGTCCTTACCTGCTATAAATTGAATATCATCAATCATTAAAACATCAACCGATCTAAATTTTTCTTTGAATGCCATTATATCCTTATGACGCAGTGATTTTACAAATTCGTACATAAACTTTTCAGCTGATAAATATACAACTTTTCGTTCAGGGTTTCTTTCTTGAATGTCCCAAGCTACTGCATGCATAAGGTGTGTTTTGCCTAATCCAACCCCTCCAAAAAGAAAAAGTGGGTTAAAGGAAACTTTGTTAATCTCTGCTACTTTTTTAGCCGCTGCAAAAGCAAATTCATTGGATTTACCTACTATAAAGTTGTGAAAACTAAACCTTGGGTCTAGAGGAGAATGAGCGTTGCTATAGTTAAAAGTACCTTTATTTGTCAAGTCTACAAAATCATGTAGGTTATTACTTTTTTCTTTAAATTTAGAATTAACAACTATTTTGGTTTTTTTTATACCTACAAAAACTCTCTTGCATATAGTATCAATCTTGTTTCCATAATGGGGTATGACCCAGTCACTTAAAAAACTAGATGGTAAAGATAAATATAGTATGTTGTTTTCTATCTTATTAAGTCTTAATGATACAAGCCAACTTTTAAAAGCTGATTGACCTACTTCTTCTACTAGACTTACTTGAACCTTCATAAATAATTTATTTAGAGTCGTTTCTTGTTCACTATCTAACTTATCAATTCCAAAATTATGCAAAACTCTCCCCCTAACGTAAGATAATATTTTTTCTCACGACACTAAATTTTAAATTTTTTATATACTTTAAAGATATATAAATGCAAAAACTTTAAAAGATAAAATTTAAATTATTTTTTTTTTAATTGAACAACCCTTGAATTCAGTCTTTTCTGTATACGAGAAATTTTAGCTTTGGAAAAGATTTTTTTATTTTTTGAGGCTTGTAATTTAGGATCAACTTTTTTAAGTAGTTCCATAGCAGATTTCTGGTCTTTTTCAGTTATCAATGATTCGACCTTTTTGATGTAGGTTTTAATTTTATTTCTATACATTTCTCTAGCAATAGTTTTTCTTTCAATAACCCTAACTTTCTTCTTAGCTGAACTTGTATTAGCCATATTTTCTCCTAAAAAGTATTACAATATACAATTTTTCTATTTTTTCAACGATAAACCGCTTAATTATTTTTAAACTTTGGCGATCTTTTTTCTATAAAGGCCATCATACCTTCTTTTCTATCTTCTAATTCAAAAGTAGATTGAAATAACCTTCGTTCATTTATCATACCTTCAGATAGTGTTGACTCAAAAGATCTTAAAATTGCTTCTTTAGCCAAAATTAAAATAGGTAAAGAGTTATTGGCTATAATACCTGCTAAGTTAATTGTTTCCTTATCTAAATCTTCTACAGGAACTACCTTTGATACCAAACCATAACTTAAGGCTTCTTCCGCGCTTATTGTTGAACCTGATAGCACCATCTCCATTGCCTTTGATTTTCCTACTGACTTCACTAGTCTTTGAGTACCTCCTGCAGCAGGTATTGTACCAAGTTTTATTTCAGGTTGCCCAAATTTAGCATTATCTGCAGCTATAATTACATCACACATCATAGCAATTTCGCATCCGCCTCCTAAAGCATACCCAGCAACAGAAGCAATAATAGGTTTTTTAAATTTACTTATTTTTTCCCATGGTTTTATAAAATCTTTTTTAATGTGAGAAATAAGTTTTAAATCTTTCATTTCATTAATGTCTGCTCCAGCCGCAAAAGTTTTATGACTGCCTTTTAGGATTACTACATGTACTTCATCATCCTTTGATAATAAATCTAAAATATAATTAATCTCTTTAATTAATTGATCGCATAGAGCATTCAAAAACTTTGGTCTATTTAATGTGATAGTGGCTATTTTGTTAGCCTTTTTAAAAATTATATTTTCTAACTCCATAACACTTCCTCTCGTTCAATCTAGTTTTGACATTTTATACAAAAAAAAGTTGATCTGCCTCCTTGTTTAACCCTAGTTATCAAAGATTTACAATAATTGCAAGGCAATCCCTCTCTATCATATACTTGAAATTGTGTTTGAAAATACCCTAAATCATCTTGCGGACTGGCATAATCTTTAATGCTAGAGCCTCCTTTTTTAATAGCTTCCTCAATAATATTTTGTAAAGCTTTTAAAAGAACTGTAAACTGATATTTGTAAAATTTATTTCCTTTTTTAAAAGGTGAAATTTTTGCTTCATATAGAATTTCGCTTGCATAAATATTACCAACACCACATATAAAACTTTGATCTAATAAAATATCTTTTATAGAGGCTTTACGTCTTTTAATTTTAGCAAATAATATATCCCTAAAATATGTAACTGTAGAGGGCTCATATCCTAAATTTTTTAAATTTAAAATATCAAATGGTTTTTCTGCTAATTTAATATATCCAAATTTTCGTACATCATTATAAATTAATTTTAAATTATTATTGAATTCTAATACTAAATGGTCATGCTTTGTTTTTTTGTAAACTCTTAAATCAATTTTGAATTTTCCTGTCATACCTAAATGAAAAATTATTACATTTCTATTGCTTAATAAAATTAACCCATACTTACCCCTTCTAATTATTGATTTTATGCTAGATTGAAATATTTTTTTTTTAATATTTAAAGGTAATGGATATCTTAAATTCTTATTAATGATTTCCACCTTTCTTATAGTCAAACCAATAATATTTTTTGATAGTACTCTACAAACAGTTTCAACTTCTGGTAATTCTGGCATAATAAATATTTTTAAAAAGAATATAAAATGAATAAAGTAAAATTTGGAAAAAAGATAGTTGAAATTAAAACCAAAAAAGAATTGGTAAAAAGTTTATTTAATAAAGTATCAAACCAATATGATCTAATGAATGATTTAATGAGTTTTGGTTTGCATAGGTTATGGAAAAAGGATCTTATACAAAATATTGATAATTCAAAACCTTCCGTAATATTAGATTTAGCAGGAGGCACTGGAGATATAAGTGATAGACTATATAAAAAATTTAAAGAGAGCACCATAATAATTTATGATTTAAGTTATGAAATGATAAAAAAAGCAAAATATAGATTTAAAAATAAAAATATATTTTGTATTAATGGTTCTGCTGAATTAATGTCACTTCCTAATAGTTGTATAGACTTAATTACTCTATCATTTGGACTAAGAAATTTTTCCGATATAGATAAATCAATTCAAGAATGTTATCGCGTTTTAAAATATGGAGGGAAGATTTATTGTTTAGAATTTTCGCCATCCTACAATAAATCAATAAAACCTTCATATGATTTTTATTCAAATAAGATTATACCTAAAATTGGTAAGCTTATAGCTAAAAACGAAAATGCCTATCAATACTTAACAGACTCAATTCATAATTTTTATCATAACCCAGAGTTAAAGAATATTTTTAACAAAAATGGCTTTTTTTGTTACAATGAAAAAAAGTATCTAGGTGGAATAGCAATACTTAATGTATTTAGTAAGGTATAAATGCGAAAAAAAATATTAATTATAATTACAGGTAGCATTGCTGCATATAAAGCTCTTTACTTAATAAGAAAATTAAAAGAAAAAGATTTTTTTATTAATGTAATTATGACTAATTCAGCTAAAAAGTTCATAACTCCTTTATCAGTTTCTTCGCTATCAGAAAAAAGAGTATATGAAAATCTATTCGACTTAACAGAAGAAACAGAGATGGGCCATATTAAACTTGCTAAAATGCATGATTTAATTATAGTAATGCCGACCTCCGCAAACTTTATGGCCAAAGTAAGTAACGGATACGCAGATGATTTAGCTACAACAGTTTTGCTTGCATCTAAAACTAAAGTTTTATTTGTACCAGCAATGAACATAAATATGTTAGCCAACCCGATTACACAGAAGAATATCAAGTATTTACAAAGTTTAGGTTATGATTTTATTTTTGGAAATGAAGGAAAACTAGCCTGTGGAGACTATGGCTTGGGAAGAATGTCAGAACCAGATGATATTGTAAAATATTTAGATATATTATTTGACAAAACTAAGCCTCTAGATGGCATTGAAGCCCTTGTAACTGCTGGACCAACTCAAGAACCTATAGATCCTGTTCGCTTTATAAGTAATAAATCATCTGGTATTCAAGGCTATCTAATAGCTGAAGAATTAGTAAAAAATGGAGCCAATGTTTCACTGATTTCGGGACCTACAAATTTATCTACTCCTTCAAACTTATCAAACTTTATTAAAGTAGAAACTGCTGAAGAAATGCTAAAAGTTTGTTTAAAAAAAATCCCTAAAGATTTATTTATATCAGTTGCTGCCGTAACTGATTGGAAAATAAACTATAATAAGCATAAAATGAAAAAAGAAGAGGGCATACCCAAGCTAAAGTTAATTGACAATCCTGATATACTTAAAAGCATTTCATTTCACAAAAAAAGACCAAGGGTAGTAGTTGGTTTTGCTGCTGAAACAAAACATCTAACACAAAATGCTATGAAAAAAATTAAACAAAAAAAATGCGATTTTATAATTGCAAATAATGTAGCTAATAGCAAAGAAGTATTTGGCAGCAATATGAATGAAGTTGCTATTATGAATTCCAAAGGTATTTTTTTAAAGATTACAAAAATGGATAAAAAAAAATTAGCAAAAAAAATTGTTAAAGAGGTAATAATACCTTCTTTAAATTAAAATTATTATGAATGAAATTAATTTAAATATACAAATTTTAAATAATGCTAAAGGTGAACCAGAATATGGTTCTATAGAGGCCTCTGGCCTTGATTTAAAAGCAGGTATTGATAATCAAATAATTATTAAAAGAAACGAGTTTTTTGTTGTCCCGACTGGAATAATTATTGAAATACCTAAGGGTTATGAGGCACAAGTAAGGCCTAGGTCAGGGCTTGCTGCTAAAAATGGAATTTCAGTTTTAAATGCTCCTGGTACAATTGACAGCGATTATAGAGGAGAATTGAAAGTAATTCTAATTAACCATGGGAAACAAGACTTTTCAGTAACTCCTGGCATGAGAATAGCTCAACTTATCATAGCTCCATCTTATAAAGTGAAAATGAATCTTGTAAAGGAAATCTCAACTAATACAAAAAGAGGTAAGCAAGGTTTTGGTTCTACAGGGCTATAAATTGTTTTTTTCAAATGCAATTATCAGATAAAGATATAGATAGATATTCCAGAAATATTATACTTCCCGAAATAGGAGGAGAGGGCCAGTATAAACTTTTACAATCTAAAGTTTTAGTAATTGGAATGGGCGGTCTAGGAAGTCCTCTGCTTATGTATTTGGCTGCTGCTGGCATTGGGAATATAACTATTATAGATAATGACAACGTCGAATTATCAAACTTACAAAGACAAGTCATTCATAGCACTCAAAATATAGGCAGACCTAAAGTTGATAGCGCAAAGTCTTATATTGAAAAAATCAATCCAGAGATCAAGATTACTAAAATTAATTCAAGAGTTGATACAGACAATATAATTGAATTAATTGCTAAGCAGGATGTTATTGCTGATGGCAGTGATAATTTTAAAACAAGATTTTTAGTGGCTGATACATGCTTTAAATTAAAAAAGACTTTAATCTCTGCTGCAATTACTAAATATGAGGGTCAAATTTCCACTTGGAAAAATAAAAAAAACCTACCTTGTTACCGTTGTCTTTTTGCTAATGAACCTAATGATAGTAATATAAATAATTGCTCAAGCAATGGAGTTTTAGGAAGTATAGGCGGAGTTTTTGGTTCTTTACAAGCTACAGAAGTAATAAAAGAAATATTAAATATTGGAAGTTCATTATCAGGATTTTTAAATATCTATGATTTATTAAACAACACTTTTAGGAAAATAAAAATTAATAAAGATCCTAATTGTAAATTTTGTTCAGGTAAATAAAGTGGGTAAGCCCGATACAAACTCTAGTAACTTAATTATTACATTTAGTAATGATTTTTATAAATTTTATTATGCCCTTTCACTAGCATCTACTTTAAAAGCTACTGGAAAAGATGTTAGTATATTTATTTCTGGTTATGCTTGTCATTTTATAAAAAAAAAATGGCAAGACTATGACAAAGAAGGCGTTAATGAAAAGTTAAAAAAAAAAAAAATGGGATCAATCGAAGAAATGTTTGCATATTGCAAAGAGCTAGAAGTAAAAATTCTCTATTGTGAGTCTGCTATAGAGTTTTTAAATATTAATACTAAAGAAATTACTAATTTAGTAAGCATTAAACCTAAAAGCATGTATTCAGTTTTAAACTCCTATAAGCAAGGAGAAATAATATTTATATAATTCTATTTGGAGGGTTATGTCCGTCAATAAATGTTTTAATATTTACGATTACTTTCTCTCCCATTTCTATTCTACCTTCAACTGTTGCTGATCCCATATGAGGAATTAATATTGTATTAGGTAAATCTAATAACTCAGTTTTAAGGTTTTTTTCCGCACCGAAAACATCTAATCCTGCACCTGCTATTTTTTTTTCTTTTAGCATTCTTACTAATGCCTTCTCATCAATAATCTCACTTCTAGAAGAATTAATTATATAAGAATTAGGCATCATTAACTCTAGGATGTTTTCTGATATCATTCCTTTAGTTTTTTCTGTTAATGGGCAATTAATAGACACTATGTCCATTCTCTGAACCATTTCTCCTAAATTTTTCCAATAAGTTGCTTCATATGCTTCTTCTATTTGAGGAGGTAACTGGTTTCTATTATGGTAATGAATAGATATACCAAAAACTTTAGCTCTTTTAGCTATAGCTTGACCGATTCTTCCCATACCTATTATACCTAACCTTTTACCATGAATTCTGCTTCCAAGCATATGTGTTGGACTCCAGCCATTCCATTTACCTTGAACCACTATTTTAGAACCTTCATAAATTCTTCTAGGCAGAGCTAGCATTAAAGTAAGTACTAAATCTGCCGTATCTTCCGCTAATAAACCAGGAGTATTAGTAACTATAATGTCTCTATTCTTTGCTGTTTTTAAATCAATGTGATCAATCCCTGCACCAAAATTAGCTATTAGCATAGTTTTTTCGCTAGAACTTTCTATTATCTTTTTAGAAATGTTATCGGCTATTGAAGGTACTATGATCTCATAATTTTTAAAAACATCTATCAACTCATCTTCTGTTAATAAAACATCTTTTTCGTTCAAAGTAGTATCAAACAACTCCATCATTCTAGTTTCTATTTTTTTAGGCAATCGCCTAGTTATAAAAACTTTAGGTTTTTTTTTATACATAGTAGTTTATTATAATTTAATTGTTAAAGTTGTTCAATTATGCATTATAAAAATTATATATTTATATTTTTAAAGTTTACCTTTTTAGTGTCATGCTCTACTAATGTAAATAAGTCCTATAATACAGAATTAAGTATAGCAGAAGAAAAAGAAATACTTGTCCAAAAAAAAATTTTAATCAATGAAATGGCTAAAGCCTCAATAAAAATTCACAAAATAACTTGGCCAATTCTTTTAGCCAATAAACAAAAGTGTAAAGATAATAGAAAAAAATCTTACGGTACTCTTTTTGCTGATGTTAGTGATTTACCAGAAGAAGATAAAAAAATATTTTTAACTCTTTTTAATAGTAATATTGATCCTAAATACTTTTATAAATATCAAGTTGATGGCTTCCCTATAATACTCTCAATAGCTAAAGACAGCCCAGCATATAATGCTGGACTTTTAAAAAATGACATAATTTTAGAAATAAATGAAAAAAATACACAAAACTTTAGAAAAAAATTATTGTTTATTCTAGAAAATAAAAAAAATTTAACATTTAAAATATTGAGGGGAAAAGAAGAAATCAAAGTAAGTATGACTGGAATTCAAATTTGTTCTTATAATGTCCAAGTGCTTCCTTCAGGTTTCCCCAATGCATTTGCTGATGGCGAAAAAGTTTTTATTACTATGGCTGCTATAAAATTAGCGCAAACAAAAGATGAATTGGCTTTTTTAATAGGACATGAGTTAGCACACAATATTTTTCACTATAAAAACTTTGATGCCAATGAAGCAAACTCGCTTGCAATTGATTATTTAGATAAACCAAAAATTAGACAAATAAAAAGTATATTCGTCTGGTCTAATGAAAACAGAGAGATAGAAGCCGATATAGAAGGGATGCATTTAGCATTTAAAGCAGGGTTTTCCTTAGAAAATGTAAATGATTACTGGCGTAGATTATCCGTATTCAACCCTGAATTGATCAAAAAATCTATTAATATATATAGAAGCAATGCCTACAGGGCTGCTTTGATTAATAAAACCCTAAAAAAATTAAAACAACAAGCTAATGAATAAAGAAAAAAAAAAAAGACTTTATTATTATTTATTTGATTGGGCTAACTCTCCTTATTCTACAATTATAATTACATTTATATTTTCAAGCTACTTTGTAAATGTTATAGCTGAAAACAAAGTTCAGGGAACTTCACTTTGGGGATGGACAATTGCTTTATCAGGTATTTTTATTGCCTTACTGAGCCCTATATTCGGAATATTAGCTGATGCAAATAAGAAACTTTCTAAAACTATTATTTTATTATCAACTATAATAGTTTGCTCAGGAAGTTTTCTTCTATGGTTTGCAATCCCTTCTGTAAGCTTTATTATTTATACATTAATTATAATTTTTTTAACTAATACTTTTTTTGAGTTTAGTCAGGTATTCTACAATTCAAGATTATTAGACTTTAAAAGCAACTTATCTCTGGGAAAATTTTCAGGTATAGCTTGGGGAACTGGTTATTTAGGAGGAATCGTTTGTTTGCTTATTGTATTAACTTTTTTAATTTTGCCAGAACATAATTTATTGGGTTTAAATAAAGATAAATATGAACATATAAGGTTTTGTGGAGTAATAGTTTGTTTTTGGTATTTAATTTTTAGTATACCTTTTTTAGTTCATTATGAGCATCAGAAAGTTGATAAAAGAAAACTATCCTTTTCTAAATTATTAAAATTACTTCTTAAAACAATTAAAGAAAAAGACAAACTTAATTTTTTATTAGCTAGAATGTTTTATACAGATGGATTGATCACATTATTTAGTTTTGGAGGAATTTATGCCTCTGGAGTTTTTAACTTTACTTTTTATGAAATTATTTATTTTGGAATTGCTTTAAATATATCTGCTGCATTAGGTTCATTTTTATTGGGTTATTTAGAAGACATTGTGGGTATAAAAAAAATATTAACTATTTCATTAATAGGATTAATTCTTTTAGCATTTTTAATATTAGTTATAGATAATAAATTATTGTTTTGGATATTAGGTATTTCTTTAGGGTTTTTTATCGGATCTATACAATCAAGTAGTAGAACAGCATTAATTACAGTATCCAGTGAAAAAGATTTAAATCAAATGTTTGGGCTTTATGCTGTATCCGGTAAAGTAACAAATTTTTTGGGCCCAATGCTTGTAGCTTCTTTTACATTATATTTTGAAAGTCAACGTGCAGGAATGGCATCAATATTAATTTTCTTAATTGTCGGTTTAATATTGTTAAGAAAAACTAAAATATAAAAAATACTAGTGACTGAATGATCTTTTAAATGAAAATACCATAGACAACTTTTTTTCATCTACTTCTTTGATAACCAAATTATCCTTTAAAGAACCTCCAGGCTGAATTATTGATTTAACTCCTGCTTTATAAGCAAGCGTAATACTATCAGGAAAAGGAAAAAAAGCATCAGAAGCCATTACTGATCCTGAAAGAAAGTTCTTCTTGTTTTTAGAATTAGCTCTTTTTGACTTTTGAATTGCAAAATTTACAGAATCCACCCTACTTGTATTTCCTGATCCAATACCTAAAGTAATTTTATTTTTTGCTAATACAATAGCGTTTGACCTTACATGCTTAACTACTTTATTAGCAAAAATTAAATCATCAAGCTCTCTACTTGTTGGTTTTTTTTTCGAAACAACTTTAATATTTTTTTTTGTAATATTTGAAGTATCACGGTTCTGTACTAAAAATATATCTGGCATTGTTATAATGCTTTGAGGTTTTTCTTTTTTAAATTTTTTAAATCCTAGTATTTTAATTACTCTAAGATTTTTCTTTTTATTTAATACTTCTAATGCTTCTTTGGAAAAAGCCTTAGCAGCTATTACCTCTAAAAATATAGAGCTTAACTTGATGGCTAGCTTTTTATCAACATTACCATTTAAGGCTACTACACCTCCAAAAGCACTAAGCTCATCTGCTTGGCAAGCTTTCATCCATGAATTATAAATATTGTTAGTCTCTGCTACACCGCAAGGTATTGCATGTTTAATTATTACTGCTGTAGGATTTTTAAACTCAGCTAATAAAGATAGACCAGCTCTTAAATCATTTAAATTATTGAAGGAGAGTGCTTTGCCATTAAGTTGTTTAAAAAACCTTTTTTTATTATTATTGAAACTAAAAATACTAGCAGCCTGATGTGGGTTTTCACCATACCTGAGATCGTCTATTTTTTCCCCTTCTAATAATAAATATTCTTCTTGATTTTTTGTTATTTTATTAGAAAACCAATTAAAAATTGCGTTATCATACTGCATTGTTTTTTTAAATGCTTTTAGTGCTAAAAACTTTCTTAACTCAATACTTATGCCACCTAGTTTTTTTATTTCATTAATAACTTTTTTATAATCATCTTTATCAGTAATTATAGCCGTAGATAAAAAGTTTTTAGCTGCTGCCCTTATTAAAGAAGGACCTCCTATGTCAATATTTTCTATACATTTATTAACGTTATTTGAAATTTTTATAGTCTCTTTAAATGGGTATAAGTTTACAACAACTAGTTGAATTTCAAGAATAGAATGCTGTTTTAATTGTCTTGCATGTGATTGATCAAGTTTATTTGCTAAAATTCCTCCAAAAATCTTTGGATGTAAAGTCTTAACTCTACCACTTAATATTTCCGGAAAAAAAGTAACTTCTTCAATCTTTTTAACATTTATTTTATTTTTTTTTAATTCTTTAAAAGTATTACCAGTTGATATTATTTCTATACCTTCTTTGGCCAAGTCTTTGGCAAAGGGTACTATTTTTCCTTTATCTGAAACAGATATCAGGCTTCTTTTTATTCTTAATATATTGCTCATTTGATTAACTTTAAGAGATGACTTTTGATACTAGTATTACTGTAATTATAACTATTTTTCAAGCTATCTAATTTTTTTATTAAATCTTTCCTGTTTGATAATTTACTTTTAACTAAAAAAAATCCTTTTTCCCCTATTTCAACTTTTTGTTCTGCTTTACTGTAAAGTGATTCATGTAACTTTTCACCTTTTGTTAAACCTGTATAAACTATCTTAATCTGCTCATTAGGTACAAAGCCTGCTAATTTTATCATCTGCTTCGCTAGTATATCTATTTTTATAGATGCACCCATATTTAAAACGCTTACACAACCTCTAAGACCTGTACAAGCCTGATATTGTTCCAATGTTGCATTTAAGACCAATGCTACAGCCTCATTAATCGTCATAAAAAACCTTGTAACATCTTTATGAGTAACTGTAATAGGCCCCCCATCAGAAATTTGTTTTTTAAAAAGTGGTACTACTGAACCTTGAGATCCAAGCACATTACCAAACCTAACTGTTATAAATCTAGTAGCGCTTTTAGAAAAACGATCCTTAGATTGAATAATACTCTCAGCAAATTTTTTGGTAGCCCCCATCACACTAGAAGGATTAACTGCTTTATCAGTAGATATCAAAACAAAACATTTTACTTGGTACTTTTCAGATAAATTGGCTAATGAATATGTGCCAAAAATATTGGTCCTTATAGCCTCAGTAGGGTTTTCTTCGCAAATAAATACATGTTTTAGTGCAGCTGCGTGATAAACTATACTAGGTTTATATTTTATAAAAACTTTTTCTAGCTCATCACCATTTCTTAAATTACAGCAGACTAGAATAGTTTTTTTCTGTTGCACTTGTTTTTTCAATTCATTAGCTAAATTAAAAATAGAGTTCTCACTTATATCCAATAGAATTAGTTTTTTTAATCCTAGTGATATTATTGTTCTAGCTAATTCACTGCCAATGCTTCCACCTGCTCCAGTTATTAAAACTGTTTGATTTTTTAAGAAACTCTTCATTTTACTGTGTTCTAATTTATTTTGCCTTCTTCCTAATAAATCCTCAATGCTGATATCTTTAACTTGAGAATTGATATTACTTCCTTCAATTAATTGATTAGGAGATTGCGCGCGACCAATTGTCATTCCTTTTGCATCTACTGTTTTCATTACATTCGACATATCTTTAGCATTTAAGCTATTTGAGGTAATAATTATTTTCTGTGGATTTTTTTTATTAAATTGTAATTTATCAATTATTTTATCTAAATCCTTAACGCTACCTAATACAGAAACACCTCTAATTAAAAGCTCTTTAGTTTTATTGTGATCTAGGTCAAGTATACCAATTACATTATAAATAGAATCGGTTCTTTCAGTAGCTCTTATGAAAAAGTCTGTATTGTCTCCAGAGCCTATCAATAAAGTTGGTATTCTCGTTTTATCAGAGGAGGAGAGAAAAGCAAACTTTTCAAATATTGTTCTATATATTATTCTTGTGCTACCTGTCACGAAAACTAGTATAAATAAATTTAAAATTGTTACTAACCTCGGAATATTTTCTAATCTATTAAATATAAATATTGCTAAAAAAATAAGAATATTAGCTAAAAGACATGCCTTTACTAAAGACCATAAATCATCTATTGAAAAATATTTCCATGGTCTTTTATATATGCCTAGAAAAATAAAAACTACTGGTAACAATAAACAAGCACTTATTGTTTCCACTTTAATTACTTCAAAGAAGCTTAAACGAATATAGTTAGAAATATTGATTGCTAACCCAGATAAAATAAAGTCAATTACTATAGCTATAATTATTTTTAAATTTAAGAAGTTTTTCATATTAAATTATTTATTTTTTGAAAAAATATACATAAAAAGCGAGCACCAGACTAAAGCTATGATAAAAATGATAATATCATTTTTATATATATAAGAATAAAAAGAAAGAAAAAATAAACCTATATTTACTATTAATAATTTTAAACTAACAGAAGAGTGAGAAAATCCATTTTTAATAGCCTGTTGATAGAAATGTTCTTTATGAGCTTCCCAAAATCTTTGCCTTTTATAAACTCTCTTTATTAAAGTTATACTTGTATCCATCAAATAATAGAGTGGTAGAATAGCAGAAATAACCCACATTCCTTTTAATGCATAGTCAGTTAATAAAACAAAAATAATAAAACCTAAGGGTATACTTCCCGCATCTCCTAAAAAAATACTTGCTGGGGTCCAATTAAAGTAACAAAAAACTAAAGTAATAATTAGTACAGAGAAAGCTAAAATATTTATTTCATTGTTTATATAATAGTCCAGGGCTAATAAGCTTAAACATATTGAAATAACCTGTACTGAGGTAATACCATTTATCCCATCCATAAAGTTGAAAGCATTTATAAACCAAACAATACCAAAAATTAAAAATACAATAAATATGAAAAGTATATTTTTATTATCAATAAAATCATTGTCTATTTGTGAGTATAAATAAAAAATGACATATATAGTAACTGCAAGGAAATGAAAAAAAAGCCTAGGAAGTGGTTTAATATTTTTTAAATCATCCCACATCGAGATAAAAAAAAGTATTAAAATGCTTATTAATATATTTAGATTCCAAAAATAATTATTAAGAAAAGAAAAAATAATTATTAGCGGAATTATTATTATTCCACCTCCGAGAGCAACTGGTTTTTTATGATTAGATCTAAAATTAGGTTTATCTACAAATTTCCATCTAAAAAATATTTTTTTCGCTATGACTAGACTTAAGGCCGTTATAAAAACAAAGATAAATACTTTCAGGAAAGCATCACCATTATTAAAGAAACCATAAAAATCTTGCATAATATTTTTTTTATCAGTTATATTAGCTACATAACATATAAAATGTAAATATTCTTTAATTTTTGATTAGAAAATAAATGGTAAAAATAATATCAAGTCACTATGAGTTAGGACAAAAAAAAGAAAGCCTAAAAGACTTATGTGAAATTAACAAAGACTGGGACTACGATAGACTTCTGTTAAAAACAGGCATTAAAAACAGACATGTTTTAGCGGAAAATGAAACTCCAGAGGCGCTTAGTATAAAAACAGGAAGAGCCTGTATAAACAAATCTAAAAATAAAAATATTGATGGTATTATATATGTTACACAGTCTCCTAGCTTACCTTTGCCAACCAGAGCATGTTTTTTACAAGATAAGTTAGGAATTAATAAAAACTCTTTTGCTTTTGATATAAACCAAGGGTGCTCAGGATTTGTTTATGCATTATCCGTAGCTAACTCATTAATAAAAAATGATTGTGCTTCTAGGGTTTTAATAATATGTGCTGATCATTATTCAAAATATATTTCAAAAAGGGATAGAACCTCAAGACCTATATTTAGTGATGCAGCCGCAGCCGTTATATTGGAAAAGTCTGAAACAAATAAAATTGGACCTTTTATATTTAAAACGTCAGGAGACGGGGGAGATTTTTTAACCGTAAAAAATGGAAATAAAGAACTTTATATGGATGGGCCAGCTGTTCTAAAATTTTCTTTAAATTTAGTTCCAGAAGCAACTCATGAGTTGTTAGAAAAAGCTAATTATAAAAAAGAAGATATAGACACCTTTATTTTTCATCAAGCTAGTGCTGTAGTTTTAAATAAGTTGAAAAAAAAATTAGATATTTTAGATTTGCAATGGTTTAACCAGATAGAAAATATTGGCAATACTGTTTCAGCAACTATCCCTATAGCTATTAGTATTTTACAAAATGAAAATAAATTTTCTTATTCCAAAAAGTATCTACTGATGGGCTTTGGTGTAGGTTTATCTGTTGCTGGATGTATTATTTCTTAAAAAATTAGTTTTTTGTAAACCCCCATAAAACCTCTGTCCTCTCTTCTAAAGTTTCTCCATGTAAGATCAATTGATTAGTTTGTTTAACTTTCCCATTGTCTTCTACAAATATACTAGGCTCTAATAATAGTTTTACATTTCCTTGGAAACTAAAATCCCATCCTTGTCCATCGAGAATTAAAAGTGCTTTATTTTTATCCAAAGATAATGAAACTTTTACTTTAGGATTTAAATGTATTCTTATATCAAACTTTAAAAGTTTAAATGCTTGTATTTCCTCAAGTATGGCAACATTTTTTCCTGTTCTGTTAACTTCAATTGTTCTAGAACAAGTAGCAGTAAATTTATTTTTGTACCCTTCATGCCTTAAAAAAACTATTTCTGACCCATCTTTTTGGTAACGTTTGGAAAAGGCAAAAGTATCTGATCCATTATTTTTATTGGGATTAGTATTTTCCAATATCAAAGTAGAATGCGCAGCAGCAGAAAGCAAACTTTTTCTCCAGTTTTTATTTTGTTTATAAATCGACCCGCAAGAGCCCAAGAAACGATTTTTTCCTAGATTTATCTCAATAGCATGGGGAGCATTTGAGTAGTTTTTATTGCTATTATAATGAGTATCTACAAATAATATTATTCCATTACAGACTATTTTTTCAAATCCACTTTTTGATAAACTAATTGGACCTCTTCCTCTAGGCTGCCCATCAGCTTGGTTTATAATTTTATCAATTAAAAACTTAGTTTCCTGTTTTGAGCCATTAAATATAGCCAAGGTTCCAGCTGGTGTTCTAAAAAATTTTAATGAATGCGCTCCTTTTTTAATTATTGTTTCCAAAAAATCTGGAACTTTCAATTGCTTAGACACTATTGCCTCTCTAATAGTAACTAGGTCACCTAATATCTCTAGCTGGGTTGAAGGAGATTTGCTTTCATGCAAACCATCAATATTGAAATTCGTTTTAAGTTCTGATTCCAATATTTTTATATAATTAGCAAACCTAACTAATTGACTTTCAAAACACATACTGCTTAAAATAAGAGCTCTTAGAATTTTTATTTTCTTGATTGAACTTTCTTCTAATCCATATTTTTTTTCTAGAAAGAAAAAATAGCTTTTGTTAGTTTGATTTCTTAAGAATTTTATTTGCTTGAAAAGGTTTCTTAACAAAATATCTGAAAATTTTTTATCTTTTTCAGCAAGTAGAAAATCAAAATTAGTTACCCAAGCAGAAACTCTTCGCGACAAAATTTCTAATTCCCATGTTTTATTATTATAATTTTCATATAATTTTAACCAATCTAATATTAATAGCCTGGCATGTTTTCTAGCAAGTGATCCTGATCTAGCCTTAAGATGCCTTAACCATGAAAAACTATGAGCTTCATTTTGCCAAAACGTATTGGTATTAGAGATCTGCCATAGAGTTTCTTCAGGAGAATATATTTTTTTATTTGCTAAATTATAATAACCTTGAACTAGTTGATCACCTAAAATAGGATCACCTGGCCAAATGTCTTTTGGAGTAAAAGAAATTTCTTCAATACTATTTTTTGATAAATAGTAATCATATAATTTAGTTTTAAAAAAAATATTTTTTACAACTCTAAAAATTATCACTACTTAACTCGAGGAACTTTTAATGCCCTGATATTTTTTTCATAAAAATCTTTTCCATCCTTAAATATAGCGTTACCAGCTACAATTAAATTTGCTCCTGATTGTACTAAATTTTTAATATTTAAAGGATTTACTCCTCCATCAACCTCCAAGTATATATTCTTTTTATGCTTTTTAAGCATAGCACTAATAGATTTAACTTTTTTGATTTGTGATAGAATTGTTTTTTGTCCACCAAAACCTGGATTTACTAACATTACCAAAATTAAATCACAATAGTCCAAAAGATTTTCTAAAACTACTTCAGGTGTTGCAGGATTGATAGCTATTCCTGCTTTAATGCCCTTACTTTTAATGTAATCTAGCGTTCTTATTGGATGAAGATCGGCTTCATAGTGTATAGTTAAAATGTCAGCACCAGCAGCAATAAACTCATCAATATGTTTTGATGGCTCGTTAATCATAAGGTGTACATCAAATGGTTTCTTTGAAAATGGTCTAATTTTAGATATTACAGAAGGTCCTATGGTGATATTTGGAACAAAACTTCCATCCATAACATCTATATGGATCATATCACTACCAGCTTTATCTACATACTTGACTTCTTTTCCTAAAATTGAAAAATCTGCAGATAATATTGAAGCTGCTATATTTACTTTTTTTTTTACCATATTTAAATATTAAACTTTAACAAACCTTGCTATAAAGAACCCGTCTAAACCACCAAACTCATTATACATGTAAGGTAATGTTCTAATAAATCCACTTTTAAAAATTTCCTTAGGAAAAAGTTTAAGCTCTTCGGGTTTTATTGGCAATAATTTTACTCTATTTTTTTTAATAAAAAAATCTATTACTTTTTCTCCTTCTTCAAACTGCATAGAGCAATTACAATATACCAATATTCCTTTATCACTTAATTTACTTATTGCCTTATCTAGTAACTTTTTTTGTGTATTGGCAAGTCTTTCAATATCTTTTTCATTCTTATTCCATAATACATCAGGATTTTTTCTTACAGTGCCTGTAGCGCTACAAGGAGCATCTAATAAAATTTTATTATATTTTTTTTCACTATTCCACTTCAAAAAATCTTTAGAAATTGTAGTAAGATTTTTTTCTAAATTAAGCCTAGAAATATTACTAGTTAGTTTATTAATTTTTTTTTCTGATATGTCTAAAGCAGTTACTATTGCGCCTTCATTCAGTAATTGAGCTGTTTTTCCACCTGGTGCAGCACATAGATCTAATACCTTTTCATTTTTAATATTACCCATTAACTCTACTGGTATTTGTGCTGCAAGATTTTGCACCCACCATGCCCCTTCTTTATAACCACTTATTTTTTTAGGATCTCCAGATTTATTTAATCGCAAAGTATTATATGCAATCTCTTCGCCTCTTATTTCTTTTTTCCAAAAATCAAAATCTTTTTTAATTTTTAAATCTAAGGTCGGTTCTTTAAAAATAAAATCTATAATTTTTTCCGTGTTCTTTTCTCCATATTGTGTTTGCCAAACCTTGTATAACCAGTTAGGAATATTTAATCGAAGCTCATAATTTTTTTTTTTATAATTTTCTTCTCTTATTATTTTTCTTAATATAGCATTTGATAAACCTCTCCATTTTTTAAGTCTTCCTTCAAAGAAATTTACTGTAGTATTTACTGCCGCATAATCTTCAGTTCTTGTAAATAGAATTTGAGCTACTCCCATAATTAATATTGCCTTAATTTCTATTAATTTTTTGGGTAATGGTCTATCAAGATACTTAGCAATAATATTTTCTAATATCCCTCTATTTCTTATGCTAGTTAAGGTTAAATTTTTAACAAAAGCCTTATCCCTCGCATCTAAATTATTTTCTTTAAAATATTCGTCTTGTATTGCTTCTATTTCTTTTAGGGTCAATCCTTGAAAATGCTTATGAATGCTTATTTTTACTATTGTTCTACTTTTATCTTTATTTTTCATTATCAATATTGTTTAATTTAATTATGAACAAAGTCATAAAAAAAGAAAATAAAAGTAATAATAAAAAAAATAAGAATAAAAACAAAAAAGTTAAAGAGATAGGAGGACCTAAAGGTCCTGAACCAACTAGATATGGAGACTGGGAAGTCAAGGGTAGAGTTTCTGACTTTTAATAAGAGAGATATTAGTTGATATATTAATTCTAATTACTAGCTATATTCGACAATAAATCTATTACTATAGTTTTTATTTGAAAAGTTGGTATGCCGAAATTCTCTTGTACTGCCCCCATTGCTTTATCAATAACTAATGATTTATTAAATTCTGCGAAGCTAAATGAATCTAAGTTTTTAGGTTTGATTAAAATACCTCCGTCTCTTACTTCTAAGTTATAATTGTATGTTTTATTCTCAGATTCAATTTGAACTAGATAATCTACAACTCCTATTATTTCTCCAAGCTTTTGAAAACTCTCATTATTTTTTTCTGGCGGTTTTAACCTATCTTCATCTTCATTATTTGAAAATTCATAAATTCCTTCTGTAGCAGGAACAAGATTAGGCCTTAAAACTATTACCTTTGCTTGTGATGAAATTACGCTATTTTTTCCAGCAGATATAGACCCACCTGAGATAGAAGTATTATTTAGATTACCATTAGATCCTCTTATAGAAATGTTACCACTACTATTACTTACATTTTCGTTCATACTTCTTATTGCTGTATATGTAGCAACTTGAGAAGGGGATCCATTACTAGTAGGTCTCGTACTTACCGTTAAGATATAAGTTGCACTTGCTGCATTATAATTTGATGTAGCTGCAATTGAAGCAGTAATTGTAGATGTTCCTGTTGATAAAATAGAAACCGCTCCTGTTGAAGAACCTACATTAGCTATACTAGTGTTACTAGAAGAATAGGCAATACTTAAACCACTAATACTTGGAGTTCCTGCTAAAGTATAACTTTCATCTGAATATTTTGATTGTGCACTTAAGCCACTGATAGTTGGAGAGGCTTTAGTTATATTTGCACCTGTAGAAGATTGGTCTGTTATAGAATAATTATTTATATCATCTCCTGAATAAGAAGAAGAAATTGTAACTAGCTTACTAGTTCCTACATTAGCATTATTAAAAGTTCCCGTGTAACTTCCAGAAAAACTATCCCCACTTACTAAACCTGCATATGAAATATTAGAAGTATCTAAAGTTGCAGAAGTTGTTGCATCATAGGTCTTATTTGAAGCAGTTAGTCCTGAAACTGTTAAAGTTCTAGCAGTAATGTTTGCTGTAGTACTAGATTGATCTGTTACTGTATAATTTCCAGAGTCCACTCCTGAATAAGAAGAAGAAATTGATACTGTCTTACTGGATCCTATATTTTTGTTATCAAAAGCTCCTGAAAATGAACCTCCTATATCATCTCCTGAAACCAAACCAGAATAAGAAATATTGGATATATCTAAAGGAGCATTTGTATTTCCATCATAAGTTTTATTTGGTGCAGTTATACCTGAAACTGTTAATGATTTTCCTGTGATATTTGCTGTTGTAGTTTGACCTGCACTAATAGTATAGTTACTAGCTAAACCTCCGTTGCTTCCATCAGATAAAGTTATAGAGTTTACAGTTACAGTTTTTCCTGTACCCACATTTTTATTATTGAATGTTGATGATACAGATTGTCCTAAAGTTTCAGACCCAACTAAACCAGAAAATGAAAGTGTAGTAGTTGCAGTTGCATCTCCATTATAAGTTTTATTAGAAGATGATGTAGTAGCTGTTAGAGATTTTTTAACAATAGCTGCTGTAGTACTAGATTGATCTGTAACTGAATAGTTTGACACATCATCTCCAGAATAAGTAGAAGAGATAGTAACAGTTTTACCACTTGCTACATTTGCATTATTAAAATTCCCTGTATAACTTCCTGAAAAATCATCACCATTTACTAAGCCAGTATATAAGATATTTGATGTTCCTAAAGTTGCAGTTGTTGAACCATCGTAACTTTTATCTGAAGCAGTAATACTAGAAACTGTTAATGCTCTAGCTGTAACATTTGCAGTAGTACTAGATTGATTTGTAATAGAATAATTAGAAACATCACTTCCTGAATATGATGAAGATATCGTTACTGTTTTTCCAGTTCCAATATTTTTATTATCGAAGGTTCCTGTAGCTGAAACTACAACATTATCACCGCTTACTAATCCAGAATAAGATGCTGAAGTAACATCAGTTGTAGCATTTGTATTTCCATCATACGTTTTATTAGAAGCTGTAATTCCAGAAACTGTTAAAGCTTTTGCTGTAATATTTGCCGTTGTAGTTTGGCCTGCACTAATAGTATAGTTACTTGCTAGTCCCCCATTGCTTCCATCAGATAATGTAATCGCACTAACTGTAACTGTTTTTCCTGTTCCCACATTTTTATTATTAAATGCTGATGTTACAGATTGTCCTAAAGTCTCTGATCCAACTAAGCCTGAGAACGTTAAAGATGTAGTTGCAGTTGCATTTCCATTGTACGTTTTATTAGAAGCTGAAGCTGAAGCAGTTAAAGCTTTTTTAATAATTGTAGCTGTTGTACTAGATTGATCTGTGACTGAATAGTTTGACACATCGTCTCCAGAATAAGAAGAAGATATCGTTACTGTTTTTCCAGTTCCTACATTTTTATTATCAAAAGTTCCTGTATAAGAACCTGAAAAACTGTCTCCACTTACTAGTCCAGTATATAAAATATTTGATGTTCCTAAAGTTGCAGTTGTAGAACCATCATAACTTTTATCTGAAGCAGTAATACCAGAAACTGTCAATGCCTTAGCTGTAATATTCGCTGTTGTACTTGATTGATCTGTAACAGAGTAATTGGAAACATCGCTTCCAGAATATGAAGAAGATAAACTAACTGTTTTTCCTGTTCCTACATTTTTATTATTAAAAGTTCCCGTGGCAGCAACTACGAAATTATCACCGCTTACTAATCCAGAATAAGATGCTGAAGTAACATCAGTTGTAGCATTTGTATTTCCATCATACGTCTTATTAGAAGCTGTAATTCCAGAAACTGTCAAAGATTTTGCTGTGATATTTGCCGTTGTAGTTTGGCCTGCACTAATACTATAATTGCTTGCTAGACCTCCATTACTTCCATCAGATAAAGTTATAGCACTAACATTTACTGTTTTTCCCGTTCCTACATTCTTATTATTAAAAGCTGCTGTAACAGATTGTCCTAATGTTTCAGAACCAATTAACCCTGAAAAAGATAATGTAACTGTTGCTGTAGTATTTCCATTATAAGTTTTATTAGATGCTGCAGCAGTTGCTGTTAGTGTTTTTGCAATTATATTTCCCGTAGTAGTGCTCTGGTCCGTTATTGTATAATTTCCTACATCAGCTCCTGAATAGGAAGAACTAATATTTACAGTTTTATTAGATCCTACATTTGCATTATTAAAAGTACCAGAAAATGAACCTGTAACATCATCTCCTTCAACTAGTCCTGAGTATGAGACATTTGAAGTATCTAGTGTTGCTGAATTATTTCCATCATAAGTCTTATTAGATGCTGTTATTCCCCTAACAGTAATGCCACTTACACTTGCTGTTATATTTGCTGTGGTAGTAGCTTGATCAGTAATAGAATAGTTTCCTACATCAGATCCAGAATAAGAGGAACTAATATTAACAGTCTTTCCTGTACCAACATTTTTATTATCAAAAGAACCAGAAGCTGAAATTGATACATCATCTCCTGAAACTAATCCTGAATAAGATGTTCCTGTTAAGTCTAAAGTTACAACTGTATTTCCATCATACGTTTTATTGGAAGCTGTTATTCCAGAGACTGTCAAAGCCTTTGCTGTGATGTTTGCCGTAGTAGTTTGTCCTGCACTTATGCTATAATTACTAGCAACTCCCCCATTGCTACCATCAGATAAAGATATAGAGTTTACAGTTACTGTTTTCCCTGTACCCACATTTTTATTATTGAATGTTGATGATACAGATTGCCCTAATGTTTCAGTTCCGACTAAGCCAGAAAATGAAAGTGTAGTAGTTGCAGTTGCATCTCCATTATAGGTTTTATTAGAAGCTGTAGCCGATGCAGTCAAAGATTTTTTTTACGATACTGGCAGTAGTACTTGATTGACTTGTTACAGAATAATTTGATACATCGTCACCTGAATAAGATGAAGAAATAGTAACTGTTTTTCCTGCTCCTACATTTGCATTATTAAATGTGCCAGAATAAGATCCTGAAAAACTATCTCCATTAATTAAACCACTATATAATATATTTGATGTTCCTAAAGTTGCACTTGTAGAACT